>JAYRYZ010000010.1:0-157960 GCA_041916775.1 Rhodocyclaceae bacterium | reverse complement strand
CGGACGCTCTGTTTATGTGGAGATCAAAATCTACGCCTGCCGCCCCAGCCGGGCGGTTGGCGCACGACGCCCATGGCGGCTCAACATAATCGAGGCATCTACATAATCGGCCAAAGCGGACGGCTGGGGTGACCGTGCAGCACGGCAGCAATCGGCCATTTGCTGCCACACATGGTAGTAGCAGAGTCGTCATTCGAGCGACCGGTGAGATCCGAAACCAGCCCTAGAGCGAGCTGAGGCCAGCGTGGTTCGTAAGTCGGCCGGCACTGCGCTCATAAAGTCGATACTCACCAGCTCTGCCGTCAGTGTCGGGCAAAAACCCTCGCGCTTCCGTCAAGCCCGACCAGAAGCGTCTCATAGGGTTGCGGGGTCGAGGTCTCCATCCCCGGCGACCCCTGCGGCATACCCGGCGTAGCCAGTCCGATGGCCTTTGGGGACTCGGAGAGAAGCCGTCGGATGTCGTCCGCAGGGACGTGCCCCTCGACGGAGTAGGAACCTACCTTGGCCGTGTGACACGAGCCGTATTGGTCCGGCATGCCCAGTGCCTTGCGGGCTGCGGGGACATCATCGACGTCTTTCGTCACGACATCGAAGCCGTTCTTTCTCAGGTGCTCGACCCATTTCCCGCAGCACCCGCAGTAAGCGCTCTTGTAGACCTCTACGCGTACGGGCCCCTGCGCAAACGCTGCGCCGCTCACGATCATCAGGCTTGCCACGAGCCCGCCGAGCAAAGTTTTCGTCTTCATGTTCGTCTTCCGGTTGATGGCGTCGAGGCATAGTTTGGCACTTCGAGCCCAACGGGAAGCTGACCTCAAAATTACATTTCCGTCAGACAGCCGGGACCCCGGTCGACTTTGCAGGATCAGGAAGGTGATGAGGCTTCATTGCGAGGCAAGGTGATCGTGAAGCAGGTGACACCTTCAGCGGAGCGCGCAGTGATGTGACCCCCGTGGGCCTGGACGATGGAACGCGTGATCGCAAGTCCGAGCCCTGCGCCTTCACCGCGAGATTCGCGCTGGGCGCTACCGCGATGGAAGCGTTCGAAGATCCGTTCGATCTGATCGGCGGGTATCGGGTCGCCGACATTAGAGACGGCGAGACGGACGCCGGCTGCGTCCGCGTCAATCCTGATCGTGATCTGCCCCTCTTTCGGTGTGTGACGAAGCGCATTCGAGATCAGGTTCGACAGCGCGCGCCGCAGCATCAGGCGATCACCCTGAACGCTCGCTTGGCCCTGGCGCACGATGCGGACCTGGCGCTCGTCGGCCAGCGCCTCGTAGAAGTCGATCAGTGCGTCTGCCTCGTGGGCCAGGTCGATCGCCTCGCCTGCGTGCGCGAGGGTGTTCTCGTCGGCCTTGGCGAGGAACAGCATGTCGCTGACCATGCGCGCGATGCGCTCGTATTCCTCGAGGTTCGAGGCCAGGATGTCCTGGTATTCGTCGAGCGTGCGCGGCCGCGACAGCGCGACCTGGGTCTGGGTCATCAGGTTCGAGATCGGCGTACGCAGTTCGTGGGCTATATCCGCCGAATAATCGCCGAGCCGCTGGAAAGCGGCTTCGAGCCGAGCGAGCATGCCATTGAAGGCTTCGACGTGGTCGCGCACTTCCAGCGGCGCATCATCGATGGCGAGACGCTGGCCGAGTTGCCTTGCCGACAGCCGACGGGCAGTTTCGGTGACCCGGCGCAGGGGGGCGAGGCCCCGGTGCGCAGCAAACCAGCCGAATAGCGCCGCCGCCAAGGCAGCGACGAAGACGCCCGCCCAAGTTGCATGACGTACCGACGCGAGGAAGTGGACGTGATGCGACAGATCCACTGCGACCAGCGCCTCGATCGTCTGCTCCTTCGCCCCAAGGCTCGGTAGCGCGATGCTGACCTCGAGCCCTCGATGGGGGCGCTCATCCACGGTCCAGTCGGTTAACGCGCGTGAAAGGGGTTCGCCTGCCCGCTGGGAGGCGGTGAAATGCTCGGGATGGATGATGTACAGGACGCGTCCCTCGACGTCGCGAACCAGGACACCGACACTTTCATGTCCAACGAAGGAGCGTTCGAGCGCCTCAATGCGTTCCGATCGCCCCCCAGTCGCATCAACACTTTGCAGCGCGTTGCGGATGAGCGTGACCTTGCCCTGCAACTCGTGCATGTCCAGCTCCTGGAAATGCATGTCCAACATGCGCCCAAAGAGCATCGCTGCCAGCACAAGCAGGCTCGCAGCGAGGACGGCAAATAGTGTTGCCAGTCTCGCCGTCAGCGAGTGAATGCGGATCATCGTCAGATCGGCTCCATCGCCTCAAGCACGTAGCCCATACCCCGCACGGTGTGGATCAGCTTCGGCTCAAAGGGGTCGTCGACCTTTACCCGCAACCTGCGCACGGCAACTTCGATCACGTTCGTGTCGCTGTCGAAGTTCATGTCCCACACCTGCGAAGCGATGAGTGAGCGGGGCAATACTTCACCCTTGCGTCGCAGGAGCAGTTCAAGCAAGGCAAACTCCTTGGCGGTCAGATCGATGCGCTGCCCGCATCGGTTCACCCGGCGGCGAAGCAAATCGAGCTCCAGGTTCGCTGAGCGCAGGGTCTCCGGTTCGTGGTTTCTTCCCCTGCGCAGCAGCGTGCGAACGCGCGCGAGCAACTCGGAAAACGCGAAGGGCTTGACCAGGTAATCGTCGGCGCCGAGCTCAAGGCCACGAACCCGATCCTCAACCTGGTCACGGGCAGTCAGGAACAACACGGGGGTCTCACGACTGCTGCGACGCAGTGTTTGCAGGATGCCCCAGCCGTCCAGCCTTGGCAGCATCACGTCGAGCACGACCAGGTCGTAGTCACCGTTAAGGGCGAGGTGGAGCCCATCGAGGCCATCTCTTGCAAGGTCGACGACGAACCCGGCTTCGGTGAGCCCCTGGCGGAGGTAGTCGCCGGTCTTCACTTCGTCTTCGACGATCAGAATTTTCATTGTTTCGCTCCTACGCGCTTCGTGCTGACTGTGCCCGATTTTGCGCCCGGGGTGCTGGATAACCCCCGGGCTTACAGAAATGTAATTTCCAGGTCAGGCCAACGACAGGCAGGCGGGCGCAAGATGCTCTGCGTGGCACAGCGTTCCGTACCGCGACGGAACCCCGCAAACAATGGGAGATCGATCATGAAACTGCGTTTGTACCGTCTCGCCGGGCTCATGCCCGTCGTCGCTCAGACGACCGATCCGGCGCAGGCCTGGCCGCCCGCAGCGAGTGTCCCCGCGCTTCAGGAACGTATGAAGTCGATCCGTGCCGAGACCAACCCGGAACGTCGCATGGCCCTGATGGAAGAGCAGGTCAAGGCCCTGGAGGCTGCATCGCAGGGCACCCCCGCTGGTTGCCCGATGATGGGGGGGCAGATGGGGGCTGGTCCGATGATGAAGGGTAGTGGCCCTGGACCCGGGGCTGGACCCATGGGCGGCATGATGATGGATCCCAAGCTCATGCAGGAGCACATGAAGATGATGCAAGAGCACATGGGCATGATGCAGAACATGATGAAGATGCACCCGGCCGCCAAGCCGGCGATGCCCAACTGAGCATTGAGACGCGGAGCGGCGAGTTCGTCGGTCGCTCTGCGTCCGGTTCAACACAAGACCAACAAAGAGACATTCCCCATGCAGAGACGAATCATCCACCTCGGTGGAGGATTGGCCGTCGCCGTGGCGCTCGTGTCGGGCGCGCAGGCCGAGTCCTCCTCGCCATCAAGCCCCGCTGACCCCGCGCTCGGCGCGACCCAGACTGCCCCAGCGAGTGAGCAACCCAAGCCTCAGCCCCTTCCGGTCTATCGCTCGCCCCTGAACGAATATCGGCCCTACCGTGTCGATGAGCCCTTGCGGTCGTGGAAGGATGCCAACGACGAGGCTGGACGTCTCGGCGGGCACATGGGCCACCTCACGCCGACTTCGAAAGGGGGCGAGCGATGAGAGCCCGTCTCCCCATATCCTTGCTGGCCGCCACCGTACTGACCGGGTGCGCCAGCGTTGCGATCGATGAGAACTTCGCTGAGGTCGAGCGCTTTGCGCGCGAGCAGACGGGTAGCGAGGTGCGCTGGCTGCGCTCGGACCCTGAGCGCGAGGCGATGCGCGCCGAGGTCGATCGCCTGCTCGCACAGCCGCTGGCGATCGACGACGCGGTGCGCATCGCGCTGGGCTACAGCCCGGCGTTCCAGTCCCTGCTGGCGGAAGCCGCCGTGGCCTCGGCGGATGCGACCGGTTCGGCCCGCATCGGCAATCCGGTGTTCACCTTCGAGCGGTTGTTTCGCTCGGGCGCCGAGGGGCGCGAACTCGACATCGGCCGTTCGCTCGGCATCTCGCTGTTCGACCTGCTGTTTCTGCCCGCGCGGCTGGAGCAGGCCGAGTTCCGCCAGCAGCAGACCCGGCTGCAGTCCTCGATTGCGCTGTTGAGCACCGTCACTGAAGTGCGCCAGGCCTGGGTCGATGCGGTCGCGGCGCGACAGGTCGCGCGCTACCGCGAGGAGGTGGCCACGGCCGCCGGGACCGCTGCCGAGCTCGCCCGTCGGATGCAGGCCACCGGCAACTTCAGCCGCCTGCAGCGCGCGCGCGAACAGGCGCTCGCCGCCGAGGAAACGGCCAACCTGATCCGCGCCCGCCAGAACGCCACCGCCGCACGCGAAACCCTGATCCAGCGTCTGGGCCTCACTCCGAGCCAGGCGCAGGCGCTGCGTCTGCCCGATCAGTTGCCGGCCTTGCCCGAGGCGCCGATGGACGAAGCCACCGCCGGTGCGGCGTTGCTGGAGAACCGGCTCGACGTGCGCATCGCCCGCACCGATCTCGACCGGACGGCGAAGAGCCTGGGCCTCACGCGGGTCACCAGCGTCGTCAATGGCCTGCATGTGGCCGGCGTGCGCAACAGCGAGACCGGCGAATCGACCCAGCGCGGCTTCGAGCTCGAGCTGCCCTTGCCGCTGTTCGACCTCGGCGACGCGGCGCGCGCCGGCGGCGAGGCCCGCTATCTCGCGGCCTTCAATCGCACGCTCGAGCTTGCCAGTAACGCCAGCTCCCAGGTCCGGGTAGCCTACGAGGGCTATCGCAGTGCATACGATCTCGCGCGCCACTACCGCAACGAGGTGGTCCCGCTGCGTCAGAACATCACCGAAGAGTCGGTGCTCCAGTACAACGGGATGCTGATCGGCGTGTTCGAGCTGCTTGCCGCCGCGCGCGCGCAGTCGGCGAGCGTGGTGCAGGCGATCGAGGCCGAACGCGACTTCTGGCGCGCCGAGGCTGGGCTCAAGGCCAGCCTGCTCGGCCAGCCGATCGCGCCGCTCAGCCTTCAATCAAGCGCATCACCGGCGCAAGCCGGTGGTGGCCACTGACCTATCCGGAGACGATCATGACCACCCGACGCAGCTTTCTCGCCGGGGCAGGCCTGCTGGCCGCTGCCGGAACCGTCAACCGCGCCGCGCTCGCGGCGCTGCCCGAGCCCGTGATCCAGACCAGCGCCGTAACGGCGGCCCCACTGTCGCCACCAGACGGACGCCCCTACGACCCGGTCGTCACCTTGAACGGCTGGACCGCCCCCTGGCGCATGCGCAACGGCGTGAAGGAGTTCCACCTCGTCGCCGAGCCGGTCGAGCGCGAGATCGCCCCCGGCATGGTGGCGCGGCTGTGGGGCTACAACGGCCAGTCGCCCGGGCCGACGATCGAGGTCGTCGAGGGCGACCGCGTGCGCATCTTCGTCACCAACCGCCTGCCCGAGCACACCACCATCCACTGGCACGGCCAGCGCCTGCCCAACGGCATGGACGGGGTCGGCGGCCTCAACCAGCCGCAGATCCCGCCGGGCAAGACCTTCGTCTATGAGTTCGTCGCCCGCCGCCCCGGCACCTTCATGTACCACCCGCACGCCGACGAGATGGTGCAGATGGCGATGGGCATGATGGGCTTCTGGGTCACGCATCCGCGCGAGGCGCATCCGCACATTGCGCGCGTCGATCGCGACTTCTGCTTCCTGCTCAACGCCTACGACATCGAGCCTGGCAGTTATGTACCGAAGATCAATACCATGCTCGACTTCAACCTGTGGACCTGGAACAGCCGCGCCTTCCCCGGCATCGACTCGCTCAATGTCCGGAAGGGCGACCACGTGCGGGTGCGCATCGGCAACCTGACGATGACCAACCACCCGATCCACATCCACGGCCACGAGTTCGAGGTTACCGGCACCGACGGCGGGCCGACGCGGCCGGAGTCGCGCTGGCCCGAGGTCACCACCGACGTCGCCGTCGGCCAGATGCGCCAGATCGAGTTCATCGCCGACGAGGAGGGCGACTGGGCGATGCACTGTCACAAGTCGCACCACACCATGAATGCGATGGGCCACGACGTGCCGACCATGATCGGCGTCGACCATCGCGGCCTGGTCGAGGGCATCCAGAAGCTGGTACCCGATTACATGCTGATGGGCGAGCGCGGCATGGCCGACATGGGCGAGATGGAGATGCCCCTGCCCGACAACACCCTGCCGATGATGACCGGGCAGGGGCCGTTCGGCGCCGTCGAGATGGGCGGCATGTTCACCGTGCTCAAGGTGCGCCGCGAGCAGCAGCGGGGCGACTACCGCGACCCGGGCTGGTTCAAGCACCCGAAGGGGACGGTGGCCTACGAGTGGGCGGGCGCGGCGCTACCCGAACCGGCGCGCAGTGCTGCAGCCGGACCCTCGAGCATGCCGCGCACCGAGCCTGCGCGATCGGTCGAGATGACGGTTCGCAAGCCTGCCGGCCATCAGGGGCATTGAAGTCGATCGCCTCGTAATCAGCCCCCACGACAACACCAACAAGATTCAACCCACAGAGAAGGAGATTCCCATGAAAAGTCGTCGTCGATTTCTGGCCACCAGCCTTGCCGCCGGTGTGCTTGCCGTTCACCGCAGCACGTTCGCCCATGGCAATGCCGAACATGCCGACAAAGCAGCGTCCGATACCCCCAAGGAGCAGCAGCAATGGGGGATTGCGGGGGACGCGAAAGCCGTCTCGCGCGCGATCGCCATCGTGATGACCGATGAGATGCGCTTCGTTCCGGACCGCATCGAGGTGCGTCTGGGCGAGACGATCCGATTCACCCACGAAAATCGAGGCGCGGTGATGCACGAGATGGTGGTCGGTACGCCCAAGACGCTTGCCGAGCACGCGGAGATGATGCAGCGCTTCCCGGAGATGGAACATGACGAACCGTGGATGTCGCATGTCGCGCCAGGTGGGCGCGGAGAAATGATCTGGCACTTCAACCGTGCGGGGGACTTCCAGTTCGCCTGCCTGATTCCCGGCCACTTCCAGGCCGGCATGATCGGCACGATCAAGGTCGGCTGACAGAAATGTAATCCGTGCGTCAGCGTCCCGTTGGTGAGCGCTTCGCATAATCGTGCTCACTCTCGAACTCACACAGAATTTGAACCCTTGGAGAAGCCCATCATGAAAAAGACCCTCATCACCACTGCGCTCCTGGCCTTGCTCGGCGGCGGCGCCCCGCTTGCGTTCGCACAGGCCGATCACGATGCACATCACGGCGGGGCGAGTGCCCCGGCCGAAGCCAACGCCAAGCTGGCCGAGGGCACGGTCAAGAAGATCGACAAGTCGGCTGGCAAGCTGACCATTGCCCATGGCCCCCTGGAGTCGCTCGGCATGCCGGCGATGACCATGGTGTTCCGCGCGTCCGAGCCGGGCATGCTTGATCAGGTCAAGGCGGGCGACAAGATCCGGTTCGCGGTCGAGAAGGTCGGCGGTGCGCTGACCGTGACGTCTCTCGAGCCCGCCCAGTGACGCCTATCCCGCAGGTGCGTCGCGTTCCACTCTGACCGGCCAGCCGTGGGGATGCCCCACTGAGTGGCTGAACGACGAGGCGGGTGGCGAAGGGCCTGCGCATGCACTTGACCGCCTGCCGGAATCGTTTCTCGATGAAATCCCCGTTCGCAGTACCCTCATCTCACCTGCTACGTCCTGCAGCGCTTGCACTGGTGGTCGCGCTCACGCTGGGAAGTGGCAGTGCCTGGACACAGGGTTCGCCCGACACTCCAACGCTCGGCTCGAGCCCCCAGGCGCTGATTGAATATGCGCGCCACAGCAACCCCGGCTTTGCCGCTGCCCGCGCGGAAGCGTCCGCAGCGCAGGAGCGCGTGACGCCCGCCGGTGCGCTGCCCGACCCGACGTTCGAGGTCGAGCTGATGGACGCCACCAACACCATGAGCGGGCGCTCGGCGTCGTTGCTGCCCGGCCAGGTGGGCGAGACCCGCTACCGCATCACCCAGCCGCTACCCGGGTGGGGTAAGCGCGAGCTGGCGGTGAAGGCCGCCGAAGCCCAGGCGACCCAGGCTGATGCGATGCGCGATACCTCCTGGGCTGAGCTCGCGGCAAAGATCGAGACGCTGTGGTTGCGCTACTACGCCGCCGACCGCGAACTCGTCCTCAACCGCGAGGGCTTGACCCTGCTGCAAAGCCTGGAGGCGCTGAGCCTCACCCGTTACGAGCTGGGTCTGCTGCCGCAGCAGGCGGTGCTGCGCATGCAGCGCGAAATCACTGCCCAGCGCCTCGCGCTCGTGGAGGTCGAACAGCGGCGCAAGGGGCTGGCAGCGGGGCTCAACGGCCTGCTCGGCCGGGCGCATGATGCGCCGCTCGCCACACCCGCAGATCCAGCCCCCTTGCCCGAGCAGCTGGAGGCGGGCGCCCTTTTTGAGTCGGCGGCGAGCGCTAATCCGGAAGTGAATGCCGCGACCTACGGCATCGATGTGGCGCGTGCCGAGCGCGAACGAACGTATCAGGAACGCTTGCCGGACTTCGCTGTTGGCGTGCGCAACAACCGTCCTGATGAAGGTAAGTCGTCCTGGGACGTGATGTTCGAGGTGATGATCCCGCTGCAACAGTCCAGCCGTCGCGCCAAGGAGCGCGAAGCCGAATACATGCTGATGGCGGCCGAGGCGCGGCGGGAGGATGCCAAGGCGCGCGCATCCGGCGAACTGGGTATCGCCTGGTCGATGTACGCGCAGGGCCGCGAGACCTTGCGCCTGCTCGAACATACGCTGCTGCCGCAGGCCCAGGCCACCCGGGATGCAAGTCAGGCCGCGCTCAGCAGCGGCAAGGTCGACTTCGACAGCGTGATCGAAGCCGAGCGCCAGCTCATCGACATCCGGACTCAACGCTTGAAGACCGAGCTCGACACGCGCCTGGCGCTGACAGAAATCAAGAAACTGACAGGGGATCTGAAGTGAGCTCAGCCATTCGAATGACGGCGATCGCTGCGGGCGTGGCGATTGCCATAGGTGCGGGGTACTGGATTGCGCACCTGCAAAATGCTGGAAATCCAGTTCCGCTGATCACCGAAAGCCAGGCGCAAAGCGATAGCGCAGCCCCGGCCGACGGCGAACGCAAGATCCTCTACTACCGCAACCCGATGGGCCTGCCCGACACCTCGCCCGTGCCGAAGAAGGATTCGATGGGCATGGACTACATCCCCGTCTATGCCGACGACCAGCCGGACGACAGTGGCGCAGTGGTGGTCAGCCCCGCGCGCATCCAGACCCTGGGGGTGAAGACTGCCGAGGTTGAACTGCGCGCCGTGGATTCGGCGGTGCGCGCGAGCGGCCGGATTGAGCTCGACGAGCGCAGGCAGGTGGTGGTGGCACCGCGCTTCGAGGGCTGGATCGAGCGCCTGCATGTGAATGCGGTCGGCGACCCGGTGAAGAAGGGCCAGCCACTGTTCACCGCCTACAGCCCGGAACTGCAATCCACCGGCGAGGAACTGCGCATTGCCGAGCGCCTGGCCAGCCAGAACGCGGCCCATGATCCGCTGGCGAGCGAATCCGCCCGTCGGCTGGCCGAGGCGACCCGTGCGCGCCTGCGCAACCTGCAGGTGGCCGGCCAGGCCGGCGCGCGCCAGGTGTTCCACGCCCCGGCGAGCGGCGTGGTGCTGGAGAAGGAGGCCATCGAAGGCGGACGCTTCATGCCGGGCGAGGCACTGTTCCGCATCGCAGACCTGTCGAAGGTGTGGATCATCGCCGACGTCTTCGAGCAGGATCTCGCCCGCGTGCAGGTCGGCCAGAGCGCGCAGGTGACGCTCGAGGCCTATCCCGGTCGCGGCTTCGCGGCGCGGGTCGATTACCTCTATCCAACCCTCGACGCCGCCACGCGCAGCACCCGCGTGCGTCTGGAACTGGACAATCCGGAGGGCCTGTTGCGCCCAGGCATGTTCGCCCAGATCGCGCTGGCGGCAGGTGATGCCACCCCGAGGGTCGCCGTGCCGACCTCGGCGATCATCGACGATGGCGAACGGCGGGTCGTGCTGATTGCGCTCGGCGAAGGCCGCTTCAAGCCGCAGCCGGTGAAGCTCGGCCAGCGCGGCCGGGATGTGGTCGAGGTGCTCGACGGCGTGACTGCGGGTGATCGCGTGGTGGTTTCGGCCAACTTCCTGATCGACTCGGAGAGCCAGCTCAAGGCGGCACTCTCCAACCTGGTTGAGCCCGATGCCCGCGATCAGGCTCAAGCGAGCCCGACCCGTTACGAAGCGCAAGGGACGTTCGATGCGCTCGACGCCGAAGGCGGCAGCGTGACGATGACTCATGGCGAGATCCCGGCCCTCCAGTGGCCGGCGATGACCATGGACTTCAAGATTGCCGATCCGGCGCTGGTGAAGAGCATCGCCCCAGGCTCGCCGGTGCGGTTCGTCTTCGAGGCGGGTGAGCCAGGCGAGTACATCATCACAGGCATCGAGCCGGTTGCAGGCACTGCGCCTGCACCGAGCGCCGGCGGTCACGGGGGGCACTGAGATGCATGCCCCTGTGACAGACTCTTCGAACGTCGTGCCAACCGACGCGGCAGCCAGACCGGCAGCACCCGGCCTGCTCGACCGCGTCATCGACTGGTCGGCACGCAACGTCTTCCTCGTCCTGCTGGCCACGCTGTTCCTGATTGGCGGTGGCCTCTACGCGGTCAAGCACACGCCGCTCGACGCGCTGCCCGACCTGTCCGACGTGCAGGTGATCGTCTACACCGATTACCCCGGCCAGGCGCCGCAGGTGGTCGAGGATCAGGTCACCTATCCGCTCACCACCTCCATGCTGGCGGTGCCGCGCGCGAAGGTGGTGCGCGGCTTCTCGATGTTCGGCGCGTCCTACGTGTATGTGATCTTCGAGGACGGCACCGACATCTACTGGGCGCGCTCGCGCGTGCTCGAGTACCTGAGTTCGGCCGCCGGCCGCCTGCCGCAGGGCGTGGCGCCGCAGATCGGGCCGGACGCGACCGGCGTGGGCTGGGTCTACCAATATGCCGTGCTCGGCAAGGACATGAGCCTGGCCGACACGCGCAGCCTGCAGGACTGGTACGTGCGCTACCAGCTCACCAAGGCGCAGGGCGTGTCGGAAGTCGCCAGCATCGGTGGCTTCGTGCGCGAGTACCAGGTCACCGTCGATCCGCTGCGCCTCGCCGGCTACGGCATCACGCTCGACCAGGTCACGCAAGCCATCCGCGCCTCCAACCGCGACGTCGGCGGCCGCGTGCTGGAACTCGCCGAGAAGGAGTACATGGTGCGCGGGCGCGGCTACCTGCAAAGCGTGCAGGACATCGCCGATATCGTGCTCAAGGCCGAGCGCGGCACGCCGGTCCGCGTGGGCGACGTGGCCCGCGTCGAGCTGGTGCCGGCCGAGCGGCGCGGCATCGCCGAGCTGAACGGAGAAGGCGAGGTCGCCTCCGGCATCGTCATGGCGCGCTTCGGCCAGAACGCGCTCGACGTGATCGCCAACGTCAAGGCCAAGATCGCCGAGATCACGCCCGGGCTGCCGGCGGGCGCCGAGATCGTGCCGGTCTATGACCGCTCCGAGCTCATCGAGCGCGCGATCGGCAACCTGCAATGGACGCTGCTCGAGGAAAGCCTGATCGTCGCTGCCGTGTGCGTGATCTTCCTGCTCCATGTGAGGAGCGCGCTGGTGGCGATCATCACGCTGCCGCTCGGCATCCTGTTTGCCTTCATTGCCATGCGCTCGCTCGGCCTGGGCTCCAACATCATGAGTCTGGGCGGCATCGCAATCGCGATCGGGGCGATGGTCGATGCGGCGATCGTGATGATCGAGAACGCGCACAAGCACATCGAGCGCCTGCCCGCAGGGGCGGACCAGAAGGCGCGCGGCGCCGCGATCGTGCTGGCCTGCAAGGAGGTCGGGCCGGCGCTGTTCTTCTCGCTGCTGATCATCACCGTGTCCTTCCTGCCGGTGTTCGCGCTCGAGGGGCAGGAGGGCCGGCTGTTCTCGCCGCTCGCCTTCACCAAGACCTTCGCCATGGCCGGCGCCGCGCTGCTGTCGGTGACCCTGGTGCCGGTGCTGATGCTGTTCTTCGTGCGCGGGCGAATCCTGCCCGAGGCGAAGAACCCGGTGAACCGGCTGCTGATCTGGCTGTACCGGCCGATCATCCAGGGCGTGCTGCGCTTCA
Source organism: Rhodocyclaceae bacterium (assembly GCA_041916775.1). Taxonomy (GTDB): domain Bacteria; phylum Pseudomonadota; class Gammaproteobacteria; order Burkholderiales; family Rhodocyclaceae; genus UBA2357. The sequence continues at coordinate 145,523 of JAYRYZ010000010.1, read as the reverse complement.
AGCTGGTGACGCTGCTGCTCGCGGTGCTGGCGATGGCCGCCACCCTCGTGCCCGCGCGCCAGATCGGCTCGGAGTTCATGCCGACCCTCAACGAGGGCACGCTGTTCTACATGCCGGCGGCGCTGCCCGGCATGTCGGTCACCGAGGCCGGGCGCCTGCTCGCCACCACCAACCGCATCATCAAGACCTTCCCCGAGGTCGAATCGGTGTACGGCAAGGCCGGCCGCGCCAACACCGCGACCGACCCGGCGCCGCTCGAGATGTTCGAGACCGTCATCAACCTCAAGCCCCAGGACCAGTGGCGCCCGGGCATGACCACCGACAAGCTCATTGCCGAGATGGACGCCGCACTCAAGTTCCCCGGCCTGGCCAACTCGTGGACCATGCCGATCAAGGCCCGCATCGACATGCTCAGCACCGGCATCCGCACCCCGGTGGGGGTCAAGGTGTTCGGCACGGACCTGGAGACGCTGGAGAAGGTGGCGCAGGCGGTGGAGGCAGCGGTGCGCAAGGTGCCGGGCGCGAGCAGCGCCTACGCCGAGCGCGTGGCCGGCGGCTACTACGTGGACATCGTGCCGCGCCGCGACCAGCTCGCGCGCTACGGGCTCACCATCGACATGGTGCAGGACGTGATCGCCACCGCACTCGGCGGCGAGATGGTGACGACCACGGTCGAAGGCCTGGAGCGCTACGGCGTGTCGGTGCGCTATGCGCGCGGCCTGCGCGACGACCCGGCGCGGCTTGCCTCGGACGTCTATGTTCCCACCATGAACGGGCCCATTCCGCTCGGCCAGCTCGCCGAGGTGAAGCTGACGCGCGGCGCCCCGGGCATCCGCACCGAGAACGCGCTGCTGGCGGCCTATGTGTATGTCGACACCCGCGAGCCCGACCTCGGCGCCTTCGTCAAGCGCGCGCAGCAGGCGGTGGCCGAAGAGGTCGAATTCCCGCAGGGCTACTACGCGACCTGGAGCGGCCAGTTCGAGAACATGGAGCGCGCCAAGGAGAAGATGAAGATCGTGGTGCCGGTGACGCTGGCACTCATTTTCGTGCTGCTCTACCTCAACTTCCGCCGGCTCACCGAGACGCTGATCGTGATGCTGTCGGTGCCTTTCGCGCTGGTGGGCGGGGTGTGGCTGATGTGGTGGCTGGGCTACCAGATGAGCGTGGCGGTGGCGGTGGGCTTCATCGCCCTCGCCGGGGTGGCGGCGGAGACGGGCGTGATCATGCTGATCTACCTCGACCATGCGTGGAAGGCCGTTTGCGAGCGCAGGCAGGCCGAAGGCCGCGAGGCGGGTGTCGCCGATCTCTACGAGGCGATCATGGAAGGCGCGGTGGAGCGCGTGCGGCCGAAGATGATGACCGTGGTCGCGATCATGGCCGGCCTGTTGCCGATCATGTGGAGCACCGGTACCGGCGCCGAGGTCATGAGCCGCATTGCCGCGCCGATGGTGGGCGGCATGGTGTCCTCGACGGTACTAACGCTGGCGGTGATTCCGGCGCTGTATGCGCTGGTCAAGCAGTGGGAGTTGCGCCGCAGCGCCAAGACAGCACCCGCGCAGGCGCTGGTCACGGTGTCGAATTTGTAATGCACCGGTCAGCGGCGCGACAGCATCGGGGGCGTAGCCTGTTTCCAAGGCCCCGTTCCCGAGGCCGCCGCTGAACGTGACGAGGAGCATTGCGATGCTTGCCTGGCTGAAATCCCTCTGGCAATCCTTCAAGAATTGGTGTCGCGAGAACGAGCGAGCCCACCGGGATGCCCCGCTCTCGCCGTGCTGCTCGAAGCCGCCCGCAGCCGTTCACCGTTCGCCGACCCGCAAGGTATGAAGCCATGAACACGAAGCCTGCTCATGATCCTGGACACCCTCGATCTGTCGCCTGGTATCGCTCCCCCGGCGTCATCGCTGGCCTGATGCTGGCGGCGATCGCACTGTTCTTCCTGCTGCGCGAACACTGGGCGCATGTGTCGGGCAACTGGGTGTATCTGATCCTGTTGCTGTGTCCCCTGATGCACTTGTTTGGCCATGGCGGACATCACGGCGGGCACCACAGTAACGACACCGACTCGGAGAAGCGCTGAGATGCCGATGACAGAGGCGTGCCTAGGCCGTGGCGTCGTCATTGCGGCGCTTTCGGGCGTCTTGATTTCGAGCGCAGCGGCGCAAGGCTGGACGATCCCGCAGCCCTCTCCGGGGCTGATGCCCAATCCTGGGCAAGGAAAGGGGCTCTACACACAGCACTGTGCCGCTTGCCATGGGACCGACCTCAAGGGCTCGGACAAGGGGCCGCCCATGCTCCATAAGGTCTACGAACCCAGTCATCACGCCGATATCGCCTTTCAGTTGGCGGTAGCGAACGGTGTGCGCGCCCACCACTGGCAGTTCGGCGACATGGCACCTGTTCCCGGCCTGACGTCGGACGAGGTCGCTCATGTCACGGCATTCATCCGTGGTGAACAGCGCAAGGTCGGCATTCGATAACAACAAACGCCGGGGAGAAGCATCATGACCCACGAACATTCGCAGGGTGGCCATTCCGGCCACACTCATCGCCACGAGCATGCCTCGACAGGCAAGGACACCGATCCGGTCTGCGGCATGACCGTGAAGCCCGACTCACCGTACCGGGCGATTCACGCCGGGCACGAATACCGGTTTTGCAGTGCGAAGTGCCAAGGCAAGTTCGAGACCGATCCGGCGCGGTATCTGGCACCGCAGACAAGCCAGGCTTCGGCCGAGAGCGCTCCGGCGCCCGGCACCGAATACACCTGCCCGATGCATCCCGAGATTCGCCAGATCGGACCGGGCACCTGCCCGAAATGCGGCATGGCGCTCGAGCCGGTGATGCCGGGGCTCGAGGACGACGACAATCCCGAACTCGCCGACTTCCGCCGCCGCTTCTGGTGGACGCTGCCGTTGACGGTGATCGTGACGGTGATCGCCATGTCCGGCGGTTTCTTCGATCCGATGTTGGGGGCCGCACGCCCCTGGGTCGAGCTGGCCCTGTCGACACCGGTCGTGCTGTGGTCAGGCTGGCCGTTCTTCGTGCGCTGCGCACAGTCGATCGGCAACCGCAGCCCGAACATGTGGACGCTGATTGGACTGGGGGTTGGCGCCGCCTATGTGTACAGCGTCGTCGCCACCGTTGCGCCGGGGGTATTTCCGGCCTCGTTTCGCATGGGCGAACACGTCGCGGTGTATTTCGAAGCGGCAGCGGTGATCATCTCGCTGACGCTGTTGGGGCAGGTGCTGGAGCTCAAGGCGCGCTCGGAGACCGGCGCCGCGATCAAGGCGCTGCTCGGCCTCGCGCCCAAGACCGCGCGCCGCATTCGTGCGGATGGCACGGAAGAGGACATCCCGTTGACGCACGTCCACCCCGGCGACCGGCTGCGCATTCGTCCGGGCGAAAAGGTGCCCGTCGATGGTTCCGTTGCCGAAGGCGAAAGCGCTGTCGATGAATCGATGCTGACCGGCGAACCGATCCCGGTGACCAAACGCCCCGGGGACAAGGTGATTGGCGCCACGCTCAACACCAGTGGAGCGCTGGTCATGGTCGCCGAGAAGATCGGCGCACAGACCATGCTGTCGCAGATCGTGCAGATGGTCGCGCAGGCCCAGCGCTCGCGCGCGCCGATGCAACGCCTGGCCGATGTCGTCGCGGGCTGGTTCGTCATCGTCGTTGTGCTCATTGCCCTCACCACGTTCGTCGTTTGGGGACTCTTCGGGCCCCAGCCGAGCTGGGCCTACGGCCTCATCAACGCGGTGGCGGTGCTGATCATCGCCTGCCCCTGCGCACTGGGCCTGGCTACGCCGATGTCGGTGATGGTCGCGACCGGCAAGGCCGCCACCCAGGGCGTGCTGTTCCGCGATGCGGCGGCGATCGAGTCGCTGCGCAAGGTCGACACCCTGATCGTCGACAAGACCGGCACCCTGACCGAAGGACGCCCTGCCTTCCATAGTGTGGTGGCCGCGCCGGGCGGGACGGAGGCCGACGTGCTTCGCATCGCAGCCAGCCTCGATCAGGGCAGCGAGCACCCACTCGCCCACGCCATCGTGACCGAGGCCCGCGAGCGCGGTCTCGCGCTCAGCACACCGGAGACTTTCGAGTCCTCGTCCGGCATCGGCGTGCGCGGCACGGTCGATGGCCGCCGCGTGACCTTGGGCAACACCGCGTTGATGGACGATGAGCGCATCGACTGGCGCGGGCTCGCCGAGCGTGCCGAGGCGCTGCGGCTCGAGGGCGCGAGCGTGATGTATCTGGCGGTCGACGGCGTGCTCGCCGGCCTGATCGCGGTTGCCGATCCGATCAAATCCACGACCCTTGAAGCGCTCGATGCGCTGCGCGCAAGCGGGCTCCGGATCATCATGGCCACGGGCGATGGGCTCACCACGGCGCGTGCGGTCGGCGCCCGTCTGGGCATCGACGAGGTGTATGGCGAAGTGAAGCCCGCCGACAAGAACGATCTGGTCGGAAGACTCCAGGCCGAAGGTCGCATCGTCGCCATGGCTGGCGATGGCATCAATGACGCCCCGGCGCTGGCGCGGGCGAACGTGGGTATCGCGATGGGCACCGGGACCGACGTCGCGATGAACAGCGCTCACCTGACGCTGGTCAAGGGCGATCTCCGGGGCATCGCCACCGCACGCAGCATCTCCGTCGCCACCGTGCGCAACATGCATCAGAACCTCGTGTTCGCCTTCCTGTACAACGCAGCGGGCGTACCGATCGCGGCCGGGGTGCTCTATCCAGCGTTCGGGCTGCTGCTGTCACCGCTGATTGCGGCCCTGGCGATGAGCTTGAGTTCCGTGTCGGTGGTCGGTAACGCGTTGCGCCTCGGACGGAAAAGGATTTGATCGTCCTCGATTCGCCAGCCCGGAAAGCTGGGCAGACGAACCGCGTCTCGCGTTGTCTCGTTCGTTGGAAGCCATCCCGACCCCGGCATGTCGATGTTTGCTCACAAGGAGCTGTCTCATGAAAGCCGAGACTGAAGTCGAGCCCCGTCCATCCGGTCGGGCTGCATCAAACCTAAGGGTTCGCCGTGTTTTTCTGGTCTTCGTCGGGCTAGCGGCCGTTCTCCTCATCGTCGAGCATCGGCTCCATGTGCTCGGCTACCTACCGTGGCTCATCTTGCTTGCGTGCCCCCTGATGCACGTCTTCATGCATCGCGGTCACGGCCACAAGAGAAAACGAACGCCGGCTGAAGACCAAGGTAACCATGATGCGTGATGCCACGGGAGATCGAGATGAGTGAGACGTCGAGTTACGGCTTGTGGTCACTGGTTATCATCAACTCGCTGTTCTTCATCGCCTTCGCATTCAGCTTCACGCGTCCCCGCACAAGCCAGGACTGGCGATCCTTGGGCGCTTACTCGGCCTTCATCCTCGCGCTCTTCACCGAGATGTACGGCTTTCCGTTGACGATCTACCTGCTCTCGGGGTGGCTGTCTTCGAAATTTCCGGGAATCGATTTTTTTGCCCACGACTCGGGGCACCTCTTGGAGGTGATGTTCGGATGGAGCAGTAACCCGCACTTCGGCCCGTTTCACCTCTTGAGCACGGTGTTCATCGTCGGTGGCTTCTGGCTCTTGGCAAAGGCCTGGCCCGTACTCCTCGAGGCTCAGCGCACCCGCCGCGTCGCCGACAGTGGCCCGTACGCACGCATTCGACACCCGCAATACGTCGCTTTCGTTCTGGTCATGTTCGGCTTTTTGCTGCAATGGCCGACCTTGATCACGCTGATCATGTTCCCGGTTCTGTTGATCGTGTACGCCAGGCTCGCCCGCCGGGAAGAACTCGATGCGATCGAGGCATTCGGTGATGCCTATCGCTCATACCGCGACCGCACGCCGGCGTTCATTCCTCGCCTGCGGTAGTTCGACGGATCGTTTGGTCCAGAGCGCCGCTTGCGAAGTAGAGGGAGATGCCGACGCGCAGATTCCTCATTGCCTGCAAGCAAGGCGCCTTTGAGTTTGGGGCACCATGCATGCGCGCGGGGCAGAGTGAGTTTGATCAATCAAACCCGCCGATCCTGAAAAAGGTCGACAGAAAAGCCCCCGGGATCGACACCGGGGGCAAGTTCATCCTGAAACGTGCGAATCAGTTACGGGTGTCGTGGCGAAGGATGCTGTCGAGACGCATGACCTCGTCGCCGTGCATCATGATCTTCTGTCCATCCTTGGTCTCCATCACTTCGCCGTGTTTCATCCTCACCGCACGGCCCATCTTGTCCTCCATGCCCATTTTCCCATCCTTGAAGATGTGGACCGTCGAGCCATCCTTCATGGGGATGGACTTTTCGACCCGCTCGACATCGACCGCGAAGGCCGATGTGGTGGCAATCCCAAGTGCCGCGACCATCAGTGCTTTCTTCAACATGCTCGTCTCCTTGAATCAACTACAAATAATTGCTGAACATTGCATCAGGCCTCTTCCATAGAAGATTGCCCGATGCCTTACCCGCCTTGGTTCCTGGGGAAGCTTGGTGCTATCAGGAGCCGCTGCGGTAAAGGGGGCTTTCTTCGAGATAGACAGTCACCTTGTCGCCCCCTTGGACCACCTTCGAAAGCGGAAAGCTGTTTGTGCCGAGGGTGTCGAAGGTCCAGTTGACCGTCTTGTCACCGACCTTCAGGGCAACCGTCTCGAGCCGCGTGACGTTGATGTAGCGCGTGTCCGCATTGACGATCACGGTGCGGGAGGGCGTGGCGTTGCTCGCGTAGCCATATGTGGCCAGCTCTCGCTCAGTCGGGCTCGAAGCGCGTGCCTGGACATGCTCGAGCCAGTGCAGCGCACCGCCCTCGGAATAGTCTTCGTGTGCGAACGCAGCGGAAGATCCAAGGGTGCTGATGGCCGAGACGGCGAGAACGGCGATGATCGACTTTTTCATGATGGGCTCCTTGTCCAGATTGGCTGCTCATGCTTGAGCAACCATGGACTCGATCATAGGAGCCAGCGACTGACAGGGCAGTGACCCTGCAATTACGTTTAAGTCATAAGAATGAAAGGGTACGGTCAGGGTTGGCGGGCCGGGTTTCGTCAGTCCAAGGCCTTGACCGAACGGCAGACGCGTGAACGAAGCACCAATTTCACGTCCCCCAACATGTCATGCGAGGTGACGGCTTCACTCGGTTACTTGCCGTTCGCACCACGAAGAGCCCGACGGCTGGATTGGGTCGGATCCTGTCGTAGGCTGAAGTGGCAAGCGGTTGCTCGATTTAAGTATCTTGGTAACTGCCGCTAACGGGCTTGTTGCTGCTGGTGACAAAGAATCACTGACAAACTCGAGAGTTGGTCAGACCGACGATGGCTCATGGGCATTCCAGGGGACACTGGTGTGGGCCAGTCATACTGCATGACGAATGAAGGGTGTGTGTTGGCAGCTGGCCATGACGACTCAGTTGGCAAGGGGTCCGCCAAACCATCGCAATTCGACCGACTCCCGCAACAACTCGTCGGGCAAACACTCGGCGAACTTCAAGCCGCTTGAGAGTGATTCCAGTTCGGAGGGCGAGATCGGCTCATCGAGGGTCCGGTTGCCGAGGTACTCGGTGGGGTCACGATGGGTTTGCACGGTCATCTCGTCGAAGCGTGTGGCGCCGGCGGAGGATCGAAGTTGGCGGCAGAGACGACGGTTGGCCACCGTGCCCGCAAAAGTCCAGAGAGAGTAGCGGCCGTTCTCTTCCCTGGAGATCAGCCATCTTCCGCGCTCCACTGGCAGTGGCAGGCTAACCCTGAGGGTATGGAGGCGCTCGGTCGCGCGCTTCGAGAGTCGTGTGCCAGGCAGATGGCCGGTGAGCATCACGGCGCGAATGCCCTGGCTGATCTCCTCACTGACGACGCGCCCGGCGCCGGTCCATCTCGCCTGACCACCGCCACTGCCGGGTTCGAGCGACACGACGCGACGGCCCCAGTCCACCGCGACGACCTTCCAACTGCGGCCGCCGAGCAGAATGTCCTTCGGACTTTCATCACCGACAAGCACGGACGGATCCACATATCCGACCTCCGTGCTGCCGAAACGGGCGAGCAACAAGGGCGCGCCGGAGAACGTGGCCAGCAGGTCACGATAGTGTCCGCGACCATACTCCCGTTCAGCCCGCGGCCCGATCTGCAACACGCCCGGCGCCGGGCAATCAAGGAAGCCCTTGAGCTTCATCGCCTCCAGCAAGGTGTCGATCCCGGCCCGCTCCAGTTCGGGGAAAGCGTTCTGCAACTGACGAGAGATCTCGGCCTGCGGCAACAGTCCCTGCTCCAGCGTCAGCAGCATCGCCTGCTGCGCGATCACGCCCCACGGTGAAGGCGGTGGCACCACCGCCTCAACCCATGCCTCCGACCACTTGTGGAGCAATCCCAGGCTGAGAAGAAACGCGGATTCGGTGGTCGCGAGAAACAAGCAGTTTCGTTGCGTATCACGCCGACGGCCGGTGCGGCCCATGCGTTGCAGAAACGAAGAGACGGTCGCCGGGGCGTCGATCTGGATCACGTGGTCGAGGTCGCCGACATCGAGCCCCAGTTCGAGCGTCGAGGTGGCAACGATCACGCAGTTCTGCTCCTCGGCGAAGGCCGACTCGGCCTGTCTTCGCTCGGCGAGACTCAGGGAGGCATGGCTGAGAAAGGTTCGCACCCCGTGTTGGCGAAGCAGTACGCCGAGCCGCTCGGTCTGGCTCCGCGAGTCGCAGAAGACCAGCCGCTTCGCCCCACGGTGCAAACGCGAAACCACAATGGCGGCGTTCTCGAGCGAGCCGACGTAATCCAGGGTCACATCGGCTTCGGTGCTGACACTCGCGCTGCCCACCATGCATCGGATGCCGTAGGGTGCCAGCCAGGTCAGCAGCGACTCAGGGTTGCGCACCGTCGCCGACAGTCCGATGCGTTGAGGTGGGCGCTCGGCATACGCCTCCAGTCGTGACAACACGGCCCGCAGGTGCCAGCCTCGGTCATCCACGGCAAAGGCATGCAGTTCATCGACGACGACTGCGCGAACCGCAGCAAACCACGCTTGTCGCTCGACCCGCGTCGAGACCAGCATCCCTTCCAGGGATTCGGGCGTGGTCAGGAGGATGTCCGGCGGATCCTTCAGGGCGCGGTGCTTGCGCGACTGCGAGATGTCACCGTGCCACAGCTCGACGCGCCTTCCCACCAGCCCGGCGTAATGACTCAGGCGATCAGCGAGGTTGTTGAGCAAGGCCTTGATCGGGCAAACGTAGAGGATGCTGACGCCGCTCCAGTTCTCCTCGAGCATTCTCGACAACAGCGGAATGATGGCAGCCTCGGTCTTTCCCCCGGCGGTTGGCGCCAGCAGAAGGCAATGTGCGCCGTCGTGGATCGGCCCGATGGCTTCGAGCTGCGTCGATCGGAGCGACGACCAGCCGAGCGAATTGACGATGTGGTAGCGCAGCGCGGGATGAAGCCGATCGAAAGGATCGACTGCCATTTCCTCCAAATTGGGCGGTAAGTCAGTCACCGACATCGTCCAGCGCGATATCGTCCACCGAACCGGCGGCTGCCGCAGCGCGTTCGTTTGGTGACATCTCGCTCTCCGAGAGCGTCAAGGCGTAGTGCTGCCTGGGGTCGAAATCCTTGTGCAGCTCTACTCGATCGAGCACATCCGCCACCAGCTTTTTCAGGAACAGGCGCGGCGCGACACCGACCTTGCCGCCGAGGCCGCCGGCCACCGCCCGTGCGAGTGCCGCCACATAGTCGTCATCGACCACCGCAAGCAGCCGGTCCCGGTCGCGCGCGCCTTCGGCGAAGATGTCCCTGACCCGACAACCGACGGCGATCAGCGCATCATGGTCGAAAGCCGCCAGGCGTATCTGGGCGGCACGCGGATTATCGAAGCGTGCGTCCGTAGCGAAATCCACGTGCAAGCGCTGGGCGAGGGGCACAAGCCTCTGAGCGCCTTGCGGGCCGTCGTAGAACGCAGGGGTTCCGGTAATCAGCAGGTACAGGCCCGGGTAGCGCCCGGCATCGATATCGTCAATCCATTGGCGAAGCGCGTTGAGCCCTTTCTCACGGGTGTCGGCGCGCATCCTCTGCAGCGTTTCCACCTCGTCGAGCACCAGCACCAGTCCTGCATAACCGCTGTCGCGCAGGATCACGAGCAATCCGCTGAGGAAGTTGGCCGCTCCGAAATGATCCAGGTCACCCTTGATGCCCGCCGCCCGCTTCACGCTGGCCGCCACGTTGGGCTGCCCGGCCAGCCAGCTGATCAAGCCGTCTGCCAGTGCGCTATCTCCGCCTGCAATCGCCTTGCGATAGGTGCGCAGCACCGCAGAAAACGCCGGCGCGGCCTTGCTGATGGCGGCCAGCCTGGCTTCCATCAGCGCCTCGGTTCGTGCGAGCAGCGCCGCCTCGTCGGCCTCGTCAACGCTGCCGTCCGCAAGCACATCCTGCTCGAGCGCGAAGAACCAGCCGTCGATGACGTTGCGAAACGCCCCCGCACCCGCGTCCGCGGTACCGAGCCGCTCCACAAGTCGGCGATACACAGTCTCCAGCCGGTGCAACGGGGTCTCGGTTTCGTTGATCTGGACCTCGCTGGACGCGAAACCTTTGCTCCTGGCCCGCTCCTGAAACCAGCGGCCGAAGAAGGTCTTTCCGCTGCCGTACTCCCCACGCAGCGCTTTGAATACACTGTGGCCGGTCGCGACACGGCCCAACTCATCGTCCAGCACCGGGGCAAACTTGTCGATGCCGACCGCGAACGCGTCCAGGCCGTTTCCGGGCACTGTGCCCCGCCGCAGCGCACTGACAATCTCCTCGCGCTTGGCCACACTGAACATGCTTGTCTCCTCGCCTGCGTCAAACGGCCGTCGCTTCAGCCGGCCTTGCGGTTCAGCCGGAACTGCTCGACGAGCAGGGGCACGTTGAGCTCCACGGTGCCGGCCATCTCATCGACCTGAAGGACTTGCGCCTGATCCACATTCAACACTCTTCGGCTCGCCGAGAGCATGCCGGTCAGGCGCATCTCGGTCACTCCCAGGCGCTGGGCCAATGCCGATCGGGTCAGTTTGCCGCCTCTGGCATCCAGCGCACCGAGCAGCGCTTCCATCTGTTCGTTCGGCAGCGCCACCCGTGCCGCAAGTTGCCGCTGCGCCAGATAGGTTTCGCTCGCCAGCATCGCCCGAATCCAGTGCTCATGCGCGTCTGCGCTTTCGGTTGGGGCGACGGGCACCACCATGTCGAAGAGCTGCCCTTGGGAATCTGGCGCGGTGTCGCGCTTGCGTACAGGTTTTTTGTGGTCCTTGCCCGCCACGCCGGACGAGACTGGTGACAGCGCGCGCTGATCCAGTGCATCCGCTTGCGCCAGCGAAATCCGCAAGTCCCACCATTCGGGAAACGGCGGCACCGTCGGTTGCCAGCCATCGAGACTCACGCCAAGTGGCAGAAACACGCTCATCGGCACGGTCACCTCGGCGAGTGAGGCACCGCCGTGGTAGCCGTTCTTCCGTCCGGTATAGCGCACACGCTCGCTCCATAGGCACACCACTTCGCGCGCGCCCTCGCGGGTCAGCACCCGGCTACCATGTACCCGCACTTCGCACTCCGGGTCGTTCAACTGCCCCGCACGCCAGCGGTCCCGGTCGTCTCCGTCGCACTGCCGGGTTCCGTCCTCGAGCAGGTGGCCGTGGTCAGCCGTGACCACCAACACCCGGCCTGCATCCCTCGCCTCGCGCAACAAAGGCAGCAACCATCGCATCTCGGCCAGCTTCCACGACTGATGCAACTGATCCGGGCCACTCAGGTGGTCGTCCACCGCGTTGTACACAACCCCGACCACCTTTTGCTGTGCGTCCGCAACGGCCTCGCGCAAACGCTCGGACAAGCTGCCGCCGTCGGCAAGCTCCGCCTTGTGGAACAGGCGAGGGGGTGCATGTTGTCTCGACACCGACAGCAGCGCCGAATGCGCCGCAAAAGCCGATTTCTCCTGAGCACTTGCACCCACTGCGATCGCGCCGGTCAGCAGGCTGGCGCGGCTGGTTTCGGTCGTTGTCGGAAGGGCGGCCAGCCCGACCAGGGGCGCGCCCAAGTCCTCCTGCACCCACTCGGTCCAACCCAGCTGCGCAAGCTCGGCAAAGAGCTCGCGGAAGATGCTCACGCTCAATCCGTCCATCACCAGCATCAGCACCGGATGCTGGCTCGCCAGCGGTGCGATGACAGTGGCGAGCGCTGACTCGACCGGACACACCCGCTCGTTGGTCGGCAGCCCATCGGACAGTTTCCGGGCGAAGTCCCGATTCAGCGGCTCACGCAAGGCGGCCACCGCCTCGCGCAACGCGCCGAAGCCGAGTGACACCTCGCTGGAGTCATCCCCGCCCAGCAGTCGAAACCGGGCCCAGTCGACAAAAGCGCCTTCGTCCGCCTGCCACACCGCACCGGCAGCGGCAGAGCCCAGGGCCGGCTTGTCACGGCTCATCCAGCGCGCCAGCCGGGTCGCCATCGCAACCTGCTCGGCACGCAAGGATTGCCGTCCAGCCAGGCCATGACGCAGCACGCTGGTCGCGCGCTCCTCAACCAGGGCGAGCGCCGCGGTGATTGCCGCACCCTTGCGGGTCGATTCGTACTCAGTCAGAAACGAGGCCAACGCACCGGCAAAGCGCCGGACCCGCTGATCGAATCCACTCACCAGCAGCTCGCTGAGCCAGGCGAACTCCCCCGCCCTGAGTTCATTCAGCAGTCTGTCCGCTCGCTCCACGGCGCCCTGGCAGGCATCGAAACCCTGGCGGGCCAAAAGCTCGGCGGCAGCCGTCGCCCAAGCCTGCGCCTCCACCCGGCCGACATGCAGATCGTCGACATGGCGCTCCAGCCGCACGGCTGCATTGGCGAGCGCGGGCTGACTGCTCGCTTCGGGTGCTGCGATCACCGAACACACCAGCCCCAGCGGGAACGCATCCGCGAGCCGATTGGATCTCGCTGCAGCCAGTATCAGCTTGCCCACCAGCCCCGCCGACGATTCCAGCCAGGCGCAGACATCCTTGCGTGCCTCGTCCGGCAGGCGCTGGAGCGTGACCACCGCATCGGGCTGCTGACTCCAGGCCAGCAGGGTAAGGGCATCAGGCCGCTCACCGTCCAGGTTCAGGCACCGTTTCAGGATCTCGCGCCAGGCCGTGTCCAGATCCAGTATTCCCGAGCTGACCGGCGCATAGGGTGCGCTCGTCGCCCCATCGATCAGCAACTGCGGCATCCAGCCATGACGTCCCAGCCGTGCATCGACCTCCCGGGCGCCGAACATCTCCCGGACGATGGCCCAACCTTCCGGCTGCCACACCTGCGCCTTCGCGATGCGCGCAACGATGTCATCGGGCAACTCATGCGTCGCGAAAGGGGTGAGCAGCGCAAACCCATCGACATCCGACGTCGGCGAGGCCTCGAGTTCGATCAGCGCCTCCCTGAGACCCAGCAAGGAGTCACACCACCGAAGCTCGAAGGCCTTGCCACGGGGCCGGATGCGCTCCGGCCAGCTCTGACGGGTGCGCGAGCGAATGGCGACCGCACGCTCCTTCGGATGCCGGGCGAGGAGCGTCTCCAGCTGGGCGCTGATCTGTGCCGTCGAAACGGAAAGCGCGGTGTCGGACATGCTCACTCGCTCCTGCGCTGCAAGCGCCACGACAGCGTCAGCTCAAGCTCAGGGTCAGCCTGCAAACGCGACTTGAGCGTATCCAGCAGGTCAGCCGCCTGATCCGCCGGCATGTCGGACCGGCTCCTTTCCTCGACCACGGTCACACGTACCGGCGGTGGCGCGACCGGTGGCGGCTCGATCGCGACCTCATCAGGTTGGTCTGGAATGCGTCGTTCACCTTCGTGTCCGCTACCTCCACCATGCGGCGCCGGCCTGGATGGCTCGCCGGTCGCTGCCAGCAGCCGCACACCGTCACGCTCCAGCGTCTCGAGCCGGGCCTTGAGCGGGATCACATGCTCGTCTTCCCTGAGAGCCTCCTTCAGGCTCTCGATGAGCCGCCCTGCGGCCTCCCGGCGATGGTCGCGAAGGCCGCCCACCGCCTGGAAGATGTCCCACTTGATGCTGCCGAGCGTCGCGACAAGCGCTTCAACCTGACCCAGCACCCTGCCGACCGCCGTCTCCGAGGTGTCCAGCGGCCGACTGGCCAGCACGCTCACGAACTTGTCGTCGCCCGCCTGCGCCAGTGCCTCGAGCAAGGCCTGGGCGGACTGGGCGCTGCGCAAGCGTGGCGCCGATCCGGCAGCTTCATGGTGATTCAGCCGGGCACCGAGCTCGGCCACCAGGTCGCCCACGCGCGCACGTCGGCTGCGCACGCGCTCGCGCACCTCGCTCACCAGCCGCATCACGCTGGCGGCGCTGAGGGTTTGCGGCAGGGTCAAACCGAACAACGCCCCGGCCCGGCGCACCGCCGCGTCCCAGTCGTCGGCATCGGGAAGCAACTGTTCCCGCAGCTCCAGCTCGTCGGCCAGGCGCTCCAGGCTCACTTCCTGAGGCACGCCGCCCAGCACGAAGCTGCGATTGGACATCGCCGCGAAGCTCAGGATGATCAGGTTCTGCAACTCCAACGGCAAACCCATGGGCTGCGGAATGTCGATCCACTCGCGCAGCCTTGCGACCGTCACCGCCCCGCCACCGGCGCGCGCCTGGCACTGACCGAAATGCGTCGCCCATGTCGGCTCGATCAGCACATGGGTTTCGCTCGTCTTGCCGAGCCTGCACGGGACCACCAGCGCACGCACCAGCTTGCGGGTGCTGACATCGCTCACCAGATTGCGCCGGTCGCGCGCCTCGATGGCCGCTTGCACTTCTGCCCACACTTTTTTCACCGTGGGCAAGCGGATCTCGATCTCGAACTCCGGGTGCGCCGGGTACTGGTGGGCGAGCAGCTGGTCCAGCATGTCGACGAAGGCCGCACGGAAGTCCGCACCCACCGGAGGGCGGGGCACGAAGGTCGGGTCGAGCGAGCGGAACTGTTGATCCGGTGCGAGCGCCATCATCACCGCGTCGCTCGGCTCCGTGGCCACGCCGTAGGCGACTTCGAGCTGCGTGCGCAGCTTGATTCGCAGCGAATCGAGCTGGTTGCGGGCGAGGGCGCGCGCCTGGGTGCGCTCGACCAGCGACAGGTGCACGGCATACTGGTCGAAGCGTTCGCCCTGCAGGATGTGGTCGAGAATCACCAGACGCCCGAGGTCGTGCAGCGCCTTGGGACTCAGAAACGCCGGCAGCCACACCAGCGTTCTCGCGCTGCCGCCGGCATAGTCGTTGAGTCTGGCAATGTCGTCGTTGGGGCTGCGGTTGGCCTCGTCGAACGGGAAATCCAGCACCACCGTCCAGCCACCGCTGCGTCCCCGCAAACGCTCGTCGCTCATCTCGCGAACGTTCTCGTACAGCAACTCCACCTCTCGGCGGGTGCCGCGCCATTGAAACGCGTAGCGGGTGAACAGGCTACCGTCGTCGCTGATACCGAGCTGCTCGAAGAGCATGTCGCGGATCTTGCGGCGGCGGTTGCCATCGTTGTCGTTGACCTCCGCGGCCCGCAAGATCGGCTCCAGATCGACACCGGTGACCTGGATCGAGACCAGCGGATTGTTGTCGTCTGACACCTTGATCTCGCCCACCTCACCCGCCCAGTCACGCAGCCGGCGCACCACGTCCTGCACCTCGCGGCCCGGAATCGGCGAGCGGAAGGTGCCATGGTTGAGCGCCACCAGGCGGCTCGCGCTGAGCCCCTTCAAGGACTCCACCTCGGGGACCAAGGCCGCCAGCAGCAGGGTCTTCAGCAGGCGCGCGTCGTTTCTCAGCGCGCGCGCCTGCGCAGGGTCTGCCTGGCGCAGCCGGATCGCCTCCCAGGTCAATCCGTGGCGGGTTTCCAGCATGGGCAGCAGGCGCTGGGTGTACAGCCGCTTGGCATTGTCGAAATGCAGGCGCATGCCCTCGGAGAAGGGTTCGTCGCCGTCGGCGATGGCATCCCACAGATCGCCCACCGGAATCAGCTGCCCCAGTTCGAGATCGTCACGCCGGTCCACCAGCAATTGCATCATCAGCTTCAGGGCGGTGCGCTCGCGCTGCAGCGCGGCCGACACCGCGATCAGGGTCTGCACCAGCGCCGGGCTGAACGGGTAGACCTTGCGGAACATCTCGCGGTCGGCATCCGTCGTCAGCAAGGTGTCGAGCACGTCGCGGCGCAGCTTCAGCACTTCCTCGAAAGCGGCTTGCAGCGTCTGGCGGGCGGTCTCGTCGCGCGGGCGCAAGACACGTTTCTCGGCGATCGCCGGCAGGTTGCGGTCCTCGAGCGTCACCCGGTGAAAGCGCGCCTCCCAGTGCTTGAGCACGTCGCTGAAGGTGATCTGCATTGCGCCAGCCAGGTTCTCGCCGACGAGATCGCGCAGATCACGCTGCCGGGCGACGAAGCTCACCAGCGGCGCCGGCCGGTCGGCGTTGGTGGCCTCGACCAGCTTCACCAGCTTCGTGCCTTCGCGGCTGACGAAATTCACGTCTGCCGCATGGCTCGCGAGCCACAGCACCAGTTCATCCAGAAACAGAATCACCGCGTCGTAGCCTAGATCGCGTGCATGGCGGCTCATGATCGCCAGCCCGTCGTCCAGCGGCACGAAGGATTCCCCACCGGTGGCGAGCGTGCGGTAGGAAGAGAAGATCTGGCTGATCAGGTCGCCCACCAGGCGTGCCCGCTCCTCGCCATTGGGTGCTTCGAGCATCGCGGCTTCGAAACTGCGGGCATCCCAGCCGGAGTCCAGCTCACCCCAGCCCCCACCCCCGCTTCCTCCCCCGCCCGGTCCCTGCGAGCCGGCATTGAGCTTGGCGAAGAAGTCCGCGTCGCCCATCGTCTCGCGCATGCGCTGCGCATCGCGGAACAGCCCTCCGGCGAGATAGAAACCCGGCACGGGTGCGTCCGGGTGTTGCTTGCGCACGTAGTCCGCATACTGCCCGAGGATCGCGCTCTCCATGTCGCGCGCACCGATCATGTGATACGGCACCAGCAGAAAGCGCCGCCCCTCGGTCCAGTCGTGGCGGGCCACCACCGAGGCCAGTTCGGGAATCGCCCGGGCCTGGGTGTTGCCGGACAGCAACAGGTTGAGCACCGCCATGAAGTGGCTCTTGCCCGAGCCGAAACTGCCGTGCAGGTAGGCCGCCTTGCTGCTCCCGGAGCGCACCGCCTGCTCGATGAAGCCCATCGCATTGTTGAACGCGTCGGCAAGCTGCGGCGTGACCACGTAATCGCGCAAGGTCTGCTCGGCGTGGCTCACCCCCTCGGAGAGCTTCAGCACAAAGTCGCCCTGATGCACACGCTCAGGGATGGTGATCAGGTCTCTCAGCAAAGGCATTCGGTCATTCCTTGGGTTGTTTGTCGCGACGCGCCGGAATCACCACCCGCAGGTAATCGTCGGTCAGGTCGAACTTCGCGTCACGCCCTGAGTACTCGCGCGTCAGCGGCACGATCTTGCGGCGCACGCCCATGCCTCGCATGTCTACGTAGCCGTAGTCGCGCATGATCTCGACGATGATCGGGTTGCGCGGCGAGCGCTGGCCGGCCAGCATCTTCTCGATCGTCATCGAGTTCTGCAGGGTCCCCGGGCTGGTCACCGCCAGCCGGTCGGCATAATTCACCACCTCGACCTCCAGCGCCCGTGTCCAGTCCCGATGCACCAGCGCGTTGAGGATGCTCTCGCGCAGGGCGTCGAGCGGGTAACGGAACACCCGTTCGCGGCGCAGCCCCTCGTCACTCGCAGTGCTCTCGTCGGAGATGAACGGGCGCATCCGGTCCACCAGGCGTTCGATCAGGCCCGGTTCGACCCGTTGCCGTCCCGCCCCGGCCGGACCTTCGAACAAGGCCACCAGCGGGCCGTCGATCAAGGTGTCGTCCTGCGCCTGATACGCCATGTCATCGCCTGCGAACGACATCCACCGCACCCCGGCCTGGCGCAGGCTGCGTCGCGGCGCGCGCCCGAACAGCACCAGTCCCGCGATCGAGCACACCGGCCTGCCTTCATCCGGGGCAACCAGCAGGCCCAGGCCGGTCAGGCGCCGTTCCCAGTCCTCGGTCGTCGTGGGGGCCTCGCTATCGCCGGCGATGTTGACCAGGTAGTCGGTCAGCCTCGCGGCGTCGAGGTTGCCCAGGGTGGTGCCCGACACCGGCAGCATCTCGGCATGCAACATGCCGCCACTTTCGAACAGCCGGGCTTGCTGCTCCCGGGTCGCCAGTCGCGTGGTGCTGCCCACGCGGACATAGATTTCCTCGCGGTTGTTGCTTCTCAGCACATAGGGCTTTGCCGTGCCTTGCGTGATGCTCACCACCGCAACCCGCTTGCCGTCGTCGAGCGCCACCTCTTCGTAGAACGGCAGGATCAGCGGGTGGATGTAGCGTCCGAACACCGTATCCATGACCCAGGTTTCAAGGTCGTCACGCTGAATACCGCTGACGCTGCCGTCGTCCTCCACCCCGAGCAACACCCGGCCGCCCTGCAGGTTGGCGAGCGCGACGATCTCCCGCGCGAGTTGCTCCGGTCGCACATCGTCACGCTTGAACTCGACGCCCGAGTTTTCGCCGTTTGCGATGATTGCGAGCAGTTCAGATTTGAGCATCGACGACCTCCGCAAGGCACAAATAAAAAAACATCAGTGGCAACTCCAGGCCGATCTTGTCGGCGAGGCACTTCATCACCTCCATCCGATCAATCACAAGTGTCAGCAACAACCTTGTGTTCTCGTCCGTCTGGGCGATGGGGGCAAAGCCGATGATAAATCGGAAGCTTTGAATACCCATCGGTCGATGCTGCGCAACCATCGGTGCCCTCGCTAACCGCCAATGTGTGTTGTGCGAGCGTGCGGTCTGGTCAGCCTGTGCCTTGCCACAGAAGGTTCCTTTTTGGTCCATTAAGGTCTAAGATTAACCCATTTCATGGAGGTGAATCATGGCCATCAATGTCAAATTGCCAGAAGCTCTGGTTGAAAGCGCCAAGCGATACGGCAGCATCGAACATCGCTCGGTGCCCAAGCAGATCGAATACTGGTCGCAGATCGGCAAGATCGCCGCCGAAAACCCCGACCTGCCGTTCAGTGTCATCCGTGACATCCTGATCGCCGACCAGGAAGAAGCTGTGGCTGAGTACCGGTTCGGCTGATGCGCATCCTCGTCACGCCCACCTTCGAGCGCACCGTCAAGAAACTGCACAAGCCGCAAAAGGCTGCACTCGACGAAGCGGTGCGCACCATTGCCGGTCAGCCTGAGGTCGGTGAAGCCAAAGTGGGTGACCTGGCCGGGGTGCAGGTTTACAAGTTCCGCATGGGCAGCCTGCTTTGCCTGCTGGCCTACCGGGTGCTTGACGAGAACACACTCAAGCTGCTGATGGTGGGGCCGCACGAGAATTTCTACCGCGATCTCAAACAGCTGGACAACTGACTGACGAACATCCGGCACCTTCTCATTTTCACAAGCCCGCGTTCACACCAAGGTCGTGCTCTCGTCGGGACAGGTCCTTTAAACAACTCGCCTCGGACTCTCAGCATCATTGGGTGCTCCGTCGCCGCCCGCGCCGTGCCGCTGTCACCGCCGGTTTCCAGTCACGCAGTTGTTCGAGGGTCACGCCCAGGGCGCGGGCTTCGTCGCGGACGAAGCCGTCGTAGTAGTCACCCATGCGTTCGCCGAAGTGGGGGTCGAGCGCGTTGTGCCATTGCTTGAGCCAGGGCAGCAGTTCGAGCAGGCCGGCGAGGAGCGGCAGCAGGCGCTCGGTGGGCCAGCCTTCGCTGTCCTTCATGTCCAGGTAGTACGCGGCGAGCGCGGTGGCGTGTTGCAGGTGGTCCCAGCCGGCCCAGGCGACGGGTAGGCTGCCGTCGGCGCCGCGTTCGCAGCCGGGGTAGCTCACCCAGCGCTCCTTGGGCACGTCGAGGCCGCCGCGCAGGCGCCAGAAGTCGGCTTTCTGGAAGTCCTTGCTCTGGTACTTGGGCGGCACCGGGATCTTGCCAACATCCTCTCCGCCATCCTCGCGCCGCTGCAGCGCCCAGCAGTCTTCCCACTGGGCGCGCTTGCGCAGGCCGGTTTCGGTGTAGCGCAGCACCGGCAGAAAGGGCACGGATTCGGCGCTGACCAGCTCACTCACCAGGCGGGTGACGTCGAAGTCGGCGCGGCCGGCGTAGAGTTCGGCGATCTGCATGAAATCGGGGTCGAGCCGGGCGGCGTCGGCCAGGCGGTGGAGGCTGGAGAGCTGGGCGGCCTCGTCCCGCGGCCAGTAGCGGGGCGACTCCAGCCGGGCGAGCAGCCAGTCGCGCAGCGCGGCCTGCTCCTGCTCCGCCCATGCCGGCGTGTTCCAGCGCCGCTTGTATTCCGGGCGCTCGATCAGGCCGATGTTGCGCTCGGCGCCGATCAGCGCGATGCGCCGCTCGACCACCGCGCAGTAGTCCGCCGGCCAATGGGCGGGGAGATCGGTGATCGGCGTGGAGCCGTGGCGCTCGAACCAGGTGGTTTCTTCCTTGCCTGCGGCGATGCGGCGGGCGAGCACGATCTCGAAGGCGCGTTCGCCGAGGCGGACTTCGGGCGGGTTCGGGTGCTCCAGCTCGCCCGCGCCCTCGGGCAGCAGGCCGTAGAGCCGGTAGCAGCGCCAGTCGAGCTCTTCCTGCAGCGCGATCATGCGGCTGCGCAGGGATTCAGCTTGGTTGCGGGCAGCATCCAGCGTGGCCCGGGTCGGCAGCGGCTGGCCTTCGCGCAGCAGCGCGTCCGGGAGGGTGGCGACGCGCTCGCTGGAGAGGGTGTCAAGTCGGCGGGCCAGGTCGAGCGGGCGGGGGTCGATCAGCGGGAACTCGGCGACCTTGGTCGAGTTGAACGCGAAGAAGAACTCCCATTTGTCTCCGCGATGTCCTTCGTTGATTCCGCCGCCTCCCTTGTTGTGGCAAACCTGCTTTAGCCAGAAGCACCCCACCGACGAATTTAGCAGTCCGAGAAGACCCAGATGTTCGTCCTCGGTCGCCTCTGTCGGCAGTTTGATTACCGGCGCCGTCTGTTTGAATACCTTGCCGCCACGGTCGAGGACGAAGTGGTTGTGGGTCGATACCTCAGCGAAACTGATGCTGAGGGGAGTTTTCAGTTTCGATCGGTAGTGCTCGAGATGTACGTACCAAGGTTCATTCCTCTCGGTAACCGATTTCCCAAAAACACTTCTACCTTTTAATGTGGTCATGTAGGTCCAGAAGTGTCTAGCCAGGCAGGTATCCGGGACAACAGGCTCGCCCCCTATTGAGTCATACGGGTATATCGCAAGCGGTATGTCGCTCAGGGCCCAATCTTTTACAGATTCGCCAATCACGAATGGAACCAAAACGGATGTGATGCCCAAACGTTGGCCCGTTCCAGAGTCAAACAACCAAATTGCATCCTCACCCACAACATTCGTGCGGCCAATTTCAGCTTCGCAGGACCCAAGAGACCGAGATGCCGTTCGGTCGAGTACTTCACGAACATCCAGAGCACCGCCTCCACCGATACTCCACGGATGCTTAGCGAATGTTGCTCGCGGCGTATCCGCCACACTGACAAACTCGCCCTCCGACCCCGCCACATCCACCTGCCCGACGATGGCCGACCACACCTGCCCCTGCGCCGGATCGTCCGGTGTGCTCGGCTCGCCCTTGATGCCCATCACGGTGCGCACCTCGTCGGCCACAGGCGGGCGGTGGCGGCCGAACAGGATCACCGTCGGCGTGCCGTGCCCCGGGATGTAGGCGCCGGAGGTGTCGATGACGTGGGTGAGGTCCAGCGCCGGCAGCACCTCCTCGATGAGTTTTGCGCCGAACTCGCGCTTCATGAAGCTGTTGGCGGTGATGAGGCCGACGAAGCCCGCATTTGCCACATCTCCTTGGCCAGCGCGCGCGGTCTGCGCGAGCTCGAAGAAGCGCTCGGTGAAGGGGCAGCCGAGCGAATACTGGCGATGGCAACTGGCGTAGCGCCGGCGGTAGGCCTGGTTGAGCGCCGCATCCTTCACCACGATGTAAGGCGGGTTGCCGACCACGGCGTGGTACTGGCGGCCGAGGATCTTCTGCACCTCGGCCAGGTCCTCGCTGGCAAAGGCGTGGGCCAGGCCGGTGTCGGCGTAGTCGTCGGCGCGCTGGAACATGTCCTCGGTTTCCTTGAAACCGAAGCGCGGGCCGTGCAGCAGGCTGTCGCCGATGGCCACGTGCAGCTTGAGGTTGGGCGCATCGGCCAGCCGGCGCACGCCACACACCTTGAGCGCGGCCACCAGCAGGCGGAAGCGCGCGATCGCCACCGCGAAGGGATTGAGGTCCACGCCGGCGACCGCGTCCAGCGCCTTCTGCGCGATGTCGCGCGGGTTGCGGCCGGGCTCGCGGTGCTGCCATTCGGCCACCAGGCGGTGAAAACCGCCGAGCAGAAAGTGCCCCGAACCGCATGTCGGGTCGATCAGGCGGGCGGTCTGGTAGCCGAAGGCGTGGATGGCCGGGGTGAGCGTGCGGTCGAGGATGAATGCTTCGACGAACTCGGGCGTCTGCAGCAGCGCATAGCGCTTGCGGGTGGCTTCGGACAAGTCCTGGTAGAGGTCGCCGAGAAAGCGGGTGTCCCACTCCGGGTCGGTGAAGTCATGCACCAGCGCGCCGCTGGCCGGATCCACCGCCTGCCAGAACTCGCGTAGCGCCATTGCCGCGTCACCGCTGATGCCGAGGCGGAAGACCGGGTTATGGGCCGCATCAAAAAAGGTGGTGAGGCCGGGCAGCGCACCGGCCTCGCGGAAGGCGGCGAGCAGGTAGTCGCGGTCGGAATCCAGCGGGTGGGCGCGGAAGTAGGCTTCGTGGCGGTCACGCGCCAGCGTCAGCCGGCCGCCGAGGTCGTGCCCCTCGTGCCCTTGGTGCCCCACGTCCCCATCGAACCCCTCGGGCGGGCCGGACAGCCAGGGGCGGTCGACCAGCCGGTTGTCTTCGATGAAACGCAGGAACACGCAGGACAGCAGCCAATGCACCCCGGCCTGGGTGATGACCTGATCCACCCAGCTCTCGAAGGGTTCGGCGCAGCGCTCGGCCTCGCGCGCGGCCTGCCACTCGGCGCGCAGCGCGGTGTCGAGCTCGGGCAGCTCGGCGATGCGGGCGCGCAGGTCGTCTTCCAGGCGCTTGAGCTGGCGGGTGAGATCGGTGAGGAGGTTACGGGCGTCGATCACGAGAGGGGTTCCGGGAGGCGGTTGGTCGGAAGGCGGCGCGGGTGGCGGCGTTGGTGTTGGTATATGAGCGGGCGCGTTGGCAGCGGCGGTGGGATGGCGTCGATCAAGCCGACTGCGCACGTTCGGCGCGGTGGCGGTTTTCCAGCCAGGCGCGTGGCAACCAGACGGCGGCGCCAGGGTTCACCAGCGGCACCGGGGTGCCGTCGAGCGTGGGCAGGCCCTGCTGCCGGGTGGGCAGCAGCAGCCAGGCCGACGGGGTGTGCCCCGACCGGCCGGCGCCGGACTCGAGTTCGGTGACGAGGTTCATCAAGCCGTAGCGGGCGAGCAGACCCGGATGGGTAAGCAGCAGCGGGGACGGGCTGTGCAGCAGGGCCGCACGCAGCGCCGGCACGGTGCGTTGCACGAGGCGTTGCAGATTCACCCAGTCGCGGCTGTCGTGTTCGGCGCGGTCGGCGCGGAGGATGACGCTCCAGTCGGCGCCGACCGCATCGGCCTGCTGGCGCAGCGCGGCGAGCAGCAGCGCGTCCACACTCAGGCGCATCAGCCGTTGGCCGGCGGGCCGCTCGTCGCCGCCGAAGCGCCCGAGCAGATCGGCCTCGGCGCCCGCCGCCCGGCGCGGTTCGACACACAGCACCAGCAGGCCGCCATGGCCGATCTTTTGTTGCAGGCGGGCTTCGAGCGCAAGGGCGTCCTGCAGGGCGGCATCGACCGGGGCGCTGCCATCTACCGTGGTGAGGCGCAGGAAGGTGGTGGTCAGGCCGGTGGTGCCCAAGCTACCGAATCCGGACAGCGGATTGCGGCGATAGGCCCGCCTGGCCTCGTCCCATGCGAGCGGGGCGTCGACCTCCTCCAGCAGGCGGTCGAGGGCGGGCCGGTCAGGCAGCGGCTGGGCGTCGGGATAGCGGCCGCGCACCCGCGCGCGGAGCTCGGCCACGCTGATGTCGGACAGCGTGATGAGGGCCCCGAGAGACTGGCGCAAGGCCTGCAGCGCCGGCATGGCGCGCGGATACAGCTCCTGCCGGCTCGACAGCGCGGCCTGACGCGAAGCCGACGCGGCCAGCCGCAACATGCGCGAGGGCTGCACCGCGCGGGCCAGTTCGGGGGTGGCGTCGTCATCGGCGATCGGCGGCACCGGGATGGCAAGCAGGGTCTGCATGACCCGGTCGGGCGGCAGCAGGGGGTCGGCCACTGCGCAGGCGTCGGCGGCCGCACCCAGTTGGCGCGCGTAGTCGGCCCGTGCGGCGTGGGTCGCGATCAGAGGGTGCGGCTGGTGATCGAAGAGCTGGAAGCGTGGTTTGTCGAGATGGCTTTCGGCTTCGAGCGCGGCGCGCAGCACCGCGCTGGCCAGGCGCAGACGCTCGGCGTCGTCCTGCTCGGCGCAACCGCGCAAGGCGAGCAGGCCAAGCGCGAGTTCGTGCGCTGTCATCACCAGCCCCTGCCCGTGCAGCAGGGTTTCGATCTGCAGCCGAAGCGGGGTGTAGGCCGGGTTCTTGAGCCAGCGTTCGCGCGCCCGGATGAGTGCGTCGGCCAGCTCGCCGCGCTCCAGACCACCGTGTTGGGCCGCTTCGCCAAGGGTGATCCAGCGCTGCGCTGCGGTGCCGGCGGCAGCGGCTACGCCTGCCGAAGCGCCCACCGAAGAACTCATGTACGCGTCATCATCCAGCCCGAGATAGCAGGCCAGCGCGGTTTCCTCCGGCCGGTCGTCGCCGGCGGGGCGGCGCGGCAAAAGCAGGCGTGCCAGCTCGTTGATGCTGATGGCGGCCTTGTCGGTGGCCTTGTCGTCGTCCTCTTCATCGTGGAGAGTGTTACGACCCTGGCTGAGGTCCGGTCGCAGACGGGCGAGCGCCTTGGCCTTGAGGCGGATCTCCTTGCGCACCTTGTCGCCGACGCCGCGCAGGTAACGGAAGCGGATGCGGTCCACCGCGAGCAGCTCGCGCGCGTTGTGCACGCCCATGCGCTCGAGCACATCCTGCGCTTCGAGGCTGTAGCCCAGCTCGACCATGGTGGTGCTGGCGGTGGCGGCGAACGCGAGGGCCTCGAAACCCTGGGCGGCGCTGTCCGGGTGAAGCGTGCTGCGAACCTCGAACACCCGTCGCCAGGCACGCAGCATGTCCTCGGCGTTGTCGAAGCGCTGGCGATAGTCCCGCGCCAGCGCCTTGGCAAAGAAGTCGCCCAGCGGCGCACGCACGACCGGGTCGAACACCTCGCGTTCGAGACTGACCTCGTCGTCGAGCACCACCGGCGCGCTGTGCCCGTCGCCCCAGCGTGGTGGCTTGCCGACCGCCATCTCGTACAGCGTGACCGCCACGGCGAAGCGTTCGGCGTAGAGATCCCAGCGTTTGCCGGGGCGCAGGGGCAGAAACGGATCGAGATACGGGGCGGTGCCGGCGGTGAGGTTCTCGGCCGGCGTGCGGCACAGCGAGAAGTCGAACAGCACCAGCTGCAGCCGACCACTGCGGGCGTTGGAGATGCCGATGTTGTCGGGCTTGATGTCGCGGTGAATGACCGCCTTGTCTTCCAGATGGCGGGTCGCGTCGATGAGCTCCTCGCCGAAACGGGCCAGCAGATCGAGCGACAGCCGGCCATCCTTCTTCAGCTTTTCGGACAGGGTGGACTCGCCGGCGCTCTTGAGCAGCAAGGCGGTGCGTCCGGCGATGCGCAGCGTGTCGCGGTATTCGACGATGTTGGGGTGGCGCAGGCCGGAAAGCGCCTCGCCCTCGGCCCGGAGGTTGTCACTGTGGGCGGTGTCGTTGGCGACCTTGAGGATGAAGGGCTCGCCGTCGCCTTCGCCCCGCCCTGCCCTCTCACCCGCGCTGTCGCGCTCGACCAGCAGCGCGACGCTGGACGAGCCACGGCCCATGCGCCTGAGGACGGTGAAGCCCCCTTCGAGCCGGTCTCCCTTGGCGGCATCGGCCGGATCGACACAGGCATCCGGGTCGGGCATCGTGAGCTCGTCCTCGACCTTTTCCAGGTCGCTCAGGAAGCTCTCGACCGTGTCGTAGCGACCGAGCACGTCCGGATGGGTGGCGAACTGCACCAGCTCCTGCAGACGGGTGCCGCAGCCATCGAGCACGTCGGACAGGCGCAGCCCCTGCCCCTCGCGCAAGCTGACCGCCAACTCGAGGGTGGAACTGGCCGGTGGCTTGCCGCTGAAGATCAGCCAGGTGAGGCAGCCCAGCGAGAAGATGTCGAGTTCCGCGCCATGGGCGGGGTCGGCCCGGGTGAGCTCGGGCGCGAGATACACCTGGCCCGGATCCTCGATATAGGCTTCGACGTGGCGGGTACCGGTGGTGCGATGCACCGTGTCGCTCGCATCCATGGCCCGCGCTGCGGTCTGCCAGTTCATCAACTGCACCTTGAGCGTGACGCCCTCCTGCCGCACCAGCACGCTCTGCGGCCCGAGCCCGCGATGGTAGAGACGCTTGGCGTGCGCGAACCTGAGCGTTTCGGCGATATCGCGCACCAGTTGCAGGCGTTGATCGACGGTGAGCTGGGCGCCGCGCTCGCGGATCAGGAGGTCGAGGCGCACGGCCGCAGGGTCGTGGTCGAAGATCAGCGCGGGGCCGAGCTCGCTCTCCTTGTAGTCGTTGCAGCGCAGGATGCCGGCGTGGTCGACGCCCTCGAGGATCTCGAACTCCCGGCGGGCCTGACGCGCCAGCGTGACCCGGTCTTCCGGACTGGAGGCGCTCGCCAGCGTGTAGATGCGGATCCGGCGCTGCACCGAGTCGACGCTGACATGGCGCACCTGCCAGTCCTGATAGCCCTCGCCCTCGGAGATGAGCTTGACCAGCTCGTAGTCGCCGATCTGGCGGTGCTTGTTGGAGGGACGCACCCCGGCCTCGGTCAGCGCCCGGGCGATGGCCCTGGCTTGGTGGTGGTCCACCGCATGAGGCGACGGCCCGCGCACCCCCTCGGAGAGCGCCACGACGACATCCTCCGACCGGGCCACGCCGGGCCGGCCGCGACGGAACACCCCGGCGGCGGCCGACCCGGCAAGGCGCAGTTCGAGCTCGTTCGATGACAGAAAAACCATCGGTTCGACGAAGGGCAGCCGGATCTTGGCCTTGACCACCGCCGACTGGCGCCGCAGCAGGCTCGCGAGACGCTTGGCCTTGCGATCGGTGAGCAGCAGGGGATTGTCGAGCGTGCGCGTGCGCCCGTCGGTGACCCAGGTCCAGGTATGCGCGTCACCCGAAACACGCCCGGGGCGGCTCTTGATCTCGACGAGGAACAGGCCGGCCGGCGACAACACCAGCGCGTCGACCTCATTCACCTTGCCCTGGTCGTCGATGAACTCGAAGTTGCTCCAGACATGCCAGGGGTCGCGGTCCGGGAGGTGGCCCCGGAGCCACTCGAGCGCTTCCCGCTCCCACGGGAAACTCGATTCGGCAATCGCATGCCAGCGGCTCGGCCCCATGCTCATTGCGCGCCCCCGGAAGCATCGCGCACCCGTTCGAAGAGCTCACCCACCTCGCAGTCGAAGACCTCGCACAGGCGCTCGATGGCCGGCAGTTCGACCCGGGTCGCGGTGTTGCCACACAGCGCCGAAATGGTGCTGCGGTTGAGCCCGGTCAGCCGTGCCAGCTCGGTAGTGCGCAGCTTGCGTTGGCGCATGAGTTCGGAAAGACGACAACGGATCATCGTAGAAGCACCGGGTGGTTGTTCCGCTCAGACGGTCGGGGTGATGCGCAGCGTAGCATTGTTTCCACATGCTGCGAAGGACAGTGTTCTTCCGAGGAAACGCGCATCGATTCTGGCGAATCCAGACTGCCCATTGAACGTGCTGCGTTTCGCGGCAGAACGGGAGGAAGACGAGGGCGTCCTGCAGACAATGCTGGCCAACCCGGCGTGCATGGTGTCCGGTACCACCCGCCTGACTGCCGCCGGCCCGGTCAGGCGCCGGGTTGGCGTTGTAGAGTGCGACATTCATTCACGAAAGCCCGGCCATGCTCCCCATCCGCTACATCGAACCCGTGTTCCGCCCGCCCAGCGAGGCCGAGTCGCTGATCCTGCCGGTCACCGATGGCTGTTCATGGAACAAATGCACCTTCTGCGAGATGTACACCGCGCCACAGAAGGCCTTTCGCGCGCGTGGCGAGGACGAGGTGCTGGAATCCATCCGCCTCACCGGCGAGCGCTTTGGCGCGCAGGTGCGGCGTGTTTTCCTCGCCGACGGCGATGCGCTGGTTTTGCCCACCCGCCGCCTGCTGGTTTATCTGGAGGCGATCCGCACGCATCTGCCGGCGGTGCATCGGGTGTCCAGCTACTGCCTGGCGCGCAACCTGGCGAAGAAAAGCGTGGCGGAGCTGCGCACGCTCGCGGAGGCCGGGCTCAAGCTCGCCTACCTGGGGGCGGAATCCGGCGACGACGCGGTGCTCGCGCGGGTGAACAAGGGCGAAACCTTCGACACCACCCGCAGCGCGCTCGACAAGCTCGGCGAGGCCGGCATCGCGCGTTCGGTGATGATCCTCAACGGCCTGGGCGGGCAGGCGCTGAGTGCGCAGCATGCCGACAACTCGGCGCGGCTGGCCAACGCCACCCAGCCCGAGTACCTGTCCACCCTGGTGGTCACCCTGCACGACCAGGGGCGGCGCTTCATGGCGGCATGGCCGGAATGGCAGGCGCTCGACCCGCATGGCCTCTTCGTCGAGATGGAGCGCTTCCTCGCGGCGCTGGAGCTGCGTCGCACGGTGTTCCGCTCGGATCACGCCTCGAACTGGCTGGTGCTCAAGGGCACGCTGGGTGCCGACAAGGCTCGCCTGCTCGGCGAGGTGCGTGCCGCCATCGCCGACCCCGCAGGCGCCGGACTGCGCCCGGCCTGGTTGCGCGGGCTGTAGCGTCTGGGATGAGCATCCGGGCTGCAGGATCAGGCAGCGCGCGCCGGTTGCGCTCGCGGTAACATCCGCCCATTGCGACGGGAAGCTGTGGGGACATGGAGCTGACGATCGATTGGGCGATGCCGCCGGAGGAGTACCAGGCGCTGCTGGCCGAGGTGGCGGAATCCAACCTGCTCCAGGACCCGGTGTATGGTGCCGCCCATGCGTGGTTCTACAACATGGCCACGCATCATGGCCGGGTACGCATCGACGGACAGGTCGCCGGCATCTTCCAGTGGTTCGAGAAGCGCGCGCTGGGCGGGCTCATCCATGCGCTGATGCTCGACCGCGGGCCGCTGTGGCTGCCGGGCCATGGTCAGCCGGCGCAGCAGGAGGCCTTCTTCCGCGCGCTCGACAAGCGCTTTCCGCGCCGGCCCGGGCGACGTCGGCGGGTGATTCCCGAGCTGGCGGCGGAGCGTCTCGACCTGGTGATGTGCGGCCTCCGGCCGACTGCGCATGGCGGCTATGCGACCCATGTGGTCGATCTGTCGCCTCGCCCGGAGGCGCTGCGAGCGCGCCTGAGCGGCAAGTGGCGCAGCGCGCTCAACAAGGCCGAGCAGCTGCTCGCCGCGGGCGAACTCAGCACCGACTGGGCGGCTTCACCCGTGCAGATCCGCGACCTGCTGCGCTGGCATCAGTTGGACCGTGAGGAGAAAGGCTACCAGGGCACGCCCCCGGTGCTGCTGAAGCGCCTGCTGATGGACTACGCCAAGGCGCAGTGCCTGGTGCTGGGGGTGGCTTCATGCCAGGGGGCCGCGTGCTCGGCGGTGGCGCTGCTCCGTCACGGCAGCGGCGCGACCTATCAGCTCGCCTGGAACGGCAAGACCGCGCGTTCGGCCGGGGCGAACAACCTGCTGCTCTGGCAGGCGATGCTCGAACTGCAGCAGAGTGGCGTACGCAGCCTGGATCTGGGCGGCTTCAACGAAGTAGCACCCGGCCTGCAGCACTTCAAGGCCGGCCTGGGTGGGCGGGAAGTTCGGCTGGCAGGCATGTTCGCTTGACCTCCAGTCGCACCGAGCCTCGTGCGAACGCCCCCGAGGCAGCCTGTTCGCGACGTGACGGACTGCGTTATCCGACCGATGCGAGGCCGCCAGGTAACGCGGCCGGTCAGCGGCGGCGTCTGCCGAGTGCAGCCAGGCCTGCAAGGCCCAGGCCGAGCAGCGCCAGGCTGCCGGGTTCGGGGACGGGATTGTCACGCGCAAGGTCGAACGTTGCGCTCAACTGCATCTGATCGCCGCCGCCGCTCCCGAGAAAACCCATCGAGAGCCACTGACTCGCGCAACTGACGCAGCTTCCGCTCCCCGTACTCTGGCCAAGCGGGTACGTGCCGTCACCGGTGAGCCCGCCGGCGCCCAGGGATGCGACGCCAATGCCATCGACTGCGCCAAAGACGAGCCCATCAAACCCATACTGCGAAACTGCGTCAGCCGATACGCCGTCCCTGCCGGCATCGGTCAGGACCGCATTGCCGTCGAGGGTGAAGGCGAACGCGTTCGCACCAAGGACGAGCGGGCCGAAGAACGTCACCAGAAAGCTCGTCGGCGTGCCGAAGTCCGTCACCGCAAGTGAGGCCGACATGAATGGATTGGGGCTGAACGTCAAGGCGGTGAAGTTGATCGCGTCCACGTCCTGCGGTTGAAAATTGCCAGTTCTGACCGAGCCGTCACCGAGCAGCCAGAAGGAGGAGAGCTCCCTTACCGACCCGTCGCCCAGGGTGCGGAAGGATACATCCGGAACGGGCAGGACCGAGCCATCGCAGGCGATCAGCACCGAACCGTCGCAGGTGACACGCACCGAGCCGTCTCCCATGAATGCGTACGAGCGTTTGAGTGCGTCGAACTGCACTTCCATTCTCAAGAGCGGGTCGGCTAGGGCGGGCGTGACGAGCGTCGCGGAGGCCGCGGCGAGAAGTCCGGCGACAAGGGCTTGGTGCATGTCTGTTCTCCCGGGGGGCGTGGCTGGCCGAGTCGGCCATACATGTCGTCCACTTGCAGCAATTTCAGCGCCAGATCGTTAACTCTTTGAAATACATCATATTTTTCAGAACGTTGAAAATCATCGCGACCTTGTGCCAGCGGGCGAAGAGGGCTTGGGTGGCGCGAGTGTAAAATTCTCCGACACTGTGTTTGATGGATTGGCCTGTCGGCGCGACAGGTGCGCGAGCAGCCGGCCGGGCGCCCTATAATGCATGCCCGTCTCCGTGAGCCTGTGACGCCATGCGCATGAACCTGAAGGTGCCCTTCGCCGAGAAGGACGAGGCCAAGAAGCTCGGCGCGCGCTGGGATGCTGCGCGCAAGCTGTGGTACATCGACGGCAAGGTCGATCCTGCCCTGTTCGCGCGCTGGTCTCCCGTGCCGCATGACGCTGCCACACCCGCAGCAAACGCCACGGTCGTCGCGCGCGACGCGGGCAAGACTGCAGCCGAGGCTGGCATCGTGCAGGTGGGGAGCCGCTACCTGGAACGTGCGCGCGTGTGTGACTGTCTGCCATGGGAAGACTGCGATGCCTGCCGCCAGCAGGCCGGGCGCACGGTGTGAGGGCGGGTCGGTGCCGCGTATGCGGCCGTCCCCGTAACTGCCCGGATGCCATCGATGCAAACCTGGAGGTCTGAACCCTTGGCAAACGGAACCGTTACCCGCACCCTGCTGGCGATGTTGTCTGCGCTGTTGCTGAGCGCCTGCACGAGTCGCCCGGCGGAGTTGCCGTCGGTGGTGGAGCGCCCCGGCGGTGGGCAGCTCGAGTTCGGCCTCGCTGGCGGTAGCTATGCCTGCGAACAGGGCGTGCGCGTCGGCGTGGAGCGGGCACAGGTCCAGGGCCGTGACCAGCGCGTGACGGTGCTGTGGCGCGGTCAGCGCCATGTGCTCGAGCGTGATGCCTCCGCCTCCGGTCTGCCGCGCTTCGAGGACCGCCAGAGCGGGCTGGTGTGGATAGACCTGCCGTGGAAGAGCGTACTGCTCGACGGCCGCTCCGGGGCGCCGCTGGCAACCGATTGCAAGCTCGGCTGACGCGGTGAGGCGCACGCTTCGCGGGCCGCGGTTTGTGCCGTGCACCATGGCGCATGGCGGCCTGTGCTGGCACAATCGGGCTTGGAAGCAAACCGATCAACCAACCTGTCGGCGCGGTGCGCACGTGCCGAAGCCCTCATGCCCGGAACCCTGATCATCATCACCGCACCGTCCGGTGCGGGCAAGACGACACTGGTGCGTGGATTGCTGGAACGCGATCCCAACGTGCAGCTGTCGATCTCCTACACCACCCGCGACCCGCGCCCGGGCGAGGAGCACGGGCGCGACTACCAGTTCGTGGATGTCGCGCAGTTCCGTGCGCTGCGCGATCAGGGGGAATTCCTCGAATGGGCGGAGGTCCACGGTAATTACTACGCCACCTCCAAGACCTGGTTGAAGGCGCAAATATCGGCCGGGCGCGACATCCTGCTCGAGATCGACTGGCAGGGCGCGCAGCAGGTGCGCAAGGTGTTTCCCGAGGCGGTGGGCGTGTTCGTGTTGCCGCCCACCATGGAGGAACTCGAGAACCGTCTGCGCGGGCGCGGCACCGACAGCGCGGATGTCATCGCGCGCCGCCTGCTCGGTGCGCGTGGCGAAATGCGCCATGTGGGGGAGTTCGATTACGTTATACTTAACAACGAGTTGCAGGAAGCCATCGGCGATCTGGTGGCGGTGGTCAGGGCTGCGCGGCTGCGATATGCCAACCAGCGCCTGCGACATCTGCAATTTTTCGACTTCATTGAACAGGATTGATCCATGGCCCGCATCACCATCGAAGACTGTCTGCAGCGCATTCCCAACCGTTTCCAGCTGACGCTCGCGGCCACCTATCGTGCCCGTCAGATCACCATCGGTTCGTCGCCGCAGATCGAACTCGACCGCAACAACAAGGAGAAGCCCACCGTGATTGCGCTGCGTGAAATCGCTGCGGGCAAGGTCGGGCTGGAAATCCTCAACCGCGGCCAGGCCTGACCCGGCACGGGGATGGAGCGCATACATGGAAGCCACCAGCGCCGTCCCCGCCCCTTCGCCGTCTCCAGCGGCTGCGCAGGATCCCGCAGCACCTCCGCCGGCATCTCCGGTCCTGGCGCTCGACTTCGCGCGGCTGAAGGCCAAGCTCGAGTCCTACCTCAAGCCTGAGGACGTCGGCCGCATCGAGGCCGCCTACCACTTCTCCGCAAGCGCCCATGAAGGGCAGTTCCGCATCAGCGGCGAGCCCTACGTGTCGCACCCGGTCGCCGTGGCCGACATCGTCGCCGACTGGCACCTCGATCCGCAGGCGCTGATCGCCGCTCTCCTCCACGACGTGATGGAGGACACCCACATCTCCAAGCAAGAGATCGCCGAGCGCTTCGGCAAGACCTCGGCAGAGCTCGTGGACGGGCTCTCCAAGCTCGACAAGATGGAGTTTCGCTCCCAGGAAGAGGCGCAGGCGGAGAACTTCCGCAAGATGTTGCTGGCGATGGCCACCGACCTGCGGGTGATCCTGATCAAGCTCGCCGACCGGCTGCACAACATGCGTACGCTGGACTCGATGCGGCCTGCCAAGCGCCGTCGCATCGCCAACGAGACGCTCGAGATCTACGCCCCGATCGCCAATCGGCTGGGGCTCAACAACCTCTTCCGCGAGCTGCAGGAGCTCTCCTTCGAGCACAAGTATCCGATGCGTTTCCGCGCCCTGTCGAAGGCGATCAAGGCGGCGCGGGGCAACCGCCGCGAGGTCATCGGCAAGGTGCTGAAGGGCGTCGAGGAGCGTCTGCCGGTCTGGCACATCAGCGCCGATGTGCAGGGGCGCGAGAAGCACTTGTTCTCGATCTACCGCAAGATGGTCGAGAAGCGGCTGAGCTTCTCGCAGGTGCTGGACATCTACGGCCTGCGCGTGATCGTCAAGGACATCCCCACCTGCTACCTCGCGATCGGCGCGCTGCACTCGATGTACAAGCCGGTGCCGGGCAAGTTCAAGGACTACATCGCGCTGCCCAAGGCCAACGGCTATCAGTCGCTGCACACCACGCTGATCGGCCCCTTCGGCACGCCGATCGAGATCCAGGTGCGCACCGCCGAGATGCACCACATCGCCGAGAGCGGCGTCGCCTCGCACTGGCTCTACAAGGACGACGAGAAAACCCTCACCGAGCTGCAGCAGAAGACGCACTCCTGGCTGCAATCGCTGCTGGAGCTGCAGTCCACCTCGGGCGAGGCCACCGAGTTCCTCGAGCACGTCAAGGTCGATCTCTTCCCCAGCGAGGTGTACGTGTTCACCCCGCAGGGCAGGATCCTCTCCCTGCCCAAGGGCTCCACCCCGGTGGACTTCGCCTACGCGGTGCACACCGACATCGGCAACCGCTGCGTCGCCTGCCGGGTGAACAACGATCTGATGCCGCTGCGCACCGAGCTGCGCAACGGCGACCAGGTCGAGATCATCACCGCCGCCCACGCCAACCCCAACCCGGCGTGGCTCTCCTATGTGCGCACCGGCAAGGCGCGCGCGCAGATCCGCCACTTCCTCAAGAATGCGCAGCACGAGGAATCCGTGACGCTCGGCGAGCGCCTGCTCAACCAGGCGCTGCGCGTGTATGGCCTCACCCTCGGCCAGGTCAGCACCTTCGCCTGGGATCGCTTCCTGCGCGACCGCGGCGTCAAGATCAAGAAGGAGATCCTCGCCGACATCGGTCTCGGCAAGCGCCTGCCCGCGATCGTGGCGCGGCGCCTGTCGCAGGCGCAGGATCAGGAGTCCGGCCGGCCGGATGTGGTCAAGCCCAAGCCGGCGTCTGCGATCCTGATCTCCGGCAGCGAGGGCATTGCGGTGCAGCTCGGCAACTGCTGTCAGCCCATCCCGGGCGACCCGATCATCGGCCTCATCCGCAAGGGCAAGGGGCTGGAGGTGCATTGCCACGACTGCACCGCCATCGCCAAGCTGCGGGGCGACCGCGGGCGCTGGGTGGATGTGGAGTGGGAATACAGCCACGACCGCATGTTCGACGTCACCATGCGGGTGCTCACCAAGGAGGCGCGCGGCGTGCTGGCACGCGTTGCGAGCGCGATCTCGGACACCGACTGCAACATCCAGAACGTCACCATGGACAAGGAGCAGGGCATCTACACCGCGCTCAACCTCACCATCCAGGTGCGTGACCGCATGCATCTCGCGATGGTGATGCGCGCGGTACGTCGGGTGCCCGAAGTCATCCGCATCGGCCGGGTGAAGAGCGACGGCCGGGTCGGCTGACAGCCACCGCACCCGTCTCGCAGCCTGTGCGGGGCTAGCGAGTACTTCAGGCTGGTGAATGGCTCTGCCCCTTCTGCGCAGTGCGCAGATGGAAAAACGGCCGGGCATGCCCGGCCGTACCTGACTGCGCCGCGGGTGGCGGTCACTTCATGTCGCTGACCTTCTCGTAGGTGTTGCCGCTCACCTTGAAGTAGGCATAGGTGCCCGGTACGTCGCCTGCCTTGTCGAACTCGTGCTCGCCCGAGGCGCCCTTGTAGTCGATGTCCTTGCCTTCGGCGATGAGCTTCTTCGCCTTCGCCCACTCGCCGGCGATGATCGGTTCGCCCGGTGCGCTCGACACCGCGCGCAGCGATTCGGCCAGCTTCGCCTTGTCGCCGCCCGCTTTCTCGATCGCCAGTGCCATCAGGAAGGTCGCGTCGTAGGAGGTGGTGGTGAAGATCGCGTTGGGGTC
The DNA here is from genome assembly GCA_041916775.1 of Rhodocyclaceae bacterium. GTDB lineage: Bacteria > Pseudomonadota > Gammaproteobacteria > Burkholderiales > Rhodocyclaceae > UBA2357. The sequence continues at coordinate 109,838 of JAYRYZ010000010.1, read as the reverse complement.
CTGGCCAGCCGCCTTGAATGCGGCGTTGAAGGCTTCGAGCGAGGCGGAGGCTTCACCCACCGGGGACGAGGTGAAGAAGGTCTTGAGGTTGTCTGCACCGATCTCGCGGGTCACCGCGTCGGACTTCATGCCGTCAGCGCCCACATAGTTCTTGAAGAAGTTGTTCTCCAGCGCCTGACGCAGGATGGTGAGGCCGGTGCCGTCACCATAGTCGAAGATCACCAGCGTGTCGGCACCGCCCTTGGCGAGCTCGGCGAGGTCGGAGCGGTAGGAGGCCTTGCCTTCCTCATGGCCGGAGTAACCGGCGATCGCGCCGCCCAGCGCTTCGAACTCGGCCTTGAATGCTTCGGCAAGGCCCTTGCCGTAGTCGTTGTTGAGATAGGCGACTGCCACCTTGGCGGTGCCGCCGGCCTTGACGGTGCGGGCAAGTGCGCGGCCCTGGTAGTCGTCGGACGGCACGGTGCGGAACACGAGGTCCTTGTCGGCCACGCCGGTGATTTGCGGCGAGGTGCCCGATGCGGTGATCATCAGCACGCCGGCCGGGACGGTGACAGAGTTGGCCGCGGCGAGCACTGCGCCCGAGCAGGCCGGGCCGACCACACCGACGACGCGCTCGATGTTCACCTGTTTGGTGGCCGCGTCTGTGGCGATCTGGGCGTTGCAACCGCTGTCGCCACTGACAAACTCGAGTTTGCCGCCCTTGAGCATGCCGCCCTGCTCGTTGATCTGGGCGATCGCGAGCTTCTTGGCCTCGAGCATTGCCGGCGCCATCGCCGCGATCGGCCCGGTGATGCCGTCCAGAAGGCCGATCTTCACATTCTGCGCATGGGCCGGCGCGGCACCCAGCAGCGCGACACCAAAGAGAGAGGTGATCAGTCCTGCAGTCGTCTTACGCTTCACGTTCAGTCCTCCAGTTGAATGTACCCCAGGGGTACGGCTTGGTTCGTCTTGCTTGGCTTACGTTCCCGGCCTCAGTGGCCGTGCCGCACGTTGCGGTCTTCCGGCAGGATCCCCTCGGGACGGAAGCGCAGCACCAACTGCAGCGTCAGCCCGACCAGGAACATGCGGATGTATTTGGCCTGCAGCGCGATATCCGAGGGTAGCTGGTCGGTGAGCATCTCCGACACCGACCAGATCAGCCAGATGATGATCGCGCCTAGGATCGCGCCGCGGTTGTTGCCCGAGCCGCCCAGGATCAGCATGATCCAGATCAGGAAGGTGGCGATCATCGGGTCGATCGCGTCGGGCGTGATCGAGCGATTGAAATGCACGTACAGCGCGCCGGCGAGTCCCATGATCGCGGCGCCGAAGATGAAGGCCTGGAGGCGGCGAGCCTCGACCTGCTTGCCCATCGCGGCGGCGGCAGCCTCGTTGTCGCGGATCGCACGCATCATCCGGCCCCACGGAGCCTTCAGCTGGCGCTCGACGAGGAAATACACCACCACGACAGCGATGACGACCAGCGCCAGGTAGGCGAGTTGTGACTGCACGTACTCGAGATCACCGAATGGGCGCGGGATGCCGGTTATGCCGCGCGCGCCGCCGGTCAGCCAGTCCTCGGACTTCGCCACCAGGCGGATGATCTCGGCGATGCCGATGGTCGCGATCGCCAGATAGTCGGATCGGAAACGCAGGCAGATCTTCCCGATCGGCCAGGCGATCAGCGCAGCAGCGACCACCGCGCCCGCCCAGCCAATGAGGATGGGCATCTCGAAGCCGCCGACACGTCCGGCCACATGCGGGCTGGTGAGGATCGCGGAGGTATAGGCCCCAACCGCGAAGAAGCCCGCAATACCGGCGTTGAAGAGCCCGGTGAAGCCCCACTGGATGTTGAGCCCGAGCGACAGCAGCGCGTAGATGCCGATCAGGATCGCAATGAAGATGCCGTAGTTGGCGAGACCGATCAATTCCATCAGAGCACCTTACCGTTCAACAGGCCACGCGGGCGTACCAGCAGGATCAGCAGCAGGATCACGAATGCCGTGGCCGCCTTGTATTGACCCGGCAGGATCATCACCGCCATTTCCTCGGCGATGCCGACGATCAGTCCGCCCAGCAGCGCGCCCTCCACCTTGCCCACGCCACCCAGGATCGCCGCGGCGAACATCGGCAGCAGCAGGTGCCAGCCCATCATCGAGTTGAGTTCGTTGTTCACCCCGAGCAGGAAACCCGATGCCGCGGCGAGCGCACCGACGATGCCCCAGGTGAGCATCGTCACCTTGCGGTTGTCCACACCGGAAAGCCGCGCCAGATCAGGGTTGTCGGACATCGCGCGCATCGCCTTGCCCCACTTGGAGGTGCGCAGGAAGGTCTCCAGCCCCACCACGATGATGATGACGGCCAACAGGGTGTAGAGCTCGCGCGGGCGCAGCAGGATGCCGAAATACTCATCCGGGCGGACGATACCGCGGGTGTAGGTGGTGGGATCGACACCCCATACCACCTGCACCACCGAGCGCAGCATCAGCGCGACACCCAGCGAGGCCATCACGGTGAGGATCTTGGGGCGGTTGCGCAGGTAATCGTAGAACACCTTGTCCAGCCCGATCGCCACCGCAGCGCACACCACCATCGCCACCGGCAGTGCAATCCAGGGGCTGCCGGTGCCGACCATGCCGACCACGGTGAGCGCGACAAAGGCGCCCAGCGTCGCCAGGTCACCGTGCGCGAGGTGGGCAAAACGCAGGATGCCGAACACCATTGTGATGCCGATGGCGCCCACCGCATAGATCGAACCGAGCACGATGCCTGGCACGATGTGGAAGTTGATGAAATCGATGAATGTCATGTGCTGTCGTTCTTCTTGTTTCGCCGTCGCTATTGATAAGGTCGCTCTGCCTGCGGCTGCCCCTCGGCTGACGCGGCGCGCCGCCTGTGCATGTCAGCCACCCAGGAACATCTGGGCCACCTCGCGATCGGCCAGCAGCGCCTTCCCCGTGCCCTCATGGCGGTTGGCGCCGGTAGCCAGCACGTAGCCGCGGTCGCAGAACGCAAGCGCCTGCTTCGCGTGCTGTTCGACGAGCATGATCGCCACGCCGCTGTCGCGCACATCGCGGGTGATCTGGAAGATCTGCTCCATGTACTTCGGTGACAGGCCCGCGGTCGGCTCGTCGAGAAGCAGCAATTTCGGGTCCAGCATCAGCGCGCGCCCCATCGCCACCATCTGGCGTTGTCCGCCGGAGAGGTCGCCCGCCAGGTTGCGGCGCTTGGCCTTGAGGTCGGGGAAGAGGCCGTAGATGCGGTCGAAGGCGGCCGAGAGATCGCCCTTGCGCAGAAAGCCGCCCATCTCGAAGTTCTCGTGCACCGTCATCTCGCGGAACACGTTGTCCACCTGCGGTACGTAGCAGATGCCGCGCCGCACGATGCGGTTCGGCGCCCAGCCGGTGATGTCCTCGCCGTCGAAGATGATCCTGCCACCACGGACGTTGAGCAGGCCGAACACCGACTTCATCGCAGTGGACTTGCCAGCGCCGTTGGGGCCGACGATCACCACGATCTCGCGTTCGGCGACGGTGATCGAGACGCCCTGCAGGATGTCCGCGTCGCCGTAGCCTCCGCGCACGCCTTCCATCGAGAGCACGGCCTGCAGCGCCGTGGCCGCTCGGGTCTGTACTGCGCTCATAGGTCCTCCTTGTGGAGTTCCTCTTCGCGGGCCTCCTCGACATGCGGATCGTGCTGTGCCTGCTCGCGCGCATCGCCGGCAGGCTCTCCCAGATAGGCCTCGAGCACGCGCGGGTCGCTACGCACGGTGTGAAAGTCTCCCTGAATCAGCACCTTGCCCTCGGCCATGCAGACGACCGGGTGACACAGCTTCTCGATCATCTCCATGTCGTGCTCGATCAGGATGAAGGTGTAGCCGCGCTCGCGGTTGAGGATCTGGATCTTCTCCTCGAGCTTGCGCAGCAGGGTACGGTTCACGCCCGCAGCGGGTTCGTCGAGCAGCACCAGTTTGGCGTCGGTCATCATGGTACGACCGAGCTCGAGCAGCTTCTTCTGGCCACCTGAGAGGTTTCCGGCTTTCTCGTCGGTGACGTGGGTGAGTTCGAGGAAGGCGAGCGTCTCGACCGCCTTGGCGCGCACCTCTTCCTCGCACTTCTTCACGCCCGACCAGTTCAGCCAGTTCGAGAAAAGGTTCTCGCCCGGCTGCCGCGGAGGCACCATCATGAGGTTCTCCAGCACGGTCAGGCGGTGGAACTCATGCGGAATCTGGAAGGTGCGCACCAGGCCCTTGTGGAAAAGCGCGTCGGTGTAGAGCGGCGTGACGTCTTCCCCGAGAAAGCGGATGGTGCCGGATGTGGGCTGCAGCGCACCGGCGATGAGGCCGAACAGCGTGGTCTTTCCCGCCCCGTTGGGGCCGACGAGACCCAGGATCTCGCCCTGGTTGACCTTGAAACTACAGCCGTCGACGGCACGGAAGCCACCAAAGGCCTTGACGATATTGTCAAGCTCGAGCATTCGTTTCCCTGAGTGAGATGGATCCAATCCTACGTGTGAGCAGTGAGCACGCGTCACGGTAGCAAATGGCAACACTTTTCCGCGCACGTTACCGGAATCCCGGCGCTTGCGGAAGTTCGGGTCAACCCGTCGCATGCCTGCGGGCCGGCATGCGACAGTACGAGGGCAGGGCACAGCATGGTCAGTGCTTCTCCGACTTCGCGTTGACTTCCGGGTTGCCCTCGGAGACCGCACTGCGACTGTCTTCCGTCGCCGCCACGGAGGCATCGGCGCCGCTGTGGTCGCCCCCGTTCGACTCGCTGCCCGGTTGTGGCGCGGCTTGGGCTTCGACGTCTGCAGGCTGGGGGGGCGTACGGCTCCCATGCATCTGCTGTTCGGCGATCGCACTTGCCATTTCGAGCGCGGTCTCTGCCGTGCGCATCATGGGTACGAACTGGCCAGGGCTGTCGACGATCTCATCACGGGTGTGACGCGACTTGATGATCACGAAGGCGGTCAGCGGCGTCATCACGGCGGCAAAGAACATTGGTATCGCCGCGGCGCCCAGCAGGTTCATCAGGGCGCCCGCGCTTGCCGGTCCGATCACAGCGCCGATGCCGTACAGCAGCAGGATCCCCGCATTGCCGGAGAGGATGTTGTCCTGCGAGAGGTGGTCGATGAGGTGCGCAACCACGATGGGATAGATCGCGAACGCGGTGCCGCCGTAGATGAATGCGGCCACCAGCAGCGGCTTCTCGTGATGACCGAGCAGCGCCATCGCCACTGCGGCGATGGCGGCGCCGCCCGAGGCGGTGGCCAGCGCATAGCGGCGGTCATAGCGATCGGAGAGACGCCCGAGAGGCCATTGCAGTACGGCGCCGCCGATGATCATGGTCGTCACGAGCGTGGCGATTCCCGCTTCGCTCAGCCCGAGGCGGGCGGCATAGAGTGGCCCCATGCTCCAGAAGGTGCCCATCGTCAATCCGGACGCGATCGCGCCGACGAAGGCCACCGGCGCAGCAGCCCAGATCCTGCGCAGGGTCAGACGCGGCACCTTGGCGATCGGCGGCTGGGGCAGCCGAGTGGATGCGATGGGCATCACCGACAGGCTGACCATGATGGCTGCGATCGAGAACAGGATCAGGTCCGAGGCCGGTGCGAGGTGCAGGAACTGTTGCGCACCGGCGATCGCCACCATATTCACCACCATGTAGAACGCAAACACCTGACCGCGCCGCTCGGTCGCGGTCTGGCTGTTGAGCCAGCTCTCGATGACGGTGTAGAAACCCACCAGCGCGATGCCGGTGATCACCCTGAGTCCCATCCACACCCACGGGTCGATGAACACCGAGTGGGCGAGGATGGACGCGGCGATGGCGGCGGAGAAGAAGTTCGAGGCACGGATGTGACCCATGCGCCGAATCAGTTTGGGCACGGCGTAGGTGCCGATGAAGAAGCCGACGAAGTAGGCCGAACCCATCAGGCCGAGGAGCTGGTCGGAGTAACCCTCCAGGCTGCCACGCAGCGCGATGAGGGTACCCAGGAGACCATTGCCGAGCAGCAGCAGCGCGGTGCCGAACATCAGCGAGGCAATGGGACGAAGGTGAGGAAGCATGGTACAGTCTGGTCCGGTTTTATGGGCTGGCGGGGTCACCGCAGCCTGCAAGCTGTTGGGGCCACGCCGGGGTGTCGGGTGGTGCCGGGCGTTCGTGGCTGTCGGTCCGCACGCCTCTGTCTGAGAGTCCTCCCGGCGTCGCCTCCCGCGCCGGGCCGGAGGGTTGCAGTGTGCGCACTGACCGTCCGGTAAGGGCCTGGAATTCTACTCCGTTTATCCACTCTGTTTACTCCGTTGGCTCGCACGTGGACCCGGTCAAACCCAAACTTCGTTCTTTCGCTGACCGTTGTCGGCAGATTGCGCTGTTCGAGATCGGCGGACTGGTGATGATCACGCCACCCTTCGCCTGGGCGAGTGGCGTGTCCTTGTTGGAGTCTGCGGGTCTTCTCGCGATCCTGTCGGCGGTGGCGGCAGTGTGGAACGGTGCGTACAACACCACCTTCGACTGGTTGGACGGACGCCTGAGCGGACGCACCGCCGACCGCCGGCCGTTGCGCTGGCGGGTAGGGCACGCGCTGGGCTTCGAGCTGGGACTGCTGATGCTGACCTTGCCGGTGATCATGGTCTGGACGGGCATGGGCTGGCTCGAGGCTTTGCTCGCGGATCTCGCGCTTGCGCTTGTGTATGTGGTCTACGCGTTCGGTTTCAACCTGATGTACGACCGTATCTGGCCGATCGCGCAGTTGCCCGCCGGTGAGGCCCGCCATGCGCGCTGATTCGGAGCCTGTGCTGCAGCCGTGGCGCGAGGCGGTGGACCTGCAGCCCTTCAACACCTTCGGATTGCCTGGTCGGGCCGCACGCTTCGTATCGATTGGCGCCGAGCCCGACGTGTCTCGCCTGCTTGCGCACATTGGGCGGGAACGCGCCGCCCCAGCCTGGGATGACGCGCATCGGCTGGTGCTGGGCGGTGGCAGCAATCTCGTTTTGCTGGGCGACATCGATGGCTGGGTGTTGAAGAATGCGATCCGTGGTCGCCGCCTCGTCGGCGAGGATCGCCATGCCTGGTATGTCGAAGCCGGTGGTGGCGAACCCTGGCACGACTTCGTCCGTTGGACCTTGGCACACCGCTGGCCGGGGCTGGAGAACCTGTCCCTGATTCCCGGAACGGTCGGTGCTGCGCCCGTCCAGAACATCGGCGCATACGGGCTGGAACTCGTCGACCGTTTTGCATGGCTGGATGCGGTCTCGCTCGAGGACGGCCGACTGCGGCGCTTCGGCCGCGCGGAGTGTGCGTTCGGCTATCGCGACAGCGTGTTCAAGCGCGCACAAGCGGGGCATTGGCTGATTGCACGCGTGACCTTCCGACTTCCCAAGGCCTGGCGGCCTGTCACCGGTTATGCCGACGTCGCCGCGGAGCTCGCAGGCGCCGGAGTTGTCTGCCCCGACGCGCTCGCGATCTCGGATGCAGTCATCGCGATCCGTCAGCGCAAGCTGCCCGACCCCGCCACCATCGGCAACGCCGGCAGCTTCTTCAAGAATCCGCTCGTCGATGAGCAGACCCTGCAGCGCCTGCTCGCCGCGAACCCAGGGATGCCGCACTACCATCAGCCGGCGGGCGGCGCAAAGCTCGCTGCCGGCTGGCTGATCGAACGTTGCGGCTGGAAGGGCCGTCAACTCGGCCCGGTGGGTTGCTATGCGCGTCAGGCGCTGGTGCTTGTGAACCTGGGCGGTGCTGTCGGCACCGACGTATGGCGCGTGGCCACGGCGATCCGGCACGACGTCGATGTGCGCTTCGGTGTGCTGCTCGAGCCGGAGCCGGTCTTCGTCGGCAACGGCGCCTGAGGTGCCGTCAGCGCCCCTTGCTGGCTCCCGGTTCCGCCGCCGGGGGGCGCGCGTAGGGCGAGGCCAGGTGGCGCACCTGCATGCAAGCGGCGATGCCGGTCGCGATCTCCCCGGCCATGCGCGCCTGGCGAAGCGGATCGAGCAGCTGCAACTCCTCCTCCCGGTGCCGGATCACCCCGGCTTCGAACAGCACTGCCGGCTGGCGCGCGCTGTGCAGGACCACCAGATTGTCGTAGTAATGCACCGCGTGCTGCGCATCCGCGTAAGCGTGACGGCGTGCATTCTTGGTGGTGGGTGTGAAGCCGCTGCGCTGCAATCGTGCGCCGATGGCCGACGCGCACAGCAGGCTGTGGACGAGGTCCGGATTGCGGCGCGACACGAACAGCGAGTGCCCGCTCCAGGTGTCCGAGTAGTATTGCGTGCGGCCTTCGTAGGTCCACTCGCGGAGTGCCCATTCGTTCACCGAGTCGTGGTGGATCGAAAGCAGGAAATCGGCGTCGGCCGCCGCATCGGTGCGCGCGCGCAGCGAGCCGATCTGTCCGTCAGCGTTGACGAGCCGGACCCCGAGCTGTAGCCGCGACAAGGCCTCCTGCACCTGCCCGGCAAGGGCGCGGTTGAAGCCGAGTTCCGTCCGGCCCCGCGCGCTGAGCGCGCCCGGAGCCGTCACGGTGTGGCCGACATCCACCGCGATCAGTGCGGGATCGGGCGGCTGGGCGGCCGCAACCGTGGTCATGGCGACAAGCTGCAGGTGAAGCACCATCACCATGCGGCGGGGAGGCGCCGTCAGCATAGCCGGTCTCCTGCATAGGCTGCCGCGGTGCGCCCGGGAAGCTTCCCATGTCGATCGTGACAGGGTGTCGCGCATTGGTTCATCGTTTCTGTTATTTTCGTTCCCGTTCAATGTAAATCGATTCCGCCAATGACGGGAGCGTACATGGCCTCCATATCCAACAGTTTGCTTGCAGTTCTTGCGTTCTGCATGGTCCCGCTGGCGCATGGTGGCGATGTGCGCGCTCAGGTACAGCAGGCGATGGGCGACCCGGCGATGCGCGCCCAGTTTGCAGCGGAGGGCGAGCGGGCGGCGTTCTTCTGTGCCAACTGCCACGGCGAGAGCGGCACCAGCAAGATGCGCGACGTGCCCAACCTCGCCGCACAGCATCCGGACTACCTGTTGGACCAGATCGACGCCTTCCTGTCCGGAAAGCGTCGCGATGCGTTCATGCAGGGCCTGATGAAGGTGCTCAGTGACGACGACAAGGCGCGTATTGCGGTCTTCTATGCCACCGCGACACCCCAGCCGGCTGTTGCCGCGGCTGGCGCGCGCGCTGAGGAGGGGGCGGAGCACTTCGCGAAGCTCTGCGCGCGCTGCCATCGCGAGGATGCGGGCGGAGACGCGTCCTTCCCGCGTCTCGCCGGACAGCAGCCTGAATATCTGCGCACCAGTCTCAAGCGTTACATGGACATGAGCGGCGAGCGTCTCTATCCGCCGATGACCGGAGCGGTTCGGCAACTCGGGGCAGCCAACATCGACGCGGTCGTCGACTACCTGAGCAGCCGACGATGACCGGCCGACGGGGTATGCCACATCACGTTACGCCGGGACGCTGACGCGCGGGTGCGCCAGGGCCATAATCTCGGGTATCCTGCCTGTATGACTCCAGCACACGCGGCGTGGCCCTGGCCCGGTCGGCGGTCGCGGAGACCGACGAATCGTTAGTAGGCCCCCATGCCCGTGCAACTTCTGCTTGCCCTGCTCAAGAGTCCTGCCGAAACCGGCGCAGTGCTGCCTTCCTCGCGCTTTCTTGCCGGAGCCATGGCACATGCCGCCAGCGGAGCCGATCTCGTCATCGAGCTTGGCGCGGGCACTGGGCCGGTGACCACGGCGTTGTTGCAGCGCCTCCCGCATACGCCACTGGTTGCCGTGGAAATCCAGCCGAGCCTCGCGCACAGGCTCAAGCGGCGCCATCCGCAGGTGGATGTCCGTCAGGCGAGTGCGCGCGAGGTGGTTGACGAACATCTGCATGCGCCAGGGCGAATCGTTCTGGTCTCCAGCCTGCCCTTCCGCTCCCTCCCGCCCAACATCGCGAGCGAGACTGCGCTGAGTCTGTGCGAATTCCTGTCTCGCTCCCACGAGCGCAAGCTCATCCAATTCACATACCAGCCGCGCGCGCCCTTCAAGGCGACCGAAGGGCTGCGCTGGCGCCGGCTCACGACCGTGTGGCGTAACACCCCGCCGGCCGGCGTGTGGGAGCTGTCGGCAGTGCACTGATCCTGCCCGTCACGGTGTGCCGCATCCGCAGGGGCGTGTGTCGGGCCTTTCCCGAGATCGTTCAGTCAGCGAGAAGTCCCGTGGGAAACCAGCGATAGGCAACCGCGTTGTGGATCTCGCCGATCTCGGCCTGCAGTTCGTCGATGAAGTCGTGCAGACCACCCTCGCCGATCAGCGTCGCGACGTCGGCCTCCATGACATGCCGTAGGGCACGTTGTGCGTGCTGGAGCGGCTCCTCGTTGCGCGGAAGGCGCTCCAGCGCAGCCTGCGCCTGCGACAGCGCGTGCGCCATCGCGCGCGGGAAGGGCAGATCCTGCAGCAGAAAGCGCACCACATCCACACCGTTGATGCGTCGCTTGACGTGCTGACGGTACATCTGGAAGCCGCTCTGCGAGCGCAACACCGAGGTCCACATCAGGCCCTCGTATGGCTTTGGGTCGGTGGCCTGCCCGGTGACGAGCAGGCGCACCGCACCCACGTCGATCTGGCGGCTGGACATGTCGGCGCGCTCGAGCATGCGGCCGAGCGAGATGAAGTCGAACGCCGAATCATGGCTCATGCAGCCGCGCAGCAGGCCGGCCAGCGTCTGGCAGCGCTGCACGACCTCGGAGAGAAAGTCGTAGCGGGCGCGCTTGCCGATGCCGGACTCCGCGTTGTCGCGGGCGAAGATATAAAGCTCGTTGACCACCTCCCAGGCCTCGGTGGGCACCAGGTCGCGTGTGGTGCGCACGTTCTCGCGTGCGGCTCGCAGCGAGCTGAGGATGGAGCTCGGGTTGTAGGCGTCGGCGACGAGGAACTTCACGCAGTTGCGTTCGTCGGGGCGCTGATAGTGGGCATCGAAGATCTCGTCGGTGCCGGTTACCGACACCAGCTCCCGCCAGGAGGGCTGGGCCTCCCGCGGCATGTCCAGCATCATCGTGTTGAACGCCATGATCATGCGCGCGGTGTTCTCTGCGCGCTCGACGTATCGCGCCATCCAGTAAAGGCGCTCGGCCACTCTTGACAGCATGTTCAGACTCCCTCGTCCACGATCCAGGTGTCCTTGCTGCCGCCACCCTGGGATGAATTGACCACCAGCGAACCCTTGCGCATCGCCACCCTTGTCAGGCCGCCCGCGGTGACGTCGGTGCGCGCGCCTTGCAGAATGAACGGCCGAAGGTCGAGGTGGCGCGGTGCCAGCCCTTCCTCGCACAGCGTGGGCGCCACCGACAGGCTCAGCGTGGGCTGCGCGATGTAGTTACGCGGATCCTTGCGGATGAGCTGAGCAAACTCGGTGCGCTGTTTCTTGGTGGAGTGCGGCCCGACCAACATGCCATAGCCGCCCGATTCGTTGGCTGGCTTCACCACGAGTTCCTCGAGGTGTTCGATGACGTAGTCGCGCACCTTGTCATCCACGCACATGTAGGTCGGCACGTTGGGGATGATCGCCTCCTGGTCGAGGTAGTACTTGATCATTGCCGGCACGTAGTTGTAGATCACCTTGTCGTCGGCGACGCCCGAGCCCGGTGCGTTGGCGAGCCCCACCTTGCCGTTGCGCCAGGCGCGCATCAGGCCGGGCACGCCCAGCATGGACTGCGGGTTGAAGGCCTCCGGGTCCATGAACTCGTCGTCGATGCGGCGGTAGATCACGTCCACCCGCTCCAGGCCGTCGATGGTGCGCATGTAGACACAGTCGTCCTCGCCCACCACCAGGTCGGCGCCTTCCACGAGATGCGCGCCCATGCGCTGTGCGAGGTAGGAGTGCTCGAAGTACGCCGAGTTGAAGATGCCCGGCGTCAGCACCGCCACCGTGGGGTAGTCCTGCGGCCGTGGCGAGATCGACGCGAGCATGTCGAAAAGCTGCGAAGGGTACTCATCCACCGGGAGGATGCTGGAGTTCTCGAACAGCTCCGGGAACACCCGCTTCGTGACCTGGCGGTTCTCCAGCATGTAGGACACGCCTGAGGGCACCCGCAGGTTGTCCTCCAGCACATAGATGGTCCCGTCCTTGTCGCGCACCAGGTCGGAACCGCAGATGTGTGCCCACACGCCATGCGGCGGGGTGATGCCCACGCACTGCTTGCGGAAATTCTTGGAGTTGGCGAACACGTACTCGGGCACCACGCCATCCCTGACGATGCGCTGCTCGTTGTAGATGTCGCAGATGAACATGTTGAGCGCCGTGAGCCGCTGTACCAGGCCCTCCTGCACCTTGTCCCACTCGCGCCTCGGGATGATGCGCGGAATGATGTCGAACGGCCACGCGCGGTCGATGTTCTCGCCCTCGCTGTAGATCGTGAAGCTCACGCCCATCTCGATGATCGCAAGCTCCGCCGCGCGTTTGCGTGCCTGGATCTCGGCATCGTCGAGCGAGGCGAGATACTGTGTGAGATGCTTTGCCACCGCCCTCGGCTTGCCCTTTGCGGCGATCAGCTCGTCGTAGAAGGGCGATGGGTCATAGGTTTTCCAGTCGATCGACATGTTATGCACTGCTCCCTCGGTCGAATTGTCGATACCGGACTCGGCGGTGATGCACAGAATCTGTGCGCCGCCGCGCGAGAGGTATTCACCAACTTGGTGCATCTCCTCCATGCCAAGCGAGCGGGCACGCGCTGCGCCTGAGGCCGGAAGGGGATGCCCATGTTGCCGGGCTCTTCAAAGCAAAAGCGATGCCTGACGCCCACCAAGGCTGCGATGTGGCGTCGGCATATCACGCATCCAGCGCGTGCATCCATTCGAGGCCGTCCACCGTATTCGCCGCCGGGTTGTATTCGCAGCCGATCCACCCCCGGTAGCCGAGCCGGTCGATATGGCGCAGCAACCACGGGAAGTTGATCTCACCGCTGCCCGGCTCATGGCGTCCGGGGTTGTCGGCGAGCTGCATGTGCGCAATGCGCGGCAGGTAGCGCGTGATCGTGCCGGCGAGCTCGCCCTCGCTGCGCTGCGCGTGGTAGATGTCGTACTGCAGGAACAGGTTGTCGGCGCCCACCGCGTCGATCAGCGCAATCGCCGCGTCGCTGCGCGAGAGATAGAAGCCGGGAATGTCGTGGCGATTGATCGGCTCCACCAGCAGCCGCATGCCGACCTCGGCGAGGGCCCGGGCCGCGAAGCGCAGGTTCTCGATCAGCGTGGCGCGCAGCAGCGCGTCGTCGACATCCGCCGGCGCGACGCCTGCAAGGCAGTTGAGCTGGCGGCAACCGAGCACCTGCGCATAGCTGATCGCAAGCGCAACGCCGTCGCGGAACGCGTCCACCCGGTCCGGGTGGCAGGCAATGCCGCGCTCACCTGCCGCCCAGTCACCTGCGGGCAGGTTGTGCAGCACCATCTCCAGCCTGTTCCGTTGCAGAGCCTCTGCCAATTCGCGCGCTTCCCACGCATACGGAAACTGGCATTCCACTGCGGTGAACCCGGCTGCGGCCGCCGCGGCGAATCGCTCCATGAAAGGATGCTCGGCAAACAGCAGGGTCAGGTTGGCACTGAAGCGGGGCATGCGGATCTCCGTGAGTGATGCGCCGGACACGTGCAGATGTATCACGCGACTTTACGCCGCGGGATGTCCACCTGAGGGGGTGTCGGGCGGAATGAAACAGAAAGACAAGAATCAGGAACTCGCCGATCGGAGCTCGGCACGCGTTTCAGTGCGGATCCGGCCGATCGTAGAAGTAGATCACCTGATGACGCGGCGCGAGATAGTCGAGCACCGCCTCCGGCACCTTGTCGCGCCGGATCGCGCGCTCGATGCGTACATCCTCCGCATCGACCAGGTCGACGATATTGGCCTCGCTGCGTGGCAGCGCGGCATCGTGGATGAGCACGCTGGGCTTCAGCAACTCCGCACGGTTCACCGCCACGACCAGGCCGATCACGCCATTCGATAACTGCACGATGGAGCCCGGTGGGAACACACCCAGGTTCTTGATGAAACGCTGCAGCAGCGCGGTGTCCCACCATTGCGACTCCTTGCCGTACATCTGCGATAGCGCCTCGGCCGGCGTCAAATGGCCGAATTCGGGTGCGTTGCAGAGCTTGTCGTAGCGGTTCGCGATCGCGACGATGCGCGCCAGCACACTCGTCTTCGCCGCCGGCACGCCGTCGGGGAAGCCGCTGCCGTCCATGTGCTCGTGGTGGTGGCGGATCACGTCCAGCGTCGCCGGGCCGAAGATCGACACCTCCGCCGCGAGTTGTGCGCCATACACGGTATGCAGGCGGTAGAACTCCTCCTCCGCCTTGTTGCGCTCCGTGCCCTTGCGCAGGATCGCGTCAGGCAGTTTCACCTTGCCCATGTCGTGGAACAGCGCGCCCGTGCCCAGTGTGATCAGCTTGCCCTCATCGAGCCCGTAGGCCCGCCCCAGCATGAGGCTCAGCACCATCACGTTGAGGGCGTGGAAGTAGGCGTTCTCATCGCCACGCTTCTGCCCGATCAGGTGCAGCACCGAGTCCTGGTTGGCGAGCAGCGTCGCCACGGTATCGTTCACCACGTCGCGAGCCAGCTCTGCCGCCTGCTGCGGCGAGGCATGCAAGCGCTGCATCAGATCGCGGATCGCCCCGGCGGTGCGCGCGTACGCCTTCTCGCAGCGCGCCAGATTCTCGCGCGTGGAGCTGATCCGCGCGATTCGCTGGCGCTTGGCTTCCAGCGCTGCGAGCTCTTCTGCGCTCGGCCCGGCTGGTGGCGCGGGCGGCGGCGGCTCCCCCGCTTCCCGAACCGGCAAAAGCGGCGCAGTGCTGCGTGCCGGCACGCACATCACTTCGGCGAGCCCCATGTCGCGCAGCGTGTCTATCTGTCGCTGGCTGGTGATGCGGAACTCGTTGAACAGGAAAGGGTGGTCCAGCCAGTGCTCGGCGAGCGAGATGAAAACGCCCGGCTGCAGCCGCTCGAGCGCGACCCGGGTGGGCAGGGCGGCCCCCCCGTCAGCCATGGGCACTCCTGCACGCAAGTGCTTGCATGCTTCCAGCACGATCGTCCCGAGAGCCCGTCATCGAAGTCATCTGCCCGACAAAGCAGCACAAACCGAGCGTCGAGGTCGTGAGTAAGTACCTCGGCGCAGCCAGTCCCGATGATAGGTGTTTGACCACGGGCTGTACATCATGCCCGGCGTCGCGCCACGCGCGGGGCCTGCCCCCGCGTGGCGGTTTCAGTACCGCCGGCGTGCGCCCGCCAGCATGCCCAGCGCGGCAAGTGCAATCAGCGCCAGCGCGTTGGGCTCGGGAACGGTGAGTCCATTGACGCGGATATCGCTGAGCGCGTCCTCGCTCAGATACTCGTCAAAGAAGAACACGCTGTCGATCAGACCGACGAAGGGAAAGTCGAAGTTCGGGTTCCGTCCGATCGTGGTGTTCATCAACACGCTCGGCCCCAGAAACTCATTCGACGCGTACTCGAAATACACGTCATTGACCATGAATGCGGCTGCGCCCGTCACCTGGTTGTAGCTTGCGGCGAGGAAGGTCCATGCGCCCACGGCGACCCCTCCGTTGCAATGACCATTGAACGCCCCGCCAAGGCCGGTGAACATGCACCACGCCGCCGTGCTGCCGTCACCAACGCGCGTATCCACCCCGAAGCCGCGGTCGAAGTCGCCATCGTCATGCGAGATGATGCCGCGAATCACCAGATCGGCCACCTCCGCATTCACCCAGGCGCCGAACGTCACCTGCGGCAGTGCCGCCGGGTTGATGTCGATCGGTACCGTGATGAAGGTGTTCGCGCCGCCCTCCCCGAACCGGTAGGCCCCACCCGAGTGACCGCTGGACGTAAAGGTCGGTGCGGTCGGACTGAACACGCCGTGCTTGCCATTGCCACTGACATCGTTGGCGTTGCCCTCGAAGGTGTAGTAACCGATCAGCGCCGCATCCGCATCGGCGGCCAAGCCAAGGCAAGACAGCGACACCAACGGTGCGCAAAGCAGTGACGAAAGCGATTTCATGGAGCGCTCCTTGCCGACAGGGGGACACGAATGATTGCCCCCTGCAAGCAAGCACCGTGCGACTGATCAAAAATTTATACAAAACAAAGCGCTGAGAGCGTACCAGAGTCCTGTTTGGCGGGTTCTGTAAAGAATTCCGACGGTTTTCGCGGCTGCGGCACCCGGGCAGCGCAGGATGAGGTCCGACGAAAGTGCGTCCGCCATCCTCTGCACGTCAGGGAGTTCGATGCCGTTTGCGAGTGCGAGTGCGAACCGTACCCTCGGCGCTGCGCGTATGCTGTCGCCTTTGTCTGCGAGGTGTCGAGATGAGGGTGGGTGCGTGGATTGGGGGTGTTCTGCCGCTGTGTGGGTTCCTTGTCGGGTTTGCGCTGTGGGGTGCCAGTGCGCAGGCGCAGCCGAGTCCGGAGCCGCAGGAGTGCGTGTGTTCGCGTGGGGTCAACATCGGCACCGAGGCGGCGCCGGTGATCATCCGGCATTGCCAGTGCGGGGTGCTGAGTTGCGCGGTGGTGGTGGGTTCGGGGCAGTTGCAGTGTGTGCGCTGAGTCAGGGGACCGGCCCTGGCGGCTTGGTGCGGGGAGTGGTTTGAATGGATGTGGCCGCGCAGCGGGTGAAGGCGGATCTGTTGTTGCTGGCGGTGACGCTGCTGGCGGCGGCGGGGTGGGTGTTCTCCAAGGAGGCGCTGGCGGGGATGCCGCCGCTCTTGTTCGTGGGCGTGCGCTTTCTGCTTGCGGGTTTGATCCTCGGGGCGCTGGGGGGGCGGGACCTGGCAGGGCTGGGGCGCAAGGTGTTGATGCAGTCGGTGGTGGTGGGCGTGTTGTTCGCGGTGGCGATGAGCCTGTGGATCATGGGGCTGAAGCACGGCACCCATATCGGCGAGGGGGCCTTCATCAGCAGCCTGGGCATCGTCCTGGTGCCGGTGCTGGCGCGTTTCCTGTTCGGCGACCGGCCGGCGCGCAGCACCTGGGTCGCGATCCCGGTGGCGCTGGTGGGGTTCGGCTGCCTGTCGCTGCAGCACGGCTTCCGCTTCGAGACCGGGCAGCTCTTCTTCTTTGCCGCGGCGCTGGCCTTCGCCTTCGTGTTCGTGATGAACTCGCATGTGGTGCGGGCGGTGCCGCCGCTTGCGCTGTCGACCGTGCAACTCCTGATGGTGGCGGTGCTGGTGCTGCCGGCGTCGTTGGTTTTCGAGGCTTGGCCGACGTCGTTGGCGCCCGACATCATCGGCTGGGTGCTGGCGAGCACGCTGATCGGGACGACGCTTCGCTTCTTCCTGCAGCTGCGCGGCCAGGGCATGACGACGCCTGCGCATGCGGCGCTGATCCTGATGCTGGAGCCGATGTGGACGGCGATCCTGTCGGCCTTCTGGTTCCGCGAGTCGATGACGGCGATGCAGTTCGTCGGCTGCGGGCTGATCTTCAGCGCGCTCCTGATCAGTCGCTGGGCCTGGGTGCGGGGCCTGTTCTCGAACGCGGCACGTCCTGCTGCATGAGCGCATAACGGTGCTGGAAAATGGACATTCTCTTTCATGAAACCGGCGGGGATCCGTCGCAATGGGTTGGGGCGCTGCAGGCGGCACTGCCGGAGGCGCGACTGCGCGTGTGGGCGCCTGGCGATATAGCACCCGCGGACTACGCGTTGGTCTGGAAGCCGCCGCTCGAGGTGCTGCAAGGACGCGCCAGGCTCAAGGCGGTGTTCAACCTCGGGGCGGGTGTGGACGCCATTCTGGCATTCCTCGCGCAGCACCCGCAGGCGTTGCCTGCCGCGGTCCCGCTGGTGCGGCTGGAAGATGCCGGCATGGCGCTGCAGATGGTGCACTACGCCACCCATGCGGTGCTCGGTCACTTTCGCGACTTCGATGCCTATGCGGCCCAGCAGGCACGTGCCGAATGGCGACGTCTGCCGGCGCGGCGTCTCGGGGATCACCCGATCGGCGTGCTCGGGCTTGGGGTGCTGGGCGGGGCGGTGGCACAGGCGTTGGTGGGGCTGGGTTTCAAGGTGCGCGGCTGGAGCCGCAACGCTCGCCAGTTGCCAGGCGTGGAGGTCTTCACGGGTGCTGCCGCGTTGATGGACTTCGCGGCAGGGCTGCAGGTGGCGATCAACCTGCTGCCGAACACGCCGCAGACGGAGGGCATCCTGGACGCCCGCTTCCTTGCTCAGCTTGCCGACGGTGCGCGCGTCGTCAACCTCGCACGCGGCGCGCATCTGGTTGAGGCCGATTTGCTCGCGGGACTGGCTGCCGGGCGGCCCGGCAGTGCGGTGCTGGATGTGTTCCGCGAGGAGCCGCTGCCGGCCGGGCACCCGTTCTGGCGGCACCCGCGCATTGTCGTCACGCCTCATGTGTCCGCGCTCACGCTGGTAGCGGACAGCGTGGCGCAGATTGCCGCGAAGATCCGCACGCTCGAAGCGGGTGGTGAGATCAGCGGGGTGGTGGATCGCGTGCGCGGCTACTGAGCGGTCAGCGTGAGCGCTACCGTCGAATCAGGGCTGGTGGTCGCCACCTTCGGGCAACCGCCCCAGCCGCGCCCCGATGGCCTCGACGCAGGCGCGCACCCGGCGGGCGATCGCGCCGTCCCAGTCCGGGTCGAAGCTGCTCGCCGCGCCCATGGCGGTGATGGTCAGTGCGAGGTGGCCGTTGTGATCGAACACCGGTGCGCTGAAGGCGTTGATGCCTGGAATTGGCTGCCCGACCGCGCGGGCCATGCGGCGTGCCCGGACGTCGGCGAGATCGGCCTCGACTGCGGTGCGTGACAGGCGCAGTGGCGGTTGGTCGGGCGTGCCAAGCCGGGCGAGCTCGTCCTGCACCAGCGGGCCGGTCATGCGCTCCGGCAAGAAGGCGGCGTAAACGCGGCCGGTGGCGGAGTTGAGCAGGCTCATCACCGTACCGGGGCGCATGTTGACATGCACCTGGCGGCTGCACTCCTCGATGTTGACGACGGTGGGGCCCTGGTTGCCCCAAACGGCGATTGCAACGTTCTGCTGGATCTCGTCCGACAGGCGGGCGGCCTCGTGCGTGGCGGCACGCAGCGGGTTCAGGCCGTGCAGCGCGGTGAGCCCCATCTGCAGCGCGAACTCGCCCAGGCCGTAGCGGCCGGTGAGCGGGTCCTGCTCGATCAGCCCCAGCTTGCCGAAGCTCACGAGATACGGATGGGCCTTGGCGGGCGGCATGCCGGCAGCCCGTGCGAGGTCCTTCAGCATCATCGGCCCCGCGTGGGCGACCAGCGCCTGCAGCAGCGCGCCGCCGACTTCGATCGACTGGATGCCGCGACGATCAGCGCCGTTGGCGGCACGGGGAGTGTGAGGGATGTCTTGCAAGATGCGCTCCTGGAACAGGACGCGCATTATCGCTCCGAACCGGTGCGGGCTGCATGTTCGACCCGCAATGTGCATGAGCCCGCGCGAGTCGGGCTCATGCGTGACGCTGCAGTGGGCGCGCCTGTAGTTCAGCCCAGAAGGTCGGGGCAGGGCACGGTGCAAGGAGCTCCGGGGAGGACCAAGGTGCCTGCTTGGCACTGCGGGTATAGGGGGGCGCCCTGAGGTTTAACCTTGTTGGCCGAGGTGGGGTTGAACTCGCCGAACGGTCGTACAGTAGTCAGCGTAATGCCATCCTGGACGTTCGTTTGCACTTCCACATCGAACGTCTGCGCGGGGTTCGCCGCGAGTTTGCCGTTACTGGCGGAATCGATGGATGGTGGGGCGGAGCAGTAGATGACTGTGGATCCACTCTTCGCCGTAATCAAGTACGCCGGCGCAATGGCCTCGAGACTGCCGCTCATCGCGAACACCCCGGCGATCGCTGCAATGCACAGCGCGATCAGGCTCTGGCCACGCTTGCGGCGGGCAAATGCGTACGTGGCGCCCGCAAGGCTGATCGCGATGAGCACGCTGGCGAGCGGGCTGATCGGCACGCCGACGCCCCAGACGATCTCCCAGCCCGGCCCGGGCTGCGGAGTGGGCGTGGCCTGTGCGAAGACGTTGCCGGCGAAGAGGGCGCTGAGAAACGCCAGTGATGTTTTCTTCATGTAATGACTCCCTGATTCAAGAACGATAAAGAGCCCGACTGTAAGCGCTTGTCGGTTCAGCCATCAATATCGTTGTTGATTTTATTGTATTTGAAGTTTATGGAGGCAAATTCCTGCCTCTGCCAGAAGCTTCGCACTGCGTTCAGCTTCCCCAGATCACCACCACCTTCTCGCGCAGCGAATGCTCCAGCATGTCGAGCAGCGGCCAGGCGCGCTGGGCGAGGCCGACGGGGGCGGCCATGCCGGTGTGACCCTGCTCCTGCGCAGCCTCTTCGTCCTCCACATGGCCAGCCTGGCGGGCCTTGTCTTCGGCGATGGCGGCCTTGAGGCGGTCGATGGCGGCGGGCAGTTGTTCGACGGTGACGATGCCCTTGCCGTCGTCCGGGTCCTTGCCGAGGATTGCGATGAGTTTCCTGGCGATGTCGCCGAACATGATCACATCGGCAGCCGCATCGGAGTGGAAGGTGACGAGCATTTGACGGACTCCTGTTGTGTGTTGGCGGCCTACAGGCCCTTGACGGCGTAGATGCCCGGCGCGTTGCGCCAGTAGCCCTTGTAGTCCATGCCGCAGCCGAACAGGAAGCGGTCGGCGACGTCGATGCCGGTGAAGTCGGCGCGCATGCCGGGGAAAGCCTTGCGCTCGTGCAGCTTGTGGGTCAGCACCGCCGAATATACGCGGCGCGCGCCCTCGTTCTTGAGATATTCGATGATCGCGGCGAGAGTGTGGCCTTCATCGAGGATGTCGTCCAGCACCAGCACCGTGCGCCCGCGCAGGTCCTGGGTGGGGCGCACCCGCCAGTCGAGTAGCGTGCCCTGCAGCGCGTGGCCGTAGCGGGTGGCGTGCAGGTAGGCGACTTCCAGCGGAAAGGGCAGGCGCGGCAGGATGCGCCCGCCGAGGATAAGCCCGCCGTTCATCACCGAATAGACGATGGGGTTGGTGCCGGCGAGCTCGGCGGTGATCTCGGCCGCCATGCGGTCGAGCGCGGCCTCGACGGTGTCGGCATCGACCAGGCAATCGGCCTCTTCCATGGCCTGCATGATTTCCTGCATTACCTGAGCCATGCGCGTGCTCCTTCTGATTTTGCCAATTGACCATTGTAGCCGAGAGGGCAGTCTGGCGAGCTTGCGGTTAAACTTCCGGTCATCACGCCAACAGCCAGGAAGCTGCCGCCATGCCCATCCAGCAGATCAACCACCCCCTCGTCCGGCACAAGATCGGCCTGATGCGCGAGGCCGACATCAGCACCAAGAAGTTCCGCGAGCTCACCTCGGAGCTCGCGCGCCTGCTCGCCTACGAGGCGTGCAAGGATTTTCCGCTCGAGCGCATCGTCATCAGCGGCTGGGCGGGGCCGGTCGAGGTGGATCAGCTGAAGGGCAAGAAGGTCACCGTGGTGCCCATTCTGCGTGCCGGCCTGGGCATGCTCGACGGCGTCCTCGACATGATCCCGAGCGCCAAGGTGAGCGTGGTCGGCATCGCGCGCAACGAGGAGACGCTGGAGCCGGCGCCCTACTTCGAGAAGTTCGTCGGCCACCTCGGCGAGCGCATGGCGATCGTGCTCGATCCGATGCTCGCCACCGGCGGCTCGATGGCGGCGACGGTGGACATGCTGAAGCGCAATGGCTGTACCCATGTGAAGGCTCTGGTGCTGGTAGCCGCGCCCGAGGGCATTCGCCTGATGGAGGCGCGCCACCCGGACGTGGAGATCTACACCGCCAGCATCGACAGCCACCTCAACGAGATCGGCTACATCATCCCCGGGCTGGGCGACGCCGGCGACAAGATCTTCGGCACCAAGCACAACTGATCCACCGCCACCGGCCTGCCGAACAGATAGCCCTGGTAGGCGTGGCAGCCCTGCGCGGCGAGGAAGTCACGTTGCGCCTCGGTCTCCACCCCCTCGGCGATCACCGTCAACCCCAGGCTGTCGGCCAGGGTGATGATGGCGCGCGCGATTGCGGCATCGTTGGGGTCGCTGAGCAGATCGCGCACGAAGGATTGGTCGATCTTGAGTTGCTCGATCGGCAGGCTCTTCAGGTAACTCAGCGATGAGTAGCCGGTGCCGAAGTCGTCGAGCGAGAAGCTCACCCCGCGGCGCTTGAGCGCGGCCATCTTGGCGATGGTGTCGTCCACATCATCGAGTAACAGACTCTCGGTCAGTTCCAGCTTGAGATGGCGCGCCTCGATGCCGTGGCTGTCGATCGCGGTGAGCACGTGCGCGACGAAATCGGGCTGACGGAACTGACGTGCACTGACATTCACCGCGATGCTCAGGTGGGCGGTCTGCGGATCCTGCTGCCAGCGCTGCAATTGTTGGCACGCGGCCGACAGCACCCAGTGGCCGATCGCAACGATCAGGCCGGTTTCCTCCGCCACCGGGATGAAGCTGTTCGGGCCCTGCAGGCCGCGCTCAGGGTGCATCCAGCGCAGCAGCGCCTCCGCGCCAAGCGGGTGGCCGTTGCGCCCGATCTGTACCTGATAGAAGAGTACGAACTGCCCCTCTGCCAGGCCGCGCCTGAGATCGGCCTCGAGTGCCGCGCGTGTGTTCAAGGCCGCCTGCATTTGCGGATCGAAGAAGCGCAGCGTGTTGCGACCGGAGGCCTTGGCCTGATACATCGCGAGATCGGCCTGCTTGAGCAGGTCGTCCACCGAATGCTCGCGGCCTTCGAACACGGTGATGCCGACGCTGCCGGTGCTGAAGTGGGTACGACCGGGTACCTCGAAGGGCTGGCCCAGGCGGACGAGTACCTTCTCGCCCACCGCCTTTGCCCGGCGTGCGGCCTCGGCACCCTCCTCGCCAAGGCCGCTCAGCATGATCACGAACTCGTCGCCGCCCAGCCTCGCCACGGTATCGCCCTCGCGCACGCAGGTGACCAGACGCGCAGCCACCTGCTGCAGAAGGATGTCGCCCTTGTCGTGCCCGAGCGTGTCGTTGAGCGTCTTGAAGTTGTCGAGGTCGATGAACAGCAGTGCGCAGAATTCCTCATTGCGCGCGCTGGACACCAGCGCCTGCTGCAGTCGGTCACCGAGAAGGCGGCGATTGGGCAGGTGGGTGAGCGGGTCGTAGAAGGCGAGCAGGCGAATCTCGTCCTCCATCGCCTTGCGCTGTGTGATGTCGGTGGAGACGCCGCACAGTGCGACGATCTCGCCGTTGTCCCTGCGCAGCGGGATCTTCACCGACAGGAAGGCGCGCGGCGGTCCGCCGTCGCGGCTTTGATTGATCTCCTCCACCGCCACCCGCTCGCCTCTTTCCAGCACCTTGCGATCGTTGTCGTGGATCTGCTGCACCGTTGCAGCGTCGAAGAACGCGTGGTCGTCCTTGCCGACGATCTCCTCGGACGAGCAGCCGAACAGGGCGCACACCTGATGATTGGCGTACTGGTAGCGGTAGCTGGTGTCCTTGATGTAGATGTGCGCCTCGACCGTGTCCAGGATCACATTGAGCTTGTTCTCGCTGTCGCGCAGTGCCTCTGCCTGGCGTGCGAGCGCCTCGCGTTGCGCCTGATTCTCGTCGTGGTAGGTACGGAAGAGGTTGCGCGACCAGCGTGAGAACAGTAACGAGGCGACGAATGCCACCAGCAGTGCCGCCGCGAGTGCATAGCCGAGGTTCACCAGGCGCTGCGTGTTGCCTGCCTCGTGTCGTGCGAGCTCGGCATTGAGCGCAGCGCGGGTCTCATCCTGGAACAGGGTGACGACCAGCGTCCATCCCCATGGCTCCCAGGTGGAAACGAGCGCGAGCTTCTCGGCCAGTGCGTTGCCGTGGTCCGGATCCGGCCAATCGTAGCGGACGAAGCCACCGCCCTCGCGTGCCTTGTCGCGGATCGCCCGCAGCGCAGTGCGGCGCACATCCTCGAAGGCGTCCATATCCTTGCCCTCCTCGTCCCGGTTGGCCGGGAACAGCAGCGCGCGGCCATGTGCATCCAGCACCGCGACATAACCGCTGCGGCCGAAGCGGATCGTGCGCAGGCGCTCAAGGGCCTCATTCTGCAGGATGTCCTCCCATTCGTAGGTGTAGTCGCCCGCACCGATCAGCCAGTCGTAGGGGGCGAAGTGGCGCACGTAGGCGAGCTTGTCGGCCATTACCGCGGGCGTATCCGGGCGGTACCAGCGGTAGCGTGAGAAGCCCTGTCCCTGTGGTTTGCGCGCGGCCTCGATGAGCCCCTGCATGATCGGGTGGCCGGTATCGTCACGGTTGTCCGGGGCGAGTTGGCCTTCGTACTGCGGCGCGGTGGGCAGCAGGATGAAGCGGCCTTCCATGTCGTCGATGAAGAAGTAGCCGCGCCCGTCGAAAAAGCGCAGCGGCCGCAGCGCCTCGACGATCTGGCGCCTCACCTCGTCTGCGGGCAGGCGCGCCGATTCGCGCGTGTGGATGCTCTCGGCAAGCTGCAGGGCGAAGTCAACTTTCTCGACCAGTTGCTGGCGAAGCACGGCCTCGGTGCGCGAGCGGGAGAACTCCAGCACATTGGTCGCCGAGCGCATCTCGGCGCTGAGGCGATCCTCGATGTTGGCATTCAGCACCGCTTCCAGACGCGACAACGAGGTGCGGTGATCACTCACCTGCTGCCAGGAAAAGAGGCTGCCGAGCGCGAGCGTGGTGGCGACTACGACGAACAGCGTCCCGAAGAGGTGCAGGCGGGGAACGGAAGTTGCCTTGTCGCTGAGTGCCACGATGGACTTGGCCCGGTTGTCAGGAATTTATTACTTTAGGTGAATTGCCTGCGCGCGCCAAGACGATGCAAACCCGCACGCGTGCGCTCTTGCACACCTGCCGCGGGTCATCCCTGATCGGCGCCGCGCGCGATTGCGGGTACATTCCTTCATCCGCCGGCAGCATCCGGCAATACGATGGAATGGCAGTGCGATGAGTGCAGACGACGGCTTCAGGATCCAGTTCTCCAGCGACAACACCGCCGGTCTCACGCCCGAGGCGCTGAGCGCGTTCAATGCAGCGAACCGCGGCTTCATGCCCTCCTACGGCAACGATGCGCACACCCACGTGGTGTGCGATCGGCTGCGCGAGATCTTCGAGGCCGATTGCGAGGTGTTCTTCGTCTTCAATGGTACCGCCGCAAACTCGCTCGCGCTGGCCTCGCTGTGCCAGTCCTTTCAGGCGGTGATCTGCGCCGATACCGCGCATGTCGAGACCGACGAGTGCGGCGCGCCGGAGTTCTTCTCCAACGGTTCGAAGCTGCTGCTCTCGCCTCACCGGCACGGCAAGCTCACCGCGCAGGGGGTGTTGGAGGTCATCACCCGACGCACCGACGTGCACTACCCGCGTCCGCGCGCGCTCACGGTGACGCAGAGCACCGAGCTCGGCACCGTGTACCAGATCGGCGAGGTTGCCGGTCTCGCGCGCATTGCGAGGGAACACGGGTTGAAGGTGCACATGGACGGTGCGCGCTTCGCCAACGCAGTTGCGTCGCTGGGCTGCGCGCCAGCCGACATCACCTGGCGGGCCGGGGTGGATGTGCTGTGTTTCGGTGGCACGAAGATGGGCTTGCCGGTGGGCGAGGCGATCGTGTTCTTCGATCGGGCGCTGGGTGCGGAGTTTGCCTTCCGCTGCAAGCAGGCCGGCCAGCTCGCTTCCAAGATGCGTTTCCTCTCCGCGCCGTGGGAGGCGATGCTGGAAGGCGACACCTGGCTGCGCCATGCACGCCATGCGAACGCGATGGCGCGCCGCCTCTCCGAGCACCTGGGGCGCATTCCCGGCGCCGAGATGTTGCTGCCCACCGAGGCCAACGGCGTGTTCGTGAACCTGCCCGAACGGGCCTTGTCGGCACTACGTGAGTTTGGCTGGGTGTTCTATACCTTCATCGGCGGAGGCGCGCGCTTCATGTGCTCGTGGGCGACGACCGAGGCGGCGGTGGATGCACTTGCCGAGGACATCGGTCGCGCGCTGGCGTGATCGGGCGCGTGCAGGGCGCGCCTGCCTTCGCGCTCACATCGCCGATTCCGGGTCGCCGCATGGCATCGCGGCCGGCTGCGCATCCGCTGCCGGCAGCAGGCGCTCCAGGCCTGCGACGATGGGCGCGAGATGCTGCGCCAACGTGCCGAGCGCATCGCGGGCGCGCACCGGGTCGCCGGTACCGGCGGCCGTTTCGAGGCGGGCCGCAAGGCGTGACAGCTCCATCATGCCGAGGAAGCCGGCCTTGCCTTTCAGCGTGTGGGCGAAGTGGCGAACGGCCTCCCAGTCGCCCGCCGCGATCTGCGCCGCAACCCGCTCGGGTGCATCGCCGGTCTCGTCGCGGAAGCGGCGCAGCAGCCGTGGATAGAGGGTGCCGCTGATTCCGGTATCGTTGAGCGCGCAGTTGGGGTCGAGGCCGGGAATGTCCTCGAGACCGCGCAGTGCTGGTCGGGTGATGAGGCGTGTGCCGCGTATCGGCGGTTCGGGTAGCGGCCCGGGGTGGTGACGGCGCAGCACCGCGTGCAGGTCAGATAGTTCGTAGGGCTTGCTGATGTATCCGTTCATGCCGAGTGCCCGGCAGCGGTCGAGCACGCTGTGGCTGCTGTGGGCGGACATCGCGTAAATCGGCAGTGCCGCCAGCCGGGGCTGGGCGCGCAGTTGCCGGGTGGTTTCATAACCATCGATGCCCGGCATCTGCAAGTCCATGAATACCAGCGCGTAGTGGTCGTGCGCGTGCGCGGCAAGCTGGGTGAGCGCGTCGGCGCCATCCACCGCGACATCCACCTCCACACCCCAGCGCGCCATCAGCGCCACCGCCACCTCGCGGCTGGTGGCGTTGTCATCGACGACCAGCACGCGCATGCCGTCGAGCGGGTCGTTGTCGTCAGCGCAGCCATCAGCGAGCGCCTGCGAACGGCCCAGCATCTCGTCCAGGAGACGACGCAGGGTGCCGGGCATGATCGGCTTTTCGAGCAACAGCACGTCGTCCGGCGGGGCCGCGGCGGTGGTGTCGTCGCCGCTGAGCGGCATCGACACGATCACGAGCTTGCGCGGCCAGCGTTCAGGCACTGCGCGCAGTGCCTGCAGCAGGGCGTGTCCATCGAGGTCGCGCAGCGTGCCCTCGAGCAGGACCAGGTCGTAAGGGCTGCCGGCTGCAAGCGCGGCATCCAGGCATTCGATCGCCTCGATGCCGCGGCTCGCGGCCTCGACGTCGGCAACGCCGACCAGACCGAGTAGATCGATCAGCGCCAGCCGCGTTTCCGGCTGGCCGAACGCAACCAGTACGCGCAGCGTGTCGGGAACCGGGGACGGTTCCGCGATGACGCCCTCGCAGCGGGTCGGCAGGCTGACCTCGAAGCGGCTGCCGCGCCCAGGCTGGCTCTGCACGGTGATGTCGCCGTGCATGGCCTCGACCAGCTTGTGAACGATGGCGAGGCCCAGGCCGGTGCCACCGAAGCGCCGGGTGGTGGCACCGTCCGCCTGCACGAATTCGTCGAAGATATGCGCGAGCTGGTCGCTGCG
Organism: Rhodocyclaceae bacterium; assembly: GCA_041916775.1. Classification (GTDB taxonomy): domain Bacteria; phylum Pseudomonadota; class Gammaproteobacteria; order Burkholderiales; family Rhodocyclaceae; genus UBA2357. The sequence continues at coordinate 82,395 of JAYRYZ010000010.1, read as the reverse complement.
CATGCCGATGCCCGTGTCCTCGATGGTGAGGTGCATGAGCACTGCGCCTTCGGCGGACGGCCTTTCATTGAGGCGCAGGCTGACGTGGCCCGAGGCAGTGAACTTCACCGCGTTCGACAGCAGGTTGCCGAGAATCTGGCCGATCCGGAGCGGATCGCCGATCAGGGGCTGGTCGAGCAGGCGCGCGCCGCTCGGGGTCGCCTCGAATATCAGGTCCACGCCCTTCTCGGCGGCGCTGCGTTCGAACTGCAGGAAGGCGGTCGTGATGACCTGCTCGAGCCGAAACGGGACGGCTTCCAGGGCCAGATGCCCCGCCTCGATCTTGGTGAAGTCCAGGATGTCGTTCACCGTGCTCAACAGCGCCCGCCCCGCGACGTGGATCTTGCCGACGAGTTCGCGTTGGCGTGGCGACAGCGGGCCGCTGACGACGAGCTCGGACAGCCCGATCACCGCATTGAGCGGGGTGCGGATCTCGTGGCTCATGTTGGCCAGAAACATCGACTTCGCCGCGGCCGCGTGTTCCGCCCGCAGCCGCGCCTCGTGCAGGTCATCGGCGATCAGCTCGCGTTCGCGCAGGTGCGTGGCCACCGATTCGGCCATGCCGTTGAGCGCTTCACCAAGCGCACGCAGCTCGTCCACCGCGCCGTGGTAATCGATGCGCGCCTGGTACTGGCCGCTCGCGAGCTCGCTGGCCTTTTCGTGCATCGCGGCAATCGGGTCGAGTACGCGCACGCGGATGGTGCGCAGGCTGCCCAGCACCAGCAAGGCGGTGATCAGAATACCGAGCGCAGAGGCGATCACGCCGCGCTGCAGCCGCTCGCCGGATGCCGTCAGCGTGGCTTCGGTGCGTCGGTCCACCTGTTCGCGCAGGGTGCTCAGCGCCGTGGCCAGATCCGCCAGTCCGTGGTGATAGTCGGTGCCGTGGAGGGCGCCGGTGGCGGCCGCATGGGCTGCCTGCATCCGGGTGTCGGTTGCGTCGCCGCCATTTCTCCCGACCATCGCGAAGGCGGCTTCATGCAGGACGTGGAGCGCGTCGGCCCGGGCCAGCACCGCATCGACGCTGGCGAGCTCGTCAGCGTCGAAGCCGAGCGCGAGCATGCGTTCGCGCAACGACATGCGCACACCGCTGGGCGGGCGTTCGTAGATTTGCTCGCCCGCAATCACCTGCGCCCAATGGCGCGCAGGGTCGGGGACGGTGAGCAGTGGTGCCAGTCCCTCGCGAATGTCGAGCATGGCCCGGTAGTGAGCCAGGTAGCGGCTGTCGCCGGTGACGACGTGGGTACGTGCGAGCTGCGTGAGCATATCGGACTCGTGCTGCAGCTCTTCCACCATCCGCAACGATTCGATGCGATACGCCTGCATGCGCCGGGTCTGGTTGAACGCGTCCAGCACGAACAACGAGATCGCCCCGTTGATGCCGAGTAGCAGCAACAGGGTGATCGAGATGATGAGGGCGCGTTTGCCGAGTTTCATGACCTTGCCGGCACCTTAGCGACACATTGGTTCATCAGCAATCGACAGAACCAAATAAATCACATCAATTTATCAGATATGCGATTTGAGCTCATCGTCCGGCTCTCGTCGCAGCAGCGACGGTCGCATGGGTCGCAATGCTTCTGAAAACGCAATGCGCTATGCTGGGGGCAAAATGCGCCAGGCGAAGTCCCAGGGCGCAACGACACGCTTCAATACCGTCACATGAGGAGACAGGCCATGCCGACCCGCAAGATCAGCCAGATCATCACCAACCAGCGCATCCTCGTCGCCGCGGGCGACATCAGCGTGCGCGCAGCTGCCAGACTCATGGCCGAGGCACATGTCGGATCGATCATGATCGCCGCCGATGGCAAGCTCGTCGGCATCTTCACTGAACGCGACGCGCTCAACCGGGTGCTTGCCGCCGGGCTGGATCCGGACAGGGTCGTGCTGTCCGAAGTCATGACCGCAGACCCGCAGAGTGTCACCCCGGATCACCAACTCGGGCATGCCCTGCACATGATGTTCGAGGGCGGCTTCCGCCACATGCCGGTGGTCGAGAATGGGCGACCGGTCGGAATGGTGTCGTCCCGAGATGCACTTGGACGCGAGCTGAGCGCGTTCGAGGAGGAGCGTGAGCGTTGCGATGCGCTGAGCGAGCGGCTCTGACCCGCTGGAGGCCCCGCACTGTCGCCGGCCTCAGGGCTGGCGCAGCCAGGCTACGGTCGCGAGGCCGAGCAGGGTCATCAGCAGCGAACCGATGACGTGGGCGGAAATCGCGATGCCTGCCCAGAGCATGCGACCTTGCTGCAGCAGGGCGACGACCTCGGACGAGAAGGTCGAGAACGTGGTCAGGCCGCCCAGGAAGCCGGTGATGATCAACAGGCGCCACTCGGGCGCCAGCCCGGCATGCTGACTGAATACGGCCACCGCGACGCCGACCAGGTAGCCGCCGAGGAGATTCGCCATCAGCGTTCCGGGTGGCAGCGGGATTGCGGGGAACAGCCCGTTCAGCGCATTGCCCAGGGCCCAGCGCAGAATCGCCCCGGTTGCGGCGCCGACGCCGATGGCAAGCAGCGACCTGATCATCCGGTCCGCCGAGTGTGGTGCGGTCTCCGACTCACTGCACGAAACGCCCGTCGCGCGCGACGATGGAGAGATCGACGAAGCGCGAGCCCTCATGATCCGCAGGGGCGTAGCGCACGCTCACGCCGCCAAGGTCGAAGCGGCTGGCCTCTAGTCGGCTGACGAAGCCGTTGCGGGTCAGCGTCGGGCCTGCCGCATCGAGCGCCATCACCAGCGCCTTGGCAGTCATGAAGCCCTCCAGCGCCCCGTAGCTGAGCTCCTCGCTGCGCCCTGCCTTCTCGAGCGCATCCTGGAATTCACGGACGATGGGGTACTTGCGGTCGTTGGGGTTGGGTACGACCTGCGCGAACACCATTCCGTGCGCCAGTGGCCCGAGCGCCTGCGCGAGCTGCGAGGAGCCCGAATTCACCGCCATGAAATGAGTGCTCAGGCCCGCCGCCCGCGCCTTGGCGATGAGGCGCTGATAAACGCCCGCAGACCCGTGGTTGAAGATCATGTCAGGTCGTGCCTCGGCAATCTTCTGCACCATGGCGTCGATTTCGGCATCGCTGACATCGGCATCGAGCGGCAAGGTCAGGGCGAGCTGCATGCCGAGCTCGTCGGTGAGTCGGTTCACGTTGGCGAGGTGGCTCTGGCCGACCTCCGAATCCGAAAACATGAAGCCCACGCTGGCAAGCCCGGTGCGCTTGCCCCACAGCATCAGTGCGCGAAACTCCTCCTTGTGCTCGGCGCGGACGGGAAAGACAAGGGGCTGCGGAGGGCTGCGCAGTGCCGGCGAGCCCGCCATCGGGCCGAAGAAGGGCACCTTCAGCGCCTCCGCCACTTTCATCACGGCCACCGAGGGCCCGCCCTCGACCGAGCCGAACAGCAGGAACGCGCCATCGGCGACGAGCTTGCGTGCGTTCGCTTCGGCGGTGCTACTGCTGTTGTCGTCATCGAGGATGCGCAACACGATGCGCCGGTCATGCACGCCGCCCGCTGCGTTGGCACGGTCGATATAGAGCTTGCTGCCGAAGCTCGCCGCGCTGCCATAGGCATTCGCCCCGCCTTGCAGCGTGATCGACTGGCCGATGATGATCTGCCCGTCGCTGACACCGGTTTCGGCCCGCGGGCTGCCGGTCATTGCAAGCCCGATCACGACGGGCAGCAGCATCTTCTGCAGGAGGGCGCGGAAAGTCAGGCCTGGCACGCTGGAACTCCGGGGCGAAGCATTCAAGAGCCACGATATTAGGCGAAGCCCGCCCGCCCCGCCAGTTGTGCATGTGTGGCATGTATCAGTGAATCGAAAACGATCTGCTGCAAACTGTCAAATGATGTGATCCAGACTGGTCGGTCAGTTCAAACAAGAGCGCCATGCAACAAGATGCTGCCGGTCGTGGCTGGCGTGTTCCCGCGTGTCCCTGCGGAGCGCGCTGCTGGCCGCCGTTTCCGAAATGGATAATGCCAAGAGTATATGTTGATGAGTGGTTTGACGACGAACGGGAAGCTTGCAGTCGCGTTGGCATCATGTGCCGCGGTTTGGCTCGCCGGTTGCACCAAGGAGCAGATTGCCGCGAGCGCCGGGGAGGCGCCGCTCGACGAGGTTGCGGTGGGCGAGTTCCTGTTCAAGGACGAGGGGCTCTCGTTGAGCGGTCGGCAATCCTGTGCGACCTGTCATGACGAGCACTACGGTCATGCCGACGCCTCCGGCGTACATCTGCCGCTTGGCGGTGGTGCGCTCGAGCTGGCCGGAAGGCGCTCCTCGCCGACGACGCGCTATCTCAACAAGAACCCCGCCTTCAGGATCGACGCCGACGGCAATGCTTGGGGAGGTTTCAACTGGGACGGCCGTGCGGATAGCCGCGCCTTGCAGGGTGGCGACCCCTTCTTCGTCCCGGTGGAGATGGCCTTGCCGGGGGACGCCTCCGCCCCGCAGGCGCTGTTGGAGCGGGTGCGGGCAGCAGCCTATTACCCGCAGCTGCGCGCGTTCTACGCTGCGGACGATCTCTCCGACGACCGCGTCCTCTTCACGCGCATCACCCAGGCCCTGGAGGTCTATCAGCGCGACGACGTCGACTACAACCTGTTCGACTCCCGCTACGACGCGGTGCTTTCCGGAGCTGCGACGCTCAGTGCCGAGGAGCGCCACGGCCTCGCCATCTTCAACGACCCGGCGCGCGGCAATTGCGCGAGCTGTCATGAAAGCAGCGCACCGGATGGCAAACCGGTGTTCACAGACTTCGGTTTTCGCGCACTGGGTGTTCCGCGCAATCCGCGCGTCCCCGAAAACATCGCCGACTCCGGTCACCATGATCTCGGCCTGTGCGCGAGCGGGCGCGAGGTGCCGGCCGGCGTTGCGGATCCGCGCTATTGCGGCATGTTCAAGACCCCGACCTTGCGAAACGTGGCGCGCACCGCCCCGTATTTCCACAACGCGGCGGTCGCCACGCTCGAGGAGGCGGTGCTGTTCCACTTCACGCGCGAGAGCGATCCGGCCCGTTGGTATGGTTCGCGCACCGCGCGCTACAACGACCTGCCCGAGCAGTATCACGGTAATGTGGTGCAGGGCAAACCCTTCGACGGGAGCTGGCAGCCGACGCCGGCGGAGCTGGCCGCATTGATCGCCTTCCTCCGCACCCTGGACGACGCCGATCAGACGGCCCCCTTGCTGGCAGAGAGCTGATTGCAGGCGGCTCGTGGCTCACACCACGCTGTGCGGCACTTCGATGATGCGTTGATAGACGTAAGCCTTCAGCAACTGCAGGTCGGACGGTTGCGGCGAGCGGAAATCCACGCCGTGCAGGAAGCCGCCCTCCGATGCGTCGTCGAGGCCGGGATGCTGGTTCAGGCAGACGATCTCCGCATCGAGCTCCAAGGCGGTACGCAAGGCATGGACCTCGAGCTCGAAGAGCACGCGAATGTGCGTCCCGATCGTTCCCAGCGGGCGTGAGGCGGCGAGCAGCGCGCCGCATGCGCTGAGGTTCTCGATCCGTCCGACCTGTTGCAGCGTGCCACCGTCGGCTGCCACGAGTTCGCATGGAATGCGGGTGCGCACACGTGGAGACTTGCGTACCATCGTCCCCTGGATGCTGACGGGAAAGGCCAGGTGCAGGTGTTCGAAGGGCCGGTGGCTGATGTGCCGGACTTCGGTCGTGAAGGCGAATGCGTTCTGACGCGAGAACGCCCGCACCACCAGCGGGTCGTGCTCGAGCAAGGGGATGCGCACACCCTGGCGGCTCGGGCTGGTGACGATCAGGCTGGTGTGTTCGAGATAGCCGACGATGCGCACGAAGCTGCGCTCCCCGCCCACCTTGTCCGGGCACTGGACCTGCAGGCGGTCGCCGACCGCGAGGTTCATGTCGTGGAAGCTGAAGGCGCCGTGGGTGCGCTCGCCACCGTCCTCCGGGGTAGTGTGCAGTGTGCCGTACGCCTGGTGGTGCAGAGCGTGATGCTGCGAGTGGTGTGACGTGGTGCTCCCTGCCTCACCGCCGATGCTGTAGATGCGCGCCATGAGGATCACTCCCGCTGCTGCTGGTATTGGAGGTTAACGCTGTGGGGCAAATCTATCGGCATGCTCCACGCATCGCAATCGGATAGATGTCGGGTGCATGCAGTGGCGTTCCGGGTGAGCCGCGAAACTCACCCGGGCGGACCGCACCTCCAGCGCGTCAGCCAGGTGTTTGCGGGTTCGGGGCGCCCGTGCAGATAGCCCTGTTGGACGATGCGACCGCGTGACTCGAGGAAGCACGCCTGCGCCTCGGTTTCAACGCCTTCCGCGACCACGGTCAGGTGCAGGCGCTCCGCCACTGCGAGGATGGTCTCGACGAGAGCCGCGTCGTCTGGGTCTTCCGGGGCGTCCTGGATGAAGGTCTTGTCGATCTTCAGCTCGCGGATCGGGAGCCGCTTCAGGTAGGCGAGCGACGAGTAGCCGGTGCCGAAGTCGTCGATCGAGAAGTGGATGCCGAGTTGGCTCAGCTCGCGCATGCGGGCGGCAATCTCGTCCAGGTTGTCGATGAACAGGCCCTCGGTCACCTCCAGCGTCAGGTGTGTCGGATCGGCGCCGGTTTCGGCCAGCACACCTTTAAGCCAGTCCGTGAAGGTGTTGCGACGGAAATGTCGTGGGCTGAGGTTCACGGAAAGATGCAGCGCGAAGCCCTCGGCCGAGCACTGCGCAAGGATGCGGCAGGAATGCACGGGCGTGAACTCGCTCAGCGAGACGATGAGGTCGGACTGTTCGGCGATCGGGATGAAGAGCGACGGCGGCACGAGCCCCTGGGTGGGATGCGGCCAGCGCAGTAGCACTTCCGCCCCGTACAGGGTGCCATCTGCGCTGAGTTGGGGCTGCAGGAAGAGTTGCAGCGCGCCCTGACGCAGTGCCTCGCGCAGATCGCCTTCGATACGGAAGCTCTGTGCGACCACTTCGCCCATGCTCGCCTCGAAGATCGCCGACTGGTTGCCGCCGCCGTCCTTGGCCCGGTGCAGCGCCATGTCGGCGCAGCGCAGCACGCTCTCGGGTTCGGGGCCGCCCTCGCTCTCGAAGCTGGCGATACCGATGCTGACGGTGATGTTGATCTGCTCGCCATCGACATCCTGCGCGCGTGCCACCTGCGCGTGAATGGTCTGCGCGATCTCGAGCGCACGGTTTCCCGCCTCCGAGGTGCCATCGCCCAATGCCGGCAAGAGCAGCGCAAACTCGTCTGCTGCCATGCGCGCGACCAGGTCGCCATCGCGCACGCAGTCGCGCAGGCGTTCCCCCAGTGTGCGCAGCAGCGCATCCCCGATGCGATGCCCGCGCGCATCGTTGATGAGCTTGAAGCGATCGACGTTGAGGAGCATCAGCACATGGCTCCCCACGCGGTCGGATGCGCTCAGCAGGCCGATGAGGTGATCGCGCAACAGCGCACGGTTGGGCAGTCCGGTGAGGTGATCGTAGAACGCGAGTTGATGGATGCGGGATTCCGCGAGCTTGCGTTCGGTGATGTCCTGCTTCACCGCCAGGTAGCTGTAGACCTCGCCGTGCTCATCCTGAATGGGCGAGAGCGTGGCCGATTCGATGAACTCGCTTCCGTCCTTGCGCCGATTGATCAGCTCGCCATGCCAGACCCGACCGCTGCGCAGCTTGTCCCACATGTCGTCGAAGACGCTGCGGGCGGTACGGCCCGACTGCAGGAAGCGCGGATTGCGCCCGAGGACCTCGCCTGCGGTGTAGCCGGTATTGCGTTCGAAGGATTGATTGACGTAGGCGATACGGCCATCCAGATCGGTGATGACGATGCTCTCGGGGCTCTGTTCGACCGCACGACCGAGCTTGCGAACCTTGTCGTGGCTGAGTTGCAGCGCCTGCTGGGTACTCAGCAGCTCGCGATTGCGACTCGCCAGCCGGAACACCGTCAGCAGCAGCACGGTGCCGACCAGGCCGATCAAGCCCAGCCACAACGGCAACCAGCGATTCCATACCTCGAGCAAGGTGAAGGTGGGCGTCTGATCGAACGGCGGCTGACGCAGGGCGCGCAACAGCTGGTCGATGCTGCGGTAGTCGCCCGGGATGGTGAAGCCCGCAATACGCATCTTCCGCGCGATCTCGCCGGAATGCGGCAGGGCGAGCAAGGCCGCGGCGACCTGGCGCGCGAGGTCCGGCTCGACATGGCGCATCGCGGCAAACGGCCACTCGGGGTAGAGTCGTGTGCTGGCGATGAACGGAAAGCCGGCATGGGTGCGTGGGTCGATCAGCTTGATTCGCTCGATATCGACCGTGCCGTTCTCCGCGAGCGATTCGAGCAGCCCGGTACGCACGAATCCGGCATCCGCCTTGCCGTCCAGCACCGCCTGAACGACGCGGTCCTGGGGCTGGTCGGTGACGAGCAGCGAGATATCGCCGGGAATCGCCAGTCCGGCTTCGATCAGCTCGTAGGCCTGCATCTGGAAGCCGCCCAGGCCATTGGTGTCGACCGTTGCGATGCGGCGCTGGTGCAGATCGACGACCTTGTTGATGTCGTCTCGGTCCGCCCGCGTGAAGATGACCCCCCCGAAATGACTGACTGCCACCCGGCCCTCGTGGTTCACCAGGGTCGCGAGCGGAGAGGATAGTCCGTGGGTGTAGGTCAGCCGCACGTAGTGGGACGGCTGCAGAAAGACGAAGTCGATGTTGCCGGTGCCTACTGCGATGTCCATCTCGCGATTGGTATAGGCCTCCAGCACGAAGCGGGTGTCTGGAACCTGCACGTCGAGGTAGTCCGCCAGCGGTTGCCAGCGTGAGAGCACCGAATCCTTGTCCCGGAACGCGAGAATGCCGATGCGTGCGATGCGTTTGCCGTCCTCGCTGACGATGGCCGTATCGACCGCTCCCGCTGGCAGCGGGATCAGCAGGAGCAGCGTCGCGACGAGGCGCGCCAGCCATGCCGCGCACCACCCTGCGCCCGGCGACAGGCAAGGGCACGACACGACCGACGGTAGCTGCAAGGTGTGGATGTTGGCCATGTCGCGCATGATCCTCAAAACGGGCGCAATGCACCAGTGGCGAAAGCGACAAGCTCGCCGAATTGTGCCGATAAGGCCGCAATCGCGGCACTTATCGACATCTTCCGGCGGCAACAATCTGCGGATACGGCGCTGTGGCGGATGACAAGTGCGGGCGACTAGGGCATGATTGCATTCGTCTCAACAGATCAAAGGTCGCGCGGGGTCGTCCAGACTCCGCCTCATGAGTAGCGAACCTCGACCTCGGTGCTCGCCGCATTTCCCCATTCCGCCACGGCGCCTGCCGTCGCGTGGAGTCTTTTCGCGCCCTGACTTCCTGCTGCCAGCGCATTCATGCGCATGGTCGTGTCTTGCCACAATTGCCTGAATTCCAATGGATATCCTGCTTCTTGTCGCCCTGATCATCATCAACGGGCTGTTCGCGATGTCGGAGATCGCGCTCGTGACTGCTCGCCGCGCGCGGCTATCCCGCCTCGCCGAGGATGGCGACCGGGCCGCGGTGGTTGCGATGAAGCTGGGGGAGGAGCCTACGCGCTTCCTCTCGACGATCCAGATCGGCATCACCTCGATCGGCATCCTCAACGGTATCGTCGGTGAGGCGGCACTGGCCGGCCCGCTCGCGTTGTGGCTGCAGACGCTGGGTGTCGAGCAGCGCGTGAGCGAGATCGGCTCGACCGTGCTGGTCGTCGTGGTCATCACCTATGTGTCGATCGTGATCGGCGAATTGGTGCCGAAGCGCATCGGGCAGCTCAACCCGGAGGGTATCGCGAGGCTGGTGGCGCGCCCCATGAACATGCTGGCGATCGCGTCGCGCCCGTTTGTGCACCTGCTCGCCGGCTCCACCGCGTTGCTGCTGCGGCTGATGGGTCAGCGCGAGACCGGTGCGCCGAGTGTCACCGAGGAAGAAATTCACGCGATGCTGGAGGAGGGCTCCGAGTCCGGCGTGATCGAGAAGCACGAGCACGAGATGGTGCGCAACGTGTTCCGCCTCGATGACCGTCAGATCGGCTCGCTGATGGTGCCGCGCTCGGACATCGTATGGCTGGACGTGTCGCGCCCGCTCGAGGAGAACCTCGCGCTGATGTCCGAGTCCTTCCACTCGCGCTTCCCGGTGTGCCGCGGCGGCCTCGACGAGATCCTCGGCATCGTCGGCTCCAAGCAGCTCTTCAACCAGACCTTGCGCGACGGCAAGGTCGACCTCACCAAGGAGCTGCAGCCGCCGGTGTTCGTACCCGAATCGCTCACCGGCATGGAACTGCTCGACCAGTTCCGTGCCTCGGGCACGCACATGGTGTTCGTCATCGACGAGTACGGCGAGGTGTTGGGCATGGTCACGCTGCACGACGTCATCGAGTCCGTCACCGGCGAGTTCGAACCCCAGAACAAGGAAGAGGCCTGGGCGGTGCAGCGCGAGGACGGCTCGTGGCTCCTCGACGGGCTCATCCCCATCCTCGAGTTGAAGGACCGGCTCGGCATCAAGACCGTGCCGGAAGAGGACAAGGGCCGCTACCATACCCTCTCCGGCATGGTCATGTGGCTGCTCGGCCGCCTGCCCAACACCGGTGACGTTGCCACCTGGGAGAACTGGCGGCTGGAGGTGGTCGACCTCGATGGTCGGCGCATCGACAAGGTGCTCGCCTCCGCGATGCCCGAGCCGCTGTCCGGTGACCAGGAAGCGCTGCCCGACGTTCGCCCCTCAGAGGGCTGAACCGGAGCGGTGACGTCTTCATCCATCGGCAGCAAGGCACTGGGACGATACGCATGGGCGAGGCACCGCTGATTCCGGCACTGACACTGACGCAGACCGCCATCGAGGCGGCGGCGATCCTCGCGTTCGCGCTCTCCGGCCTGCTCGAGGCGGCGCGCAAGCGGCTCGACATCGTCGGTGTGTGCACCGTCGTCGGGCTTGCCGCGTTCGGCGGCGGCACCTTGCGCGACGTGCTGCTCGACCGCCGCCCCTTCTTCTGGGTGGAGCACTCGGTGTGGCTGTGGGTGCTGCTGGGACTCAGCTTCGCCGCGATGCTGTTCATGCGCGCCCGCCACTTCGAGCCCACCGAGCGTGCCATTCAGTGGCCGGATGCTGTCGGGCTGGGGCTCTTCACCGCTGGCGGCACCCAACTCGCACTCGCAGCCGGCATGCCCCCCATCGTTGCGGTGCTGATGGGAACGATCACCGCGGTGTTCGGCGGGGTACTGCGCGACATCGTCTGCAACGAGATCCCGAGCGCCTTCCACGACCACCGCCCGTATGCGGTGTGTGCATTCATCGGTGGCTGGTGCGTGGTGCTGGCGGAACAGTTGGGCAGCGCGCAATGGGTGAGCTTGCTGGCAGGCGCACTGGTCGCGTTTGTGCTGCGCGGGCTGGCGCTGATGTGCGACTGGCGTCTTCCAGGCTGGCGCGGCGACTGACATTGCGGACAGTGCTGCAAAAATCACAAAAACTCCAAGATCATCAGCTTGCCGGACGACACATCGGCGATACTTTGGTGATGTGGTGCGTATCCCTACCCCTTCGGATCCTCGTGCTGGCGCTGCTCCTGGTCGTTGCGCCAGCAGGCGTTCACGCGCAGGAGAAGGTGCTGAGGGTGCTGACCTGGCCTGGTTATGCCGACGATGATGTGGTGCAGATGTTCGAGAAGCGCCATGGCGTGCGGGTCGAGATCACCCTGATCGAGTCGGACACCAACCTTTGGCAGCGCATGAGCGCGAGCGGTGGCCACGACTTCGATGTGTTTGCGGTCAATACCGCCGAACTGCAGCGCTACATCGACGCCGGGCTGGTCCTGCCGGTCGAGCCCGAGGCGATACCCAACATGCGCCGCCAGTTGCCACGCTTTCGCGATGTGGCGGCCATTCCGGGTTTGATGCGCGACGGCCGGGTGTACGGCATCCCCTACACCTACGCCGAAATGGGGCTGATCTACGATCGTGCGCAGTTTCCAACCCCTCCGGACTCGATCAGGGCGCTGTGGGATCCTGCGCTGCGGGGCAAGGTGCTGGCCTACAACGGCGGCACCCACAACTTCTCGCTCGCGATGCTCGCCGCGCGTGGCCGCGCGCCGTTTGCGATTGCTCCGGACGAATGGCCGGCGGCGGTGGCCGGATTGATCGAACTGCGTCGCAACGTACTCGGCTTTTATACCTTGCCGGACGAGTCGGTGGAGCTTTTCCTGCGTCACCGGGCCGCCGTGATGTTTGCGAACTTCGGTACCCAGCAGCTGCAGCTGCTGCGTGAGGCGGGTGCCGAGGTCGGTTATGTCATCCCGCGCGAGGGTGCGCTCGCGTGGCTGGACTGCTGGGTGATCGCGGCGGGGGCACGCGACCGCAAGCTGGTCGACGCCTGGCTGGACCATATGCTGGAGCCTGCAGTCAGCGGCCTCTTGGTGAGCCGCCAGGGGCTGGCAAACACCATCACCGAGCCTGAAGGAAACCGTCCGCAGGATACGCTGCACTGGCTCGAACCGGTGGAGGATGTCGCCCGCCGCGAGCAACTCTGGAGCCGAATCATGTCCGGCGACCGCGCCGGCAAGGTGCTCGCGCCGTGACCGTCATCGGCGCCGGACGCGGGCTCGGCGCCCGCTTCATGGTCTTGCTGGCGTTGATCGGCGTGATGGCTTCCGGCTTCACGGGGTATTACGCGTTCTCGACCAGCCGCGAACTCCTCGTCAAGGCGGCGGAAGAGCGCCTGCTGACCGCGACCCGTGTGCTCGCTCGGCAGGTCGTGGTGCAGTTGGAGGGGGGGCTGCGCGATGTGCGCCTCCTCGCCATGCATCCGCAGGTACGCGAGGCGCTCTTGTTGCCGGCGGGCGCGGTGTCGCGCGAGGCCGAACAGCACGTCGCGGATCTCTTCTCCGTGTTGTTGTCGACTCGGAGCGAGTATTACCAGGCGCGTCTCATCGCAGTGGCGGATCACGGGTCGGAGCGGGTCCGTCTCGACCGTGACGGGGACGGCCTGCTGCGCGTGGAGGGTGACGCGCTGCAGGAAAAGGGCCATATGCCCTACGTCTACAATGCTCTGAAGCTGCCGCCAGGGCAGCTTTACCTTTCTCCACCGGTGATCAACCGCGAACAGGGGGCGCACGCCGGGCTCGGGCGGCCATCGATACACGTGTCCATGCCCATTCACGACGAAGCGGGGGTGGTGCGCGGCCTCGTCGTCGTCAACATCGACGTCGAGCGTAGCTATCAGCAACTCAGTGCGGACCTGCCGCCCAACCTGACCTTCATGCTCGGCAACCAGGAAGGCGACTACCTGATCCACCCGGAGCCGGCCAAGGCCTTCGCCTTCGATCGTGGCCAGCGCGCCCGGGTGCAGGACGACTTCCCCGCGGCTGCGGCCTGGCTCGTTGCGGCCGAGGGGCCGCTCGTCACTCGGGCAGTGCTGCCCGACGGCGAGTCGGTCGTGGCCGCCTTCGTCCGCGGCGGCGTGTCCGAGGGTAGCAGCCGGCGCTTCCTGCTCGGGCTGTCTCAACCCGTGGCCGAGGTCGTTGCCGACAGCGACACGGTGGGCGCTGCGACGGCCCGCATCGTCGCCGGGTTCAGCATCCTCTGTGTGCTGTTGGCGATCCTGCTTGCTGCCGCGATCATCCGTCCGCTGGACCAGATGCTCGCCTCGGTGGAGCGCTTCTCGGCCGGGCGAGGACGCAGTCCGCTCCCGGTGATGCGGCGCGACGAGATCGGGGTGCTGGCGCGCAGCATCGACGCGCTTCAGCGGCAGGTCGATGAACAGATGGCTGCGCTGCAGGAGAAGCAGCGCGAACTCGACCACCTCGCCGGGCATGACAGCCTCACGGGCTTGCCGAACCGGCGACTGTTCATGGATCGACTCGAACACGCCCTGGCGCGTGCGCGCCGCAGCGGACTGGGGGTGTCGCTGCTCTTCATCGATCTGGACCGTTTCAAGGAGATCAACGATCGGTTCGGACACGCAGCGGGCGACCAGGTGCTGCGCAGTGCGGCCGCACGCATGGGGATGGTGGTCAGGGAGAGTGACACCGTTGCGCGCCTCGGCGGTGACGAGTTCGTCATTCTTCTCGATGCGGTGCCGGATGATGCCGTATCCGCCACCATCGCCAGCAAGCTGAGTGCGGCGCTCGCGCAGCCCATTGCCGTCGGCGACGCGACGCTGGTCGTGGGCTGCAGCATCGGCATCAGCCATGCACCACGGGACGGGATCACGCCCGACACCATGATCGCCGCCGCCGACCGCGCGATGTATCGCGCCAAGGCCGGCGGCACCGAGGACTTCTGTGTCGCATCGGCTGATGGCACCCCCAACCCCGCCGTTTCGGTACCAGGCAAGGCTTGATGCCAGCGGCCGCCATGGCGGTGACATCCGGAACCGTTGAACCCACCGGAGGCAGGTTGGTCCGATGCAGGCGTTCGGCTATGCTGTAGCGCACCACGTATTTCATTGCCCAATCTGGAGCCACACGCATGAGCACGGTCGAGATCACCGCCGACAACTTCGAGAGCATCCTCGCCAGCAACAGCATCGTTTTCCTCGACTTCTGGGCTGGCTGGTGCGGCCCCTGCCGCGCCTTCGCACCCACCTACGAGGCCGCGGCCAAGGCGCATCCGGACATCGTGTTCGGCAAGATCGACACCGAGGCGCAGCAGGAACTGGCCGGCACCTTCCAGATCCGCTCGATTCCCACCATCGCGGCGATCCGCGACAACGTGATGGTGTTCCGCGAATCCGGCGCCCTGCCGGCGAGCGCGCTGGAGCAGGTGATCAGCGGCGTGCGCGGGCTGGACATGGATGCGGTGCGCGCCGAGATCGCCGCACAGCCGCAGGCCTGAGCGTCGCCCCTCCGGGGGCGGGGCGACGGGTGGAAGCCATTCTGGCGCAATGATCCGCTATCATCGCGCCTCATAAGAATGATGCTTCCACAACAACGATTTATCCGTCGAGCCCCCGACATGATTCCGTCCCGCCACCACCTGGAACTCCTTGCGCCCGCGAAGAACGCCGAGATCGGCATCGAGGCGATCAACCACGGCGCGGACGCTGTCTACATCGGCGGTCCGGCCTTCGGCGCGCGCGCCGCGGCCGACAACAGCGTGGCCGACATCGCGCGGCTGGTGGCGCATGCGCACCGCTACCATGCGCGGGTGTTCGTCACCACCAACACCATCCTCTTCGACCACGAGGTCGAGGCGGCGCGCGAGCTGATCCGCGAGCTCTACGACGCCGGTGCGGATGCGCTGATCGTGCAGGACATGGGTTTGCTGGAGCTCGACCTGCCGCCGATCCAGCTCCATGCCAGCACCCAGACCGACATCCGCGACGCGGCCAAGGCGCGCTTCCTGCAGGACGTGGGCTTCTCCCAGATCGTGCTCGCGCGCGAGATGACGCTCGCAGAGGTGCGCGCGGTGGCGGCGGCCACCACCTGCCAGCTCGAGTACTTCGTGCATGGCGCGCTGTGCGTGGCCTATTCCGGCCAGTGCTACATCAGCCATGCGCACACCGGCCGCAGCGCCAACCGTGGCGAGTGCTCGCAGGCCTGCCGTCTGCCCTACGACCTGAAGGACAAGGACGGCAAGGTGGTGGCGAGCAACCAGCACATGCTGTCGATGAAGGACAACAACCAGAGCGCCAACCTGCGCGCGCTTGCGGCGGCCGGGGTGAGCTCGTTCAAGATCGAGGGCCGCTACAAGGACATGGCCTACGTCAAGAACATCACCGCCCACTACCGCCGTCTGCTCGACGAGATCATCGAGCACCCGGACGCGGACGGCCCGGCCTGGCAGCGCGCCTCCAGCGGACGCTGCACCTTCCTGTTCGAGCCGCGCGCCGAGAAGACCTTCAACCGCGGCTACACCGACTACTTCACCAACGCGCGCCAGCACGGCATCGAGGCCTTCGAGTCGCCCAAGTTCGTCGGCGAGGCGATAGGGCGCGTGACGCGCATCGACGCCAAGACCCGACGCTGGTTCGACCTCGAACGGGTGGCGCCCATCCACAACGGCGACGGCCTGAGCTGGTATGGCCCCAAGGGCGAGCTCGCCGGGCTGCGGGTGAACCGTGCGGAGTCGGACGCCGCCGGCGAGGGCGTGGACCGCATCTACCCCGCCGAGGCCTTGCCGGTGGAGCTGGTGCCCGGCACCTCGGTGTTCCGCAACCATGACCACGCCTTCGAGCGCGTGCTGGAGAAGAAGTCCGCCGAGCGCCGCATGCGGGTGGATGCCCGGCTCGCGCGGCACGACGGGCGCTGGTCGCTGAGCCTCACCGACGAGGACGGCGTGAGCGTTGCGGTGGCGCTGGACGAACCGGTCGAGCTCGCGCAGGACGGTGCGCGTGCCGCCAGCGCGTGGCGCGACGGCCTGGCAAAGCTCGGCAACACGGTGTTCACGATCGGCACAGTGGTGCTGCCGGACGAAACCCTGCCCTTCCTGCCCGCCGCGCGCCTCAATGCGCTGCGCCGTGAGGCCTGCGAGGCGCTCGAAGCGGCGCGCCTGCGCGCCTGGCAGCGGCCGCCGCGCGCACCGGCGGTGGAGCCGCCGGTGCCGTATCCGGCCGATTCCCTCAGCTACCTCGCCAACGTGCTCAACAGCCATGCGCGCGCGTTCTATGCCCGCCACGACGTGAAGGTCATCGAGCCCGCCTACGAGGTCAACGAGACGCCGGGCGAGGTGTCGCTGATGATCACCCGCCACTGCCTGCGCTACAGCTTCAACCTTTGCCCCAAGGAGGTGAAGGGCATCCGCCCCGACCCGATGCAGCTCGTCAATGGCGACGAGACGCTCACGCTGCGCTTCGACTGCAAGCGCTGCGAGATGCACGTGGTCGGCGCGATGAAGCCGCACGTGGCGCGCATGCCGGTGCATAAGCTCAACTTCCATGCGAAGCGGCCCGCACACCTGTCCGGGCATTGATGCCCGGGCGACGCGCTTCGCAGCAATCCCCCCGATCCGGAGTTCTTCTTGAAGACTGTGACTGTCCAGGGCGCCCGCCTCGAGTACGCGCGCCTGCCATCCGCCCATCCGCGCGACGACGCGCCAGCCATGGTGTTCCTGCATGAGGGCCTGGGCTCGATCTCGATGTGGCGGGATTTTCCCCAGCAGGTCGCGGATGCCACCGGCTGCGAGGCGGTGGTGTATTCGCGCATCGGCTACGGCCGCTCGGACCCCGCGACGACACGGCGCACGCCGGAGTACCTGCACGAGCAAGGTCTGGCGGTCTTGCCCGAGCTGATCGCAGGGCTGGGGCTGGAGAAGCCGATCCTGTTCGGCCACTCGGACGGCGGTTCGATCGCGCTCATCGCCGCGGGCGCGACCCCGACCCCGCTGAGCGGCATCATCGTGATGGCGCCGCACGTGATGGTCGAGGACGTGACACTCGCCGGTATCCGTGAGGCGCGCGCGGTGTTCGAGCGCACCGACCTCGGCGCGCGCCTTGCCAGGTACCACAACGACGCCGACGCCGTGTTCCGCGCCTGGGTCGATATCTGGCTGGATCCGGCTTTCCGCGGCTGGGACATCCAGGCGCTGCTGCCGGCGATCCGCTGCCCGGTGTTGGCGATCCAGGGCGAAGACGACGAATACGCGACGATGGCGCAGATCGACCTGATCGCCGCGGCTGCGGCCGATGTCGAATTGTGCAAGCTCGCCGACTGCCGCCATTCGCCGCACAAGGATCAACCGCAGGCGGTGATCGATGCGACCGCCGCATTCGTCGCGCGCATTCTCGGGGACTGATGCTGCGCTGACCGGCCTGCACAACGCGGGCATGACACACAAGTTATCTGTTCGGCTGGCGCCAATGACCGGCCTCGCGTGCCGCTGCTGTTAGGCTATCGCCCGACCGCCCTATCCCCAGGCCGGTCGCGTTGTCAGACGCGCCCCGGCAGCACCGGGGCAGACCCGAGGCCGCCCACGCGCCGATGGCTGTACAGCTCGCACTTGCCTGGCGTCAGATGTGGACGCCGCCGAAGCGCTTCGAGTCCGCGGCGCTGGAGGCGGCGTTTCTCGCCGACTATTGCCTGCGCTTCGCGCCGCACAGGCGTATCGCCGGCATCCTAGGCTTCCTCATCACCACCGCTTACATCCTTTGGGACTACCTCTACGGCGCCGGCGATCCGGAGTTCGCGCCGGTGCTGGGCGCGGTGGTGTGGAACCGCAGTGTGACCGCGGCGCTCATCCTGCCCTACATCGCGCTGTCCTTCACCGAGCGCTTCGCACGCGACGAGGCCTTCGCCGGGCGTGTCATCGTCGTCACCCTGGTGGTGCAGTTCGCGCTGTATTGCCGGGGCTTTCTGCTCGCACCCTTCCCGTACGACTACATGTATTTCTTCATGGGCATGTTCATCTGCCAGATCTACGGCTTCAGCATGCCGCGCCTGCGCGCCCGTGAGAGCACCCTGCTGATGTCGGCGTGTGTGTTGCTGGCGGTGCTCACTTTCGTGTGGAACTGGCAGATCAAGCACGATACCCTCACCAGCCATGCGGCGCGCATCTACGTGTGGGTGGCGGCGAGCTTCCTCGTTTCGGTGGGGGTCATGGGTGTCTTCGTGTGCACTCTGCTGGAGAGCAGCGAGCGTGCAAGCTTTCTGCGCAAGGAAGAGCTCGCCGGTTCGCTGCGGCTCATCAGTCAGCGTAACGAGGAGGTGGAGCGCCTCAACCAGGCGCTGCGTATCTCGATGCAGGCCGAGCAGGAGCGCTCGGAGGCGGTCATCGCACTAAAGGAGCGCCTGCGTCAGGAGTCGGAGCGACGCAACCGGGAGAAGTCCCAGTTCCTTGCCGCCGCGGTGCATGACCTGAAGCAGCCGATCCAGGCGATCGGCAACGCGCTCGAGCCCGGCCGGCGCGCGCTCGCACAGTACGACTTCGAGAAGGCGCGCAGCATGTTCGAGCTTGCCGCCTCGGCCACGCAGCTGATGCGGGAGCAACTCACCGGGGTGCTGGAGATCTCGCGCCTCGAGTCCGGTTTCGTGTCGGCCGAACTCAGCACCTTCGACCTGGTCCCGCTGATCGAAGACGTGTTCTCGCAGCTCGCCAACTTTGCGCGGCGCCACGACGTGCTGCTCAGGTCCGGCACGCTGCCCGGACCCGTGATCGTTTTCGGCGACCGGCACTTCATGGGGCGCATCCTCCTAAATCTGGTCAGCAACGGCATCAAATACCACGACCCGGAGAGGCCCGGTCAGCGCTGGGTGGAGGTGCGCCTCACGCTACGCGGGGACGCGGTGCTGATCACGATCGAGGACAACGGTGTGGGCATCGAGGAGACGCTGATTTCCAGCGAGGCCATCTTCAAGCCCTTCTTCCAGGTCGATAATCGGCACCGCGAGAGCGAGAAAGGCGTGGGCCTGGGGTTGTCGATCGTGCAGGCGATGCTTGCGCTGATGCCGGAGCATCGCCTGAGCGTGCGCTCTCAGGTCGGTGCCGGGACCTGCATGACCCTGCAGGCGCCGCGCGGACGTCCCGGGCAACGTCCGCCCGAGATTCTCTCGCCCTCGATGGTGCTGGACGACGGGCTGGGCGAGGCCGCACTCGCCGCACTGGTGGGCTGCTACGTGCTCTACGTCGAGGACGACGACCTGGTGCGCACCTCGACCAGCGCGCTCCTGGAGGCCTATGGAATCCTGCACGACGCGTTCGAGTCCTGCGCCGGTCTGCAGGCCGCGTTGCCCACGATCGAGCGTGTGCCGGATTTCCTCCTCACCGATTACCGCCTGCCCGACGGTGCGACCGCGCACGACGTGGTCGGCGCGGTGCGTGACGAGTTCGGCCCAGTGCCGGCGCTGGTCATCACCGGCGAGGTGCTCGACGAGGACGCCTTGCCCGGCGACTGGATGCTGTTGCGCAAGCCCCTGTCCACCGCGCAGCTGCTGCGCACCTTCTGCGACGTGACCGCCCGCCGGCCGCACCCGGCGATCGCTGCGTGAGGCTCGGCGTCTAGAGCAGAACGCGCTCGATGCCGCCGCTGTTGGCGCGCTGCACGTACTCGGGCATCCAGTTTTCGCCCAGCAGCGCCTTCGCGAGCTCGACCACGATGTAGTCGGCGTCGACGTTGCCGTCGTCCTTGTAACGCGACAGGCCCTGCAGACAGCTCGGGCAGGAGGTGAGGATCTTCACCGGCGCACCGGGCACGTCCTGACGCAGCGCCGCAGCGCCCTTCTCGATCTCCTCCTGTTTGCGGAAGCGCACCTGGGTGGAGATGTCGGCGCGGCTTGCCGCCAGCGTGCCGGATTCGCCACAGCAACGATCGTTGAGATCCACCCGCGTGCCCATCAGCGCGTTCGCGACCTTGATGCCGGAGTGCTGCTTCATCGGCGTGTGGCAGGGCTCGTGGTACATGTAGCGGGTGCCGCCCACGCCTTCGAGCTTCACGCCCTTCTCCATCAGGTACTCGTGGATGTCGAGCAGCCGGCAGCCGGGGAAGATCTTCTCGAACTGATACTTCTGCAGCTGATCCATGCAGGTGCCGCAGGAGACGATCACCGTCTTGATGTCGAGGTAGTTCAGGGTGTTGGCGACGCGGTGGAACAGCACCCGGTTGTCGGTGGTGATCTGCTGGCCCTTGTCCTCGAAGCCGGCCGAGGTCTGCGGGTAGCCGCAGCACAGGTAGCCCGGCGGCAGCACCGTGGTGGCGCCGACGTGATAGAGCATGGCCTGGGTGGCGAGCCCGACCTGGCTGAAGAGGCGCTCCGAGCCGCAGCCGGGGAAGTAGAACACCGCCTCGGATTCGTCGCGTGCGCGCTGCGGGTTGCGGATCACCGGGATGACCTTGTCGTCCTCGATGTCGAGCAGCGCACGGCTGGTGCGCTTGGGCAGGTTGCCCGGCATGGGCTTGTTGATGAAGTGGATCACCTGCGCCTTGACCGGCGCCTTGCCGAGCGTCGCCGGCGGCGCCTCGACCTGGCCCTGGATCAGCCCGAGCGACTTGCCGATGCGGTGGCCGAGACGCTGCGCCTTGTAGCCCCAGTCGATCATGCCCTTGCGGATGAGCTTGATCGTGGCCGGATCCTTGGCGGTGAGGAAGGCCATCGCCGCGGCGGTACCGGGGTTGAAGGACTTCTTGCCCTGCTTTCTCAGCAGGTTGCGCATCTTGATCGAGACATCGCCGAAGTCGATGTCCACCGGACACGGCTTCTCGCACTTGTGGCACACGGTGCAGTGCTCGGCCACGTCCTCGAACTCGGTCCAATGCGCGAGCGATACGCCGCGGCGGGTCTGCTCCTCGTACAGGAAGGCCTCGATCAGCAGCGAGGTGCTGAGGATCTTGTTGCGCGGGCTGTAGAGCAGGTTGGCGCGCGGCACGTGGGTGGAGCACACCGGCTTGCACTTGCCGCAGCGCAGGCAGTCCTTGATGTCGTGGGCGATGTCGCTGATCTCGGTCTGCTCCATGATCAACGACTCGTGCCCCATGAGGTTGAAGCTGGGGGTGTAGGCGTTGTCGAGGTTGCCGGTGATCGGCCCGTTGCGCATCAGCTTGCCGCGGTTGAAGCGGCCTTCCGGGTCCACCTTCTGCTTGTAGGCCCAGAAGCTCGCCATCTCCTCGTCGGTGAGGTAGTCGAGCTTGGTGATGCCGATGCCGTGCTCACCCGAGATCACCCCGTCGAGGCTGCGCGCCAGCGCCATGATGCGGTCCACCGCGCGGTTCGCGGTCTGCAGCATCTCGTAGTTGTCGGAGTTCACCGGGATGTTGGTGTGCACGTTGCCGTCACCCGCGTGCATGTGCAGCGCGACGAACACCCGCCCGCGCAGCACCTGCTTGTGCAGCGCGACGATGCGCTCCAGCACCTGGCGGAACACCACGCCGTCGAAGATCTTGTCGAGGCGCGGCTTGAGCTCGGCCTTCCAGGACACCCGGATCGAGTAATCCTGCAGGCGGTGGAAGAGGCGCGGGTTGGCGGCGCGGTTGGTGAGTTCGCCGGCCACCACGCCATAGGCGTCGAACTGCGCTTCGGCCTCGGCCAGCGGCAGGTCGAGGTTTTCCAGCAGCCAGGCCCAGCGCTTTTGCACTGCCTCCACGTAGTCGAGGGCCGCCTCACGACGGTCGCCGATCAGCTCGTTCGCGGCGAGGTTGGCGTCGCCCTGGTCGAGCGGCAGGTCGCCGCGCAGGAATGCGGCCAGCTCGCGGCACAGTTCCAGTTTGTTCTGGATGGAGAGCTCGATGTTGATGCGCTCGATGCCGTCGCAGTAGTCGCCCATGCGCGGCAGCGGGATCACCACGTCCTCGTTCACCTTGAAGGCGTTGGTGTGGCGGGAGATCGCCGCGGTGCGGCTGCGCTCCAGCCAGAAGCGCTTCCGCTGCTCCGGACTCACCGCGATGAAGCCCTCGGCGCCGCGCGCGTTGGTCATGCGCACGACCTCGGACGCCGCGGTCATCACCGCATCCTCGTCGAAGCCGACGATGTCGCCGATCAGCACCATCTTGGGCCGGCCGTGGCGCTTGGCCTTGGTGGTGTAGCCGACCGCCTTCACGTAGCGCTCGTCGAGGTGCTCCAGGCCGGCGAGCAGCACGCCCGCGGCATTGCCGGCGCCACCCGGCTTGAACCAGTCGGTGATCTCGACGATGGCCGGCACCGCCTCGCGTACCTGGCTGAAGAACTCCAGGCACACGGTGCGGGTCACCGGCGGCATCTTGTGCAGCACCCAGCGCGCCGCGACGATCAGGCCGTCGGTGCCTTCCTTCTGCACGCCCGGGATGCCGCCGAGGAACTTGTCGGTGACGTCCTTGCCCAGCCCGTCCTTGCGGCAATGGGCGCCGGGCATGGACAGCAACTCCTCGCCCAGCGGCGCATAGGTCAGGCCGTCGAAACGGCGCAGGCGGAAGCGCGCGGTGTGCTGCTCGTGGATCTTGCCGAAGTTGTGGTCGAGGCGCTCGACCTCCAGCCAGTTGCCGTCCGGCGTGACCATCTTCCACCACGCCAGGTTGTCGAGCGCCGTGCCCCACAGCACCGCCTTCTTGCCGCCGGCGTTCATCGCGATGTTGCCGCCCACACAGGAGGCGCTCGCAGAGGTCGGGTCGACCGCGAACACCCGGCCGGCGAGGCTCGCGGCCTCGGAGACACGCTCGGTGACGACGCCCGCGCCGGTACGGATGGTGGCGTAGGAGGTGGCCATCGGCTTGCCGTCGGCGTCCGGCAGGGTGAGTTCCTCGACCTTGCCGATCGCGATCAGTTTCTCGGTGTTGATCACCGCCGAGCGCGCATCCAGCGGCACCGCGCCGCCGGTATAGCCGGTGCCGCCGCCGCGCGGGATGATGGTGAGGCCGAGCGCGATACAGGCGCGCACCAGCGGCGCCATCTCTTCCTCGGTGTCGGGATAGAGCACCACGAAGGGGTATTCGACGCGCCAGTCGGTGGCGTCGGTGACGTGCGCGACGCGGGCATGGCCGTCGAAGCAGACGTTGTCCTTGCGCGTGTGGCGCGACAACTCCTTGAGCGCCTGGCGGCGCAGCGCGCCGGTCTCCTCGAAGAAGCGCGCGAAGTCCTGGATGCTGCGGTCCGTCTCGCGCACCAGCGCTGCGACCTTGGCGCTGCGCTCCGGGTCCTCGCCGGCGCTCTCCTGGCGGCGCTTCTCGACCTCGTTGAGGCGGTGACGCAGCGCGCCGATGAGCGCCTCACGGCGGTTGACGTTGGCGAGCAGGTCGTCCTGCAGGTAGGGGTTACGTTGTACCACCCAGATGTCGCCCAGCACTTCATACAGCATGCGCGCGGAGCGCCCGGTGACACGCTCCTCGCGCAGCGAATCGAGCGCGTCCCAGGCCTCACGCCCGAGCAGCCGGATGACGATCTCGCGATCGGAGAACGACGTGTAGTTGTAGGGAATCTCGCGCAAACGCTGGGTCATGACACGGTCCGGATGGTGACGACCAGTAGTGGTCGCAGGAAAGCCGCGTATTGTAGCGTATTGCGATGCAATACAACCAAGCGGCGATGGCCACCATGGCTGTAGGGTCTTGATTTATATGCGATATGAAGCCGGTCGTGGAGCGGCTTCGAGGCGCCTCAGGTGGCGGCGACGAGCGCGATCTCGATCCGCCACCATGGCTGGGCCAGGCTGGCGATGCCAATGCAGGCGCGCGAAGGAGCCGTGCCCTCGGGCAGCCAGGCATCCCAGACCGCGTTCATGCCGGCGTAGTCGCGCATGTCGGTGAGATAAATGGTGGCTGAGACGATTCGGGATTTGTCGCTGCCGGCTGTGGCCAGCAGCTTTTCCAGGCTGGCCAGGACTTCGCGCGTCTGCGCGCCGATGTCGTCGCTTTCGGTGGACGGCACCTCCACGATCCAGGCGGTGCCGTTGTGGATGACGATGTCGGAGTAGCGGGCGGTGGTACCGATGCGGGTGAGTTCCATGCTGGGCCTCCGAGTGGATATGGTCAGAACGGGCAGAGGCTGGTGAGTGCGGCAAGCTTGCCCGGGGCGTGGTCAGACGATCTCGAAGAAGACCAGATCACGTTCGACGTCGCTCGCCGAGAAGCCGCAGCCGATACGACCGGGCCCGACGATGGAGACCTCTTCCTGGCGAATTCGCCGCTCGCTGCCGCTCTCCTCGACCACATAGCAGCCGTTGCTGCTGTAATCGACGAGTGCGAAGCCGTCGCGCCGGCGCTCGATGCGGCAATGCTGGCGCGAGGCACGGGGATCCATGATCACCACGTCGTTGCCCAGCTCACGACCGAAGAGCAGGATCGGGCGCTGGTCGTCGAGGTAGACCTCTTCGTTCTGATGGCGGATGCGCAGCCGTTGCGTGAATCGGCTCGCGGGTGGCAGCGAAACGATCGCGTCCGGTTGGCGTGCAATGCTGTAGAGCGGCCACTCGAGATCGGCAAGTTCATCGCGCGTCTCGTTGTCCGGTCGTGCGAAATGGCGTGTCGGAGCGGGCAGGAGTACGACGACCGAGCCGGTCGCGAGTGCTTCGCCGCCACGTGCAGCCTTGAGGAGACGGGTCGCAACCGCTACCGATTCGTCCGCCGCCGGGTCCGTGTCAGGGTCGATCGGGCCATAGTGCAGACCCAGCCTTACGGCTAGCCGTTTTCCGGCCAATGGCGGCAGGTTCTTGATCCGCTCCAGCATCTCGCAGGCGGCGAGGATGGCCTGCTCGGTGCGCTCGAAGCTGGCCGTCACCGAGTTGGCATCGGTTTTCAGGACGATGCCGTTGTTCGCTTCCAGCGCCAGGTCTATGCGTCGCATCGCGCGGTCGACGGCATGCCGGGCTTCGACGATTCCCAGTGAGGCGTCGAGCGCAGGTGAGCCCACGACTTCCGTCACCATCACGCAGAGGTTCTTACGTTCAGCCATTTCCGTCGAGATACGAACCCATGACAAAGCCTTCAGCCGCAGGGTGCAGCCGAGAATGCAGCATGATTATCCATGGCGGGGGTGGATGGCAAGTCATTCGTCTCCACATGATCGTGCTCCTGCCCGCCGTCGGCGCGTAGAAGGGTGGCCACCACGCGCGTGGCAGACATGGAGGGCGGCGGGTCGAACGCGATATCGCCTTCCGTCACCACGGTGTCGCGCGTCAGGCCCTTGAAGTCGAACAGTGCGGCGTCGGTGAGGTGCGAGGGCACGACGTTGCCGAACGCGGTGAAGATCGACTCGATCCGCCCCGGGTGTTCCTTCGCCCAGCTGCGCAGCATGGTCTTGATCTGGCGGCGTTGCGCGTTCTCCTGCGAGCCGCACAGGTTGCACGGGATGATCGGGAAGTCCATGGTGCGGGCGAATCGCTCGATGTCCGTTTCCACGCAATGCGCGAGCGGCCGGATCACCACATGATTACCGTCGTCGCTGACGAGCTTGGGCGGCATGGCCTTGATGCGTCCGCCGAAGAACAGGTTCAGGAAGAAGGTCTCGATGATGTCGTCGCGGTGGTGGCCGAGCGCGATCTTGGTAGCACCCAGTTCCTGCGCGGTGCGGTAGATGATGCCGCGGCGCAGGCGCGAACACAGCGAACAGGTGGTCTTGCCTTCCGGGATCTTGTCCTTGACGATGGAGTAGGTGTCCTCGGTGACGATGCGGTATTCGACGCCGATGCGTTCGAAGTAGGCAGGCAGCACGTCGGCGGGAAAACCCGGCTGGCGCTGGTCGAGGTTCATCGCGATGACGCGGAAATCCACCGGCGCGCGTTCGCGCAGCGCCAGCAGGCAGGACAGCAGCGTGTACGAATCCTTGCCGCCGGACACACACACCATCACCACGTCGCCGTCCTGGATCATGTCGAAGGCCGCGATCGCCTCTCCCACGCCGCGCTCCAGCTTCTTCTTGAGGCGCAGGAAGGTGTTGGAGAAGCGGCTTTCCGGGGTTTCCGAGGGCGAGTGTGAGTGTGAGTGTGGGTCCGATGCGGTCACGCTGTCAGTCCTGATGCAAATGGCGGAGAATTCGCGCAATTATACGCCCGTGTGAAACCGCCTCCTGTGACGAAGGGCTACAGGTGCGCGCTGCGCCCTCCGTCCACGGCGAGGATCTGTCCGGTCACGTAGGGTGCATCCAGGATCAGGAAGCGCGCGGTACGGGCGATGTCGGCAGGGTTGCCCTCGCGCTTGAGCAGCGTGTGGGCGATGATTTCCATGCGCTCGTCGGGCGAGAACTGGCGGTCTTCCGGCCACTCGATCGGGCCCGGGGCGATGCCGTTCACCCGCACGTCGGGTGCGAGCTCCAGCGCGAGCGCGCGGGTGAGGCCGGCGAGGCCGGCCTTTGCGGCGCAGTAGAGCGGGTAGTTCTTGAGCGGACGCTCGGCGTGGATGTCCACGATGTTCACGATCGCGCCACGCTGACGCGCGAGATGCGGAGCAGCGGCCTGGGAGAGGAACAGCGGGCCCTTGAGGTTGGAGCCGATGAGGTCCAGCCAGGCCACCGCGTCGATCGCGCCGATGGGCGTCGGGTAGAACGTGGATGCGTTGTTCACCAGCGCATCCAGCCGGCCATGGCGGGTGATGACCGTATCGATCAGCGCCTCGGGCGTGCCGTCGTCCTTGAGGTCTCCGCCGGCGATGCTCGCCGAGCCGGCGCGCAGCGTGTTCAGCGTGGCGGCGAGCGCCGCGGCTTCGTCCTCGGACTGGCGGTAGTGCAACACCACGTGCGCGCCCTGTTCGTGAAGCGCGCGCGCGATCGCCGCGCCCACGCGTCGTGCGGCGCCGGTGATCAGCATCACCGCCTGTTCATCTGACTGCTTCATCGCCTCGTCCTGCCTCGTCTTGCCGATTGTCGTTTCGAGCGGTCCTGCCGCGCGCGGTAGAATCGCGCTTTTTCCACGCCGCGCCCAGATGCCCCTACCCCAGCCTTCCCCGGACGCGCAGCAGCACAGTGCGCGCCTTGTCGACCTCATCCGTGCCGAGATCACCGCAGCCGGCGGCTGGATCAGCTTCGCCCGCTACATGGAGCTTGCCCTGTATGCGCCGGCAATGGGCTATTACAGCGGCGGCGCGAGAAAGTTCGGGCCGGGCGGGGATTTCATCACCGCGCCCGAGCTTACTCCGCTTTTCGGCCAGGCGCTCGCGGGCCAGGTGGTCGAGGTGATGCAGGCGAGCGCGCCGCGCGTCATCGAGGTCGGCGCCGGCACCGGGCTGCTCGCGGCGGACCTGCTGCTGGAGCTCGAACTGCGCGGTGCGCTGCCGCAATGCTTCGAGATCCTCGAGTTGTCCGGCGAGCTGCGCGCGCGGCAGCGCGACACGCTCGCCGAGCGGGCGCCGCATCTGCTCGACCGGGTGGGCTGGCTCGATGCGTTGCCGGAGCGCTTCTCCGGCATGGTGCTGGCCAACGAGGTGCTGGATGTGATGCCGGTGCATGTCGTCGTCTCGCGTGCCGAGGGCCTGAGCGAGCGCGGCGTGGCGCTGGACGACGCGGGCGTGCTGCGCTGGGCCGACACCGCGCTCACCGGCGCGGTGCGCGAGGCTGCGTTGGTGCTTGATCTGCCGGTGCCGCAGCAGGGCGAGTACGTCACCGAGATCTGCCTCGCGGCGCGCGCCTGGGTGGCGGAGTGGGCGCAGCGGCTGGTGTGCGGTGCCTTGCTGTTGATCGACTACGGCTACCCGCGCGCGGAGTACTACCTGCCCTCGCGCTCCAGCGGCACCTTGCTGTGCTACTACCGCCACCATGCGCATGCCGACCCCTTCCTGTGGCCGGGGCTCAACGACATCACCGCATTCGTGGATTTCACAGCCGCCGCCGAGGCCGGGCACGACGCGGGGCTGGAGGTGCTGGGCTACACCTGCCAGGCGGCCTTTCTGTTCAACTGCGGCATCCTGGAGTGCCTTGCGCGGCGTGCGCCGGAGACGGGCGCGGACTACATCCGCGCGGCGCGTGCGGTGCAGCGTCTGACGACGCCGCAGGAAATGGGCGAGCTCTTCAAGGTGCTCGCCTTCGGCAAGGGCTTGCCGGCAGGTTTGGCAGCCGGTTTGTCGGGATTCGCGCGCGGCGACCGGCTGCACACCCTCTGATCAGGCAGCAGCACGGCGAGCCGGAACCCTTCAGGACACGGTTTCCTCCAGCCAGGCGGCGATCGCATCGGCGGCCAGGCGCCAGCCGCGCTCCAGCATCACGCCATGGCCGAGGCCGGGCAGGATGATCGCCTCGGTGCCGTAGGTGGTCGCGGTCATGTGCACCTGGCTGGGCGGGATCAGGTTGTCGAACTCGGTGCCCATGACCAGCAGCGGTGGCAGGTTCATGCGCGAAGCGTGCGGCAGGTTGAACAGTGTCATGTCCCAGATCGCGCGGTGCGACTCGGGTTGCCAGAGCGAGGCGTAACGCATCAGCAACTCGGGCTCGATCGGCTGATGAAAGAGGGCCTCGCGCACGCTCTCAAGCTTGGGTGAACCGCCGTTCATCATGTGGTTGAGGTCCATGAGCACGCCGGGGCGGCTGAACATCATCCCCAGCGCGGAACTCACCAGGCCCTGCGGTGGCACGGCGCAGAGCAGCACCGCGGCCGGCGCGGTCGCGACCTCCAGATACTTCTGTACCACCATGCCGCCCATCGAGTGGCCGATCAGCACGGGGGGCTCGGGCAGGCGGTCGACCACCTCGCGCACGTCGGTGACGTAGTCCTGGATGGAGAAGCTGTCGAGCGCGCCGGGGCGGTGCGTGTTGCCATGGCCGGAGAGCGAGACCGCGTAGCAGGTGTAGCCCAGGCTGGCGAAGTGGGGCAGGAAGTGCTCCTCCCAGCACCATGCGTCGGTGTAGGCGCCGTGGATGAAGAGCAGCGGAGTGGCGTGTGCGGGCTTGCCCTGAGGGCTGTGAACAATCACTTCCAGGTCGCCGAATCGGGCGGAATTCATCGTGGGATCTCCATGCCGCGCTGCACCGCAGGGCGGCTGCCAATGGTTTCGTACCAGCGCTTGAGCGCCGGAAAGCGTTTCAGGTCGATGCCCTGCCAGTCGTGGCGGGCAATCCAGGGGTAGGTGGCGATGTCGGCGATCGAGTAGCTCGCCCCGCCCAGCCACTCCGACTTCTCGAGGCGGGTGTTGAGCACGCCGTAGATGCGCGTTGCCTCCTTGGAATAGCGGTCGATCGCATACGGGATCACCTCCGGCGCGAAGCGCAGGAAGTGATGCGCCTGTCCCAGCATCGGCCCGACGCCGCCCATCTGGAACATCAGCCACTGGATGGTCTCGAGCCGGCTGCGCAGGTCGGCGGGGAGCAGCTTGCCGCTCTTGCCGGCGAGGTAGATCAGGATCGCGCCCGACTCGACGACGGTGATCGGTTTGCCCTCGGGGCCCTCGTCATCGACGATCACCGGGATCTTGTTGTTCGGGTTGAGCGCGAGGAAGGCGGGGTCGAACTGCTCGTTGCGCGTGATATCGACCGGCTTCACCGCGTACGGCAGGCCCATCTCCTCGAGCGCGATCGAGATCTTGCGCCCGTTGGGCGTACCCCAGGTGTAGAGCGTGATCATGGTCTGAGGTCTCCACGGGCATGCCCGCGCGCGCCACGCATCATGACCCCGCACGATGGCGGCTGGCGTCGCCTGACGGAGAGGGGTCTAATGGCGGCTTGGGGCGGGAGGGTACGCATGTTGAAATGGCTGTTGGTCGTGGTGGTGCTGGTGCTGGTGACGGGTCTCTTCCGCGAGGGCCTGACGCGATCCGTGCGGTTGGGACGGCTGCCCGGGGACCTGCACTTCCGCGTCAGGGGGCGGGAGATCCTGCTGCCATTCACCAGCACCATTCTGCTGTCCTTGTGCGGCTGGCTCATTCTGCGCGCATTGTAGGGGTTCACGTAAGTCCGTGAGCCCTTTTGCTCATCAGGGCGTCGCAGCATCGATACCCTGCAACGCTGCATGCACCGCGGCGATGCGCGCCCTGCGCACCGCGTCCGGGATGGAGCGCTTGTCGTCGCAGGCGCGCGCGATCGCGCCGGCATCCACTGCCGCCGCCGCGGCGAGCGCCGTGCGCCAGCGCTCTGCCGCCAGGTAGGGCGTCGCAGGTTTGCCAGGGCGGCCGAGGTGGTCGCATTCGCACGCCGCCAGCGCCAGCAGGAAGCGCTCAGGACGGCGCAGGGCGTCGCAGGCTTCGAGGTGGGCGACGAAGGTGGCCGGGCGCAGCGCTGCGGCGCGGTGGATCACGCCGTGCTCGCGCGCGACCAGCACCGCAAGGTCGCGGCAATCGGCCGGCGCGCGCAGCCGCTCCGACACCGCGCGTGCCAGCTCGGCGCTGTGCTTTTCGTGGCCATGGTGTGCAGGCAACATCGCCGCCGGTGTGAGCCCCTTGCCGAGGTCGTGCAGCAAGCATGCCCAGCGTACCGCGAGGGGTTGCGCCGTGGCGGCGGCCTGCTGCAGCACCGCCAGCACATGGATGCCGGTGTCGATTTCGGGGTGGTGCAGAACAGGCTGTGGAACGCCGAAGAGACGGTCGAGCTCGGGCACGAGGCGCGCCAGGGCACCGCAGGCACGCAGCACCTCGATCATGCGCGCAGGCGTCGCCTCCATCAGCCCGCGGGCAAACTCCTGCCATACGCGCTCGGGCACGAGGTGGTCGACCTCGCCGGCCGCAACCATGTCGCGCATCAGCGCGAGGGTCTCGTCGGCGATGCTGAAGTCGGCGAAGCGCGCGGCAAAACGCGCCACCCGCAGGATGCGCACCGGGTCCTCGGCGAAGGCCGGGCTCACATGGCGGAAGATGCGCCCTTTCAGATCGGCACGACCGCCCCAGGGGTCGATCAGCGTGCCGTCCGCAGTCTGCGCGATGGCGTTGATGGTGAGGTCACGGCGGGCGAGGTCTTCCTCCAGTGTGACGTCCGGCGCGGCGTCGAAGGCAAAGCCCTTGTAGCCGCGGCCGGTCTTGCGCTCGGTGCGGGCGAGGGCGTATTCCTCGTGGCTCTCGGGATGCAGGAACACCGGGAAATCCTTGCCCACCGGCCGGAAGCCTTGCGCTTCCATGAGTTGTGGCGTCGCACCCACGACCACCCAGTCCCGGTCCTTCACCGGCAGGCCGAGCAGGGCGTCGCGTACCGCGCCGCCGACCATGTACACCTGCATCAGTCGTGGCTGCGGCGCGCCGCGCAGCGCATCGGGTAGTAGCGGGCGCGCAGCGTCGCGTTGGCGATATAGCCCGGCGCCACCGCCTCGAGCGCGGTGGGCGTCAGCCCGAACGGCAGGGGGGCGCCCGCGGTGGTGTTGTCCACCCGCATCGAGCGTACATTGTCGCGGCTCATCAGCGGTTGGGGGGCGAACTCCATCAGGCGCGCCTGCAGCATCGCGAGGCCTTCCGGCAGTGGCACGATCAGGCGCGACTTGCCGACCAGGGTACTCACGTATTCCACCAGCTCGCGCAGCGTGTAGACCCGCGGCCCGGCGAGCTCGTAGGTCTGGCCCGCTGCCTGCGGATCGGTGAGACTGCGCCACACCACCTCGGCGACGTCCTCGACATACACCGGCTGGAAGTGCGCGTTTGCGCCGGCGAGCGGCAGAACGGGGAACAGTCGCGCGAGCTTGGCGAACAGGTTCAGGAAGCTGTCGTCGCGGCCGAAGATCACCGACGGGCGCAGGATCGTCAGTGCGATGCGGTTGCTCGCGGTGCGCAACGCCGCCTCGCCCGCGGCCTTGGAGCGCTGGTATTCGGAGGGCGCGTCGGTGCCGGCGCCGAGGCTGCTGACGTGCACGAGCTTGGCCACGCCGGCCTCGGTGGCGGCCGCGGCGATCTTCTTCGGCAGCTCGACATGGGCGCGCGCGAAGTCGGCGCCGTAGGGCGTGCCAGGGCGCGAGTGCAGGATGCCGACCAGGCTCACGACCGCATCCACGCCTTGCATGAGCTGGCGCAAGGCGGCGGGCTCATGCACGTCGGTCTCGACCACCTCTGCGTTGGGCAGCAACAGCACCTCACCGGCGCGACTGCGCCGCCGCGTCGGGATGCGCACCGCGACGCCCTCGGTGGCGAGGCGGTTGGCGACGGCGCGGCCGACGAAGCCGGTGCCGCCGATGATCAGTACGCGGGATGGTTTCATTGTGTCCTTGTCCTTTACGGTATGTATCTGCCCGGGCCGGGTTCAGTATCGGCGCGCATCACTGCGGTGCGATGACGCCGAGCCGGGCCTTCAGCGACTGCGGCGAGCCCTGCAACATCGCGGCATAGATCACCGCGTTCGCGAGCACTTTCTTGACGTAGTCGCGCGTTTCCTCGATCGGGATCGTCTCGGTGTAGATCGTACCCTCGAGCGGGCGGAAGTCTCGCCAACGCTTGGCGCGCCCCGGGCCGGCATTGTAGCCGGCGGAGGCCAGCACCGGATGGCTGTCGAGGTCTTCCATGATGAGACGCATGTAGTTCGTGCCGAGCAACACGTTGGTGTCAGGGTCGTTGAGCATCGAAGGCTTGTAGCCCGCGAGGCCGATCTTGCCGGCCACCCACTTGCCGGTCGCGGGCATGACCTGCATCAGGCCCTGCGCGCCGGCCGACGAGCGTGCCGGCACGATGAAGCGGCTCTCCTGGCGCATCAGCCCATACACCCAGGCCATGTCCAGGTTCTGATTGTGCACATGGGGTTCGACCAGCTCGCGGAACGGGGTGATGTAGCGCAAGGAGAAGTTTGCGTTGGGGCTGCCGAGCTCGGCGGTATTGATCGCGCGGTCGTAAAGCCCGAGCTCCAGCGCGACGCGCGCAGCACCCGCAAGGAAGGCATCGTCCTTGCCGCGCACCGCCCAGGCCCACTCCCGCACGCCCTCGGTCGTCATCTCCAGCCGGTAGAGCGCGAGCGCACGCACGATGCCGGGGTCTGCCAGCGCGCGCGCCTTGTCGCCATCCCTGGCAGCGGGTTCGGCAGGTGGCGGTTGGAAGAGATTGCCCAGCTCTTCACTCGCGAGCAGACCGTAGAAGTCGGTCCTGTCGGCGATCTGCCGATAGAGCCGGCGCGCGTCCTCGTCCCGACCCAGTGCGCTCAGCGCGCGCGCGCGCCAGTAGACCCATTCCGGCTGGCTTCGCTCTGCTTCCGGCAAGGACAGGATCGCGCCGTCCACATCCTTCCAGTGCTCGCCACGCAGCGCAGCGCGCACGCGCCAGGCGCGATGCTCGGGCGACAAGGGGATATTGCCGGCGGCCCGGTACCATTCGTTGGCCTGGGGCAGCCGCGACAGCGCACCGTGGTAGCCGAGCACCGCATGGACGTGGGCACGCTCGTCGGCCGAGAGCCGGTCGGAGATGCGTGTGAGGCGCGCTTGCGCCGCAACCGGGTCCTCGCGCGCGACGCGGGTCAGCGCCGCGAGCGCCAGCTCGCGTCCGCTACGCGTGGCGGCGAAGTTGGCCGGGAGACGGTCGAGTGCCTGCGCCGGAGACTTGATGAGCTGGTCGATCGCGGTGGCCGTCGGCGCCTGGCCCGCGGGCAGCCATGTCGCGGTGGTCTTCGCGTTGCCCGGGTTGCGGCTGTCGATCTGGCGGCGGAAGCGCTGCCAGACGTGCGCCTCATCGACCAGGCCACGTGCCGCGAGGCTGCGCAGGAGGTCGTTGCATGCACCTTCGTCGTCGCCTATGTGGAAATCCAGCCATTGCGCCGAGACCTCGGAGACCACCGACCGGTCGCCGTTCTCCAGCCGCGCACGCCACAGCATGCAGCGCGATGCGTCGTCAGGGCGCGCCAGCGCCGCATGCTCGCGGATCACACGCGTCCAGTCGCCTTCGTCCGAGAGCTTCTTCAGCCAGCTCATGCGCAGCCGCTCGGCGACGACGGTGCCGGCGTTGTTCGCAAGAAAGGCCTCGATCTCGGCCACGGGCGAGGGCTCCGGCCGGGCGAGGCGGTTCTGCAGCAGCCAGAAGGAGGGGTAGGCCGCCAGCGGGTGATCCTCGCCGTGCGCGGCGAGGCGCTCCAGCGTGGTGCGGTCGCCCGTGCGGAATGCCTCGCGTGCCGCGATGATGCGCTCGTCGCCGCTTTGCGCGAGGGCATCGCCACCTGCACATGCAAGGGCAACGCACAGTACCATTGCCGAAACCGCCCGATCGAACCGATTCCTCATTCAACCCTCCCTTCGATGACCGACATTATCGCACCGCACAATGAACCTGTTCGCTCCAACGCCGACGAGATCGCAGCCACCCGCCGCGCAATGCGCCAGGCCGCACTGGCGGAGCGCGAAGGCCGCAGCGAGGCCGAGCGCAACGCCTGGTCCGAGGCACTGGCCGCGCATCTGGAGCCGCTGATCGACGCGTTGGCACCCGGCGTACTCGGCTTTTGCTGGCCCTATCGCGGAGAGCCCGATCTGCGTGCCTTCGTCGCGCGCTGGCTCGGCGAGGATGCGCGGCGGCGTGCAGTGCTGCCGGTGGTGGTCGACAAGGCACAACCAATGGTGTTCCGCCGCTGGCGCCCCGAGGTGGCGCTGATCGCAGACCGCTACGGCATCCCGATCCCGCCGGATGCCGAGACGCTCGCGCCCGACGTCGTGCTGGTGCCGTTGAATGCCTTCGACGGGCGCGGATTCCGCATCGGCTATGGTGGCGGTTACTTCGACCGCACGCTGGAGGTGATGGACAGCCTCGCCATCGGCGTGGGCTTCGAGATCGGCCGCCGCGACAGCGTTCTGCCCCAGCCGCACGACCGCCCGATGCGCTGGGTGGTCACCGAAGCCGGGGCTTTCGCACCTGTGGCTTGAGCGTATGCGGGCGCCGGCTCAGCGCCCGAGGAACATCCTGTACGCCGGGTTGCTGGTTTCTTCCTGGTGTTCGTAGCCGAGGCGGGCGAGGAAGTCCTGGAAATCGGCGCTGTCCTCTTCCGGTACCTGCATGCCGACCAGCACGCGGCCGAAGTCCGCGCCGTGGTTGCGGTAGTGGAAGAGGCTGATGTTCCAGTCCGAGCGCAGGTGGGAGAGGAAATTCATCAACGCCCCGGGACGCTCGGGAAAGACGAAGCGGTAGAGGCGCTCGTTCTCGACCTGCGGGGCACGGCCACCGACCATGTAGCGCACGTGGCTCTTCGCCATCTCGTCGTCGGTGAGATCCAGCGCCGGCAATTCGTGGCGCTCCAGCATCTCGACCAGGCGCGCCGCTTCGCCGCGGTTGTGCACCGTGACGCCGACGAAGATGTGGGCGCGCTCGGCGTCGGCATAGCGGTAGTTGAACTCGGTGATGTTGCGGTTACCGAGCAGCGTGCAGAACTTCTTGAACGAGCCGGGTTTCTCCGGGATGGTGATCGCCATCACCGCCTCGCGCTGTTCGCCGAGCTCTGCGCGCTCGGCAACGAAGCGCAGGCGGTCGAAGTTCATGTTGGCGCCCGAGGCGATCGCCACCAGATTCTTGTCGCGCAGCTTGTTGCGCTTGATGTATTCCTTGGCGCCGGCTACCGCCAGCGCACCCGCGGGCTCCAGGATGGAGCGGGTGTCCTCGAACACGTCCTTGATTGCAGCGCAGATCGCGTCGTTGTCGACCACGATCATCTCATCGACGTATTCCTGGCACAGGCGGAAGGTCTCCGCGCCCACCTGCTTCACTGCGGCACCGTCGGCGAAGAGGCCGACCTGGTCGAGCATCACCCGCTCGCCGAGGGCGAGCGACTGGGTCATTGCCTCGGCGCCGGCTGCTTCCACCCCGATGATGCGGATTTCCGGGCGCAGGCGCTTCACGTAGGCGGCGATGCCGGAGATCAGACCGCCGCCGCCGACGCAGCAGAAGATCGCGTGGATGGGCTTGGCATGCGCACGCAGGATCTCCATGCCGATGGTGCCCTGGCCGGCGATCACGTCCGGGTCGTCGAAGGGGTGGACGAAGGTGAGCTTCTCGGATTTTTCCAGCTCCAGCGCATGGGTGTAGGCATCCGAAAACGATTCGCCGGCGAGCACCACCTCCGCACCGCGTGCGCGCACGGCATCCACCTTGATCAGCGGCGTGGATACCGGCATCACGATCACCGCGCGCACGCCGAGCTTCTCGGCCGACATCGCCACGCCCTGCGCGTGGTTGCCGGCCGATGCGCAGATCACGCCGCGCTTGAGCGCCTGCGGCGAGAGGTTCGCCATGCGGTTGTACGCGCCGCGGATCTTGAAGCTGAACACCGGCTGCATGTCTTCGCGTTTGAGGTGGATGCGGTTGTGCACACGCGCGGACAGGTTTGTTGCGAGTTCGAGCGGCGTCTCGTGCGCGACTTCGTACACCCGGGCGTTGAGGATGCGTTCCAGATAATCGGTTCTTGATGCGGTCATGGCGGGCGATGGCGCGATGGTGAATCAGGGAGGGTAGCAGCCGCTCTGCAGGCAGGGCAAGTCGAAGCGCGGGCAGGGCGGTGCGGGATCGGTGGTCTCAGGTGCCGCCGCTGTCGCGTTGCAGCATCTCTTGCTGGCGTTCGACGAAGTCTTGCGTGGAGTCGAAGCCGCGCAGGCGCAGGATTGCGGAGCGCACGGCGGCTTCGAGCAGCACCGCGAGGTTGCGCCCGGCAGCCACCGGCAGTACGGTCCGCGGGACGGAGACCCCAAGGATGTCCTGCATCTCCTGCGACATCGGCAGGCGATTGGGCTCCTCCTGTCCGGGGGCGCGGCGCTGCAAGTAAACCACGAGCCGCAGGCGCATCTTGCGGCGACAGGCGGTCTCGCCGAACACCGTGCGGATGTTGATGATGCCGAGGCCGCGAACCTCGATGAAGTCCTTGAGCAGCTCGGGGCAGCGGCCTTCCAGCACCGATGGTGCAATGCGCGAGAATTCGACGATGTCGTCGGCGACGAGGCCGTGGCCGCGCGAGATCAGCTCCAGCGCGAGCTCGGATTTCCCTGCGCCGGAGTCTCCGGTGATGAACACGCCCATGCCGAGCACATCCATGAACACGCCATGCAATGCGACCTTCTCGGCGAGTTGGCGCGAGAGGTAGAGGCGCAGCTGATCGATGACGCTGGCCGAGGCGAGCGGGGTGCTGAAGAGGGCAATGCCGCGTTCCTCGCACAGGGTGCGGACCATGCCGGGCACGTCACAGTTGTCCGCCATGATGATCGCGGGCGGCTCTGCGGAGAAGATCTCGTTGAGATGGTGCGCGATCTTGTCGCGTGACTGGCGCCGTGCCCAGTCGAGCTCGGCGGCGCCGATGACCTGCAGGCGCGCCGGGTGTATCAGGTTGAGGTGGCCGACCAGATCGGCCGGCCAGATGCGCTCCTCGGTGACGGAGATGTCACGCTCCAGCCGTCCGCACAGGTGGGTCAGCTTGAGCCAGTCGCGATGGGCGTCAAACAGCCGCGCGACGCTCGTCCGCCGCATTCGGGCCCCAGGTGGTGAACAGCGTGTGGATGGCGGTCGCGTCGGCCGCTGCGAGAAGCGCCTCGCGGAACTGGCTGTCGCTGAACATCTGCGCCAGTTCGGAGAGCAACTGCAGGTGTTGCTCGTTGGCTTGCTCGGGCACCAGCAAAACGAACAACATGCTGACCGGGCGGCCGTCCGGGGCATCGAACTGCACGGGTGTCGCGAGCCGGATGAAGGCACCGGCGGCTTCCTTCAGCCCCTTGATACGGCCGTGCGGAATGGCGATGCCTTGCCCAAGGCCGGTGGAGCCGAGCCGCTCGCGTGCGAACAGGCTGTCGAACACCGCGCTGCGGCTGATGCCCTGGTGGTTCTCGAAGAGCAGGCCAGCTTGTTCGAAGACGCGTTTCTTGCTGCTCGCGTCGAGGTCGATGACCACGTTCGCGGCGGGTAGGAGGTTGGCTATCAGGCTCATGCTGCTCTCGGCCTTTGTCCGGGAAACCGGCATGAGCCGGATCGCGGAGCGGTCTGTCAGGACGTGGATCGGCGTGCCTGCGGCACGGTCGAGGCGCGATTATACCCACAGCGCCAGAGTGGCGCGTGAATCAAAAATCACGCCTCGGGCGGGGTTTTCAGAGTTGCGCGTCCTGATGCTTGAGCGCCTCGTGGCCGTGGTCCTGGTTCTTTTGCTTGTACTTCAGCACCTGGCGGTCGAGCTTGTCGGTCATGCTGTCGATCGCGGCATAGAGG
The DNA here is from genome assembly GCA_041916775.1 of Rhodocyclaceae bacterium. Lineage (GTDB taxonomy): Bacteria > Pseudomonadota > Gammaproteobacteria > Burkholderiales > Rhodocyclaceae > UBA2357. Next base: position 44,048 of record JAYRYZ010000010.1, on the reverse strand, counting down.
TCGCTGTCGGTGCTCTCGACGAAGATGTCCTTGCCACGCACATGCAGCGTCACTTCGGCCTTCTGGACGAGTTTCTCGACAGAGAGAATCACGACCACGCTGGTGACGTTGTCGAAGTGACGGATGACCCGGTCGAGCTTGCCGTTGACGTAGTCACGGATGGCGTCGGTAACTTCGACATGATGGCCGGTGATTTTGAGATTCATGATGACTCCTGGTTGTTGTCAGATCGTCTTCCGTTGGCTGACCGGCGGGATGTTGAGCGATTCGCGATACTTGGCAATCGTGCGTCTTGCCACAACTATGCCCTGCTGGCCCAGAAGATCGGCTATTTTCGCGTCGGACAGGGGCTTCTTCCTGTCTTCAGCATCGACCAACTGGCGGATCAGCGCGCGTATTGCAGTCGATGACGCTGCGCCGCCCGTGTCGGTGGAAACATGGCTACCAAAAAAATACTTGAGTTCGAACACGCCGCGCGGCGTGGACATGTACTTCTGCGTCGTGACGCGGGAGATCGTCGATTCATGCAGATCGAGCTGCTCGGCAATTTCGCGCAAGGTCAGTGGGCGCATCGCCACGTCTCCATAATCGAAGAACTGGCGCTGTTGGTCAACGATGGCCTGGGAAACCCGCAGAATGGTCTCGAACCGCTGTTGCACGTTCTTGATCAGCCAGCGTGCCTCCTGCAGCTGGCTGGACAGCGCGCCGCTGCTGCCGCGGTTCTGCTGCAGGATGCTGGCGTAGAGCGCGTTCACGCGCAGGCGGGGCATTGCGTCGCCGTTGAGCGTGGCGGTCCAGCGGCCGCGGGTCTTGCGCACCACCACGTCGGGCATCACGTAGCGGGTGTCGGAGCTGGCGTATTGCGAGCCCGGATGCGGATTGAGCGTACAGATCAGCGCGTGCGCCTCACGCAGCGCGTCGTCGTTGCAGCCGGTGGCGCGCTTGATTCGCGCAAAGTTGCGCTCGGCCAGCAACTCGAGGTGCGACGACACGATCTCGATCGCAAGTTCCCGTGTCGGTGAGGCTGGCAGGGTGCGCAGTTGCAGCGCCAGGCACTCCTGCGGAGTACGCGCGCCGATGCCTGCTGGTTCGAGGCTCTGCACGTGGTGCATCGCGATCGAGAGGTCTTCGATGTCGTACTCGTACTCGGGTGGCAGGAGGTCGAGGAGGTCTTCCAGCGATTGGTTGAGGTAGCCGTCGTCGTCGAGCGCCTCGATGATGAAGCGCACCAGCGCGCGGTCACGATCCGACAGCGGCGACAGGCTGACCTGCTGGTTGAGGTGGTCGCGCAGGCTGGAGGCGGCGGCCTGGAACTCCTGGAAGTCGGTGTCGTCGTCATCGTCGCGGTTCGCGCTGCCGCTGCCACCGGAGGACCAATCGGTGCCTTCTTCGTAGCTGTTGATATCCGGCCCGTCGTCACGGGCTTCGGCGCGTTCTGTGCTTTCCTGCGCCGCGGCGTTCTCCTGCACCACTTCCTGGCCGCGACCGTCCAGCACCGGCGCGCGGTAATCGCCGTCACCACCGGCCTCCTCCCGCTCCAGCATCGGGTTTTCGAGCAGGAAGCGCTCGATCTCCTGGTTGAGCTCGAGCGTGGACAGCTGCAGCAGCTTGATCGACTGCTGCAGCTGTGGCGTCAGGGTGAGGTGTTGCGAGAGCTTGAGCTGGAGTGAGGGCTTCATGTCAGTCGGAGGATAGCCGTATCAGAGCCTGAAGTGCTCGCCAAGATAGACCTTGCGCACCTGTTCGTCGCGCACGATCTCGTCGGGCTCGCCGCTCGCGAGCACGCGGCCTTCGCTGATGATGTTGGCGCGGTCGCAGATCCCCAGGGTTTCACGCACGTTGTGGTCGGTGATCAGCACGCCGATGCCGCGTGCGGTGAGGAAGCGGATGATCTTCTGGATGTCGAGCACCGCGATCGGGTCTACGCCCGCAAACGGTTCGTCGAGCAGGATGAGACGCGGGTTGGTCGCGAGCGCGCGGGCGATCTCGCAGCGGCGGCGCTCGCCGCCCGAAAGCGACACCGCCGTGTTGTCGCGCAGGTGGGTGATGCCGAGCTCTTCGAGCAACTCGTCCAGCCTGGAAGCCAGATCCGGCCCGGAAAGGCCTTGCAGCTCCAGCACCGCGCGGATGTTGTCGGCCACGCTGAGCTTGCGGAACACGCTCATCTCCTGCGGCAGGTAGGAGAGCCCAAGGCGTGCCCGCTCATGGATGGGCAGGTGAGTCAGCGGTGTGTCGTCGAGCGTGATCTCGCCGTCGTCGGCGCGCACCAGGCCGACGATCATGTAGAAGCAGGTGGTCTTGCCGGCGCCGTTGGGACCGAGCAGCCCGACCACCTCACCGCTGCCGACCTCGAAGCCGACGTCGTGCACGACGGTGCGGAGCTTGTAGCTCTTCTTCAGCCCTCTAACCTTGAGCAGACTCATCCGGAAGCTCTTTCAACAACTTGGTGATGGTGGCGCTGGCGAAGCCGCGACCCTGCAGGAAGCGCGCCTGGCGCGCCCATTCCGCGCGATCTGCCGGCGCAGTCCCGAAACGTGAGCGCCAGACGCCGCGGGCGCGCTCGATCTCGTCCTCACCCGCCTCGCTGGCAATCGCCGCCTCGATCAGCTCGCGTTCCACGCCACGCTGGGCAAGCTCGTGGCGCAGTCGGGCGGTACCGTGGCGCGCCGACTTGGCGCGCACCCAGGCCTCGGCAAAACGTGCGTCCGCCTGCAGGCCGAGTTCGCCGAGCCGTTCGAGCGTGGCAGCGATCTCCTCGGGCGTGCCGTGAGACGCCAGCTTGCGCGCGAGCTCCTGGCGCGAGTGTTCGCGCTGGGCCAGCAGACGGAGCGCGCGTTCGCGCAGGCCGGGGCTTGCGGGCGGCATCGCGTGGGAATCGCTCAGGCCGCGTCCTGCGCGGCCGCGCCGGCGACACCCGGCAACTCGTTGAGGCCGACCGCGACCCGCACCCTGTTCTCGATCTCGCGCGCGAGCGCCGGGTTGTTGCGCAGGAATTCGCGCACGTTGTCCTTGCCCTGACCGATCTTGTCGCCCTTGTAGGCATACCACGAGCCGGACTTCTCGACGATCTTGTGCACCACGCCGAGATCGATGATCTCGCCCTCGCGCGAGATACCCTCGCCGTAGAGGATGTCGAACAAGGCCTCCTTGAACGGTGGGGCAACCTTGTTCTTGACCACCTTGCAGCGGGTTTCCGAGCCGATCACCTCGTCGCCCTTCTTGATCGTGCCGATGCGACGGATATCCATGCGCACCGAGGCGTAGAACTTGAGCGCGTTGCCGCCGGTGGTGGTCTCGGGGCTGCCGAACATCACACCGATCTTCATGCGGATCTGGTTGATGAAGATCACCAGCGTGTTGGTGCGCTTGATGTTGGCGGTGAGTTTGCGCAGCGCCTGGCTCATCAGGCGGGCCTGCAAACCGGGGAGCTGGTCGCCCATCTCGCCTTCGATCTCGGCCTTGGGTGTGAGCGCCGCGACCGAGTCGACGACGACGATGTCCACGCCGCCCGAGCGCACCAGCATGTCGGCGATCTCCAGCGCCTGCTCGCCGGTGTCCGGCTGCGAGATGAGCAGGTCCTGGATGTTGACGCCGAGCTTCTCGGCATAGCCCACGTCGAGTGCGTGTTCCGCGTCGATGAAGGCGGCGGTGCCGCCGAGCTTCTGCATCTCGGCGATGACCTGCAGCGTCAGCGTGGTCTTGCCGGACGATTCCGGGCCGTAGATTTCGACCACCCGGCCGCGCGGCAGGCCACCGAGGCCGAGCGCGATGTCGAGGCCGAGCGAGCCGGTCGACACGGTCTGGATGTCCATCTCGATGTTGCCATCGCCCATGCGCATGATCGAGCCCTTGCCGAACTGCTTTTCGATCTGCGAAAGCGCGGCGGCGAGGGCCTTGGCCTTGTTGTCGTCCATACCGGATCCTTTGATGAGTTTGATAAATTATGGCACAAAGATTGCTGTGAGAAACCACCCGGTTCCCTTGCATTTGGGGTGCCGAGATCGTGGGTGGGATGGGGCGCCACGTCAGGCTCGGTGATCCCCTGCGCTGCCGGCAATCAGTGCCTGCAGCGCGTGAATGACGGTGGCACGCCTTACGGCGTGACGGTCTCCCGGAAAATGGCGGGTCTCGGAGTGCGCTGCCGCGCCGCGCCGGCACCATGCGAGACAGACCGTGCCGACCGGTTTGGCCGCCGAGCCGCCACCCGGCCCGGCAATGCCCGAGACCGCGATTGCCACGTCTGCGCGGCTGTGCTTGAGCGCACCGAGCACCATTTCGCGCACCGTGGCTTCGCTCACCGCGCCCTCGCACGCGAGCGTGTCGGGCGAAACGTCGAGGAGGTCTTCCTTGGCAGCATTCGAGTAGGTGACGAAGCCGCGCTCGAACCAGGCCGAACTGCCGGCGGTTTCCGTCATCACCTGTGCAATCCATCCGCCTGTGCAGGATTCTGCGGTGACGAGAGCCAGGCCGCGAGCGGAGAGCCAGACGCCGGCTGCCGCAGAGAGGGCGTACAACTCTTCGTCCACGCCTACACCCCGAATACACGCACGAGCAACGCAAGCACGAGGATCGCGTAGCCTGCGGCGAGGAGGTCGTCGAACATCACCCCGAAGCCGCCCTTCAAATGCCGGTCCGCCCAGCGGATGGGCTGCGGCTTGATGATGTCGAAGAAGCGGAAAAGTGCCACCGCGACCGCTTGCCACAGCAGCGTTGGGGGGGTCAGCAGCAGCACCAGCCACATCGCGACCATCTCGTCCCATACGATCGAGCCGTGATCGGACACCCCGAGCGCGCGTCCGGCGCGGTCTGCCGCAATCACGCCGGCGACGAAGAGGCTCACCAGCAGGGCGAAGAACACGGCGTCCGACACCGGCGTCTTCAGCAGCGGGTAGAGCAGCCATGCGAGCAGGGTGCCGGCGGTGCCGGGCGCGCGTGGTGACAGGCCGGAGCCGAAGCCCAGCGCGATGAAGTGCGCCGGATGCGCGAGCATGAACCTGACATCGGGACGCATGGCGTGATCGGGGGTGGCGTGATCGGGTGCGTGGGAGGCTACCGACCTGTCGCGGCCGGGCGGAAGTGATCATACCCCAGTACGCCAGGCGGGGTCAGTCGTCCATCGGCATGGCGCAGTCGCAAGCGGGGCTCGTCCGCTGGGCCGATCTGACCGATCCGGGTCACGGCCACGCTGGCGCCGGCCGCGCGGTTCAGCACTTCTGCGCGCCGGTCTGCGGCGGCGGTGAACAGCAACTCGTAGTCGTCGCCCCCGCCAAGCAGGGCTGCGAGTGCGATCGACTCCGGTGCTCCAGCCGCGCACAGCGGGCCAAGTGGCAGTGCCGTGTATTCCAGGACTGCGCTTGTGCCGGAGGCCGAGAGAATGTGGCCGAGGTCGCCGGTGAGTCCGTCGGACACGTCGAGCATCGCGCTCGCAAGCCCGCGCAAGGCCAGGCCGAGCGCAAGTCGGGGCATGGGGCGGTGGAGGGCAGCGAGGTAATCTGGTGCGGCAAGTGGGCTGAGCTGGAGTTCCCCGCGCAGTTGTGCGAGCCCGAGGGCTGCGCGGCCGGGGGCGCCACTGATCCAGATGTCGTCACCGGGGTGCGCGCCTGCGCGGGTCACCGCCTGCCCGGACGGTACCTCGCCGATGATGGTCACTGTCAGATTGAGCGGGCCGCGCGTCGTATCTCCGCCGATGAGGTCAATGTCGAAGGCCTGGGCACAGGCGAAGAAGCCGGCCGCAAAGTGCTCCAGCCATACCTGATCGGGTGCGGGGAGGGCGACCGCGAGCGTGGCCCAGCGTGGTTCTGCCCCCATCGCAGCGAGGTCGGAGACGTTCACGGCGAGTGTCTTCCAGCCCAGATCATTTGGGTCGGTGTCCGGGTAGAAGTGGGTCCCTGCGACGAGCATGTCGGTGGATACGGCAACCTCCATTCCGGCGCGGGGGCGCAGCAGCGCAGCGTCGTCGCCGATGCCCAGCGCAGTGTGACGGGTGTCGCGGGTGAAGTGGCAGCGGATCAGGTCGAACTCGTCGGGCATGGGGCAGGGCATCGGCGGGAGCAGGGGGCGACCAAGGCTGGGGCATTGATCCTGCCCGACTGCTCCGGAGGCTGTCAAACGCGCGTGCGGGGGGCCGAACACGACGTGCGCCGTGCGGCATCACTGCCCCGCGATCTCCCGAATCACCGGCATGAGTCGCGTGCCGGCCTGCATGCCGATCGCGATGAGCGCCTCGCGAGCTGCGAAATTGGTGCTGGAGACGTGATCGACACCGGGCCGGATCAGGACATGGGCACCTGCCGCCTCGTGCTTGCGCAACGCGTCGCTGATGATCTCGAACGACCGCAGGAGGATCTTGTAGATGCCGAAGCCCTCGTCACTGTCACCTGGCGGCGCCGATCCGCCGATGTCCACCGCGATGACCGCCCCCGCACCGTTGCGCCGGGCGGTGCCAACAGGCAGCGGGCTCACGAGGCCGCCATCCAGATAGCGCGTGCCGCCGCGCCTGGCCGGGACAAAGATGCCGGGTATCGAGCAGGATGCGCGTACCGCGAAGCCGACGTCGCCGCGGTCGAAGGTGACGAGCTCGCCGGACGGGTACTCGGTGGCGACGGCCATGAAGCGGGTGCGCAGGGACTCGATGGGCCGCCCCGCGAGCGCCTGGTTCACGAAGTTCTGCAGGCTCTGCCCGGTCACCATGCCCTGCTGGCTGTTGCCGCCACTGACGAGGTCGATGATCTCGCGATCCTGCACCTGTAGCGCGACGCGCTCCATGTCCGCGCCGCTGAAGCCGGCCGCCCAGAACGCCCCGACCAGACTGCCGGCACTGCAGCCCACGATCAGGTCGGGTGTGATGCCGGCAGCCTCGAAGGCCTTGATCACGCCAATGTGCGCAAACCCTCGCGCCGAACCACCGCCCAGCACCACTGCCAGTGGGCGGCCTCGTTTGCTGCCAGCCGTGGTGTTCTGAGCGCTGGTGCCTGCGCTGCCGAGGCCGCCCGCAAACAGCAGGCCGGCAGTCAGGATGCGCCGGCGCATCGAGAGGCAAGTGCTTCCGGCTTCGCACTCGGCGTCGGCGTTGCGCGCGGTGACCTCCGGGCGTCCGGTCACGGCGTCTGCTCCTCGAGAAGGCGCTCGAGCCGGGCGAAGGCCTCCTCGAAGGCGCCGGCGCGCTCGTCACGGGTGATCGACTCGAGCCGCTCGCCGAGCAGAACGATCTCCACTCTGCGATTCAGCTTGCGACCGGTTTCGGTGTCGTTCGGCGCGATCGGCTGTGTGAGGCCGAGCCCTGTCGCGGTCATGCGCGCGTCCGGCACGCCCAGGGTTTGCAGCCTGTCGCGCACAGTCATCGCGCGACGTTCGGAGAGCTTCTGGTTGTACTGTGTGGAGCCGACGTTGTCGGTGTGACCTTCCAGCGCGACCTGTGCGCCGGATTTGTCGCGCAGCAGTTGCGCGACCCGGGCCAGATAGGGTTCGGACTCCGCTTCGTCGAGCGAGTCCTTGCCGAACTCGAAAAGGACGCTCTCGGGCAGCCAGATCATGACGCCGCGTTCGGTCTGGGCGATGGCGAGGGTCACTTCGCCATCTGCGCGCGGCATGGTGCCGCAGCCGGTCCCGAGGTAGGCGATGATGAAGCTGCTGCAGAGCAGCAAGATCCGGCTGAGTGGTCCTCTGGTCATGCATGCATCCTTGCGCGCTGAGGTTGACAATGTCTTGGCGGCGGGCCGCAAAAGGGTGGGCGGATGATGGCGCAAAACGCCGGCCGGCTCGGATGTGTGCAGGTTAAACAGTGTTAATTCGCCATGTTGTGAGTCCGGCCCGTGGTGCGCCGGTGACGGCATGCCTCGATGGCATGAGCGTGACGATCTGTTACGCTTGCCGCCGGGCGCCACGACGGCTTCAGGCGTGGCGGATTCTGTTGTGGGCGCAAGGCCCTGGAGGAGACTGCATGAGCGATCAGATCAAATACCTGCTGGACGAGAAGGACATGCCGAAGGACTGGTACAACCTGGCGGCGGACCTGCCGGTACCGCTGCCGGCGGTGCTGCATCCCGGCACGCTGCAGCCGGTCGGGCCCGACGATCTGGCGCCGCTGTTTCCGACCAGCCTGATCCTGCAGGAGGTCAGCACCGAGCGCTACATCGAGATCCCCGAGCCGGTGAGACAGATCTTCCGCCAGTGGCGCCCTGCGCCGCTGTACCGGGCGCGCCGTCTGGAGCAGGCCCTGGGTACGCCGGCGCGCATATACTACAAGTACGAGGGTGTGAGCCCTGCTGGCAGCCACAAGCCGAACACCGCGATCCCGCAGGCCTTCTACAACAAGGAGGCGGGTGTGAAGCGCCTCACCACCGAGACCGGCGCGGGCCAGTGGGGCACTTCGCTGTCTTTCGCGGGGGCCTTGTTCGGGTTGGAGGTACAGGTTTTCCAGGTGCGCGTGTCGTATAACCAAAAGCCCTACCGGCGTGCGGTGATGGAAACCTATGGCGCCACCTGCGTGGCCTCCCCGTCGGACCTCACCGTGTCCGGCCGTGCGATCCTCGCGCAGAACCCCGATCACCCGGGCAGCCTGGGGATTGCGATCTCCGAGGCGGTGGAGCTCGCGGTGCAGCGCGATGACACCAAGTACGCGCTCGGCTCAGTGCTCAATCACGTCCTGTTGCACCAGACCATCATCGGCATCGAGGCAATGAAGCAACTCGAGATGGCCGGCGACGACCCCGACGTGATCGTCGGCTGCACCGGTGGCGGCTCCAACTTCGCCGGCATCGCATTCCCGTTCATTGGTGAGCACCTGCGTGGTGGTCGCAAGCGTCGTATCGTCGCGGTCGAGCCGGCAGCCTGCCCCTCGCTCACGCGCGGCAGGTATGCATACGATTTCGGCGACACCGCCCACCTCACCCCGCTCACCAAGATGCACACGCTGGGCTCCACGTTCACGCCGCCGGGTTTCCATGCCGGCGGGCTGCGCTATCACGGCATGGCACCGATGGTGTCACATGTGAAGGAGCTCGGGCTGATCGAGGCGGTGGCCTATCACCAGACCCAGTGTTTCGAGGCGGGTGTGCTGTTCGCACGCGCCGAAGGCATCGTGCCGGCGCCGGAGGCGAACCACGCTGTGAAGGGAGCGATCGAGGAGGCGCTGCGCTGCAAGCGCGAGGGCAAGTCCGAGGTGATTCTGTTCAACCTGTGCGGGCACGGCCACTTCGACATGGCGGCCTATACCGACTACTTCTCGAACAAGCTGCAGGATCTGGAGTACGACGAGAACGAACTCGCCATGGCGCTTGCCGGATTGCCGAGCGTACCTGCCTGAAGGGGGCGCGATGTCACCGATTCCGCCATCGGCGCCATGGAGGAATCGGTGCAGGCATGTGTGAATTTTCCTGTCTTGGGCAGTGAGTCGCTGGTTGGGGATGAGGTCGCGTGAGAGAATGTTTCACGTTCTTGCGGACTAGGGTGGGATTTGACGGATTTGTCTGAATTTCATCGTTTTTTTCCAGATTGGTGATGCTGAAAAAGGTTCCGGTTGATTCCCTCCGTATTGGCATGCACATCCATGAACTCTGTGGTTCATGGATGGAGCATCCGTTCTGGCGCAACTCGTTCAAGCTGCGTGATCCAGAGGACATCCGCCGTATCCGTGAAAGCGGGATTCACGAGGCGTGGATAGATACGTCCAAGGGTGTGGACGAAGCCGTTGTGAGCGCGCACGTGGTCGACAAGCAGGTGGTCGAGGCCGAGGTGGAGCGCGAACTCGAGATCGCCGTCGCGGTGGCCAAGGTGCCGGAGCGCGTGCCCCTGCATGCGGAGTTGGCGCGTGCGGCGGAGTTATGCGCCAACTCCAAGGCTGCGGTGGTCTCCATGTTCAACGAAGTGCGCATGGGGCGGGCCATCCAGGGTGAGGCCGCGATGCCGCTGGTGAGCGCGATCGCTGAGTCGGTGATGCGCAACCCGGGTGCTTTGATCAGCATTGCTCGACTCAAGAGCAAGGACGACTACACTTACATGCATTCCGTCGCCGTCTGTGCGTTGATGATCTCCCTGTCCGGGCAACTCGGACTGGATGCAGCGCAGACGCGTGTGGCCGGTTTGGCCGGTTTGTTGCACGATCTTGGCAAGGCAATGATTCCGCCCGACATACTCGGCAAGCCGGGCAAGCTGACGGATGCCGAGTTCGACGTGATCAAGTCCCACCCGCGCGAGGGCTATCTGTTGCTGCTGGAGTCATCGGGCGTGGGCGACGTGGAGCGCGACGTGTGTCTGCATCACCACGAGAAGGTGGACGGCAGTGGCTACCCCGATCGACTGGGGGCTGACGAGATCAGCCTCTTCGCAAAGATGGGCGCGGTGTGCGACGTCTATGACGCGATCACCTCGAATCGTCCCTACAAGCACGGCTGGGATCCGGGCGAATCCATCCGCCGCATGGCCGAGTGGAGCAAGGGACACTTCGACGAGAAGGTTTTCCAGGCCTTCGTGCGCAGCGTCGGCATCTACCCGACCGGTGCCCTTGTCCGGATGCAGTCGGGCAGACTCGGCATCGTTGTCGAACAGGCCGGGCAGTCACTGCTGACGCCGGTGGTGCGGCTGTTCTATTCGACGAAATCCGACGCCTACATCCGTCCGGAACTGGTCGACCTCTCCCGTCCCGGTACCGCGGATCGCATCGTCGCCGCGGAGGACCCGGCCCGCTGGCATTTCAAGAACCTGGATACGCTTTGGCAGAGTCACGCTTGATCATCTCTCGCGGCCGGGAGGCCCCATGCTGAAGGCGTTGCTCAACTGGCTTTTCGGTGAGCGGGGGCGTGCCGCCGTGAAGCGGCCTGCGCCGCCTCCGGTTCCCGCCACGCCCGTCGCGAGCCCCGCGCGCTCGGCCGCGTCCGGAGCGGGGGCCGTGTTGTTGTGCCGCGAGACCATACTCGGACGTGATCGTCGTGTGGTCGGTTATCACTTCCGTCTGCAGGCGCAGCGCCCTCCGGGAAACATGGACCGCCGTGCAGCCCATGCCTGGGCGCAGATGCTCGTGGATCGCCTTGCAGCCCTGGATCTGACGCAAATCCTCGGCAACAGGATGGCGCTCATCGACGTGCCGGATTCCTTTCTCGCTTCGCCCGCGCTGCGCGCACTGCCCGCCGCCAACCTCGTGATCATGCCTGTGGCACTGCCGCACGCGGGTGCTCCGGATGCTGAGGATCTGCGCAACGCCCTTGAGGTCCTGCAGAAGGAGGGGTATCGGGTGGCACTGCCTGATCCGGTTACGGCGCCGCAGATTGCTCCCTCCATCGCGTTGGCTGACGTAGTCGTGGTGCGTGCACCTGCGCTGGATGTAGGGCGTGGGCTGCAGCTCAGCAGCACGATCGCTCAGGCGGCGCCACGTGCTCGTTTGCTGGTGCGGGAGCTGCCATCCCTCGAGGAGTTCCGCTTCAGCTACAAGTTGGGCGCGGCGCTGTTCCAGGGGCCTTTCATCACCAGCCGCGAGGACTGGAGCGAGCGCAATCTCGGGCCCAACACCCAGCGCATCGCCAACCTCATCGGTCGGCTGCGGGCAGGCGCGGAGATCCGTGAGCTCGCCGAATTGCTCAAGCAGGACGGGGCCTTGTCGCTGCGGCTGTTGCGTTACATCAATGCTGCGGCCAATGGCCTGCAGGAGCAGGTGTCCTCGATAGAGCGCGCGCTGACGCTGCTGGGTCGGGAGCCGCTGTATCGCTGGCTGGCATTGCTGGTATGCAGCAGCGATGGCGAATCCGGGCAGGCTGGTGCAATGGAGAACGCCCTGGTGCGCGCCCGTACGATGGAGACCCTGGCGGGTGAGCGGCCGCAGGCGATACGCGATGCACTGTTTCTGACCGGTTTGCTGTCGTTGATGGATGTCGTGTTGCAGGTGCCGCTCGAGAAGGCTCTGGCGCCGCTGGCCCTCGCGCCGGAGATCACCGAGGCGATTCGCGACCAGGATGGTCCCTATGCGGCGATGCTCGCGCTGGCAGTGGCTTGCGAGCAGGCAGACGTGGCTGCGATCGAGGAAGCATCGCTGCGCTGCGGGGTGAGCGCGGAGGATGCCACGGCCTGCCACATGGCGGCGCTGAGCTGGGCGATCGGCATTCAGGGGGCGTCCGCCTGAGCGCCCTGGCGACACAGCGGGAAACAAAGTTTTTACCTGATCGTGGTTTTTTGTCACGCCATTCGGCTAGTCTGGCGGGCCGGATTCATTCCAAACCGCATGAGGGTAGCTGACATGGGCATACTGAGTTTCATCAAGGAAGCAGGCGAGAAGCTTTTCGGGATCGGCGATGCCAAGGCCGAAGAGGTGTCCGAGACGTCCGCGGCAGAGGCCATCGGCGCGCATGTGCGCAAGCTCGGGTTGGCGCCTGACGACCTCCAGGTGAGTTATGACGCAGCGACGCAGAAGGTGACCGTCTCCGGCACCGCACCTGACCAGGCCGCGCGAGAGCGCATCATGCTTGCGGCCGGTAATGTGCTCGGCGTGGCGGCGGTGGACGATCGCCTCAGCGTGGTGACGGCTGAACCCGAGGCGCAATTCCACACCGTCGCGCGCGGCGATACACTCTCGGCCATTGCCAAGAAGTTCTATGGCAATGCCAACAAGTACAACATCATCTTCGAGGCGAACCGTCCGATGCTCGGCCACCCGGACAAGATCTACCCGGGACAGGTGCTGCGCATTCCGGCTGCGGATTGAGGCGAAGTTCCGAGTGCCCACCCTATCCCGAGTGGGCCGAGGCAGATCAGGAGGCATCATGAGCTTTGGAAATATCGTTGGTGAGTTGCTCAGGCAGGGCATGTCCGGGCAGAGCCGTTCGCGGCTGGAGCGCACCGTAGGCCCACAGGGCCTTGGCGCAGGCGGCGGTCTGGAGCAGGCGCTGGGTGGACTTCTGGGCAGCCTGGGTGGCGGTGGCCGTCAGGGCGGCAGTACCGCAGGCGGGATGGGTAGCCTGGTCGACCTTGCCGGCAGCTTCCTTGGCAACAAGCAGGCGGGTGGGCTGACCGGCGGGCAACTGGGTGGTATCGGTGCGCTTGCGGGCGCTCTCCTCGGCGGTGGCGGCAAGTCGGTGAAGGGCGCCTTGGGCGGCAGCGCGATGGCGATCCTCGGCGCGCTCGCGGTGAAGGCGCTGCAGGGCGGGTTCTCGGCGCAGGGCGCGGCGGCCCAACCGGCGGGGATGCCGGTCGATGATGCACAGTTGCAGACGCTTGCGGATCCTGCGACCGAGCGCTTGATCGTGATCGCCATGATCTCGGCCGCCAAGGCCGACGGCCAGGTTGACGAGCAGGAGATGGAGCGCATCGCCGGCAAGATCGGCGCCGACGGGATCACCCCTGAGGAACGCCAGATGGTGCTGGATGCGCTGCGTGCCCCGAGCGACGTGGAGGCACTGGTGGCGGCGGTGCCGAACCCGCTCGTGGCGGCCGAAGTCTATGGTGCCTCGTTGCTCGCGATCGACATCGACACCGAGGCCGAGCGCGCCTATCTGCGCGACCTCGCGCGGCGCCTGCGCATCGACGCCGCGACCCTCGCCCGCTTGCACGAGATGACCGGCGTGCAACTCTGATCCCTGCCATCAGGGCGCCGACCGACGCGTGTCGGCGTCTGTCAGGCCTTTCCGGTCGCGCCTGTGGCCGTACCACCGCATACCCATACTTCCCGCTTCACCCTCCTACGCAATCTTGCGTATTCCGCACCGGGGCGCCCGGCCCTAACCTGATGTCGCAGCGCAACATTCCAACACGCCCACGACACCAGGAGCACTCCATGCAAGACCGTCGCAGCTTCATCAAGGCCCTCGCCCTCTCCGCTTCGATCGCCGCCATCGGCATGCCCGTCGGCGCCCATGCCGCCGACACCATCAAGGTCGGCATCCTGCACTCGCTGTCGGGCACGATGGCGATCTCCGAGACCGCGCTGAAGAACGTCGCGCTGATGACCATCGAGGAGATCAACGCGGCCGGCGGCGTGCTCGGCAAGAAGCTCGAGCCGGTGGTGGTCGATCCCGCCTCGAACTGGCCGCTGTTCGCCGAGAAGGCGCGTCAGTTGCTGGCCCAGGACAAGGTCGCCGCCGTGTTCGGCTGCTGGACCTCGGTGTCGCGCAAGTCGGTGCTGCCGGTGTTCTCCGAGCTCAACGGCCTGTTGTTCTACCCGGTGCAGTACGAGGGCGAGGAGCTCGAGAAGAACGTGTTCTACACCGGCGCCGCGCCCAACCAGCAGGCGATTCCCGCGGTGGAATACCTGATGAGCGAGGAGGGCGGCGGCGCCAAGCGCTTCGTACTGCTCGGCACCGACTACGTGTATCCGCGCACGACCAACAAGATCCTGCGCGCCTTCCTGAAGAGCAAGGGTGTGGCCGACGCCGACATCATGGAGGAATACACCCCGTTCGGTCATTCGGACTACCAGACGATCATCGCCAACATCAAGAAGTTCGCCGCGGGTGGCAAGACCGCGGTGGTGTCGACGATCAACGGCGACTCCAACGTGCCCTTCTACCGCGAGCTCGGCAATGCCGGCCTGTCGGCGACCGACGTGCCGGTGGTGGCCTTCTCGGTGGGCGAGGAGGAGTTGCGCGGCGTCGATACCAAGCCCCTTCTGGGCCACCTTGCGGCGTGGAACTACTTCATGTCGCTCGACAACCCCGAGAACGCGGCCTTCGTCGCCAAGTACCGCGACTGGGCGAAGAAGAACAACGTGCCGAACGCCGACACCGTGGTCACCAACGACCCGATGGAGGCCACCTACGTCGGCATGCACATGTGGAAGCAAGCCGTCGAGGCGGCCGGCACGACGGATGTCGACAAGGTCATCGCCGCGATGGGCGGCCAGACCTTCAAGGCACCGTCCGGCTTCACCCTGACGATGGACAAGACCAACCACCATCTGCACAAGCCGGTGTACATCGGCGAAGTGCGCGGCGACGGCCAGTTCGACGTGGTGTGGAAGACGCCGGCCCCGATCCGCGCGCAACCGTGGAGCCCGTTCATCGAGGGCAACGAGTCCAAGCAGGGGCTCTGACCCCGCGCGCCCGCGCGCGCCCGCTGCGGCGGGTGGCGCGGTTCGGTCGCGATACCCGTGCCGCGGGATCGCGACCCGCTCACGGCACTTCACCTCCGTATTCGCCGATTGGCGCACGTGCGCCGGACGCGGGGCGGTCTTCACCAAGAACAGGGTCTCGACCATGCCCAGGCTTTTCCTTCATCTCGCCCTGCTGCTGATGCTGGCGTCCGGCGGCGCGCGTGCGGCGCTCGATGCCGCGGTGCTGCAGGGGCTGGCGTCCTCGGATTTCCAGACGCGGCTCGTCGCGATCGAGGGGTTGGCCTTGCAGGGGGCGGCCGGCCAGCGCGTGGTGGCTGCGCTCGAGACGGGCGAGCTCGGCACCGTCATCCTGCCGGCGGCGGGCGATGGGGCCGCCACGGCGCGGGTCGTCCTCGTTCGGGGCGGCCAGGTCGTCGATCTGGCCACCGACGCCGTGCTTGCCGTGGCCGCGTCGGACGTGAGCATCGTGCGCCCCAACAACCGCATGCGGCGCGCGCTGGCGAGCGCGAAGGCAGGTCTGACGCTCGAGGGCGGCACACCCGCCGAGCGCCGCGCCGCTGCCGAGACCCTGCTCAACAACCCCTCCGAGGCCCTGCTGCCGTTGCTGGAGCGCCGCGTCGAGGCGGAGGAGGATGCATCCATCCGCGCGATCGTGCTGCAGGCTGCGGCGCGCGTGCAGCTCGGGTCGAGCGACGCGGCGAAGCGCCTGAAGGCGGCCACCGCGCTGGGCGCGTCCTCCGATCAGGCGGTGCTGACCTTGTTGCGTCCGCTAGTGTCGCAGGAGAACGGCGCGTGGCTGGAGCCGGACACGACCGTGCGCGCCGCGGCGGCCGAGTCGATCAAGGCGATCGAGTTCCGCGTTGCCGTGGCGCAGAACATCGCGACCGTGTTCTCGGGCATGTCGCTCGGCTCCATCCTGCTCCTCGCCGCGCTGGGGCTGGCGATCACCTTCGGGGTGATGGGCGTGATCAACATGGCGCACGGCGAACTGCTCATGATCGGCGCCTACGCCACCTATCTGGTGCAGGGGCTGTTCCGCCAGTACCTGCCAGGCTGGATCGACTGGTACGTGATCGCCGCGATTCCCGCCGCCTTCTTCGCCGCCGCCATCGTCGGGGTGGTGATGGAACGTACCGTGCTGCGTCACCTCTACGGCCGCCCGCTGGAGTCGCTGCTCGCCACGTGGGGCCTCTCGCTGATCCTGATCCAGGCGGTGCGGGTGAGCTTCGGCCCGCAGAACCTGGAGCTGGCCAATCCGTCGTGGATGTCGGGTAGCGTTGAGGTGATGGCAGGCCTGTCGCTGCCGTGGAACCGCATCTTCATCCTCGGCTTCGCGGTATTCGTACTGGTGTTGATCTGGCTGATGATGCAGAAGACCCGGCTCGGCATGTTCGTGCGCGCGGTCACCCAGAACCGCCCGATGGCGGGTTGCGTGGGGGTGCCGACAGCGCGGGTGGATACCCTCGCGTTCGCGATCGGCGCCGGCGTGGCCGGGCTGGGCGGGCTCGCGCTGTCGCAGATCGCCAACGTCGGCCCGGCGATGGGGCAGGGTTACATCGTCGATTCCTTCATGGTGGTGGTGCTCGGCGGTGTGGGCCAGCTCGCCGGGGCGGTATGGGCCGCGCTCGGGCTGGGCATCTTCTCCAAGTTCCTCGAAGGCTGGGCCGGTGCGGTGATCGCCAAGATCCTGGTGCTGGTGTTCATCATCATCTTCATCCAGAAGCGTCCGCAGGGCCTGTTCGCCCTCAAGGGCCGGTTCGCCGACAGCTGAGAGCACTCCAATGCGTACTCCCTTTACCGTACGACTCCTCACCAGCATGCCGCGCGCGGGCTGGGCGGCGCTGGCCGTGTTCGCGCTGTTCGCCTGGGTATGGATGCCGGTCGCGCATCTGGTGCTGCCGCCGGACAACCCGCTGCACATCTCGGCATACTGGGTGAGCCTCACCGGCAAGATCCTGTGCTACATGGTGGTGGCGGTGGCGATGGACCTGATCTGGGGCTACGCGGGCATCCTCTCGCTCGGCCACGGGCTCTTCTTCGCGCTCGGCGGCTACGCCTTCGGTATGTACCTGATGCGCCAGATCGGCCGCGACGGCAGCTATCAGAGCGATCTGCCGGACTTCATGGTGTTCCTCGACTGGAAGGAATTGCCGTGGTTCTGGATGGGCTCGGATTCCTTCCTGTGGGCGCTGTTCCTGGTGGTGGCGGTGCCGGGCGTCGTCGCCTTCGTGTTCGGCTGGTTCGCGTTCCGCTCGCGCATCAAGGGGGTGTATTTCTCCATCATCACGCAGGCGCTGACCTACGCCGCGATGTTGCTCTTCTTCCGCAACGAGACCGGCTTCGGCGGTAACAACGGCTTCACCGACTTCAAGCGCATCCTCGGCCATTCCATCACCTCGCCGGAGATGCGCGTGATCCTGTTCGGCCTGTCCGCCACGCTGCTCATCGCCTGCCTGGTGCTCGGGCGGTATGTGGTGACCTCGCGCTACGGCCGGGTGCTGGCGGCGATCCGCGATGCCGAGAGCCGGGTGATGTTCATCGGCTACAACCCGCTGCACTACAAGCTCTTCATCTGGACGCTGTCGGCGGTGCTGTGCGGCATTGCCGGCGCGCTGTATGTGCCGCAGGTGGGCATCATCAACCCGTCCGAGATGAGTCCGGCGAATTCCATCGAGATCGCCATCTGGGTGGCGGTGGGCGGTCGTGGCACGCTCATCGGCGCGGTCGTGGGGGCCGGCATCGTGAACTTCGCGAAGAGCTTCTTCACCGTGTCGATGCCGGAGTACTGGCCGTTCTTCCTCGGTTTTCTGTTCGTTGCGGTGACGCTTTACCTGCCGGACGGTGTGGTCGGGCTGGTGAAGAAGCTGTTCGGCGCGCGCACGCGGACTGCGGCCCCCACCGCAGAGCCCCCGGCACCGTGTGGTCGTGACGAGGTTGCGTCATCGGGTTCATCCAGCCTGGCCAACAAGGGAGCAAGCGCATGAGCGCAGTGACAGAACGCGGCGTGACGATGACGCCGGGCCAGCTCGGCAGCGAGGCGACATCCGGCCATCTGGTGGTGCCGGGCGAGCTCGATCTGTCGCACAACGTCATCCTGTACCTCGACGACATCACCGTGAGCTTCGACGGCTTTCGTGCGCTGAACAAGCTCTCGCTCGCGATCGACGTCGGCGAGCTGCGCTGCATCATCGGCCCCAACGGTGCCGGCAAGACGACGATGATGGATGTCATCACCGGCAAGACGCGGCCGGACGCGGGCAATGCCTTCTTCGGCCAGACGCTCGACCTCACCCGCATGACCGAGCCCGAGATTGCGCACGCCGGCATCGGCCGCAAGTTCCAGAAGCCGACGATCTTCGAGCGCCACACCGTGTTCGAGAACCTCGAGCTCGCGATGAAGACCGACAAACGTGTGCGCCGCTCGCTGTTTGCCGCGCTCTTCGACGACGAGCGCGACCGCATCGCCGACACGCTCGCGCGCATCCGCCTTACCCACGAGGCGGACCGCATGGCCGGCTTGCTATCGCACGGACAGAAGCAGTGGCTGGAGATCGGCATGCTGCTGATGCAGGAGCCCAGGCTGCTACTGCTCGACGAGCCGGTGGCCGGCATGACGGACGACGAGACCGAGCGCACCGCCGAGCTCTTCGTGAGCCTCGCCGGCAGTCATTCGCTGGTGGTGGTGGAGCACGACATGGCCTTCGTCGAGGCGCTCGGCGGCAAGGTCACGGTGCTGCACGAAGGTTCGGTGCTCGCCGAAGGCGACCTCGCCACGGTGCAGGCCGACCCGCGCGTGATCGAAGTCTATCTGGGCCGCTGACAGGAACCCGCCATGCTCAAAGTCGAGAACCTCAACCAGTATTACGGGGGCAGCCACATCCTGCGCGGCCTGTCGTTCGAAGTGCCAATCGGAAAGGTGACCACGCTGCTAGGGCGCAACGGCGTCGGCAAGACCACGCTGCTGAAGACGCTGATGGGCCTGGTGCCTGCCGCACGCGGCAGCATCCACTTCAACGGCGCGGAGATCACCCGCGCGCCGTCCTACGATCGGGTGCGCGCCGGCATCGGCTTCGTGCCGCAGGGGCGCGAGATCTTCCCGCGCCTCACGGTGGAGGAGAACCTGCTCATGGGCCTCGCCACCCGGCCGCGCGGCGAACCCATCCCGGCGCGTATCTTCGAGATGTTCCCGGTGCTGCGGCAGATGATGCATCGCCGCGGCGGCGATCTTTCCGGCGGGCAGCAACAGCAGCTCGCCATCGGCCGCGCGCTCGCTTTCGGCCCCAGGCTGCTCATCCTCGACGAACCCACCGAGGGTATCCAGCCTTCCATCATCAAGGACATCGAGCGCGCGATCCGCAGCCTCGCGGAGACCGGCGAGATGGCGATTCTGCTGGTCGAGCAGTACTACGACTTCGCCCGCTCGCTCGCCGACCAATACCTGGTGATGGAACGCGGCGAGATCGTGATGCGCGGCGACGGCGCCAACATGGACGCCGACGGGGTGCGGGAGGCGCTGGCGGTGTGATTTCAGCCGATCGGCCTGCGAGCGGCTTCGCTGGCGTGCCACCGAAGCGCTGGCCGAGCGTGGCTTGGGGACTCACGGGTGACCACCCCTTGGTGGCCACATCCTTGCGGTGTGTACCAGCCCCAGTATCCATACCGCGTCGTCCTGCACTTCATAGACCAGGCGGTAACTTGGGTGTGGGATCAGCTCCCGTGTACCGTGAATCAGGCCTCGCTTTCCGAGGTTTGGATGTGTCGCGAGAAGGGCTGCCGATTCGGAGAACAGCGCATCCATCCGGATGGCCGCGAGAGGGTTCTCCTGGCTGATGGTGTCGAATACATCGGCGCGGTCCTGCTCGGCGGCTGTCGCCCACAATACCCTCATGCGCTGGTGTCACCGGCCTTTGCCAAAAGCTCGGCACGTCGTGCCGCGAAGCGGGCCTCGACTTCGTCCGCGCTGGTGTAGTCGCCAATCTGGATCTGTGAGCGTGCATTCGCGACCTTGCTGCGAAGAAACTCCTCGTACTCGCGCGCCTCGCGCTGGCGCTGGACGAACTCGCGCATCAACTCGCGCATGATCTGCGATGCTGGGCGATGGCAGGCTTCCGCTGCGGCAATGAACTCTGCGCGGAGTTCCGGCTCGAGTTTCATGGTGAAGACGGCTTCCTTGGGCATGATGCGTCTCGTGAGACCAGATGTACTTACGAAGTATAGATGGCTGCGTTACGTTCATCCAATCTTGAAGACCTGTCCTGGACGTGGCGCCGTCCTGGAGGTTCAATGTGGCGAGGATGGACGCGCATTTCGTGCGAACATCCGCTCTCCCGCGGCTGCAGGCTGCCGCAAACCGAGAGCGCACGCGCTGCTTCGCCCATGACCGACACTGCCGATCTGCCCTTTGCCGCACTCGAGCCCGAGCGCATCTTCGCCGCGATCGAATCCACCGGCCTCGTCTGCGATGGCCGGCTGCAGGTGCTCAACAGTTTCGAGAACCGGGTCTACCAGATCGGTTTCGAGGACGGCCCGCCGCTGATCGCCAAGTTCTACCGCCCCAGGCGCTGGTCGGACGCCGCCATCCGCGAGGAGCATGCCTTCGTCGCCGACCTTGCCGAGCGCGAGATTCCGGTGGTGGCGGCGCTCCGCTTTGCCGGCGAGAGCCTGATCACCTCGGGCGAATACCGCTTTGCGCTGTTTCCGCGCCAGGGCGGGCGCACGCCGGAGTTGGAGGACACGGCGGTGCTGGAGTGGATGGGGCGCTTCCTCGGGCGCATCCATGCGGTGGGAGCACTCACGTCCTTCGTCGAGCGCCCGGCGATCGACATCGCGAGCTTCGGCGAGTCGCCCTACGCGGCGCTGCGGGAGAGCCGCTTCATCCCCGCGGAGCTGCGTACCGCCTGGTCCTCGGTGGTCGAACAGGCGCTGGACGGCGTGCGCGCATGCTATGCGCGTGCGGGGGCGGTCACGCACATTCGCCTGCACGGCGATTGCCATGCCGGCAACGTCTTGTGGTCCGATACGGGGCCGCATTTCGTGGATTTCGACGATGCCCGTAACGGACCGGCGATCCAGGACCTGTGGATGTTGCTGTCGGGCGAGCCGCAGGACATGGCGCGCCAGCTCGACGCGGTGCTGGAGGGCTACGGCTGCTTTCATGATTTCGACCCACGCGAGCTTCACCTCGTCGAGGCCTTGCGTACCCTGCGCCTCATCCACTATCCGGCCTGGATCGCCAGCCGCTGGGCGGATCCGGCCTTTCCGGCGGCGTTCACCTGGTTCGACACCCCGCGCTACTGGCAGGACCACATCCTGGCGCTGCGCGAGCAGGTGGCGCTGATGGATGAGTCGCCACTGGTGCGACTGATGTGACACGAAGGGTGGTGCCGAGGCAGGTGTCGCGTATGGCGTGATTATTGGCGCAATACTGGGCGAGTATTTTACTTGTGCGCCAATTCGACGTGGCGTGATAATGCGATATCGCGCCAATTTAACGTCCGGATATGCCTGTCAGACGCCCAGATCAAGAACTGGATCACATCGCCAGCCTCATCGCACGCCATCCTGAAGGCGTCGGTATCGACAAGCTGCTCGACATGCTCGGGAGCCGCGTGTCGCGACGGACACTGCAGCGCAGGCTCGCAATGCTCGTCGAGCTAGGCCGGATCCGCAGCTTGGGTGAGGCACGCGCAACACGCTATGTTCCCGCCGGTCATCAGGTGGATGGCTGGTCTCGGGCGGAGCATGCTGGCGGAGTCGCGCCAGATCCTGAGTCCGGAAACGCGCTGACGTACCTGCTGCAAAGCCCGATGGCAGCGTATCGCGCCAAAGACGCCGTTATCGCGCTTTCGCCGGAAGGTGAAGCAATTCGCGCGCTTGTCGGCCGGCCACGCCAGCAACGCCACCCGGTGGGCTACGAGACCGCCTTTCTCGAGCAGTACCATCCGAACCACAGTGCCTACCTGCCCGCTGCCCTGCGCAGCCAACTGCACAGCATGGGGCGCTCGCCCGCGGAGCAGATGCCGGCCGGCACCTTTGCGCGCGACATCCTCAACCGCTTGCTGATCGACCTCTCCTGGGCGTCGTCGCGGCTGGAGGGCAACACCTACAGCTGGCTCGACACCGCACGTCTGATCGCGCACGGCCAGCAAGCGAGCGAGAAGGATGCGCTGGAAACCCAGATGATCCTCAACCACAAGGCGGCCATCGAATATCTCGTGCATGGCAGCGGCGAGGTCGGTATCGACCCGGAATCCATCATCGCCCTGCACGCGCTGCTCGCCGACGGGCTGATGGCCGACCCGCTCGCCGTGGGTCGCCTGCGCAGCCGCCCGGTGGGCATAGGCGGCAGTGTCTATCTGCCGCTGGCGCTGCCGCAGGCGGTCGAGGAGCTCTTCGGTATCGTGCTGCAGATGGCGGGCGAGATCGAGGACCCCTTCGAGCAGAGCTTCTTCCTCATGGTGCATCTGCCCTACCTGCAGCCCTTCGAGGACGTGAACAAGCGCGTCTCGCGGCTCGCCGCGAACATTCCGCTGATCCGCAGCAACCTCTGCCCGCTCACCTTCATCGATGTGCCGCAGCAGCTCTATGTCGATGCCCTGCTCGGTGTGTACGAGCTCAACCGCGTGGAGCTCCTGCGCGATGTGTATGTCGCGGCCTACGAGAGCGCATGTAGGCAATATGTCGCGGTGCGCCGCGAGATGATCCAGCCCGACATCTTCCGCCTGCGTCACCGCCAGGCGCTTGCCGAGGCGATCCGCGCAATCGTCCTTGGCAATCAGTCTGCCGACGAGGCGACCATCCGCGCGCACCTTCCCTCCGGCGTCGCCGAAGCCGATCACGCGCGCTTCATGAAACTGGTGCAGGACGAGTTCCGTGCCCTCCATGCCGGCAACGCGATTCGTTTCGGGATACGGCCACTGGCGTTTCAGCAGTGGAACGCCGCCAACTGCGCCGTGCCTCGTGACCGAGCGCCCGACTGAGCCTGCTACACGAGATCCCCGAGCGCCTCGTGCAACTCCTCTATTTCCCTCAGCCGTGCGCGGGCTGCGGGGCCGAGGTGGTGGGCGAGGTGGGTGGCGAGGTAGTTGATCAGGCTGACCGCGGCGACATAGCTGTCGAAGATGGATGCGCCGCGGCAGTGACAGGTGAGCACCCAGTGCGCCTGGCGGGCCAGCGCTGCGCCGGAGGGATCGGTGATCACTGCGATGCGGGTGCCGGTGCGGTGGGCGATGTCCAGCGCGGTGAGGAAGCTCGGCACCCGGCGGCGGAATCCGACCGCGAGGAGCAGATCCTGCGGGCCGAGGCCGAGCAGTCCCTCGGCGAGGGTTTCACCCTGCATCGGGGCGAGCTCGACGTTGTCGCGCAGCAGGCCGAGCTGGCCGCGCAGGTAGGTGGCGAGCAGGGCGCTGTTGCGGTGGCCGATGACGAGCACGCGACGAGCGTCGCGGAGCGCGTCGACGAGGGAATCGAGGTCCTCCTGCGCCAGGCCGGCGAGGGATTTCTGCAGGATTTCGAGATCCGCCGCGAGGTGCGTGGCCAGCGCCGAGTGCAGGTCGGTCGGAGCCGCGGCGGGGTTGTCCAGATAAACAGGTGACCCCCACTGCTGCGCGTTACGCACTTCTGCACGGGCTTGCGTGTAGCTGGCGAAGCCGAGGCGCTGGATGAGGCGGGTGACGGCGGCCTTGGAGGTGCCGGAAAGTTGCGCGATCTCGGTGGCGGAGTGTGTGACGAGGTGGCCGGGAAAGTTCAACAGCAGGTCCGCAACCTGTCGTTCGCTGTTGGGCAGGCTTTCGTAGCAGGACTTGACCCGTTTCTCCAGCGTGTTGCCGGACTGTCGGGCAGGGCGAGGCCCTGCGTTTCTGTAGGCATTCATTGAGCGTTCCAGAGCGGCTGGCATAGCGCTTGCTGATCAGACGCCACGATATCTGAAATTTAGGTTTCAACAATTGATTTTCTAAAATTACTGATCCAGACTGGTGCATACAACAAGATCCACGCTTGTTCATGCACCAGATGTGTGACCGGGCTGGGCGTAGAGGAGACCGCTGATGCAGGATTCGATGGAGCTGGAGGGCGCCGCGCGCGCGGCCGAGCGCTTGAGCCGGGGGCTCACGCGGGCGGTGGATGCGGTGTGCGTGGTGCTGCTGATCCTGCTGGTGCTGGACGTGTGGCTGGGCGTCGTGGTGCGCTACGTGTGGCCGCTGCCGATCACCTTCATGGAGGAGGCCGCGCGCTACCTGATGATCTGGGTGGCCTTGCTCGCCGTCTCCAGCGGTATCGGCCGGCGCGAGCACATCGGTGTGCAGATGCTGTTTGCGACCCTGCCGTCGCTGTTTCGCCGGATCCTGCTTGCGCTGCTCGATCTGCTCGCGATCGTCTTCTTCGCCGCACTCTTCTGGTACGGCCTCGGCATGGTCGACCGAGGTGGCCGTGTCACGACGATGATCTACGGCATGTCCAAGTCCGTGCCTTTCGCCGCGGTGCCGGTTGCGGCCGCGTTGGCTGTGGTGCAGCTCGTCCTCGTCGCAGTCCGCGACCAACTGCGCCTTGCGCGCAATCCCGATGTGGTGGTGTGCCCATGATCTACGTCGCGCTGACCTTCGTGGGGCTGATGGTGCTGGGCATGCCCGTCGGCTATGTGCTGGGGCTCACCGGTCTGGTCGGGATGTGGACCATAGATCCGGGCGGGCGCTTCCTGGCGATGGCGCCGGAGCGCTTCTTTGCCGGGCTGGATCTCTTCACCTTTCTGGCGATGCCGTTCTTCATCCTCGCCGGCGAGATCATGAATCGCTCCGGCATCACCGATCGCCTGATCGGGCTCGCGGATGCGCTGGTCGGCTACCTGCGTGGCGGCATGGCGCATTCGAACATGCTGGCTTCGGTGATGTTCGCCGGGCTCTCGGGTGCGGCGACAGCGGATGCGGCCGCCTTCGGCAACACGCTGGTGCCGGCGATGGTGAAGCAGGGCTACACCCGGCCGTTCTCGTGCGCGGTAACCGCAGCCGGCTCGATCATCGGCCCGACCATACCGCCCTCCAACCTGATGGTGATCTACGGTTCGCTGATGGGCGTGTCGGTGGCCGGGCTCTTCGCCGCCGGTATTCTGCCGGGGCTGCTGATCTGCCTGGTATGCATGGCGGTGATCGCCGGGCTCGGTCGGCGACTTAACCTGCCCAAGGGCGAGCATCGTCCCAGCCTGATACGTATCCTCGTCGCGTTCAAGGACGGTCTCGCCGCGCTGGTGATGCCGGTGATGATCCTCGGAGCGATCCTTGGCGGGGTCGCCACGCCCACCGAGGCCGCCTCGATCGCGGTGTTCTACGCGCTGGTGATGGGGGTGTTCGTGTATCGCAAGGTCGCCTGGAGCGATCTGGTGGAGATGCTGGTCCGCACCGCGCGCATCACCGGGGTGGTATTCCTGATCATCGCCTCGGCCTCGATCATCGGCTGGTGGATGACCTTCAACCAGATCCCGCAGGCGATCGCGGCTGCCTTCCTCGCGGTGTCGGAAAACCCGGCGGTGGTGGTGGCGATGATCCTCGCCTTGCTGCTGGTGATCGGCATGTTCATGGACATCAACGCCCTCCTCATCATCCTCGCGCCGGTGCTCGGGCCGCTGACGGTGACGATCGGCATGGATCCGATCCACGCCGGCATCATGATCGTGCTGGCGCTCAACATCTCGCTCATGACGCCACCGGTCGGTGCCTGCCTGTTCGTGCTCGCCTCGGTGACCGGCGAGAAGATCGAGCGCATCGCGCATGCGCTGTGGCCGTTCCTCATCGCCGAGCTCGTCGTGCTGTTTGCAGTGGCCTACTGGCCCGGCCTGACCCTCGCGATCCCGCGCTTGCTCGGATTGACGACCAATTGATGCGGATGAGCAGCTTCAACCGAATTGGAACATCCCGTTCCGCCCCCGTTCGTCCGGCATCGCCGGGCGGACGATTCCCTGCCCCCCCTGTGACCCTGGAGAACGCAACATGATCAGCCTGAAGAAACTTGCCGTCACCGCGCTCGCCGCCGGTAGTCTGCTCGCCGCGCCCGCCTTCGCGCAGAAGACCATGCGTCTTGCCCACCTCAACCCCGAGAGCCCTTTCGACACGCACTCGGGTGCGATGGCGGCGGTGTTCAAGAGCCTGGTCGAGACCGGCACCAATGGCAGCATCACCGTGCAGCTCTTCCCCAACGGACAGCTCGGCAAGGACGACGAGGTGATCCAGCAGGTGCGCGACGGCTTGGTCGAATCGGTGATCTCCTCGGCAGGCGGCGTCTCGGCGCACTACAAGCTGGTGGGCGTTTTCGACATGCCCTTCGCCTTCCCGGACGTGAGCGTCGCCCACAAGGTGATCAACCTCGAGAGCGACTTCGGCAAGAAGTTTGCCGCCGACCTCTCCGCCAAGACCGGGCTGAAGGTGCTCGGCTTGCTCGACTCCGGCGGCTTCTTCGCGATCAGCAACAGCAAGCGCCCGATCAAGACCGCCGCCGACATGGAAGGCCTGCGCATCCGCACCATGACCCTGCCGACGCACGAGGCCACGGTGAAGTCGCTCGGCGGCCAGCCCACGCCGCTGCCCTGGGCGGAGGTATACACCGCGCTACAGACCGGCGTCGCGGATGGTCAGATGAACCCGATCCCGATCATCGCCTTCGCCAAGTTCGACGAGGTGCAGAAGTACCTGTCGATCACCAACCACGTGATCACGCCCTATGTGTGGACGATGAATCAGGCCTTCTACGACGGCTTGACGCCGGCTGAGCGCAAGGTGGTGGATGCTGCCGCTGCGGTGGCGGTCGACGCCGGTCGCGGCATCTCGCGCATCATCGAGGCCTCGGCCGACAAGGGCCTGCCCAAGCTCGGCAAGCGCATGGAAGTGAACGCGGTCTCGGCCGAGGAATCCGCCAAGTTTGCCGCGGTCGCGCAACCCGCGGTGCGCAAGGTCATCGAGGAGAGGCTCGGTGCCGAAGGCATCGCCATGCTGGACGCGATGCTCGCCGACATCGAGAAGGCAAAGAAGTAATTTCCGTCCGGAAGAACAGCACGCAAACATAAAGAGGCCGGCTTCGCGGATCGTGGAGATCACGCGGAAGTCGGTCTCGACGAGGGTGAGAAGATGACGAACATGTTGAAGGCGGACGGCGTTGCGCTGTACGCCAATCCTCTGGCGGCGACGCGTGATGCCGAATACGGCGACGCGCGCGCCGCGATCCTGTCCGAGGCCGGATTTGCCGCCGCCGAGCACGAGATCAGCCGCTGGCCCGGCTATGCGCCGACCGCGTTGTACCAGCTGCCGCGCCTCGCCCGGCAGCTCGGTTTGGCGGGGCTGTATTACAAGGACGAGCGCACCCGCTTCGGCCTCAAGAGCTTCAAGGCGCTGGGCGGCGCCTATGCGGTGTTCCGCCTGATCCAGAACGCGATCGCGGCACGCCATGCGGGCCATGTCGCGAGTCCCGAGGAGATCCTCTCCGGCCGCTTCGCCGACATCGTCTCGGCGCTCACCGTGACCTGCGCCACCGACGGCAACCATGGTCGCTCGGTCGCCTGGGGGGCGCAGCTCTTCGGCTGCCGCTGCGTGATCTACATCCACGCCACCGTCAGCGAGGGCCGGCGTGCGGCGATCGCCCACTACGGCGCCGAGGTGATCCGCGTGCCGGGCAACTACGACGACTCGGTGCGCCATGCCGCGGCCGAGGCGGCGCGCAACGGCTGGACGGTGGTGTCCGACACCACCTACGAGGGCTATCGCGACATCCCGATCGACGTCATGCACGGCTACGGTGTGATGTCGCGCGAGATGATCCGCCAGTTCGGCGCAATGCCGCCGACGCATGTGCTGGTGCAGGCGGGCGTGGGCGCGCTTGCCGCGTCGGTGTGTGCTGCGTTCTGGATGGCCTGGGGCGCGGCGCGGCCGCGCTTCGTGATCGTCGAGCCGGAGGCGGCGGATTGCTTCTTCCGGAGCGGCCAGGCGGGCAGGCCGGTGGCGGTGCATGGCGACCTCGAGACGGTGATGGCCGGCCTCGCCTGCGGCGAAGTGTCGCCGGTCGCCTGGGAGATCCTGCGCGAGGGCGCAGACGCCTACGCCACGGTCGCCGACCGCTTCGCGCTCGAGGGCATGCGTGTGTTCGCGCGCCCGCAGGGGGGCGATCCGGCGATCGTCTCGGGCGAAACCGGGGCGAGCGGCCTCGCGCTGCTGCTCGCGACCGTCGCCACGCCCGAATTGCGCGCCGCCCTCGGCATCGACCGCGCTTCCAGGGTGCTGCTGATCGGGAGCGAGGGCGATACCGACCCCGACATCTATCGCGAAGTCGTGGGTGTCGCTGCCGAGGAGGTCGGCGCATGAGTGCGGACGTCCGACTCGACGGCGACGGCCTGCTCGCACGCCTCGAGGCGCTCGCCCGGGTTGGTCGCACCGAGCAGGGCGCGTGCTGTCGTGTCGCGCTCACCGACGCCGACCGTGAAGGCCGCGATCTCGTCGTGGGCTGGATGCGCGCGCTCGGGCTGGAGGTGCGCATCGACCCGATCGGCAACGTCTTCGGCGTTCGCGCCGGCCGCGACAACGCGCTCGCGCCGGTGATGACCGGCTCGCACATCGACACGGTGCGCACCGGCGGCGCCTACGATGGCAACTATGGCGTGCTCGCCGGGCTGGAGGTCGTCGCGGCGCTCGACCGTGCCGGTGTGGTCACCACGCGCCCGCTGGTCGTGGCCTTCTTCACCAACGAGGAGGGCGCGCGCTTCGCGCCCGACATGCTGGGCTCGCTTGTCCATGTCGGCGGTCTCGCGCTCGATACCGCGCTCACCACCCGCGCGATCGACGGTGCGGTGCTGGGCGAGGAGCTCGTTCGCATCGGCTACGCCGGCAGCGCACCGCTGGGCGGCATCCGCCCGCACGCCTTCGTCGAGCTGCACGTCGAGCAGGGGCCCGTGCTGGACCTCGAAGGCGGCCGGATCGGCGCGGTCGGGAATCTGCAGGGCATCTCGTGGCAGGAGATCGAGATCGTCGGCCAGTCCAACCACGCTGGCACCACGCCGATGCGCATGCGCCACGACGCCGGCTACGTAGCCGCGGCAATCGCCCATTTCGTGCGCGCGCTCACCCGCGAGATGGGGGGCGACCAGGTCGGCACGGTCGGCAAGGTGGACCTCGTGCCCAATCTGATCAACGTCATCGCGGCGCGCGCGCGCCTGACGGTGGATCTGCGCAACACCGATGAGGCCTTGCTGCAGGCGGCCGAGGCGCGCCTCGCGGATTTTCTCGCCACGCTCGCCGCGGCGGAAGGCGTCGCGATCGAGGCCCGCCCGCTCGCCCGCTTCGCGCCGGTGGTGTTCGATGCCGGCATCGCCGCGATGATCGCGCGCCATGCCGCCGCGCTCGGCCTGCCGTGTCGGGCGATGACCTCCGGCGCCGGGCATGACGCCCAGATGCTGGCGCGGATCTGCCCGACCGCGATGATCTTCGTCCCCAGCGTCGGCGGCATCAGCCACAACCCGGCGGAGCATACCGAACCCGGCGACCTCGTCGCGGGGGCCACGGTGCTGCTCCACACCCTTCTCGAACTCGCCAACCAGGAAGCCTGATCATGGCCCGCATCGTCACCGTGGGCGCCGCCCAGCTCGGCCCCATTGCCCGCTCCGAAACCCGCAGCCAGGTGGTTGCGCGCCTCATCGCGCTGCTCACCCAGGCGGCCCGCCACGGCTGCGACCTCGTCGTGTTCCCGGAGCTCGCGCTCACCACCTTTTTCCCGCGCTGGTACTTCGAGGACCAGGCCGATGTGGACTTCTTCTTCGAGCGCGACATGCCCGGCGCCGAGACCCAGCCGCTCTTCGATGCTGCCCGCGAGCTCGGCGTGGGTTTCTGCCTCGGTTACGCGGAGCTCGCCGATGAGGCGGGCCGCACCCGCCACTTCAACACCGCGATCCTGGTCGACAAGGGCGGCAACATCGTCGGCAAGTACCGCAAGATCCATCTCCCTGGCCACGCCGAGCACGAGCCGTGGCGCCGCTTCCAGCACCTCGAGAAGCGCTACTTCGAGACCGGCAACCTCGGCTTTCCGGTGTTCCGCGCCCACGGCGGCATCCTCGGCATGGCGATCTGCAACGACCGGCGCTGGCCCGAGACCTACCGCGTGATGGGCCTGCAGGGTGTGGAGATGATCCTCATCGGCTACAACACGCCGGTGCACAACCCGCCCGCGCCCGAGCACGACAACCTCTCGCACTTCCACAACGAGTTGGTGATGCAGGCCGGCGCGTATCAGAACGGCAGCTGGGTGGTCGGGGTCGCGAAGGCAGGTAACGAAGAGGGGGTGGAGCAGATCGGCAACTCCATCATCGTTGCGCCGTCGGGCGAGATCGTCGCCGCCTGCACCACCACCGCGGACGAACTCGCGATCGCGCGCTGCGACCTCGACCTCACCGCGAGCTACAAGAACACCACCTTCAATTTCGCCAAGCACCGCGAACCCCAGGCCTACGGGCTGATCGTCGAGCGCAAGGGGGCGATCCCACCGCCCTGAGCCGGCCGAGTCCGGCGCTGCCAGCAGGGCTCAGAGGGAAGCGCTCAGGTATTTCGCTTCTTCAGGCGGTAGTTCAGCTGAGGCCGGGTCATCCCGAGCAGGCGCGCGGCGGCGGAGAGATTGCCCTTGCTGCGGCGCACCGCGCGCTGCAGGATGTCCTGCTCCAGCGCTTCCAGCGCGATGCCGGCGTCGAGCAAAGCCTCGACCGGATCCCGCTCGGCGCTCGCGCGGCCGGCAGAGAGCTGGCCGGACTCGCCGATGATGCGGTTGCTGTCGGAAGTGGCCGGGAGCTGCCCGACGAAGAGGTGCTCGGCCTCGATCCAGCCGTTCTGCTGGGCGAGGATCACGCCGCGCTCGATGACGTTCTCGAGCTCGCGCACGTTGCCCGGCCAGTCGTGGGCGGCGAGCGCGCACATCGCCTTGTCGGTCACGCCGGCAAGGCGTTTGTCGTGGAGCGAGCAGAAGCGCTTCACCATCGCCTCGACCAGCGGCGGGATGTCGGCGCCGCGTTCGCGCAGCGGCGGGATCGTCACCGGATAGATGTTGAGCCGGTAATAGAGGTCGCGGCGAAAGCGCCCGGCTTCGACCGCCTCGTGCAGATTGACATTGGTTGCGGCGACCAGGCGTACGTTGATCCTGCGTGTGCGCTCGTCGCCGAGCCGCTCGATCTCGCCCTCCTGCAATACGCGCAGCAGCTTCGCCTGGGCGGGCAGGGGCAGTTCGCCGACCTCGTCGAGAAACAGCGTGCCGCCGTCGGCGCGCTCGAACTTGCCGGCGCGCGAGGTGCTCGCGCCGGTGAAGGCGCCTTTCTCGACGCCGAAGAGTTCGGACTCGATCAGCTCGTCCGGCAGCGCGGCGCAGTTCACCGCGACGAAGGGCGCCTCGCGGCGCGGGCTCGCCTCGTGCAGCGCGCGCGCGAAGCGCTCCTTGCCGACGCCGGTCTCGCCCAGTAGCAGCACCGTCACCGAGGTCGTGGCGGCACGCATGAGGAGGTCGTAGGCATGGCTGAAGCCGGCGGAGGCGCCGATCAGGTCGGGCGTGCGGCGCGGGCAGGCGATGCTCTGGCGCATCGCCTCTACCTCCTCGCGCAGCGCGAGCAGACGGCCGACGATGGAGTCGAATTCGAAGTAGGGCGTGAGCTCGGCAGCGTCCGGCCACTCCTCGACCGGCTTGCCGACGATGTGGCAGTGGTCGCCGCCCATCGCCGCGCACACCGTCTCGCGGAACAGGATGAAGCGCCCCATGAAGGCGCTGGTATAGCCTGACGCGTAGCCAATCATCATCCAGCACACGGGGTGGTCCTGCTCGCCGAACTGGCGCAGGTGCACTTCCGCCTCCCACGACTGGCGCCACAGGAACTCGCCGTGGAACTTGCCGGCCTCGCCGTCGATCTCGAGCGCCACCGGCTCGACCTCCACGCAACCCTCCAGCATGTGCAGTTGCGGTCCGGTGACGAAGGCGTCGTAAAGATCGCCGCTGCCGCGGATCTTGCGCGCGAGCTCGGCGTCGCGCATGCCCGAGGCGAAGCCCATGCGGGTGAGGATGCGGCGTGCCTGCTCGCTGCCCACCGATTCGATCAGCTCCTTGCGCAGCTCGGACAGCGCCGCGGTGTGCAGCAGCACCATGCGGTGCTCGCCCAGCCAGATCAGCCCGTCCTTCGCGGAGAAGCGCAGGTACTGGCGCAGGTCGTCGTTTTCGGGGTAGCGGATGGACTTCAATTTGTCTCCTCGCCTCGGCCGCGGGCGGCTCTGTCCGGCGCTGCAGCCCGGTGCGGGATCAGGCTGGATCGGGTTGTGCGTGACGATACAGCATTCGGTGTCCCGGGTTGCCGGCGGTGCTCGTCCGGCCCGCAAGATCGCATGGTTTGATCGGCAGCAAATCTTCAAATCTCGAGATTGTGAAATTATGGCATGATTGTCGCCTTCACAATCGACAAGCGCACCACGCGTGACGCAATCGTCAAACAACCCGCGACCGGCATCCGCCGGCAACGAGGAGGAGACATGGAGAAGCGTTTTTCCGTCCTGATCGAGGACAGCGGCGAGACATTCCGCTGCGACGACAGCCAGAACCTGCTGCGCTCGATGGAGGTGCTCGGGCGCAAGGGCATCCCGGTGGGCTGTCGCGGCGGAGGCTGCGGGGTCTGCAAGGTACACGTCACCGGCGGCACCTATCACACCCGCAAGATGAGCCGCGCCTGCCTGTCGGAGGAAGAGGAGCGCGCCGGCACGGTGCTCGCCTGCAAGCTCTTCCCCGACAGCGATCTCTCGCTGAAGGTGGTCGGCAAGATGGCCAAGGCGGTGCTCGCCGGGTGCACCTGACCGCCGGGGCGGGTTTGGCGCCGTCCGGCGCCGGAAGAGACTGAAGGACACTGTGTGAGGGCCGCACTCCGTCAGGAGGCGGCCCTCTTTCATTGCGCGCCACGCAGAGGTGGTGCACTGCGAGAAGAGCAGTTGATCATTTGATCAACTCGCCAGGCCATTTCATCATTTGATGAAGCAATAAAGTGAAGTTATTCGACGATAAATCTCGAGAATTCGATCAATGTGGCCAGATCAAAGGCTTGTCGAGAAATGGCATGGAACTTGTAATGGAGATCTCCGTGACAGGGAATCCACGATCAAATCAGCAGGAGCTTTGCCAGATGGCCACAGCACGCCCCCATGAAGCGCCCGAGATCGATATCAGCCTCAAGTACGTGCGTCTCATCGAAGTACGTGCCGACGGGCTGGTCGAGTTCGAGTTCGCCATCGGCGAACCCGAACTGTGCGCCGAGATGCTGCTGCCCGAAGCGGCCTTCAAGACCTTCTGCGAAGTGAACGACGTGATCCACCTGCCGCCCCGCACAGCGGACGCCGACCCGGAGTCGGCCCCTGACTGGGCGTGGAACCTGCACCAGGCGACGCACCAGCGCTTCCGCTGAGCGACCAGCGACAAGACCAAGGAGGAGAGTTCATGCAAATCGATCTGCGCACGGTATCGATCAAGCCGCTACGTCAGACGTTCGATCACGTTGCCCGTCGCATCGGCGGCGACAAGCCGGCCTCGCGCTATCAGGAAGGCACCTTCGACATGCAGGCGACGGCGAATTTCCACTATCGCCCCACCTGGGATCCCGATCACGAGATCTTCGACACCCGCCGCACCGCGCTGAAGATGACCGACTGGTACGCGTTCAAGGACCCGCGCCAGTTCTACTACGGCGCCTACACCATGGCGCGGGCGAAGCAGCAGGACACCGCCGAATCCAACTTCGACTTCGTCGAGTCGCGCGGGCTTGCCGATGCGCTGCCGGCCGAGCTGAAGAAGACCGTGCTCGCCCTGCTGGTGCCGCTGCGCCACGTGGCCTGGGGCGCGAACATGAACAACGCCGCGATCAACGCCTACGGCTACGGCACCGCGTTCACCCAGCCGTGCATCTTTCAGGCGATGGACCAACTCG
Source organism: Rhodocyclaceae bacterium (assembly GCA_041916775.1). GTDB lineage: Bacteria > Pseudomonadota > Gammaproteobacteria > Burkholderiales > Rhodocyclaceae > UBA2357. The sequence goes on along the minus strand of JAYRYZ010000010.1, from coordinate 10,062 downwards.
GCATCGCCCAGTACCTCACCCGTGTCGGCCTGCTGCTCGGCGATGCGGATGCGCTCGACGACGCCAAGCGCGCCTGGATGGAAGACGACGCTTGGCAAGGGCTGCGCCGCTATGTCGAGGACAGCTTCGTGGTGAAGGACCCGGTGGAGCTCTTCGTTGCGCAGAACGTCGCGCTCGACGGCCTGCTGTACCCGCTGGTGTACGACACCATCATCGACGACGTGCTCTCCGCCCGGGGTGGCACCGCAGTCGCGATGCTCACCCAGTTCATGACCGAGTGGTTCGCCGAGACCCGCAAATGGGTGGATGCCACGGTGAAGACCGCCGCGGCCGAGTCGCCCGAGAACAAGGCGCTGCTGCAGCAGTGGATCAACACCTGGCGCGACCGCGCCGCCGCCGCGCTGCTGCCGGTTGCGCGCATCGCGCTCGCCGAGCGCAGCGACGAGCTCCTCGCCGAAGTCGTCCAGCAGTTCAACGCACGGCTGGCCAAGGCCGGCGTCAGCCTCTGAGGAGCCGCAATGTCCACCGTATTCATCGCCCTGCAGACCAACGAGGAGACGCGCCCGATCATCGAGGCGATCGTCGCCGACAACCCCGGCGCCACCGTGCATGAGCAGCCCGCCATGGTGAAGATCGACGTCGAGGGCCGCCTCACCGTGCGCCGCCAGACCATCGAAGAGCTCATCGGGCGCGATTTCGACCTGCAGGAGCTGCACATCAACCTGATCTCGCTGTCCGGCAACATCGACGAGACCGACGACGAACTCACCCTGAGCTGGAACGCCTGAGCGCGCCGCGAAACGAGGAGACCCGAACATGGACATGCAAGTCGCCAAGAAGAAGCTCGGCCTGAAGGAACGCTACCAGGTCATGACCCGCGGGCTGGACTGGACGCCTTCCTACCAGAAGCAGGAGGACATCTACCCCTATGCCAGCTACGAAGGCATCAAGATCCACGACTGGGACAAGTGGGAGGACCCCTTCCGCCTGACCATGGACGCCTACTGGAAGTACCAGGCCGAGAAGGAGAGGAAGCTCTACGCGATCATCGACGCCTACGCGCAGAACAACGGCCACCTCAACGTCACCGACGCGCGCTACCTCAACACGGTGAAGCTCTTCCTCACCGGCGTGAGCCCGCTCGAATACATGGCCCACCGCGGCTTCGCCCATGCCGGCCGCGCCTTCCCCGGCGCCGGGCCGCGTGTCGCCTGCCTGATGCAGTCGCTCGACGAACTGCGTCACTCGCAGACCCAGGTGCATGCGCTGTCGAATTACAACAAGCACTACAACGGTCTGCACGACTTCCGCCACATGCACGACCGCGTCTGGTACCTGTCGGTGCCGAAGAGCTTCTTCGACGACGCCGTCACCGCCGGCCCGTTCGAGTTCATGGTCGCGATCGGCTTCTCGTTCGAGTACGTGCTCACCAACCTGCTGTTCGTGCCCTTCGTCTCGGGTGCGGCCTACAACGGCGACATGGGCACGATGACCTTCGGCTTCTCCGCCCAGTCGGATGAAGCGCGCCACATGACGCTGGGCCTCGAGGTGATCAAGTTCATTCTCGAGCAGGACCCGGACAACCTGCCGATCGTGCAGCGCTGGATCGACAAGTGGACCTGGCGCGGCTATCGCGTGCTGACCCTGGTGGCGATGATGATGGACTACATGCTGCCCAAGCGTACGATGAGCTGGAAGGAGGCCTGGGAAGTGTACTTCGAGGAGAACGGCGGCGCGCTCTTCAAGGACCTCGCCCGCTACGGCATCACGATGCCGAAGTGCACCGAGACCATCGCGCTCGAGAAGGATCACCTCTCGCACCAGGCCTGGGCCACCTTCTACAACTACGGCGCCGCAGCGGCCTTCCACACCTGGGTGCCGGAGAAGGAAGAGATGGACTGGCTGTCGGCCAAGTACCCGTCGAGCTTCGACAAGTACTACCGGCCGCGCCTGGAGTACTGGCGCGAGCAGGCCGCCAAGGGCAACCGCTTCTACAACAAGACGCTGCCCATGCTGTGCCAGACCTGCCAGATCCCGATGCTGTTCACCGAGCCGGGCGACCCCACCAAGATCTGCTATCGCGAGGCCGACTACAAGGGCGAGAAGTACCACTTCTGCTCCGACCACTGCAAGGAGATCTTCGAGCACGAGCCGGAGAAGTACGTGCAGTCTTGGCTGCCGGTGCACCAGATCTACCAGGGCAACTGCTTCCCGGAGGGCACCGATCCCACGGCCGAAGGCTTCGATCCGCTCGCCGCGGTGCTGAAGTACTACAACCTGGAATTCGGCCGCGACAACCTCGACTTCGAGGGTTCGGAAGACCAGAAGAACTTCGATACCTGGCGCGGCCAGGCAACGAAGAACGTCTGACCCGGGGGGCGGCAGGTACGTCCCGGTCAATGCGGACCGGGACACCTGCACCCCGCGCAACGAGATCACGACAAGGAGACATCACATGGCTGTCGCTGCCGTCAAGGAATACGATTTTGCCCCGCTCGATGCCGCCGACAAGTTCCACGGCGCGCAACTTCTCTACATCGGCTGGGAGGATCACCTGCTGTTCTGTGCCCCGTTCGCCTTCCCCTTCCCGCCCACCATGCCCTTCCGCGCGGTGATCGAGGCGGTGCTGCCGGGCGCCTTCGGCTACCACCCCGACTTCGCGCAGATCGACTGGTCGCGCGCCGAGTGGTTCAAGTCGGGCAAGCCCTGGAGTCCGGATTTCGACAAGTCGCTCGCCGACAACGGCCTGCGCCACAAGGACGTGATCCGCTTCCGCACGCCCGGGCTCACCGGCATCGCGGGCTCGTGCAGCTGAGCGCGTCATGAGCTACGAACTCACCATCGAGCCCCTCGGCCAGACCATCGAGGTCGAGGACGACCAGACCATCCTCGACGCCGCGCTGCGCGCCGGGATCTGGCTGCCGCACGCCTGCTGTCACGGCCTGTGCGCGACCTGCAAGATCCAGGTCGTGGATGGCGAGGTGGATCACGGCGAGGCCTCCAGCTTCGCGCTCATGGACTTCGAGCGCGACGAGGGCAAGACGCTCGCCTGCTGCGCGCGCCTGCAGAGCGACGTGGTGATCGAAGCCGAGATCGAGGAAGAGCCCGATGCCGAGAGCATCCCGGTGGAAGACTTCCCCGGCACCGTGAGCCGCATCGAGGCGGTGACGCCGACGATCAAGGCGGTGTTCGTCACGCTCGACCGGCCACTGCATTTCCAGGCCGGCCAGTATGTGAACCTCGATATCGACGGCGGGCGGCTGACGCGCGCGTTCTCGCTCGCGAATCCGCCTTCCACCGGCGCCGAGGTGGAGCTCAACATCCGCATCGTGCCGGGCGGGCAGGGCACGACCTGGGTGCACGAGCAGCTCAGGCCGGGCGACCGGGTGAAGCTCTCCGGACCATACGGTCGCTTCTTCGTGCGCAAGTCCGCGCCCGAACCGCTCATCTTCATGGCGGGCGGCTCGGGGTTGTCGAGCCCGAAGTCGATGATCCTCGATCTGCTGGACGCGGGCGACACCCGCCCGATCACGCTCGTCTATGGCCAGCGCAACCGCGCCGAGCTGTACTACCACGACGACTTCCTCGCCCTCGCAGAACGCCATGCACATTTCACCTATGTGCCGGCGCTGTCGGACGAGCCGGCCGATTCCGGCTGGGGCGGGCTGCGTGGCTTCGTGCATGAGGCGGCCAAGGTGCATTTCGACGGCGACTTCCGCGGCCACAAGGCCTATCTGTGCGGGCCACCGCTGATGATCGACGCGTGCATCACCACCCTGATGCAGGGCAGGTTGTTCGAGAACGACATCTACACCGAGAAGTTCTTCTCGGCGGCGGATGTCCAGCAGGTACGCAGCCCCTTGTTCAAGCGGATCTGATCTGGATCAATAAATCTCGAGATAATTTCAAGTTGTCGAATTTGCAGGTTTAACATGCGCGGGTCGTGCATCCTGCGCCGACCCGCATGAACCCGTCGCGCCCGGCGTCGCGAACGCTGGACGGACACACACTGGAGGAGAGAACCATGGCAATGACTGGAGTGCTGCGCCCGGGCCACGCCCAGATCCGCGTGCTGGACCTGGAAGAGGGCATCAACCACTACAAGAACGTGCTCGGCCTGATCGAGACCGGGCGCGATGCGCAAGGGCGGGTGTATTTCAAGGCCTGGGACGAGCGCGACCACAACAGCCTCATCATCCGCGAGGCGGAGAGTGCCGGCATCGACTTCTTCGCCTTCAAGGTCGCGGACCAGGCCACGCTCGACAAGCTCGACGCCGACCTGCAGGCCTTCGGCCTCAAGACCTCGCGCATCCCGGCCGGCGATCTGCTGGAGACCGGCGAGCGGGTGCGCTTCGAGGTGCCGTCCGGCCACCAGATCGAGCTCTACTGGGAGAAGTCCGACTACGGGAGCGACGAGACCTACACCAACCCGCCGCCCTGGACCAACGACGCCGAGCGCGGCATCGCGCCGATCCGCCTCGACCACTGCCTGCTCTACGGCCCGGACATCGAGAAGGTGCAGGAAATCTTCGAGAAGGTGCTGGGCTTCTACCTGGTCGAGCACGTCGTCATGGAAGACGGCAAGACCGACCTCGCGATCTGGCTGTCGTGCTCGATCAAGGCGCACGACATCGCCTTCGTGCGTCACCCGGAGCCGGGCAAGCTGCACCACATCTCCTTCCTGCTGGAAAGCTGGGAGAAGGTGCTGCGCGCCGCCGACATCATGTCGATGAACAAGGTCTCGATCGACATCGGGCCCACCCGCCACGGCATCACCCGCGGCACCACGATCTACGCCTTCGACCCTTCGGGCAACCGCTTCGAGACCTTCTGTGGCGGCTACCAGAGCTACCCGGACTGGAAACCGGTGAAGTGGACCTGGGATGAGGTCGGCGCGGGCATCTTCTACCACGACCGCAAGCTCAACGAGCGCTTCCTGACCGTCGTCTCCTGACGCCGGCGGGCTCAGCGGCCGCGGGGGCTGTTGAAGGCCTCCGCGGGTAGGCGCTTGAGGGCGTCCAGGGTGCGCAGGATGTGCTCGGTGAGGATGGAGGTGGCGCGGGTGGCGTCACGCGCGAGCGTGGCCTCGAAGAGCGCCTGATGCTCGGCGTGCACATCCCGCGCGACCGGCTGGCGGAACAGGCTGATGCGGCGGTAGCGCTCGGATTGCTGATAGAGGATGGCCTGGAAATGACGGATCCAGCGCGACGGGCAGGCGGCGATCAGCGCTTCATGGAAAGCGCGGTTGCGCATCTCCCATTCGTCGGTGATGCCGGCCTCGTGATCGGTGAGCTTCTGCTCGGCGCGCGACAGGCGGTGGAATGCGGCCACCACGCCCGCCTCCCAGTCCTCGCCGCCGAGGGTGATCGACTGGCGCAGGGCGTCGGTCTCGAGCAGCACCCGGGTGCGGGTGATGTCCTCGAAATCGGCGAGCGAGATCGGTGCGACGCGGAAGCCGCGCTGCCCCTGGGCCACGACCAGCGCGTCGGTGACGAGCAGCAGCAGCGCCTCGCGCAGAGTGCCCGCACCCACCTCGTACTGGTCCTTGAGATGCTCGACGCGCAGCTTGTCGCCGGGCGCATGCACGCCCTCGATGATGTCGCGGCGCAACTGCTTGTAGGCCGCTTCGACCAGCGTCTTCGGTTCGGGGGCGCGGGCCGGCTCGGCGGACTCGGCAAGGGCGGTGTTCTCGAGCATGGTCATGATCGGTCTGGCACGTGGTGCGAATGCGGGATGACTGGATATGCGGATTCTAGACTACCGCTCAGTTCATGGAAAAAGAAAAAATCTCGAGATTATGAATTGACATCGAGAAAACGCTCGGCTATCGTCATGCAAGCTGCAAACCTGACCGTCGATCCTGTCGCACCGCCCGGAGTCATGCAATGAACATCGCGATCACCCAATCCACGATCACCGCCGAGGCGGCCCATGCCGCGGTTGCCGCCGCGGTGCGGCATGCGGAAGGGCTCGGCGTGCTGATAAACGTCGGCGTCACCGACGTCTCCGGCAACCTCGTCGCCTTCCTGCGCATGCCGGGCGCGTTCCCGCAGTCGGTGCGGCTCGCGATCGACAAGGCGGCCACCGCGGCCGGGTTCGGCTTCCCCACCGCGAAGTGGATGGACGTCTGCGGCAGCTACGAGGGCATGAAGCTCGGCTTCTCTGCCCAGCCGAACCTCATCGTGTTCGGCGGCGGCCTGCCGATCCGGGCGCAGGGACAACTCATCGGCGGCATCGGCGTCTCGGGCGCCTCCGCCCAACAGGACGAGGCCTGCGCGCGGGCCGGGTTGCGCGCGATCGGCGCCGACGATATCGAGATTTGAAGGAGCACGACATGAAACAGATCCACAACTTCATCAACGGCGAGTTCGTCGCCACCGCGAAGACCTTCGACAAGTTCTCGCCGCTCGATAACAGCTTCATCGCCCAGGTGCACGAAGCCGGCCAGCGCGAGGTGGATGCCGCGGTCGAGGCCGCGCGCGCCGCACTCACCGGCCCCTGGGGCAAGATGACGGTGGCCGAGCGGGTGGATCTGCTCAACGCCGTGGCCGACGGCATCAACCGCCGCTTCGACGACTTCCTTGCCGCGGAGTGCGCCGACACCGGCAAGCCGCGCTCGCTCGCGAGCCATATCGACATCCCGCGCGGCGCGGCCAACTTCAAGATCTTCGCCGACGTCATCAAGAGCGTGCCGACCGAGCTCTTCGAGATGGCGACGCCGGACGGCCGCGGCGCGCTCAACTACTCGCTGCGCCGCCCGGTGGGTGTGGTCGGCGTGATCTGCCCCTGGAACCTGCCGCTGCTCTTGATGACCTGGAAGGTCGGCCCGGCGCTCGCGTGCGGCAATACCGTGGTGGTGAAGCCGTCCGAGGAAACCCCGCAGACCGCGACCCTGCTCGGCGAGGTGATGAACGAGGTCGGCATGCCGAAGGGCGTGTACAACGTGGTGCATGGCTTCGGCCCCGGCTCGGCGGGCGAGTTCGTCACCACCCACCCCAAGGTCAACGCGATCACCTTCACCGGCGAGACCCGCACCGGCGAGGCGATCATGAAGGCGGCCGCGACCGGTTCGCGTCCGGTGTCGCTGGAGATGGGCGGTAAGAACCCGGCGATCGTGTTCGCCGATTGCGACTTCGACGCCGCGATCGAGGGCACCATGCGCTCGGTGTTCGCCAACTGCGGCCAGGTCTGCCTCGGCACCGAGCGTGTGTATGTGGAGCGCCCGCTTTTCGAGCGCTTCGTCGGCGCGCTGAAGAAGGGCGCCGAAGGCTTGAAGCTCGGCCGGCCGGAAGACACCAGCACCGGCATGGGCCCGCTGATCTCGCAGGAGCACAAGCGCAAGGTGCTCTCTTACTACGAGAAGGCGAAGGCGCTGGGTGCCACCGTCGTCACCGGCGGCGGCGTGCCTGACATGCCGGGCGAACTCGCCAACGGCGCCTGGGTGCAGCCCACGATCTGGACCGGCCTCGACGACAACTCGGCGATCGCGCGCGAGGAGATCTTCGGCCCCTGCACCCTGATCCAGCCTTTCGACGCCGAGGACGAGGTCATCCGCCGCGCCAACGATACCCAGTACGGTCTCGCCTGCTCGGTGTGGACCAAGGACCTCGCCCGCGCCCACCGTGTCGCGGCGCAGATCGAGGCCGGGCTGGTGTGGGTGAACTCCTGGTTCCTGCGCGACCTGCGTACCCCCTTCGGCGGCGCCAAGCAGTCGGGCATCGGGCGCGAAGGCGGCGTGCACTCGCTCGAGTTCTACACCGAGCTCAAGAACATCTGCATCAAGCTGTGAGCGCTGCGATGACGGCCAACCCTACCGGCAGCCCCGAGATCGCCAACAGCATCGTCGCCGCCGGCATCCGCACCAACTACCACGACGTGGGCAGCGGTTTCCCGCTGCTGATGATCCACGGTTCCGGTCCGGGTGTGTCGGCCTGGGCCAACTGGCGGCTGGTGATGCCGGCGCTGGCGCAGCAGGCGCGGGTGATCGCGCCCGATATGGTCGGCTTCGGCTTCAGCGAGCGCCCCGCCGGCCAGCGCTACGACATGGATACCTGGGTGGCGCAGGCGGTCGGCCTGCTCGACGCGCTCGGCATCGAGCGTGCAGACCTGGTCGGCAACTCCTTCGGCGGCGCGCTCGCGCTCGCGCTGGCGATCCGCCACCCGCAGCGGGTGCGGCGGCTGGTGCTGATGGGCAGCGTCGGCGTGCCATTTGCGATCACCGAGGGTCTCGACGCGGTGTGGGGCTACACCCCCTCGTTCGAGAACATGCGCCGCATCATGGACTACTTCGCCTGGGATCGTTCGCTCGTCAATGACGAGCTCGCCGAGCTGCGTTACCAGGCGAGCATCCGCCCCGGCTTCCAGGAATCCTTCAGCGCGATGTTCCCGGCGCCGCGCCAGCGCTGGGTGGATGCGATGGCGAGCCCCGAGGCCGCGATCCGCGCGCTGCCGCACGAAACCCTGGTGATCCACGGCCGAGACGACCGGGTGATCCCGCTCTCGACCTCGCTCACCCTCGCGAACTGGATCGCGCGCGCCCAGCTGCATGTGTTCGGGCGCTGCGGGCACTGGACCCAGATCGAACATGCGTCGCGCTTCGCGCGCCTGGTCGGCGATTTCCTCGCCGAGGCCGCCGCCGACGAACCCCGCCCACTCGATTGAGGAAAGACATGGACAAGACCCTGATCCAGCAGCTCGGCGACGAGCTCTACCAGGCGCTGGTGAAGCGCGAGGTGCTCGCCCCGCTCACCGAACGTCACCCCGAGATCACCATCGCCGACGCCTATCAGGTGCAGGAGCGCATGATCGCGCGCCGCATCGAGGCGGGCGAGCGCATCGTCGGCAAGAAGATCGGCGTCACCTCCAAGGCGGTGATGAACATGCTCGGCGTGTATCAGCCCGACTTCGGCATGCTGCTCGACGGCATGCTCTACAACGAGGGCGAGGCGATTCCCGCCGACACGCTGATCCAGCCCAAGGCGGAAGGCGAGATCGCCTTCATCCTCAAGAAGGACCTGAAAGGCCCTGGTATCACCGCGGCCGACGTGCTCGCCGCGACCGAGGGGGTGATGACCTGCTTCGAGATCGTCGATTCGCGCATCCGCGACTGGAAGATCAAGATCCAGGATACCGTCGCCGACAACGCCTCGTGCGGCGTGTTCGTGCTCGGCGATAGCCTGGTCGATCCGCGCCGGGTGGATCTCAACACCTGCGGGATGATCCTCGAGAAGAACGGCGAGATCGTCGCCACCGGCTCGGGCGCGGCGGCGCTCGGTGCGCCGGCGAACGCGGTCGCATGGCTCGCGAACATGCTCGGCAGCCTCGACATTCCGCTCAAGGCGGGCGAGGTGATCCTGTCCGGCTCGCTCGCGATCATGGTGCCGGTGAAGGCCGGCGACAACCTGCGCGTCACCATCGGCGGCATCGGCGGCTGCTCGGTGCGCTTCGTGTAAATCCGGTTTTGCATCCGTGCGGCGGCGCTGTCCCTGCAGCTCTCCCCCCGAAGCCGCCGCGCGGCATGCAATTCCCCACCAGAGACATTCTGCGGAGGATGGAACAGATGAACAAGATCAAATGCGCCCTGATCGGCCCGGGCAACATCGGCACCGACCTGCTCTACAAACTCAAGCGCAGCCCGGTGCTGGAGCCGGTGTGGATGGTGGGCATCGACGCCACCTCGGAGGGCCTCGCGCGCGCCCGCGAGATGGGCCTCAAGACCACCGCGGACGGCGTCGACGGCCTGCTGCCGCATGTCCTCGCCGACGGCGTGCAGATCGCCTTCGACGCCACCAGCGCCTATGTCCATGCCGAGAACAGCCGCAAGCTCAACGAACTGGGCGTGCTCATGATCGACCTCACCCCGGCGGCGATCGGGCCCTTCTGCGTGCCGCCGGTGAACCTCGTTGAGCATGTGGGGCGTGGTGAGATGAACGTCAACATGGTCACCTGCGGCGGCCAGGCCACCATCCCCATGGTCGCAGCGGTGTCGCGTGTGCAGAAGGTCGCCTACGGCGAGATCGTCGCCACCGTCTCGAGCAAGAGCGCCGGCCCCGGCACGCGCAA
>JAYRYZ010000009.1:0-162770 GCA_041916775.1 Rhodocyclaceae bacterium | reverse complement strand
GCATGCCCATCCTGGAGGCCTACAAGGCCAAGACGGTGATCGTGAACAAGCGCTCCATGGCGGCCGGCTATGCGGGCCTGGACAACGAGCTGTTCTACATGGACAAGACCATGATGGTCTTCGGGGACGCCAAGAAGGTGGTGGAGGATATGGGCAAGGCGCTGGAGTGAGCAGGCCGTGCGGGCGGTAGCACCCCGTGAACATAAGCACGAATCAGCCTCCGCCTCTTGCAGGACCCAATCCGGAAAGGCCCGTACCTCGGGCCTGCGCAGCGCATCGGGCAGGGTCACCCCGTAGCAGGCTAATCGCGCCGGCCAGGGTTTGTCCAGCACCTGCACCAGGCGGCATGCGGCATGCGGCAATTTCCTCGCGTGCATAGGCCTGCGCAACCCGGCGTCGACTCCCCGCCGGGCCGCTTCGCGGGCGCCGAACTGCTGCCGCAGCGCACGGCGCGGGCCCTGTGCCGCCGATCGTCACGGGCCCGTCGGGCCAGCCTCCGGACTGGATCGCACGCCATGCCGACGGCTGGCTGACCTCCCCCGACGCCACGCACACCGCCGAGGGGCCGCGCCGCCTGGCCCGCAAGATCGCCGCCTGGCGCGCGCGGCTCCCCGATGTGAGGCAGGCCCCTGCGCGGCGCGTAGGACGTTTGTGTGGAGATTTCTTACAAACCATGTTGCGCCAAAAGGTCATGCTCTTCGGGCATCGGGCAAACCCGACTCTGACCTACCATGGTCGGCACAAGGAGTACAACGATCTTGTTTGGTTTTTTCGAAAAACGCGTCCCCCCCTATCCCTCCACCGAGCCCACGGTCCCGCCCAAGGACTTCTTCGCCTTTCTGTGGGCCTGCACCCGGGGCATGCGCGGCTGGATAGCGCTGCTGACCGCCACCTCGGCGCTGCTGGCCGTCTATGAGGCGGCGCTGTTCGCCATCATGGGGCATGTGGTGGACTGGCTCGCCAATGTCTCTCCTTCGGAGTTCTGGCAGGCCCAGCGCGGCACGGTCTGGGGCATCGCCGCCATCCTGCTGTCCAGCGTGCTGCTTCTGGCCTTTCACACGGCAGTGATGCACCAGGTGCTGGCCATCAATTTCCCGATGCGGCTGCGCTGGGTGTTCCACCGGCTGATGCTGGGCCAGAGCATGTCCTTCTATGCCGACGAGTTCGCGGGCCGCATCACCACCAAGATCATGCAGACGGCGCTGTCGGTGCGCGAAGTGATCTTCATGGTGGTCGACGTGCTGGTGGGCGTGAGCGTCTACATGATCGGCATCCTGATCCTGGCCGCGAGCTTCGAGTGGCGGCTGATGATTCCGTTCGCGCTGTGGCTGCTGGCCTATATCGGCGCCTGCTTCTACTTTGTTCCGCGCCTGGGAAAGATCGGCAAGGAGCAGGCCGATGCGCGCTCCATGATGACGGGCCGCGTGACCGACGCCTATACCAATATCGCCACCGTCAAGCTGTTCGCCCATACGCGCCGCGAGGCCGAGTACGCGCGCAACGCCATGGAGGCGTTCAAGTCCACGGGCTATGCGCAGATGCGCCTGGTCAGCCAGTTCGAGATCGCCAACCACCTGATGATCACGCTGCTGCTGCTGGGCTCCACGGGCACGGCGCTGTTCCTGTGGTCCGGCGGGCAGGCCAGCGCAGGCGTGGTGGCCGCCGTGATCGCCATGGCGCTGCGCCTGATGGGCTATTCGCACTGGGTGATGTGGCAGATGACGGGCCTGTTCGAGAACGTGGGCACCATCCAGGACGGCATCCTCACGCTGACCAAGCCGCGCACCATCGTGGATGCGCCCGACGCCAGGCCGCTGCAGGTCACGCAGGGCGCCATCGCCTTCGAGGACCTGAGCTTTGCCTACAAGGACGGCGGCAAGCAGGTGATCGACCACCTGAACCTGCATATCCGCGCCGGCGAGCGCATCGGCCTGATCGGCCGCTCGGGCGCGGGCAAGTCCACGCTGGTGAACCTGCTGCTGCGCTTCCATGAAGCCCAGGGCGGGCGCATCACCATCGACGGGCAGGACATCCGCACCGTCACGCAGGACAGCCTGCGCGGCGCCGTGGGCATGGTCACGCAGGACACCTCGCTGCTGCACCGCTCCATGCGCGACAACATCCTCTACGGCCGCCCCGACGCGACCGAGCAGGAGATGCTGGCCGCCGCGCAGAAGGCCGAGGCCTCGGACTTCATCGCCACGCTGACCGACCTCAAGGGCCGTGGAGGCTACGACGCCCAGGTGGGCGAGCGCGGCGTCAAGCTGTCGGGCGGCCAGCGCCAGCGCGTGGCCATTGCGCGCGTCATGCTAAAGGACGCGCCCATCCTGCTGCTGGACGAGGCCACCAGCGCGCTGGACAGCGAGGTCGAGGCGGCCATCCAGCAAAGCCTGGACAGCCTCATGCACGGCAAGACCGTGATCGCCATCGCCCACCGGCTCTCGACCATCGCCGCCATGGACCGGCTCATCGTGATGGACCAGGGCCACATCGTCGAGCAGGGCACGCACCAGCAACTGCTGGAGCTGGGCGGCATCTACGCCAAGCTGTGGTCGCACCAGAGCGGCGGCTTCCTCGCCGAACAGAACTACACCCCCTGAGCGGGGGGGGCGGCCCTTGCTCGGTGTCCCTGGCATTGGGCCGCGCCAGTTTTATAGATGGCGCTGACCTCCCCGCTGACAGGTCAGACACTCGCCAAGTCTCGGTCCAGCTGCGTATGCAATGTGTAGCGGCTGGCCGGGTGCAAGGTCACGCTGAGGTCCATCAACTCCCCATCGGTATCCAGGTAGCGGCGCACGATCTTCAGCGCCGCTGACCCGGCCGGGGCCTGCAATTCCTCCGACAGCGCATCCGGAATGAGCGCCCCCACCACGGCCTGCCGCACCCGCGCGATGCGCAGGCCGTACTGCTGCTCCAGCAGGCTGCTGACCAGCAACTCGGGCGCGGCGCGCACGCGCTCGGCCAGCTCCTGCGTGTCAAAGCGCTGCGCATCCACATAGACCACGGTCCAGGCAATGGGCAGGTGCGGCGCGGCACCGTCGCGGCGCAGGCTGCAGATGGCCAGCCAGCGGCTGCCGGCCGGGCAATCCAGTTCGGCCGCCAGGTCCTGGTCCAGCACCACCTCCTCGATGCGCCGCACCTCGCGCACATGGGTGGCGCCGAACTGCACCAGATCCTCCAGCGAGGTCAGCGCCTGGCGATAGTGCGCATGGGGCTGCGCCGCCTCCACGCGCGTGCCCACCTTCTTGCGCCGCGACACCAGGCCCGACTGCTGCAGCTCGGCAATCGCCGCGCGCACCGTGTGGCGGCTCACGCCATAGCGTTCGCACAGCTCCAGCTCGGTGGGCAAAAGCCCCCCCACGGCGTATTCGCCCGAGGCAATGCGCTCGGACAGGTCACGCGCCACCTGGGCATAGCGTGTCTCAGCCATGGGCGCAGGCCTTCCCCCCAGGCAAACCCGGATGTTCGTAATGTACGTACATAAATAAAAATAACAATATGTCCGAACTTAATCGCAATTGCGCCCCATGACCCTTCCGTCCTTCACCTCCAGCACCGCCATCGATTCGCTGCTGTTCCGCGACGCCTTCGGCACCCCCGCCATGCGCGCCATCTTCGCCGACAGCGCCCTGGTGTCGCGCTACATCGAGGTCGAGGTCGCGCTGGCGCGCGCCCAGGGCCGCTGCGGCGTGATTCCGGCCGAGGCCGCGCACGAGATCGCGCAGCGCTGCAGCCTCGACGCGCTGGACTTCGAGCTGCTGCGCAAGGAAACCGACATTGTCGGCTACCCCATCCTGCCGCTGGTGCACCAGCTGGTGAAACAGTGCGGCGACGCCGGCCGCTACATCCACTGGGGTGCGACCACCCAGGACATCATGGACACGGCCACCGTGCTGCAGGTGCGCGATGCGCTGGACCTGGTCGATGCCGACATCGCCGCGCTGCGCACCATCCTGGCCGACCTGGCCGAGCGCCACCGCGATACGCCCATGGCCGGCCGCACGCACCTTCAGCACGCCCTGCCCATCACCTTCGGCTACAAGGCCGCCATCTGGCTGGCCATGTTCGACCGCCATGCCGAGCGCCTGAAGGAACTGCGCCCGCGCGTGCTGGTGGGCCAGTTCGCGGGGGCGGCCGGCACGCTGGCCTCGCTGAGCGGCCGGGGCCTGGAAGTGCAGCAATTGCTGATGGAAGAACTGGGCCTGGGCGTGCCCGCCACCACCTGGCATGTGGCGCGCGACGGCCTGGCCGAAGCGGTGAATTTCCTGGCCCTGGTCACGGGCTCGCTGGGCAAGATCGCCTACGACGTGATGCTGCTGTCCTCCACCGAGTTCGGCGAGGTGTTCGAGCCCTTTGTCACCGGGCGCGGCGCCAGCAGCACCATGCCGCAAAAGCGCAACGCCATCTCCAGCGAGCTGATGCTGGCCGCCTCCAAGGCCGTGCGCCAGCATGCGGGCCTGATGCTGGACGCCATGGTCCAGGACCTGGAGCGCGCCACCGGCCCCTGGCATGCCGAATGGGTGGCGCTGCCCGAGAGCTTCGTGCTCTCGGCCGGCGCCCTGCACCAGGCGCGCTTCATGCTGGGCGGCCTCATCGTCGATCCCGAACGCATGGCCCGCAACCTGGACATGACCGACGGCCTGATCGTGGCCGAGGCCGTGATGATGGGCCTGGCCCCGCACACGGGCCGCCAGCAGGCGCACGACATCGTCTATGCCGCCTGCCGCAGCGTCAACGCCGAGGGCGGCACGCTGGCCGATGCGCTGGCCCGCCTGCCCGAAGTCACGGCCCATTTCGACCGCGCGGCGCTGCAGCGCCTCACCGACCCGCGCAACTACCTGGGCGAGGCCCCGCAGATGGTGGACCGCGCCCTTGCGCTGTCGCGCGCCCATGCAGCCAGCGGCCGCTGACACCCCGGCCCAGGACAGAACACAGCACTACAGGAGACAACACCATGCCTTTCCATCTTCCCCACCTGCCACGCCTACCACGCCTGCCACGCCTGGCCCTTGCCCTGGCCGCCACCACCTTCGCCCTGGCCGCGCACGCCCAGGGCGGTTATCCCGCCAAGCCGCTGACCTGGATCGTGCCCTTCGCGGCCGGCGGCCCCACGGACGCCATGGCGCGCGACATCGCCCAGCGCACCAGCACGCAGCTGGGCCAGCAGATCATCATCGAGAACGTTCCGGGCGCGGGCGGCACCATCGGCACGGCCAAGGCGGCGCGCTCGGCGCCCGACGGCTACAGCTTCCTGGTCGGCCACATGGGCTACATGGGCGCGGCGCCGTCGCTATACAAGAAGCTGGCCTACGACCCGGTCAAGGACTTCGAGGCCGTGTTCCGCTTCCCCGACACGCCGCTGGTGCTGCTGGTGGGCAAGAACTCCCCGTACAAGACGGCCGAGGAGCTGGTGGCCTTCGGCAAGCAGAACCCGGGCCGGCTGAACTTCGGCAACGCGGGCGTGGGATCGACCTCGCACCTGGTGGCGGCGCTGTTCGCCAGCCGCGCGCAGATGGAGATCACCCAGGTGGCCTACAAGGGTGCGGCGCCGGCCATGACCGATGTGATCTCCGGCCAGGTCGATGCCATGTTCGACCAGACCAACACCGCCCTGCCCCAGCTGGCCGGCGAGCGCATCCGCGCCATCGCCCTCACCTCGGACAAGCCCATGCCCCAGTTCCCGGGCGCTGCAGCGCTGGGCCAGAAGCTGCTGCCGGGCTTCGAGACCGCCACGTGGTACGGCATCTATGCACCCAAGGGCACGCCGCGCGACGTGGTGCAAAAGGTCTACCAGGCCTATACCAAGGCCCTGGCCGACAAGGCCTGGACCGACCGGATGGCCGCCCAGGGCATACGCCTGCTGCCCGCCGAGCAGTACGCGCCCGAGGCCCTGGCGCGCCACACGGCTGCCGAGGTGGAGCGCTGGCGCAAGGTGGCGGCCGACGCGAAGATTTCTCTGGACTGAAGCCATGGCCGACGACACCCGCATCGAACACGATGCCTTCGGCCCGGTCCGGATACCAGCCGACCGTCTCTGGGGCGCACAGACCCAGCGCGCGCTGGAGCTGTTCGCCATCGGACAGGAGCGCTTTCCCCAGGGCCTGTACCACGCCTTCGGGCTGCAGAAGCTGGCGGCAGCGCGCGCCAACCGGCGCCTGGGCGTGCTGGACGACGAGCGCGGCGCGGCCATCGAGGCCGCGGCCACCGAACTGCGCGACGGCCTGCTGGACGCGCATTTCCCGCTGACCATCTGGCAGACGGGCTCGGGCACGCAGACCAACATGAATGCCAACGAGGTCATCGCCAACCGCGCCAACCAGATGCTGGGCCAGCCCCCGGGCACGCGCAGCCCGGTCCACCCCAACGACCATGCCAATGCCTCGCAATCGTCCAACGACAGCTTTCCCACGGTGATGCACCTGGCCACGGCGCTGGAGCTGCGCGACCACCTGCTGCCCGCCCTGGAACAGCTGCAGCAGCGCCTGCAGGAACGCGCCCTGGCCTTTGCCGGCGTGCTCAAGGTGGCGCGCACGCACCTGATGGACGCCGTGCCCATGACGCTGGGCCAGAGCTTCGAGACATTCGCCCACCAGGTGGGCCATGGCATCCACCGGCTGCAGGCCACCCAGCCCCGGCTGTGGAGCCTGGCCCAGGGCGGCACGGCAGCCGGCACGGGGCTCAACGCGCCGGCCGGATTCGACCGGATTTTCTGCGAGGAGATACAGGCGCTCACGGGCCTGGCGGTCACGCCCAATCCCTGCAAGTTCGAGGGCATGGCCGCGCACGATGCACTCATCGAGGTCTCGGGCGCGCTCAACGTGGTGGCAGGCTCGCTGGCCAAGATGGCCAACGACATCCGCCTGCTGGGCTCGGGTCCGCGCTGCGGGCTGGGCGAGCTGGTGTTTCCCGACGACGGCCTGAGCTCCTCCATCATGCCGGGCAAGCGCAACCCGACCGTGGCCGAGGTCGTGGTGCAGGCCGCCTACCAGGCCATGGGCCACCACCTCACCGTCACGCTGGCGGGCTCGGCCGGGCACTTCGAGCTCAACGTGGCCAAGCCCGTGCTGATCCACCACTTGCTGCGCGCCATGCGCGCGCTGGGCGATGCCAGCCGCGTGTTCGCCGAGAAGCTGGTGGCCGGCCTGCAGGCACACACCGAGCGGCTGGAGCAACAGGTGGCCCATTCGCTGCTGCAGGCCACCGCGCTCAACCCGGTGCTGGGCTATGACGCCGTGGCACGCATCACGCGCGAGGCCATGGCGCGCGGCATGGCGCCGCGCGAGGCCGCTGTCGCGCTGGGCCTGATCACGGCCGCCGAGTACGACCGGCTGGTGGACCTGCGCGCCATGGCGGGGCTGCCGCCCGCGTAGCGGCCTCAATCCTCCAGGCCTATGTTCTGCACGATCTTCTTTTCGTCCTCGAACGCCTTTTTGGCGAACGCCGTGTACTCCTGGCTGCCACGGAACTGCGTGCGCACGCCGTAGTTGCCGACGACCTGGCGGAAGGCCGGGTCGTCCATGGCGGCCTTGATGGCGGCTTCGAGCTTGCGCACGATCTCGGGCGGCAGGCCGCGCGGCCCGGCGATGCCCAGGGGCGAGGGCACATCGAAGGCATAGCCGGCCTCGCGGAACGTGGGCACGTTGGCAAAGGCCTCGGGCCGCACCTCGGAGGCCGAAGCCAGGGCGCGCAGCTTGCCCGAGCTCAGGTACGGCAGCACCGTGTTGGCGAACACGCCGGACTTGATGTGGCCGGCCATCAGCGAGTTCAACGCCTCGGCATCGCCCTTGAAGGGCGCATGCGTGAAGCGTGCGCCCGTGGCCTGCTCCAGCAGCGCCATCACCACGTGGTTGGCCGTGAACTTGCCCGGCGTGCCGTAATCCACGGCACCCGGATTCTTCCTGGCGAACTCGACCAGGTCCTGCACCGTCTTGAACGGCGAGTCCTGGGGCACGGCCAGCACGAAGTCATAGGTCATGTAGGTGGCGACGTAGCTGAGATCGCGCACCGGGTCGTACTGCACCTTCTGGATGTGGGGCTGGCGGAAGATGCTCACGGGCGCCAGCGTCAGGCGGTAGCCATCGGGCTTGGCCGTGCGCATCTCCATCACGCCCATGGACGCGCCCGCGCCGGGCTTGTTCTCGATCACCACGGTCTGCCCCAGCTGCTTGCCCATGCCCTGGGCCAGCGCACGCGCCACCACGTCGGTCACGCCGCCCGCGCCGTAGGGCACGACCAGGCTGATGGGGCGGCTGGGATAGCTGTCCTGCGCCCATGCTGCGCCCGTCATCAGGACCGATGCGCACATCCATGCGCCAAACACTCGTCTTTGCATTTCCATCTTCCTCAGAGGCTCACGACCATCGAACTTGCTGCTGTTCAATTTAGATGGATGCATGCCAACCATGGACTCGGGCAAGCCCGTAGCGTTGGGGCTTGTGGGGAAAACGCGCAGCGTGGGTGCGGGGAGTGGAACTCTATAGCGGAGGGTGACGTGGTTACTTGGTTTGCAGAGTTTGTGGGCTGCTTTTTGTGCGCATCGCGGTGATTGGGGCATGTCTTTGACGTGACAGTTACAGGGCGTATGCCTTCAGAGCGGCTGCCATTCAGGGATGTTTTTTTGTTTGACGATGACTCCAGCCCGGTACTTCGCTGGACTGCGCCGTAGCTCGATACAGCAGGTTTATCAAAAACTTACGCGCGTCCATCATATGCCGGTGCTTTCTGAAACTTGACCCGGTTTTCCCTCGCGCCGCTCCTATCTGGCTCTTGGAATTCGGGTCGTTCCAAGGAGTCATCATGGCGAAGATCAAGCTCACCAAGACCGCCGTAGAGTCGGCGCAACCCCAGGCCAAGGACATCGAACTACGGGATACCGTGGTGCCGGGTTTCCTCTGCAAGATTACCCCGAAGGGCCGCCGGGTGTTCATGCTCCAGTACCGCACGAACTCCGGGCAGCCCCGCAAGCCTTCGCTGGGCCTGTTCGGGGAACTGACCGTGGAGCAGGCCCGCGTCATGGCGCAGGACTGGCTGGCGGAGGTTCGCCGGGGCGGCGACCCCGGCGGCGCCAAGGCCGAGGCGCGCAAGGCGCCCACGGTCGAAGCGCTGTGCAAGAAGTTCATGGAGGACTACTCCAAGAAGCGCAACAAGCCCAGCACGCAGCGCGGCTATCAGGCGGTCATCGACCGCTGCATCGTCCCGCTGATCGGCCGCAAGAAGGTGCAGGACGTGAAGCGGCCCGACATTGCCGGGCTGATGGAGAAGCTGGCCTACAAGCCGGCCGAGGCGAACAACGCCTTCGGCGTGCTGCGCAAGATGTTCAACCTGGCCGAAGTGTGGGGCTATCGCCCGGACGGCACGAACCCGTGCCGCCACGTCCCGATGTACCCGCCCGGCGAGGAAACCCGGCTCATCGTGGACGACGAGCTGGCGCTGATCTTCCGCCAGTTGGAGAAGCTGGAGGCGGAAGGACTGGAAAACTACGTCATTCCGCTGGCGATTCGCCTGCAATTCGAGTTCGCCGGCCGCCGCTCCGAAATCTGCATGCTCGAATGGGATTGGGTCGATCTGGAGAACCGGCGCGTGGTCTGGCCCGACAGCAAGACCGGCGGCCTCTCCAAGCCCATGAGCGCGGAAGCCTATCGGCTGTTCTCGACGGCACCGCGCCGTGAAGGCTGCCCCTATGTCCTGCCGTCGCCCAACGACCCGACCAAGCACCTGACCTTTGGCGAGCACTATGGCGGATGGTGCCGGGTGCTCAAGGCCGCCGGCGTCCCGCACGTCGGCACGCACGGCATCCGCCACCGCTCCACGACCGACATTGCCAATTCGGGAGTGCCGACCAAGGTAGGCATGAAGCTGACGGGCCACAAGACCGTGGCGATGTTCATGCACTACGTCCACACCGAGGACAAGCCGGTGCGGGATGCTGCCGAACTGGTGGCGAGTCGGCGGCAGGCCATCACGGGTACGCGGCGCCCTGCGGAGGCCACGGCATGAGCAAGAGGACGCTTTCGGTGGCGCCCCCGCTGCCTTGGCGGCCGACTATCCCCGTTCCGCAATTTCCGAGATAGTGTCTGGGAAATTCGGCCTCGCCGAGCTGGCCAAGGTCTTCACGCTGCCGTGGTCGGCCTATGCGCTGCTGATTTCGGTCAAGGATGCCCGGGGACCGGTGGCCGGCATCCCGTCCTGTCGGCTCCGATTGTCGTGCCGGCGTCACGACAATCGGGCGGGTCATCCCTTCTATCTAGGTGCTACACCGGAGACTGGAAAAGTCTGCCCGTTTCGGGTATAGTTTGGAGGTCGAAATGATGGACATCCTCAAGCGCAAGGACTTTGCACGCTGGCAGTCGGGCGAGAAGCTGTCCGATGCCGCGTTGTGCAAGGCGGTTCAGGAGATGGAAAGCGGTCTGATCGACGCGGACTTGGGCGGCTCCCTCTACAAGAAGCGGGTGGCCCGCCCCGGCGGTGGCAAGAGCGGTGGCTACCGCACGCTGGTATCGGCCAGGATCGGCAGCCGCTACGTGTTCCTGCATGGTTTCCCGAAGAACGACAAGGCGAACATCACGCAGGACGAAAAGAAGGCGCTGCAATTCGCCGGCAAGGTGTTCTTGGAACTGTCTGCTGAAGCCTTGTCGAAGGCGTTGCAGTCGGGTGTTTTAGTGGAGGTGCATTGTGAGCAAGATCATTGAATCGCTGCGTGGCGACTTGGCTGCGCTCCACGAAGTGGGCGCGATCAGCAAGGTGACGATGCGCAAGTTCGACGCGATCTGCCCGCCACCGGTGCGGGAGTTCGCTGCTGCCGACATCAAACGCCTGCGCGAAGCCTTGAAGTTCAGCCAGCCGGTGTTCGCGCTTCACCTGCACACCACAGCCTCGACGGTGCGCAAATGGGAGCAAGGCGAGACTCGCCCGGCCGGTCCGGCCCTCAAGCTGCTCAACGTCATCGCAGACAAGGGCTTGCAGGCCATCATCTGATGCCTGACGAGGGAGACAGGCATTGGCGACGCGAATTGATCCTTTCAGTTCACAGCATCTTGAAGCCGCTTGCCGTGTGCTTGCAGATACCGAGCGGGGCCTGAGCGGAACGCAGATCGAGCGCCTGCTGCAAGAAATAGAGGTTGCCGACACGTCGCCCGGCATCACCAAATGGAAGCGGTTGTTCAATGCGCTGGCTGGCGCGCAGAACCGACACCAGATCGGGAACCATCTCATCATGTTCATCAATCGCGCGATGAACCCGGTGAATTACGCCCGCGACCCCGCGGCGTTCACCTGGCGGCGCGACGAACTCAATGTTGTCCTGGCCTTCTCCGGGTTCTACGTGCGCGAGGACGGTAAGGTTGGGCACGCCGACAAGGCCACGACGCTTGATGCCGCGCGCGCCCGAGCTGGACGACTCAAGGCCGCGCTCGAAAGCCGCGTCGTCCACGCGGAAGTGCTGAACTATTGCCGTGCCGAGCTGCTGGACGAAAACTACTTCCATGCCGTGTTCGAGGCAACGAAAGGCGTTGCGGAGCGGATTCGCCTGCTGTCGGGCCTGAACGGCGATGGCGCCGACTTGGTGAGCAAGGCATTCGCAGGTCAGCAACCCGTTCTCACCTTGGGACCGCTCACCACCGAGTCCGAAAAGAGCGAGCAGAAAGGCTTTGCTAACCTGCTGATCGGCCTCTTTGGCGCCGTGCGCAATCCGCTGGCCCATGCACCCAAGACGAATTGGCCTATGTCCGAGCAGGACGCGCTAGACATCCTGACGCTGGTGTCGCTGATCCACCGCAAGCTGGATGGCGCCACGAAAGTCGCCGCCGTATCGTCATAACGGAAAGAGAAGAATGGACGAGGCGATCGTTGTCTTCTCTCGGAAAGGGATCTTTCAGACCACGATCGCCGCGCGCGACGTTCGCAGCCGGGAACATGCGCGCAAGCTATGGCCCCTGGTATCTCCCGGCGCATCACGGCAGATGGTGACATGGGTCAGCCCATCCTTTGAAAGTGGGAAGCTGCGCCGGCGATCCCATTTCCGGATGCTTCCTGCCCAGCACACCTATAGCCCCAAAGCGCACTTCGATGATGAAGAAGCCAGTCGGTGGCGCACCGTGCAGGAAAGCGCCGAACACCGACGCGCGAAGGAACTTGTCGCGGCTGAACTAGCCCGACGCTTGAACGCCGGACTTGCAATGCCCTGGGCGTTCAAGGACGCGGATGCGTCTGACTATCCGCTGGAAGGCAACTTGCTGCTTGGCGCCGATCGGGTGGCGATCGAGCACCCGCTGGAGACACCATTTGGCAGCAAATTCCGACTCGACGTTGCCGTGCTGGGGCCGCCTGTCCAGACCGAGCCGATGGTGCTGGGGGGCGTCGAAATCGAACTCGGGCATGCCTTTGATGGGCGCAAGGCGCTAATCGGAAAATCGCTTGGATTCCCCCTCATCTCCATCGACATCACTGAGATGACGCTGGCAGAACTCACACCAGGATGGGCGCAGAAGGTGCTGACCGCAACCACGCGGAGTCATGAGCAAGGACGCCGGCAGACATACATCTACCTGCATGATCTCTTGTATCCCCTCTATGCGCAGCTACCTGCATTTCTCGACGATGAACAGCGCCACCAGTTCCTTGTGTTTGCGGACGACAACACTCTAAACAAGCTGGTGCGCTGGATGAACGCGCTGGCCGAAAAGCTGGAGTACCCGAAGGGTACGGTCGCCGTTGCCCTGGTCAATGGCAAGAACGAACAGTCGCGCAAGATGCTGGAGCGCGCTGGACAAGTGGTTGGCCCCGACTGGGCTGAATTCAACGACCAGCGATGTTTGCGTCTGACTGTTCCGAGGCCAAAAGGTCCGGCTGATCTCCAGGCTCATCGCTTCCACATGACGATGGCGCGCGTTCTGCTGTCGCGCACCGATGCGCTAATTGGCTACAAGTATTGCAGCGGTGTGGACAACAACCACCCCGAAGAAGATGTATGGGTTGCGCATCGCTGGATCGCCGACCTGAAAACTCATACCCAGCACCGCGTATTGCCCAAGCGACTGTCTGAACCGATCAACAGGTTGATCGCGGTGGTTTCGGACCTGCATCGCAATCACGCGGCAACCAGCCAAGAGGCGTGACCATTCCCATACTGAATTTCAATCTATAGCTGTTTTTTGCGCTTTTTTCCGAGGGGCCGAAGAAGACAAAGATGGCAAGCACTCGAATAGGCGTTCTGCATAGACGAAGCCCATTCGCCTGACAGAATCCTGATCGAAATACAGCAGCCAAGCGGCAAGCAGCGCTAGGGAAATGAGTAGTGTCAAGCCGGCTGCGAGTCCTGGATCAGCAAAATTCATTGGGTTGAAGTGAGGCGGTGCTACCCGTAGGACCTTTGCGATCAAAAGTCCGTAAAGGATGCCCACGAGACACGACGCGACACCGACGGGCTTCATCGCCAACATGTTGCGATGGAATCCATACGCGATGTTCTCCTTCAGCAAGAGCTGCTTGTTCGAGCGCGTGAGCTCGCGAAGTCGTTTGGTTGCCCCTATGTACGTGTCGTCTGCCTGTTCAGGGGCTGCCCGCAGGCTCCGTGCCATCGAATTCCGAATCGCTAATTCGGCATTTCGAACTGAATCAACTCGCCCAGGTATTTCCCCTGTCCTGGACGCACTACATCCACCTGATGCGACGCACCCGTTCGGCCGAGGAGAGGGCATTCTACGAAGCCGAGGCCCTCCGCGGTGGTTGGAGCGTGCGCCAGCTCGACCGCCAGATCAGCAGCCAGTTCTACACGCGGGCGCTGCTGTCCACCAACAAGCGGGCCATGCTGGAAAAGGGCGGCGACGCCCAGCCCGGTGACGCCGTCACGCCGGATGAGGCCATCAAGGATCCGTACGTCCTGGAGTTCCTCAACCTCAAAGACGAGTATTCAGAGTCCCAGCTCGAGGATGCCCTCATCCATCGCCTGGGGGACTTCCTCCTGGAACTGGGCAACGACTTCACCTTCGTCGGCCGTCAGCGGCGCCTGCGCATCGACGAGAGCTGGTTTCGGGTGGACCTGCTGTTCTTCCATCGCCGCCTGCGCTGCCTGGTCATCATCGACCTCAAACTCAACGAACTGAGCCATGCCGATGTCGGCCAGATGCACATGTACTGCAACTACGCCCGCGAGCACTGGACCCTGCCCGGCGAGAACCCGCCGGTCGGGCTGATCCTTTGCGCCCGAGCCAAATCCGCCCTGGCCCGATATGCGCTGGACGGGTTGCCGAACAAGATCATGGCGGCCGAATACCGGACCGTGCTGCCCGACGTGGAGCTGCTGCAAGCGGAGCTGGAGAAGACGCGGCGGGAGCTGGAGGCGCGGCAGATCGCGCGCAGTGGCGATGAGGAGGGCGGCGTATGAATACTTGGCCGAAAGTTGCGCTCGGCGACGTCGCGCCGATTGTTCGCCGCCCGGTCGACATCAGGCACGATGAGGCGTACCCCGAGCTTGGCATCCGCTCATTTGGTCGCGGGAGTTTCCACAAGCCTGGATCTTGCCGCGGGGGCGGAGGAGGTTCGGCAGCAGTTGTTGCAGATGGTGGGATAGGGGTTAGACGGGGACGCGATTCAGGAGACACTCTATTGGCGCCGCTTGGTCCAGGAGGTCTTCGTCAGCGGGGGTATCGTCCGTGTCGTTCGCATATTTGAGGCGCTCCGAGCACGTATGCATCCAAGCGACAGGGCATGGACGGATGTTCTCAGAGGGCATGGGGGCAAAGCGCAGCGCCTTCCGCCTTCTGTCCTATGCAGTCCTGCAGACATCACCCATGATCATGGCTGCGATTCGCGAGCTGCCTGAGCGTGGCCTGGTCGACATCTTCCAGCATCAGCACCTTGCCACCGCGCTCGGCGGCGAAGCGTTCGGCCGCGGCACGTTCGGCGAATGCGGGGAGATTTCCGTTGCGCATGGGGCCGAGGGCGTTGGAGCCGTGGACGGTGAAGGCGGTGCGGGCGGGTGACCAGCGGCCGCTGGCGGCGTCGGTGATGTAGACGGCGAGGATGCCCTCGGCGGCGTGGCGGCTGAAGCGGTCGGGCTTGGCGAGGAAGACGAGCAGACTCACCGGCGAGTCGAAGAAGTGGGTGGCGCCGTCGCGGTAGATGACCTGCGCGGCCCATTCCGGGTGACGGGCGGGGAACATGCCGCACACCGGGCAGCGGGCGTCGGGCGGCACCGGGCGCGGGGCGTCGAGCGCGATGCCGGCGCTGGCGTCGAAGGGCGTGGGCGGGGCGACGATGCAGATGTCTTCCGACGGGTCGAAGGCCACGCCGCCGCGCACTGCCGGCCCCGGCAGCCACCACAGGCCGGCAATCGCGCACAGCAGGGCCAGGCTGAGCGCGACGAGGCGGGCCGGGGTGAGCTGCATGTCAGTCACCACCATCCAGCGCGGGGTCGCGCATGATGGCCTCGATGAGCGCGCACAGGTTGGCTTCGGGCGCGGCGGCGGTGTCGGTGATGAAGTCGGGGCAGAGCGTGCCGTCGGCAGCGTGCAGGTGGTTGGGGCGGGTCGCGAGCGCTGCGTGCAGCGGCGCGGTGTCGATGCGCAGCGTGGCGCCCGCGTGCGTCCATTCCATCGCGTAGGCATGACAGGCGGCCTGACGGACGTTCAGGACGATGCCGTTCGCGAGCGGGATCTGCAGCGCGTCCTGCAGCAGCGTCGGCGCGCCGGCGAGGGGCAGATCGCCCGCCTCGAGCATTGCCAGCAGACGCAGATGGAGCGTCGGCGCGGCATCGGGCGCATGGCCGTTGATGAGGGCGGTGATGTGGGTGCGGGCAGCCTCCGCACCGGTGGCGAGGATGCGCGCCGACAGCCAGTTGTCGTAGCCGGGATGCTCGTCGACGCGGCCGGCGACGATCGCGTCGAGCAGCGCCGCCTCGTCTTCGGCGGCGTGTTGGCGCAGGATGGCCTTGTGGCCCTCGCGCATCTCGTACATCACGCGCGACAGGGTGTCGACGCTCAACGCGGTGTCGTGGGCGAGCCCGGGGTAGCGGTTGTTCATGGCTTACATCCTCGTGTCGTGGAGCGCGCCGCCGTCGAGCGCGACATGGTCGGGGGTGATCTCAGTGAAGCGCAGCGTCTCGCCGCCGAATGCGTTGCGGAAGGCCTCGGCGCTGGCGGCGTCGCTGAAAGGGGCGAGGGTGCTGCCGAGTGGGCCGATGCGCTTCGAGCCGCCCACATACCAGGCGCTGCGCGCGTCGATCCACTGGCCGCGCGGCGCCATCCACTCGCTGCGGCCGGCGTCCTGCACATAGGCGGCGAGGATGCGCTGCGGGCGCGGCTCGGTGAGGACGCTGTGGAGGAGTTCGACGGTGTCGCAGAAGAACACCGGGCGGGCGCGGTCGGCGAGGTGCAGCTGGCCCTTCGGGCCGGGGTGGTCGAAGGGGCGCAGGCCGTTGCTCTCGCAGACGTCGTCCGGGCCGAAGTCCACCGCGGCGGGCGCGGCAACCTGTGTGGCCGGGGTGCAGGCGGCGAGCAGCGCGACGAGCGTGCTCGCGAACGCGATCGCACGCGTGCGCCGGCATGCTGCGCTGCTCGCCGCCGGGCGCGGAGTGGCGGGTGTGGCGGGTGTGGGGCGGGATGGCGTGCCGCCGGCGATTGTGCGCATCATCGTCCGCTCAATGCTTGTGGCCGGCGAGGCCATCGTCGGGCGGCGTCACCATCTCCATCGTGATCTTCGCGTAGGGCTGCACCTGGCCGCCGTATTGCTGCGCAAAGCGCTGCGCGTCGGCCTCGGCGGCGAAGGATGCGAGCGTCGGGCCCATTGAGCCGTGGCGGCTGGAGCCCACCACGTACCAGGCGCTGCGCGCGTCGATCCAGTGGCCGCGCGGGTCGTTCCAGTCGGCCTTGGCCATGTCCTGCACGAAGATCGCGCTCACCTTGCGCACCTGTTCCGGTGCGAGATGGATGTAGAACATGTCGGCGGTGTTGCACACGAAGTCCGGCGCTTTCTGGCCGGCGTAGTGGATCTGCGCCTTGGGACCGGGGTAGTCGGCGAGCAGCATGCCGTCGATGACGCTGGCAGTCTCGCGGGTGATTTCCACCGGCTGCACGGCGGCGGCGCCACCGGTATCGGCCGGGCTGCAGGCGGTGAGCCAGCCGGCGGCGAGAGGGACGATCAGCAGATGCGCGATCAGCCGGTGGGCGCGGGGTCGGTGCGTTTTCATGTGCGGAATCTCCAGGCGGCAAGGCCGATCGGCGTGACGATCCAGGCGATCATCACCAGCGCGAGCGCCCAGCCATGCGCGAGCGATGCGGGGAACACGGTGGCAAGACCGTAGAGGGTGCGCACCTCGTCCATCGCGACCAGGTTCATCACCCGGAACACGTCGGCGGGGTTGAGCAGCAGCAGGTAGGGAAAGATCTCGCCGCCGTATTCCCCGCCGCTCACCACCAGACCGCCGAGCAGCAGCAGGTCGAAGATCAGCACGAAGAAGAACCAGGCGGCGATGGCGAGGCCGGAGGCGCGGGTGCGTTCGCTCGCGAGCACCGACAGCAGCACCGCGATGCTGAGGAAGGCGAGCCCGAGCAGCACCGAGGTGGCGGTGAAGCCGGCGTAGGCGGTGAGTGCTGCGGCGTCCATATCGGTGGCGAGCACCGCGGCGACGAGGCCGAAGCCGGCGACGGTGGACAGCGTGAGCGCCCCAGCGAGCCCGAGGTACTTGCCGAGCAGCAGCTCCAGCCGGGTGATCGGCAGCGACAGGAGCAGATCCAGGGAGCCGCGCTCGCGCTCGCCGACGATCGCGTCGAAGCCGAGCAGCAGCGCGATCAGCGGGATCAGGTAGATCACCAGGCTCACCAGGCTGGCGATGGTGAAGGCGATCGAGCGGAAGCCCACCGCGCCCTGCTGGGCGCCGCCGAAGTAGGCGATGACCAGCGCGAACACGGTGAACACCAGCGCCACCGCGAGCACCCAGCGGTTGCGGATGCGGTCGCGGAACTCCTTGGCGGCGAGGGTGAGGATGGCGGTGAAGTCCATGTTGCGTGCTCCTTGTGCGCCGTCAGTCGGCAAAGCCGAAGAACACGTCTTCGAGCGAGGGCTCGCGGATCTGCAGGTCGACGAGCTCGTCGCCGAGCGTTGCGAGGGCGCGCAGCGCGGCGAGCTTGTGCGCGCGTGGGCAGTGGATGCGGAGCCCGCTGCCGCGCTGCTCCAGCGCGAGCCGCAGCGGCGCCACCGCCGCGACCACCCGGCCGCTGTCGCGCGCGATCACGGTGATCTCCAGCGGCAGGTCCATGTGCTCGCGCAGCGTCTGCACCGTGCCCTGCGCCTGGATGCGGCCGGCGGCCATGATCGCGAGGCGGTCCACCCGCTCCTGGATCTCGGACAGGATGTGCGAGGTCAGCACCACGGTGACGCCGTCGTCACGAAGAGCATGCAAGGTGGCGTAGAAGGCGCGGATCGCCTCCGGGTCGAGGCCGTTGGTGGGTTCGTCCAGGAACAGCAGGCGCGGCTTGCCGAGCAGGGCCTGGGCAAAGCCGAGGCGCTGCCGCATGCCCTTGGAGTACTCGCGCACACGCCGGCTGGCGGCATGGCCGAGGCCCACCCGCTCCAGCGCCGCGGCGCAGTCGGCGGCGGGGGCGTGCTTCAGGCGGGCGAAGAATTGCAGCGTCTCCAGCCCGGTGAGGTTGTCGTAGAGCACCACGTTCTCGGGCAGGTAGCCGATGTCGCGGCGCACCGCGCGGAAGTCGCCACCGGTGATGTCGCGCCCGGCGATGCGGATCGTGCCGCTGCCCACCGGGACGAGGCCGAGCATCATCTTGAAGAGCGTGCTCTTGCCCGCGCCGTTGTGGCCGATGAGGCCGAACAGGGCGCCGCGCGGGATCTCCAGATCCACGCCGTCGACCGCCTTGATGGCGCCGAAATGGCGGTGCACCGCCGCGAGGCTGATCGCGGGCGTGTCGCCGGGCTCAGCGCGTGCCGGGGTAATACTTGTCACGCCAGTCACTCCAGTTGGGGTTGGACGCCTGCATGCGCGGCTTGGGGTCGACGATGCTCGGCGCGCGCAGCACCGGGAACTGCTGGCCCACGAGGCGCAGCGTCTGCACCGCCGGGCTCGCGAGCAACAGCTTCATCATCGGGTGTCGCCAGGTGAGGCGATCGACCAGGTCGCTGGCTTCGAAGGGCACGTCGCCCGTGCCGTCGCCGTCGCGGTCCCAGCCGAGGTAGTTGCTCCAGTGGTTGCCGTCCTTCACGCCCCACTTCTCGTCGCGCGTGGCGACGTAGCGCACCTGCTCGCGGTTGGCGATGAAGTCGTTGCGCTCCACCACGTTGTTCTTGGAGCCGGCCCAGACGTGCATGCCGACGATGTTGTCGACCACGGTGTTGCCGATGAGGGTGTTGTACTCGGCGTCGTAGATGAAGAAACCGCGCTGGTTGCCGGCGACGATGTTGTGCTCGACGACGCTGTCCTGGATGGTGCGCAGCATGATGCCGTGGTCCGAGTTGGCCCACACCCGGTTGTTGCGCACCTTCTGGTCGCGCACTTCCATCAGTGCGAGGCCGCCGCGGTTCATCCACACGTCGTTGTCCTCCCACAGGTTGCGGTAGGAGTTCATGTAGTGGGTGCCGTAGCGGCTGTGGTGCAGGCGGTTGCGCAGGAAGAGCGCGTCGTGGCTCACGTCCACATACAGCGCGTCGCGCACGAAGCTGATCTCGTTGCCGATGATGCGCGCGCGTTTGGTGTTGTAGAGCTGCACGCCGTTGCCGCGCATCGCCGAGCGGTACTCGCGCTTGCCGGTGATGACGTTGCCCTCGATCGTGACGTCGTCCGCCTTTTCGATCCACAGGCCGAAGAGGTTGTACACCAGCACACAGTCCTTCACCGTGGCGTGGTGCGAACCGGGGAAGAGGTAGATGCCGGCGTTCTGGTCGCGCAAGCTGTCGCCCGAATCCGCAACGATGAGCCCCTCCAGCGTGACCCGCTCGGCGGTGACCGCGATCGTGTGGCCGGAGAGCCCGCCGCTGATCGTCGGCCGTTCGAGGCCGCGCAGCGTCAGCGGCTTGGCGATGCGCAGGTTCTCGGTGTAGCGCCCGCGCGCGATCTCGATCACGTCGCCGGGGGCGGCGCGCTCGATCGCGGCCTGGATGGATTCGCCCGGCGCGACCTGCAGCGTCGCGCCCGACGCGAGCCCGCAGGCGCACAGCGCAGCAATCGACAACAGCCGGAGGAACTCAGGCAGGCGCATGGTGGATGGCCTCAGACGCTCAGCGCCCCCACCGTCTTCAGCGCGATGAAGAGGCTCGCGCCGATGAGCAGGTTCTTGAAGCCCACATAACAGATCATGTCCATGACCCCGGCCTTGCGGTAGCGGCCGGCCCACCACGGGCCGTCCTTCACGTAAGGCTTGGCGCCCAGGCGCACGATGACCTCGAACACGCTCCAGCCGAACCACCAGCCGATCACCGCCCCGGCCTGCAGCTGGCCGAGCGCGGCGAACACCCACATCAGGCTCGCGGCCAGCGCGAGGGCGAGGCCCGCGGCCGAGAGCGCGGCGCGGCGGCGGAAGCCTTCGCGGCTCCACGGCCACAGGTGGTCCCACGCTTCGGCGGCGAACACCGCGAGCGCGCCGCGGTGGGCGTAGGGCGGTTCGACCGGGTCGGTCGTCATGCTCGGGTCGATCAGGTGACCGCTGCGCTTCGAAGCGGGTGTGCCGGCCCTTGCGTTCGGACGTGTTTCCGCATGGGCATTCACATTCACGTTTGCATTCATTTCGCACCCTCCGTGGCGCTGGCTGGCACCGGCTTGATCGGGATGAAGTAACCGTCGCGCCCGATCGGCGTCAGCGCGAGCCCGGCCTTGGTGCGGCGCTTGCGCTCCTGCGCCAGTGGCGGGCAGGCGTGGTCGTCGGTGTACAGCACCATGCAGTCGAGGCACAGCATGCATTCGCGCGGGTCGATGCGGCCGTCCTGGTCGATCGCGAGCGAGCCGCAGCCCACCGCGCAGGCCTTGCAGCTGGTGCATTCCTGCTTGCGGCGCAGGCCGAACCAGCGGAAGGTGGTCGGCATTGCCAGCGCTGCGCCGAGCGGGCACAGGTACTTGCAGAAAGGCCGCTCGGTGAATATCGACAGCGCCAGCAACCCGGCCGCGAACAGCGTGTAGGGCCAGGCGCGGTTGAGGAGACCTACGAGGAAGGTGGTCTTGAACGGTTCCACCTCGGCGAGCATCTCGGCAGTGGTCATCGAGAACACCGACACCGCCAGCAGGCCGGCGAACACGCCGTACTTCACCCACTTCAGGCGGTCGTGCAGCGGCTTCGGTAGCTTGAACTGGAAGCGCGCGAGGCCCAGCGCGCCGCCCAGCTTGTAGAGCAGCTCCGACAGCGAGCCGAACGGGCACAGCCAGCCGCAGAAGAGACCACGCCCCCACACGAACACGGTGACGATGATGAAGATCCAGAACAGGAAGATGAACGGGTCGGTGAGGAAGAGCTCCCACTGCCACTTCACCAGAAGCGCATGGAACCAGGTGAGCACCTGGGTGATGGACGGCTGCGCCATCAGGTAGAAGCCCACGTAGAAGATGCTCACCAGCCAGGCGGCGTACTTGAACGCGTTAACCGGCCACTTGTTCTTGTGGGTGGAGCGGCGGGTGAGGGCGTCGCGGTTTGCATACACCGTGGCCACCAGTGCGAGCAGCACCGCAAAGCCGGCGATCTCCAGCGCGCGCGTCTTCCACACTCGCACCCACGGCGCATCCGGCACGATGCGCGCCGGCCGACCGCCCTCCAGGGTTTCCGGCGCGAGCCAGTATTCGGTGTCGAAGTTCGCAAAGCTGCGTTGGCCGGTGGCGCGGTCCACGCGGTTGCCGAGGAACACGAACTTCCACGGGTAGGCGGCGGAAAAGCTCTTCGAGCGGATGATGAAGATGCCGGATTCGTCGAAGGCCGGCGCGCCCGCGGCCGAGATGCCGTACAGGTTGGTGTAGTCGAGGTCGCGGAACGTGAAGGCGTCCACGTCCTGGCGCACCTGGATGCGGTCGTAGAGCCCGCCGCGCACGAAGCCCGAGCCCTTGAAGGATTCCTCGCCCGCCGTGCGCACCACGAAGATCGCATGCTCGCCGGGCTTCAGCCGCTCCATCAGCCGCGTCCACGTCAGCTCGCCGAGGATCGCGCGGCCGATGTCGGGCTGGTTGAGGTAACCGAACCAGAGCTCGATGAAGGGCGCCTGGCCGGCGGCCTGCCCGCCATCCAGCCCCACGTCCTCGCGCTTCACCAGCACCCGCTGCACGCTGCCCTCGGCGACCAGCGTCGCCCAGTCGGGCTTGTGCCCGCGCTCGATGAAGCGCGCCTGGGGCCGCTCTATGGGTTCCAGAATGCCGGTCTGGCGCGCGGTGGCGGCGCCGGCGGTCATCACCACCTGGTTCTGCGCGATCACCGTGACGGTCGCACCCGAGATCGCATCCACGCCGATCACGTCCTCTTCTGGTCGACTGCGCCCGATCTCGATCTTGTCGCCGACGAACTTGCCGAGGTACTGGTCGTTGAAGCGGGTCAGCGCGCTCTCAGGAATCCCCAGCAGCAGAATGGGCTCGGAGTGCTTGAGGATGCGGATGCCGGTGAAGCGCCCCGCGCTGTCGATGCCGATCAGCGTCACCACCGGCTTGCCGGAGTAGGCCGGGGTGTCGGTGATGTCGGTGGACAGCATCACATAGCCCACCACCTTGCCCGCCGCGTCGAAGCCTTCGACATAGAACGGGCTGCCCTTGCGCGGCGAGAACTTCACCGCGCCCGGCAGCACCTCGTTGCACGGCACCCGCGCGCACAGGTCAGGCGCGGTGTTCAGATCCGCCGGCAGCTTCGCCTCGTAGGCGGTGGTCGCCAGCGCGAAGGGACTCGCCAGCGCCAGCCACAGCGTCAGCAGCAGAGGAATGATTCGGTCGGTGAAGCCCATCGTCGGTCCCGCATCGCTTGCCGCGCCCCTGCGGCATCCGCCGCGCTCCTCGCGGAGCCCGAAAACGCGGGGCGCCCCGGCGTTTTCATGCGGAGGAGTCTAGGCAGCGGGCGCGTCGCAGTAATTGTCTGGCGTCAATTACTGCGACCGGTTGTCGCAGGGGGCTGGGGCTTCGGATACGACGCCGAGGCGGGCTTTCAGTCCTTGTCGAGTCGGGCAGCGGCGTCCATCGCCGCCTTCAGCCGGTCGTTGGGCGTGAAGGGTTTGTGCAGCGTGGAGAGAAAGTGGCGCGATTCATCGGCAGACAAGGTGATGGACGTTTCGTCCTCGATGCATGCAAGATGAAGCCCTGATTCATCGGGCACGCAAGATTGCGCAGTGCGTGCAACCAAGCTCGTGTTTCCTGGCGGCGGAGTCTTCATGTTTTCCCACATCCATATCGGCATCTCCGATTTTACGCGCGCCTATGCCTTCTATGCGCCGATCATGACGGCGCTGGGCTTGCGCGAGCGCTTCTGTGATCCGGCCAGGCCCTGGGCGGCCTGGCAGCCGGCGGAAGGCGGGCGGCCCTTGTTCATCATCGGCACACCCTTCGACGGCGCGCCGCATCAGACCGGCAACGGGCAGATGACGGCGTTCATGACCAATGAGCGCGGCGTGGTGGACCGCGTCCACGCGCTGGCCCTGGCGCATGGCGGCCAGGACGAGGGCGCACCCGGGTTGAGACCCGATTACCACCCGCACTACTACGGCGCCTACTTTCGCGACCCGGATGGCAACAAGCTGTGCGTGGTGTGCCACGAGGCACCGGCAGGGTGAGGCAGCGCGTCGGCACGGCGAGCGGGTGGTCATGAGCGCTCAGGCGCTCGCGCTGGTGATGGCCGGTGCGTGCCTGCACGCGCTGTGGAACCTGCTCGCGAAGAAGGCCTCGGGCGGATTGCCGTTCGTATGGTTGTACGGCGCGGTCAGTGTGCTGGCGATGTTGCCTTTCGGAATTGCCGACTGGGTCGGCATGCGCCAGCCGCTGGCGCAGCCGGTGTGGATCGCAATCGTGGCCAGTGCGCTGGTGCATATTGTCTATTCGCTGACCCTGCAACGCGGTTACCGGGTGAGCGACTTCTCGATCGTCTATCCCGTCGCACGCGGCTCCGGGCCGTTGTTTGCCGTGCTCGGCGCGATCATGCTGCTGAGCGAGATGCCCAGCATCGCGGGTTGGGCTGGTATTGCACTGATCCTGTGCGGAATTCTGCTGATCTCCGGCTCCGCGCGCATTGCGAGCGCATCGGACAAGGTGCGTGCGGGGCTGATCTGGGGAGGCATTACCGGGCTGACGATCGCAAGCTACACCGTGATCGACGGTTGGGCGATGAAGGCGGCCGGGGTGACGCCCGTTCTCTACTATGGGTTGAGCCTCGCATTGCGCACGCTCATCCTCGCACCCTTCGCGCTGCGCGATCGGAACGCCCTGCGCGCCCAGTGGACGAAGAATGGGCGTCATGTCATCGGTGTCGGCCTGATGTCGCCACTGGCCTATCTGCTGGTCCTGACCGCCATGCAGAGCGCACCGGTCAGCTATGTTGCACCGGTGCGCGAGTTGTCCATGTTGCTGGCCGTCATTTTCGGAGCCCGCCTGCTGCGCGAAGCGATGACGCCGGCGCGGGTTGCCGGCGCGGGATGCATGGTGCTCGGCGTGATCTTGCTGGCTTGGGCCCCTTGAGCGCAGGGGCCAATTTTCACAGTCGCGTGTCTGGTGAGCGTCGTCGGCGCCCGGACGCCTGCTCTGAATGGCTGAAGGGAGGCTGAGATGGTTCTGGAAGGTGGTTGCCTGTGCGGGTGCATCCGCTATCGCGTCGATCAACCGATCATCGATGCCGGTTACTGTCATTGTCGGCTATGCCAGCGCGCGAGCGGCGCGCCAACGGTGGCATGGCTGACCGTACCGGCAGGCGGTTTTCGCTATGTGCGCGGAACGGTCGCCGTATTCGCTTCCAGCCAGGGCCATCAGCGCGAGTTCTGCCCGGTGTGCGGCACGCAGATCGCATTCCGCGCCAAGGTGGATCCCCGGACGGTGGATGTGACGCTCGGCTCGCTCGACGAACCGGCGCGGATCGAGCCGGAGTATCACATCTGGTGCGACAGCAAGCCGGCCTGGCTGCATCTGGCGGACGGTCTGCCGCGCTATCGGGATGCAGGGCCGGACGCGGACTGAACCGATCGGAGTGTGATCCGATTTCAAGGAATCGGACCGTAATGGGTTCCTGATGTGGTGCGATTCAACTTGCGTGTGCTGCTGCCCGAGAGTCTCAGGTGCGCTCCCACGGCGGTATTGGCTGCAGGCTTCGCTCCAGCGCCTCGATGAACACGCGCACCTTGGGCAGGCGTGCGCGGTTGCGGGTGTAGCAGGCGAAGAGATGCTGGCCGAACACGGTGGCGGGCTGGTGGTCTTGCAGTACCGCCTGCAGCTTGCCGCTGGCCAGCGCCTCGCTGCACAGGTAGGTCGGCAGGATGGCGATGCCATGGCCGGCGAGTACCGCCTCCAGCATGCACTCGGGATTGTTGAACTGTAGCCGGCCGTGGATCGGCACCGCCAGTTCGGCGCCGTCCGGCCCGCGCAGGCGCCATACCCCACCGTCGCGCCCGAGGTAGCCGAAGCAGGGCATTCCGGCCAGCATCCGGGGTGAATCGGGTACGCCGTGCGCGGCGAGAAACGCGGGCGATGCGCAGATCACCCGCCGCAGTGGCGTCAGCTCGCGGGCGATCGCGTCCTGCGGTGGCAGGCGGGTCATGCGCAGCGCAACGTCGATGTCGTCATCGATCAGATCCACCAGGTCGTCGGACAGAATCAGCTCGCAGCCCAGCTCCGGATGGCGTTCGAGCAGCGCCGGCAGCAGCGGTGCCACGAAGCGCCGGCCAAAAACCACCGTGGCACTGATGCGCAGCACGCCGCGTGGCGCATCGTCGAGGTTCCGCACCGCCACCTCGGCGCTTTCCACCGCCTGCAGCGCGGCACGCGCATGCGGCATGAAGGCCGCTCCGGCGGCGGTGAGCCGCAGCGCGCGGGTGGAACGTTCGAACAGCTGCGCGCCCAGGCTGCGCTCGAGCTCGCCGATCTGCTTGCTCACCTGGGCGCGGCTGCATCCCAGCAACCGCGCCGTGGCGGCCATGCTGCCGCTCTCCGCGACACGCAGGAAACTCTCCCAGCTCTGCAACCAGTGCATGTGCCCGCTCCGGGAACCTCATGGCGCGACTGTAGGGCGTTGTCCGGTTTGCGTCGAGTGTGGTTGCGGAAGTTGACAAGCGTCAACGCGTTTCGCCCCATCTCCCCGCATCGATATATTTGCTTGCAATTCGGACTGGTGATTGACGAAGGCATGGCCGATTCGGCCATCCGTCATGCCGCGGAATGTTGGAGGAGACGGTGATCGACCGTGTTGCGAAGCCTGCGTGTGTCGCCCTGCGAGTGGCAGCCATTGCATTGACCACGTGTGTCGCGTCGTCGGTGATTACCGCGGCTGGCGCCCACGCGCATGGCACGGCCAAGCGTGGCATCGAGGTCGATCACGCCTACGCACTGCCTGCCGGCGCGGAGTCGGGGTATGGGTCGGTGTTCTTTCGTTCCATCCGCAATCGTGGCGACAAGGATGACCGGCTCATCGCGGCACGGTCCCCGGTCGCCGATGCGGTGATCTTCAGGGTGCGCTCGGCGGACGATCCGGCACATATCGAGACCGTGGACGGCATTCCGTTTCCGGTTGGCGTGAAGCGGCCGATGCGCCATCGCGACCATCATCAGCTGCGGCTGGAGGGATTGAAGGGGCCGCTCGTCGTCGGTGAGCGGTTTCCGCTGACGCTGCACTTTGCGCATGCGGGTGAGATCGAGGTGAGCGTCTGGGTGCAAGCGCCGGATGACACGGCGCATTGAGCGTCAACAAGTGGGACGCGCGGCGGCAGGGGCAGTCGCGTGACAGGCAGAGACTCAACGAGGGGAGTTCGATCAGAATGAGGACGTTTTCGAAGACAGCGGTCGCGGTTGCGGCAGTCACGGTGCTGACGGCCTGCGGCGGTGGCGGCAGCAGCAAGGACGCGGAGCCGGCGGATCCGCGCAACATCGAACTCCGCTTCAAGGCAGTGGCCGGCGGCCAGGCCATCGGCTGCGGGGCGCCGATTGCGGCGCTGGGCAACGAGGCCATGCAGGCGGGGCTGAAGGACCTGCGCTTCTACGTTTCCGAGGTGAAACTCAAGCGTGCCGACGGCACCCTGGTGCCGCTAGCGATGCCGGTCAGCGACTGGCAGCATTCGGGTCAGGTGGCGCTGATCGATCTGGAGGACGGTACCGGCAGCTGCGAAGGGCGCGGGACCACCGGCATGAATGCCACCGTGACCGGCACGGTGCCGGCGGGCGATTACAACGGCGTGGTGATGACCATCGGTGTACCGGGGAGCCTGAATCACACCGACACCGCCGCCGAGAAGGCACCGCTGGACATCCAGGCCATGGCCTGGTCGTGGCAGGCCGGGCGCAAGTTCGTGAAGATCGAGATCGCGCCGGTCGGGGGTGTGAACCGCCCGGAGAATCCCGCCACGAACCCGCCGACGCCTGCGACCAGCGGCCCGATCTTCAACATCCACCTCGGTTCGACGGGCTGCACCGGCAACCCTGCATCGGGCGAGATCGTCAGCTGCCTGTCGCCCAACCGGCTGGATCTGAGCTTCGACAGCTTCAATCCCGACACCCAGCAGATCGTCCTGGATGTGCAGCAATTGTTCCTCGGCTCGAACGTCGCAGCGGATCTGGGCGGCGCCTTCGGTTGCATGTCCGGCAAGAGCGACCCGGAATGTCCGGCGGTGTTCGAGGCACTGGGGATCTCGCTCGACACCGGGCTGACGCTCGACAGTGGCCGCAACCAGAAGGTGTTTGCCGTCGGAGCGCGCTGATGAGACCTTCCCGTCGCCCGCGCGCAGTGTCCCTGCTGAGCGGGCTCGGGTGTGCGACGGCGTTCGTACTGGCCCTTGCCGCCTGTGGCGGCGGGGGTACCAGCGTCGCCGACGAGGGGGCAGCGCCGCTGCCCGGCATGCCCGAGATTCCCCGTTTCTTCCCCGCCCCGCGGATATCACCGACCGCACCCATGTCGGCTGCGACCATCGAGCTCGGGCGTCATCTCTTCTACGACAAGCGCCTTTCCGGCAACGGCGAGCAGGCCTGCGCAGGTTGCCACAAACAGGCGCTCGCA
This sequence comes from Rhodocyclaceae bacterium, assembly GCA_041916775.1. Classification (GTDB taxonomy): domain Bacteria; phylum Pseudomonadota; class Gammaproteobacteria; order Burkholderiales; family Rhodocyclaceae; genus UBA2357. Next base: position 134,634 of record JAYRYZ010000009.1, on the reverse strand, counting down.
TTCACGGACGCTCGTGCGCAGGCGGTGGGTTCGACGGGTGAGCAGCACCCGCGCAACGCGCAGTCGATCGCTAACGTGGTCTACAACGCGACGCTGACCTGGGCGAATCCGTCGCTGGTCACACTCGAGAAGCAGATGGAGACACCGCTCTTCGGCGAAAACCCCGTCGAGATGGGCGTGAACGACCACAACCGTAACGAGGTGCTGGCGCGCATCGCGACCGACGCGGACTACGGGCGCATGTTTGCGGCGGCATTCCCGGGTGATGCCAACCCGGTGCGCTGGGACACCATCATCGCCGCGATTGCGGCATTCCAGCGCACGCTGATCTCCGGCAACAGTCGCTACGACAAATTCCTCCGTGGCGAACTGGTCCTCGGTACCGCCGAAGAGCGCGGGCGCCTGCTGTTCTTCGGCGAGAAGGCCGAGTGTTTCCACTGCCATGGCAGCTTCAACTTCAACGATCAGGTCGTGCATGCCGGCAGTCGCATCGTGGAGACCCCGTTCCACAACACGGGGCTGTACAACATCGACGGCAAGGGTGGTTTTCCCGAGCCCAACCGTGGCGTGTACGAGCTGACGGGGCGGGCGGAGGACATGGGCGCCTTCCGCGCCCCCAGCCTGCGCAACGTCGAGTTGACCGCGCCGTACATGCACGATGGAACGATGACGTCGCTCGAGGAGGTGCTCGACTTCTACGCGGCGGGTGGGCGGCTGATCACGAGCGGACCGCATGCGGGCGACGGCCGCACCAACCCCTACAAGAGCGACCTGATCGCATTGATCGATCTCTCACCAGCCGAACGTGCGGACATCATCGCCTTCCTCAAGACCCTGACCGATCATGAATTCATCACCAATCCACGCCATGCCGACCCCTTTGCCAGTGAATGAGGCGCGCGCGCGTGCCGCCGCCACTGTGCTCGCGCTCGCCGCATCCGGGCTCGCTCACGCGCATGGCGATGGCTTCATGAGCGCGGACACGCCGGGGCTGCATGTGGGGGCCGATGTGGTCGTGTCCCTCGGCGAGGGTGACCCACCGTTTCCGTCGCGCGCGCTGTCGGGCTTTCTCCTCACCGGTGTTGCGCCGGAAGACCGTGACGGGCTCGGGCTGGAGCATGCCACGCTGGGTGCCAGCCTGCTGACCGAAGGCGGCGTCTCCGCCACGTTCGCGGTCGGCTTTCACGACGATGGCGAGCACCACGTCGAACGCGCCTGGCTCGGTTATCAGGCCCAGGGGCAATACGGAACGGCTGCCACGCCCGGCCATGCGTTCGGGGTCGGCCGGCGTCCGGTTCCGCTGGGTGACATGATGGGAGGCGACGGACATGTCGAGGCCTTCGGCCTGGACCCGATCGCGAAGCGGGTGGCCTTCGATGGCGACTGGATTGCCGACGGGGCGAACCTCCGCATCAACGGCTCGTCCGGGCGGCTGGATTGGCAACTCGACGCCGGGTGGTGGCGCAGCGACAGCTTCCCTGCCGGAAGCGAGAAGGCGGGGGGCCCCGTGATTCACCTGGGCTTGAGCCTGCCCGCGAGCCAGGCCGACGTATTCGTCGCGCGCGCGGATGTGCGGGAGCGCGGTGCCTTCATCGATCGCGGCGTGAGCGGCCACACGCATGGTTCACCCTCTTGCAGCGGCTCGGGTTTGCAGGTGTTGTGCTTCGAAGGTGCGGCGACCCTCTTTGGCGCGTCCGCCGCGCATCGTTTCGACGACCTGCCGCTCGCACTCTCGGCCGCCGCCATCGTGCGCCGGGAGCATGGCGACCTGTCGGGTACGAACGGAAGTACCCGTTACCGCGCAACCGTCACCGGCGGGTGGCTGGATGCAGCCTGGTTCGTCTCGGCCGATGACACGCTCACGCTGCGGCTGGAGCATGCGCAGGCGAAGAACAGCGTGCGTGGCAGCGGCGCATCCGCGATCGCACGCGATGCGGGTCTTCTTCCGGCACTCGACGCCAGCCGGGCGAGTGTGTCCTGGGTTCGGCAGCTCAATCGCTGGACCTGGGTGGCCGCCGAGCTCGGCAAGGAGCGGGCGTCGGGCGACGATATCGGCTACGGCCTGATCCGGCTGGGATTCAACGGCCTGCATCGGGTCTTCTGAGACGGCTTGTGGGGCATGCAGATCAACGGGGATTGTCAATGAATCATTGACGAGGTGGCGCAATTCGGGGGCTTTGCGGGTACGATCGCGGCCACTATGCTTCTGCATCGTGGCACCTCACCGGTGCGAGACCCATTGCCGAGACCCCACATCCGTGTTTCATGTCCTGCGCCGTCCCGATGTATTCGCCGTCACCCTGCTTGCCGCCGGCATCCTCGCGATCACGATGGGGGTGCGCCAGTCGCAGGGGCTGTTCGTCAGCCCGCTGAACACCACCACCGGCCTCGGCATCACCGCGATCAGCTTCGCACTCGCGATCGGCCAGTTTGCCTGGGGCGCGATCCAGCCGATCGCCGGCATCGCGGCCGACCGCTACGGCCCGCGGGTCGTGCTTGTTGCCGGCGTGCTGGTGCTGGCGTTGGGCAGCGCGATCACGCCGTTCCTGGATTCCAGCTTCGGGCTCATCGTGTCGCTCGGATTGATGTCGGCGATGGGCTCGGGTGCGGCGAGCTTCTCGGTGCTGATCGGCGCCGCGGCGCAGCGCTTGCCGCCGGAGGCGCGCGGGGCAGCCTCGGGGGTGATCAACGCGGGCGGCTCGTTCGGCCAGTTCGTGTTTGCGCCGGTGCTGCAGAAGCTGATCCAGGTGATGGGCTGGATGGGCGCGATGTGGGCGATGGCGGCGGCGTCATTGCTGGCGCTGCCGCTCATCGCCCGGCTCACGCGCGGCACGCAGGCGCCGGCGCATCACGCGCACGAGGAGGACACCGGCGCCTGGCGCGCGATCCGCACCGCGATGCAGGACAGGAGCTACCTGCTGCTGCATGCGGGCTTCTTCACCTGCGGCTTTCACATCGCCTTTCTGATCACGCATCTCCCCGGCGAGGTGGAGCTGTGCGGGTTGCCGCCTTCGGTGGCGAGCTGGTCGCTGGCGATCATCGGGCTCGCCAACATTGCGGGCAGCCTGTATGCGGGTTCGTGCGTGTCGCGCTACCGCAGCAAGCACGTGCTGGCGGCGATGTATGGTTCGCGCTCGGTGCTGATCCTGCTCTATCTCGCCGCGCCCAAGACGGACATCACCTTCTACCTGTTTGCCGCCGGGCTCGGCTTCACCTGGCTCGCGACCGTGCCGCCCACCGCGGCCATCGTCGGCAAGCTCTTCGGCGTGCGCTACCTCGCAACCCTCTTCGGGCTCACGCTGCTGTCGCACCAGATCGGCGGCTTTCTCGGTGCGTGGTTGGGCGGCATCAGCCTGAGCGTGAGCGGCGACTTCACCTGGATGTGGTACGCAGACATCGTGCTTGCGGCGCTTGCCGCCGTGCTGAACCTGCCGATTCGCGAGGCGCCGGTGGTGCGCGCGGCGGTTCCCGCCTGACCGGGGAACCCTTTCGCCTTCCGCGGCAGACGGCAAAACGCCCCCGGTGCCGGTTTCCGGCAGCGGGGGCGTTGCGCGTCGCGCACGGGGGAGAGATCAGGCTTCCACGATCATGCGGCCGCGCATCTCGAGGTGCAGCGCGTGGCAGAAGTGGGTGCAGTAGTACCAGTACACGCCCGGCTTGTCGGCCTTGAACGTGACCGAGGCGGTTTCCTGCGGGTTGACGATGAAGTTGATGTTGTAGTCGGGCACCGCAAAGCCGTGGGTAAGATCCTCGATCTTGTCGTGGTTGGTGAGGATCAGGGTGACTTCGTCACCCAGCTTGAGACGGAACTCGGTAGGCGCGAACGACGGCGCCACCGACATCATCCGCACCGTGACCTTGTTGCCCTCGCGGGTGACGCCGATGGTGCTGGCATCGATCACCGCATTGGGAAACTCCGTCATCTCGTAAATCGGCTTCGGTGCGAGCAGGTCGCGCTTGAAGATGATGAAGTCGTGCGGTTCGGGGCGCACCGGGTGGTCGGCGATCAGCACCATCTTGTCGCCCGAGATATCCACCAGCTGTTCGTTTTCGGAGTGCAGCGGGCCGACCGGCAGGTAGCGGTCCTTGGAGAACTTGCAGCCCACCGCCAGCCACTTGCCGTCGGCGAACATGGTCTCGGACTGCGAGGCGTTGATGTGCCCGGGCTGGTAGTGCACATCGAGGCGGTCCACCACGTACTGCGCCTTGTTGTCGCCGGCATGAAACTTGATCGCCTGGGCGACGTTCCATTTCACGATCTGGCTGTCGAGGAAGAGCGTGGTGTAGGCGTTGCCGCGGCCGTCGAAGGCGGTGTGCAGCGGGCCCAGGCCGAGTTCGACTTCGGCGACGATGGCCTGGTCGATGTCGGCGAGCTTGCCATCGAACCAGTCGAGCACCTTCGCGAGCTCGATCACCGTCGCGGTGGGCGACAGCTTGCCCGAGCAGATGAAGTACTTGCCGTCCGGGCTCGCGTTCACGCCGTGCGGGTTCTTGGGTACGCTCACGCGCGCCACCAGCGCGGTCTTCGGATCCTTGTTGGCGGCCATCGTGCCATCGACCACCGGCACCTTGTTGTCGCCATAGGTCTTGAACTTGCCGTCCTTCACCGCCTGCTCGATGCGCGCGATGTTGAAGAAGATGCACGCGTCGCGCTCGGCCGACATCATGTCGGCGAACAGCGCGCCGCCCTCGGTGTTGTACTGGTTGCTCGCGGCGAGCTTGCCGTCGAAGGAGGTCGCGACGAGGTCGCAGTTGCCGTCGATCAGCACCTGCCAGCGCACGTTCATGGTCTCGGCGTCCACGCACGAGAACAGCGCGCGGTACTTGGTGATGTCGTCGAGGTCGCGCCCGTCGTTGGGCAGCGGGACATGGAACTCGCCGCCGCAGAAGACACGGGTGGTGTAGTTGATCTTCGGATCCACCGGGTCGCGCTTGTCCGGGAAGATGCCGTGGAAGCCCATCACGTTCGGCAGCTTGGTGATCTTGTCGCAGACGAAGTAATCGAGGCGGATGCGGGCGATGCGCGAGTTGATCTTGTCGTTGATCCAGGCGTAGCGGCCGTCGTAGTTGCCGTCCTTGTACGAAGCGTGCGTGTGGTGGGTATCGCCGACGGTGAACTGCAGGCTGCCGTCCGGCTTGGTGCCCATGATGGCCTTGGATTCGTTGGTGATGCCCCAGCCCACCAGCGCGTCCGGCACGAAGCACGGCACGCGGTGCAGCTCGCGGCCGGAGGGCAGGCCCAGCACGCGGAAATCGCCGGTATGGCCGCCGCTCCACAAACCGTAGTATTCGTCGAGCTGGCCCGGCTTGAGGTGAGTGGCAGCTGCCGCGCCCTCGGTGGCCGCATGGGCGGTGCCGCTGGTCGCCGGCAGCAGCGAAACGCCCGCCGCGAGGCCCGCGCCGGAAAGCCCCATCAGCGCGGTGGTGTTGAAGAACCTGCGCCGGCTCGGGTCGATGGCGTCGTGTTGCTGGGTGTCGATCTTGTCAGTCATGGTCCGATGCTCCATTGATGTGGTGTTCTTCCGCAGTCGCAGCGGTGCGGCATTCGGTCGCTGCGGCAATCTGTCGCACCCGCACTGTAGGGCTGCGCATGGGGGCGTTTCCTTGATCCGTGTTAAGAAAATCCTGACCCTGCGCGTCTATGCTTGGCCGCATGCCTGCGCGTCCGCCCTCACTCCAGTCGTCTCACGCATCTCACCCATCGCTCGCCGCGCCGCTCGCGATCAACCAGATCCGTCGCCTCATCGCCCTGCGCTGGTTGTCGGTCGTGCTCATGTGCGTGGTGGCCGTTGCCCTGCCGCCGCTACTCGGGCTGGTGATCCCGCTGCGTGCCGCGCTCGCGGTGGCGCTCGCACTTGCCGCAAGCAACCTGCTCACCCTCGCCTGGGTGCGGCATGGTGCGACCGCGTCGTCGGTCGGCGTACTGGTTCAGCTCCTCATCGATCTCGCCGGCTGGAGTGCCTTCGTGTACTTCACCGGTGGGGCGGCGAATCCGCTCATCTCGCTGCTGCTGCCCATCCTCGCGATCGGCGCCGCGGTGCTGCCGGCTGCATTCCTGGCGGTGCTCGCGACGAGCGCGGTCGCGGCCTATTCGCTGCTGTGGCATGTGCATGTGCCCATCCACCTGGTCGATCCGCAGGCGGCCGCGCGGCTGCATCTCGCCGGCATGTGGGCGACCTTTGCGGTGTCGGCGCTGGCGGTGACGGTGCTGGTGTCGCACATGACGCGCGCCTTGCGCGAGCGCGACCGGGCACTGGCGCAGGCGGCCGAAGTGCGCGCGCGCGACCGCCACATCCTCGCGCTCGCCAGCCTTGCGGCCGGCGCGGCGCACAGCCTCGGCACACCGCTCGGCACGATGCGTCTCCTCGTCGATGAACTGAAGCGGGATGTGCGCCTGCCTGCGGACGTGCAGGCGGATGTCGGCCTGCTCGGCGAGCAGATCGAGCACTGCCGCGAGACACTCGGCCGGCTCACCGCGCAGGGTGGCGATCGCCGCGCCGAAGGTGGGCGCAGGTGGAGTGTCGAGGACTGGATCCGCGAGACGGTCGAGTTGTGGCGTGCGCAGCGCCCACATGTGCACCCCGTTTTGAGCCTTGACGTCAGCCTCGAGGGGCAGAGCTTCATCGCCGACGAGACGCTCGCCCAGGCGCTCGCGAATCTGGTGGACAACGCCGCGAACGTCAGCCCGGAGGCGGTGTGTGTGTCGGCCAGGTGCCTCGGCGCGCAAGTCGTGATCGAGGTCGCCGATCGCGGCCCCGGCGTCCCGCCCGAGCGGCTCGCGCAGTTGGGTCGCACCCCCCAGGAGGCGGGCGCGGCCGGCATGGGGGTGGGCCTCTACCTCGCCCAGGCCGCAGTCGTACGTGCGGGCGGGGAACTCGTCTTCCTGCCGCGGGAGGAAGGCGGTACGCTGGCGCGCATGGAGTTTCCGATCGAAGGCCCGCCAGCATGAACGACACCCCGACCACGGCGACGATGCACGACGACCTGCCGACCGTGCTCGTCGTCGATGACGACGCCACCTTCAACCGCGTCCTCTCCAAGGTGCTCAGTCAGCGCGGCCTGCAGGTCGGCAGCGCGCACGGCCCGGCCGAGGCGCTGCATGCGGCACGCACGCTGGAGCCCGAGTTCATCGTGCTCGATCTCAATCTCGCCGGCGAATCCGGCCTGCGCCTCATCCAGCCGCTGCTCGAGATCGTCCCCGCGGCGCGCATCCTGGTGCTCACCGGCTACGCCAGCATCGCCACCGCGGTGCAGGCAGTGAAGCTCGGCGCTGCCCAATACCTCGCCAAGCCCGCCGATGCCGATGCGATCATGCGTGCGCTGCAGACCGATGCCTTGCTCGATGCGCCCCTGCCCGATGCGCCGATGTCGGTGGACCAACTCGAATGGGAACATCTGCAGCGGGTACTGGCCGAGCACGCCGGCAACATTTCCGCCACCGCGCGGGCGCTGAAGATGCACCGCCGCACCCTGCAGCGCAAACTGGCGCGCCCGCCGGGCGCGGCATGAGGCCGCCCGGCGTGCTTCGGCAGTGTCTTTTCTGACGTTCAGGGCAGCAGGAAACGGGTGTGGGCGATCGCACCGCCGTCCGGGTCGTCCGCCGTTGCGGCAATGACGCTCACCGGCAGCACGCGTGATCCGTGCGCCGGATCCGGCACCGAGAGCGTGAGCGTCAGCGGCACGGTGGCGTTCGGCGGTACCGTGACCGCGCCGGCGCCCCGCAACGCGACGCCGGGAAGACCGCTCGCATGGAGCGCGTAGGTGCGTGCGACGTCGGAGAGGTTGCTCAGCTTCACCCGGTAGGCATTTTCGATGCGGCTGTCGCTGGCCACGCGCGCCAGCGTGCCGCGATCGCGCTCGACGTCGATGCGCAGTTGCGGCCGTTCGAGCAGCGTCCAACCCGTGAGCGCGACGAGCGCGAGGAGCGAGATGCCGTAGGTCGCGAGCCTCGGACGCCGGCCCGTGAGCGGCCGTGGCGCATCCGGCGGCGCAGCGCCGTCGATCGCGGGGGCGTGCTCCGCGGCGAAACGGATCAATCCCCGCGGGCTGCCGACCTTGTCCATGACCGTATCGCACGCGTCGATGCACACGCCGCAATTGATGCAGGCGTACTGCAACCCGTCACGGATATCGATGCCGGTGGGGCAGACCTGCACGCAGATGCCGCAATCCACGCAGTCTCCGCCGGCTGCGGCACGCAGCGCGCCACGCGGTTCGCCACGGCGGGCGTCGTAGCTGACGCTGACGGTCGCGGGGTCGAACATCACCCCCTGGAAGCGCGAGTAAGGGCACATGTGCTGGCATACCGCCTCACGCGCAAAGCCTGCCTGCAGGTAGGTGAAGAGGCCGTAGAACAGCAACCAGAAGCTCTCCCACGGGCCCGCCTGCCAAGCGACGAGGCTCGGCAGCAGTTCCCGGATCGGCGTGAAGTAGCCAACGAAGCTGACCGCCGTCCAGGCCGAGAGCAGCAGCCACAGCGCGTGCTTGGCCGTCTTCAGTGCGAGCTTGCGCGCGTTGGGCGGCTGTTCGTCGAGACGCCGGCGCGCAAGGTGGTCGCCTTCCACTCGCGCCTCGATCCAGGTGAAGAGCATCGTGTAGACGGTTTGCGGACAGGCGAAACCGCAGAACAGGCGCCCGGCGAATGCCGTCACGAAGAACAGCAGCGTGGCGGCAAGGATCAGCAGGTAGGCGAGCAGCAGGCCGTCCTCTGGCCACAGCACGAGGTCGAAGAGGTAGAGCCGTTCATGCGCGATGTCGAGCAGGATTGCGGGGCCGACGCTGTCGCCGCGCTGCCACGGCAGCCACACCGCGCCGTAGAAGATCGCCTGGGTCAGCCACACCATGCCTCAGCGCAGGCGGCTGAAGCGGCCGTCCGTTTCCCTGGCGTGGATTTTTCCCTTGTTGCGGTAGAACTGGATGCGCGCCTCGTGCGCCTTGCTGGCGGGTCTGTCCATCGCCTGGCTCCTGCTGTCGGAATGAAGCGCGAAGTAAATCAGCCGGCGAAGGACGATAACAGATTCAGGAAACCCGAAAAGCGATAGGAACAGATGCGTGCCACTGCTACAGCTGAGTGCGGATCAGCCGCCCGAGTTCGGCGATGGCGTCCTGGCGTGCTACCGAATCCGGATGCCCGAAGTTCAGGCGGATGTAATTGCGGAAATCCCGCTTGGCGGAAAAGATCGGCCCGGGGGCGATGCTGATTCCGGCGTCCAGGGCCTGCGCATGCAGGCGTAGCGCATCGACGCGCGCGGGAAGTTCCAGCCACATGAAGTAGCCGCCCTGCGGCCGCGCGAGGCGTACGTCGGGCGGAAAGTGCTGCTCCACCGACGCGACGAGCGCGGCCTCCTGGCTGGCCAGCGTGTGGCGCAAGCGCCGCAGGTGCGGCTCGAACGCGCCGTGCTGCAGGTAGTCGGCCAGCGCGATCTGCACCGGAATCGTGGTCGCGAGGCTGGAGGCGAGCTTCAGCCGCTGGATGCGCTGCGCGTGACGGCCCGCCGCGACCCAGCCGATGCGGTAGCCGGGCGCGAGGCATTTGGAGAACGACGAGACGTGCATGACCAGCCCGTCGCGGTCGTCCGCCTTGGAGCAGGCCGGGGCATGCGGCCCGAAATAGAGCTCGCCGTAGACGTCGTCCTCGATCAGCGGCACTTGATGGCGGCGCAGCAGCGCCAGCAGTTCGCGCTTGCGCGATGCGTCGACCAGGCTGCCGGTGGGGTTCGCGAAGTTCAACATCAACAGGCAGGCCTTCACCGGATGCTTTTCCAGCACCGCCGCCAGCGCCTCCAGGCTGACTCCGTCGCGCGGGTGGCTGGGGATTTCCACGACCGCGAGCCCCAGCCGCTCCGCAGCCTGCAGGCCGGCGTAGAAGGTCGGTGATTCCACCGCGATCAGTTCGCCCGGCCTTGCCACCGCCTGCAGGCACAGGTTCAGCCCTTCCATCGCCCCCGAGGTGATGATGATCTCCTGCGGCGACACCGCTGTGCCGCGGGCCAGGTAGCGCAGGGCCAGCTGCTGGCGCAGCGCGGCGTTGCCGGGCGGCAGGTCGGTGACGGTGGACAGCGGATCGAGATGGCGCGCCGCGTGCGCAAGAAAGCGCCCCAGCCGGTCGAGCGGGAACAACTGCGGGGCGGGAAAGCTGGAGCCGAGCGGCACCACCGACGGATCGCGCACGCTGTCGAGGATCTGGAAGATGAACTCGCTCACCTCCAGCGGCGTGCTGCCCGCGGCCGGCCGGCTCATCGCGGGTTCGGGCAAGCTCCGCGCCGCGTCGTGACGCACAAAGTAGCCGGATTTCGGCCGTGCCTCGATCAAACCCCGACTCTCGAGCAGATAGTAGGCCTGCGTCACCGTGACCGGGCTCACACCGTGCGTGCGACAGGCCTGCCGAACCGATGGCAACCGGTCGCCCGGTCGCACGATACCGTCATGGATCAGTCTTGCCGTCTCCTCGGCCAGGCTGCGATAGCGACTCATCAGGCAAACGCAGCACGCGCCTGTTCGCTGATTGCGCGCATCACCGGATGGGTGAGCTTGCGCTCGCTGGTGATGGCGTGGAACTGCTCGCGAAGGTTGTCGATGCGGCCGATCTCATGCACGCGGTAGTGCTCGCAGATGTGTGACGAGATCACCGCGGGAGCGACGAAGGCACCGGCACCCGCCTGGCCGAAGGCCTTGATGAGGGCGCTGTCGTCGAACTCGGCGACGATGCGCGGGCGCACGCCGGTTGCGGCGAACCACTGCATCAGCTGCGGGCGGTAGGCGACATCCTCGCCGGGCATCAGGAAGGGCATGCGGTCCAGGCAGGCGGGAAAGTCGCTGCCGAGACGTTCCACCAGCGAGGGGGCAGCGAATACCGCCATGACGCTCTCGCCCAACAGGTGGCTGTAGCCGCGTATGCCCAGCCCGCTCGGCATCGGGCGGTCGGCGATCACCATGTCGATACGGTGCAGCGCGAGTCCGCCGAGCAGCTCAGCCAGGGTGTTCTCGCGGCACACCAGACGCGGCGGGCGTTCGAGCTGCAGCGCGGGTTCGATGAGCCGATACACCATCATCTTCGGTACGGAATCGGCCACGCCGATGCGGAAGGGTAGTGGCGATTGCTCGGCGTCTTCCTGCACCAGATCGATGATGCGGTCGCCGAGCGAGAAGATCTCGTCAGCATGCTCGAGAATCCGTTCGCCATGCTCGGTGAGCGTCATCCTGCGGCCGGTGCGGTGGAACAGCGTGACACCGAGCGCATCTTCCAGGGTTCCGATCTGGGCGCTGATCGAGTGCGGCGTGAGGTGCAGTTGCGTCGCCGCCTTGGCGATGCTACCCGCCTTGGCGACCATCCAGAAGTACCTCAGGTGCTTGAAGTTGAGCGAGGCCATGTCGGCTCCAGAGTCGAAAAATTGGATGCTATGAAGAAATATATTCGACTTTTTGTACTGATGTCGATCTCGTAACCTGCGCAGGTCGTCATGCAGAAAGGCTGACGACCCGCTAACCGGCGCGACACGAGACCGCCGCAACAACACAGGAGAGACGATGATGAGGCAATACGAGACCGACAGCACCCAGGCAGCCGCCCGCATTCTCGCGCATGCCGTCCTGGCCGATGGCGGCCTGGACAAGGCCGAGCTGGATTCTCTCGCGCGCAGCGAGGTGTTCGTCCGGCTGGGCATGGACAGACAGGATTTCGACCGCGTGCTTCAGGAGTACGTACATGACCTGCTGATGGGGGCCGATTACCTCGACAGCGTGCATCTGCGCCTCGATCCGTCCGTCGTGCCGGCGATGCTCGACGAGATCCGCGACCCGGCATTCCAGTCGTTGCTGCTCGACGCAATCGTCGAGATCGTTCACGCCGACGGGGTGAGCACGGACGAGGAACTCTCGCTGGTGCGACAGGCCAACTCCCGCTGGCGAGGCGACGCGCCAGCGATGCAGACCTGAGGTTCGCCAAGCCGGCGGGGTCCTCTCGTGCGTCGTGCAAGACGCCGCCGGATCTTCGATGCAAAGGAAAAGCGACATGACGAACGGTGACGGACACCTCTCCACCCCGAGCGACGACCCGCTCATCGACAAGCTCCATTTCGTGATCCGCCAGGCCATCCGCGCGCTCGCGGTGCTCATGGTCGCGGTGATCCTCTGGGCCGTCGCGGATGTGGTGCTGGTGATGTACGAGAAGCTGCGCGAGCCACCATTCATGTTGCTGAACCTCAACGACATCTTCGTCGTGTTCGCAGCGTTTCTGGCGGTGCTGATCGCGATCGAGATCTTCGCCAACATCACGCTTTATCTGCGCGACGATGTCATTCACGTGAAGCTGGTGATCGCGACGGCATTGATGGCGATTGCGCGCAAGGTGATCGTGCTCGACTTCAGCGTGCTGGAGCCGACCTACCTCTACGGCATCGCTGGCGTCGTGCTCGCGCTGGGCGTGACCTATTGGATGGTGACGCGTTCGGAGTCTGCCGCGCGCGTGGAAAGAAAGCCCTGTGCCGGCTCGGACGCAAGCGCGACGAACTGAAATGTTGCTCGGCCACAATCGCGGGACTCCTAACAGACGGTTGAACCCGCGATGCGAACGATCATGTCTCTTGCCGGCGTCCTGAGCGCCGGACTGCTCCTCACCGCCTGCGGCGGTGGCTCGGATGGCGGCAAGCCGCTCGAGTTGGCGATCCTGCATGTCAACGACCACCACTCCAACCTCGATCCGGCCTCGACGAGCCTGCGGCTGGTCACCGCTCCCGGCGCCGCGCGCAGCAGCGTGAACGTGAGCCTGGGTGGCTTCGCGCGCGTCAAGTCGGCAATGGACGCCCTCGCGGCCGAGCACGCCAACGTGTTGAAGCTGCATGCGGGCGATGCGATCACCGGCACGCTCTACTACACGCTGGAAGAGGGCCGGGCCGACGCGGCGCTGATGAACAGCGTGTGCTTCGACGCGATGGCGATCGGCAACCACGAGTTCGACGCGGGGGATGCCGGCTTGCGCAAGTTCGCCGATTTCCTCACCGCGGACAGCGCCTGCGCAACCCCCTTGCTGTCGGCCAACGTCGCGCCGCGCGCGGGTTCGCCGATCGCTGGCATCGTCACACCCTCTCGAATCGTGACGCGCGACGGAGTGAGGATCGGCATCGTTGGCTTGACCACCGCAGCCAAGACTCAGAATTCGTCCCGCCCCGACGCAGGCACGCGCCTCCTCGACGAGCGTGAGTCTGCGCAGGCCGAGATCGATGGATTGCGCGCCCGGGGTGTGAAGCACATCGTGCTGCTGACGCACGTGGGCTACACCCAGGATCTCGCGCTGGTGCCGCAGCTCTCCGGGGTGGATGTGGTGGTCGGCGGCGATTCGCATTCGCTGCTCGGCGACGATGGCCTCAAGGCCTACGGGTTGTCGCCGGTCGGTGCGTATCCGACGCAGGTCTCCAACAAGGACGGGGAGCCGGTTTGCGTGGTGCAGGCCTGGCAGTACAGCGCGGTGGTCGGCGAGCTCAAGGTGAGCTTCGATGCCGACGGCCGCGTCACCGCGTGCGGCGGCCAGCCGCATGTACTCATCGGCAGTGACTTCGGCAACCGCAGCGCCGAGGAACTTGCGGCGATCCATGCCGACATCGCAGCGCGCCCCGAGCTTCGCATCACCGCCGAAGCGCAAAGCGCCAGCGCCTTGCTCGCCCCCTTCAAGGCGCGCCAGGTGGCCTTCGGCGCCGAGGTGGTCGCACAGTCGCCGGCCAACCTGTGCCTGCGTCGGGTACCGGGCACGCAGCGCGACGCGTCGCGCTCCAGGCTTGCCGGCTGCAACGACGACGCGCATGTGGTCGCCCACGGTGGCGACGTTCAGCAACTGGTCGCGGAAGCCTTCCTGCGCCAGGGTCAGCGCTATGGCGGTGCGGACATCTCGCTGCAGAACGGTGGCGGCGTGCGTGTCGATGTGGCGGCGGGAGACGTCACCGTCGGCGACATCTACACCGTGCTGCCCTTCCGCAACACGCTGGTGACGCTGGACATGAGCGGTGCCGAGGTGAAGGCGGCGGTGGAGGATGCGATGAGCGCGGTCGCAGCCGGCAGCACCGGCTCCTACCCCTACGCGGGCGGCCTGCGCTGGAACGTGGATCTGCGCAATCCGGCGGGTTCGCGCCTCACCGCGCTGGAGGTGCGCGATGCGGCCGGGCAGTGGCTGCCGCTGGATCCGGCGGCACGCTACAAGGTCATCACCAACGACTTCATCGCCGACGGCCAGGACGGCTACACCACGCTCGGCACGGTGAAGGGCGAGCGGCGGGTGGATACCTTCCTCGCCTACGCCGATGCCTTCCTGCAGTACGCCAAGGAGAACCCGGTGCTGAGCCGCCCGGCGACCTCCGACTTCAGCACGCAGCTGTTCATCGACACGCCCTGATCCGGCGCCGCCGCAGCCCGCCCGCCGGACTGCGGTGCCACCGGCCCGCCCGCCGGGCCACCAACCCGCCACATCCCCACCACGCGTACCGCTGCGACCGCAACCTTCGGCATCACACGGGCGCAGTGGAGTTAAGCCCGGCTTAATTCTCGCACCGCACAATCCGCCGCATCGTCACTTCATCGGGATGCGTCATGGGATTGTCGTGGTTGTCGCCTCAGCAGCCTGAGCTCTATGCAGGCCAGGACGAAACACATGGGCTGCGCCTTGTCGGCGCGCTGGATCCGGCCCGCCGCGCGGCGGTCGAGAGCCTGATCCGGCGCCGCTTCGCCGAACAGCATCAGGCGCGGATCTGGCATTTCATGCCTTGCCTGTTCGGGCTGGAGTCGGCTGACGGGCGTCTCCACGGTGCGGTCGGCTTTCGCGCCGCACGGGCCGAAACCCTGTTTCTCGAGCGCTATCTGGATGTGCCGGTCGAGCAGGCGATGCAAGCGCGCTACGGCGTGCCGGCCGCGCGCGACGAGATCATCGAGATCGGCAACCTGGCTGCGCAGGGGCTGGGCACGGCGCGGCTGATGATCGTGGCGCTTACCGGCTGGCTGGCGGGGCAGGGCTATCGCTGGGTGGTGTTCACCGGCACGCGGGTGCTGGTGAACAGCTTCCGCCGCCTGGGGCTCACGCCCCTTGCGCTCGGACCTGCCGAGCGCGCGCGCATGGGCGAGGAGGCACCCGACTGGGGTAGCTACTACGACAGCCAGCCGCAGGTGATGTTCGGCGAGATCGCCGGCGGCCATCGCCATCTGACGACCCTGGGTGTGCTCGACGCCGCCTCGGTCGCGGTTGCGTTCCCCGCCGCACAACTGCCGGAGCGCCGCCATGCTCTCTGCGCCTGACACACTCCTGCTCGCGCTCGTCCGGCATGCGACCAAGCCGGCGCTGCGCGCGAACGGGCAGGTACTGCGCTACGCCGACATCGCAGCCGCGATCGCCGAGCGGATCGCATTGCTCGACAGCCTGGGTGCGCAGCG
This sequence comes from Rhodocyclaceae bacterium, assembly GCA_041916775.1. Classification (GTDB taxonomy): domain Bacteria; phylum Pseudomonadota; class Gammaproteobacteria; order Burkholderiales; family Rhodocyclaceae; genus UBA2357. The sequence goes on along the minus strand of JAYRYZ010000009.1, from coordinate 119,226 downwards.
TGTGGCGCTGGCGCTCGACAACGGCATCGACTGGGTGCTGTGGGACCTCGCGCTCTTGTGCTCGGACAGGGTGTGCGTGCCGCTGCCGGGCTTTTTCGCGCCGGGACAGCAGCGCCACGCGGTGGACAGCGCCGGGGTGGATACGGTCATCGCAGCACCCGGCTGGGACGCGCTCTTTGCGGGTTTCGGCTTCTCGGCCGTGCAGCTCGGCATCCTGCAGCGTGCGGGTTTCGCGGCGCCCGCGTTGCCGGCCGGCACCTGCAAGATCACCTATACCTCCGGCACCACCGGTCAGCCCAAGGGCGTGTGCCTCGACGCCGAGACCCTGTTTGCGGTAGCGCGTAGCCTCACCGACGCCAGCGCGGAGTGTGCGATCGCCCGCCACCTGTGTGTGCTGCCGCTGGCCACGCTGCTGGAGAACATCGCCGGCGTCTATGCGCCGCTGCTCGCCGGGGCGTGCGTGGATGTGCCGCCGCTGGAGGCGGTGGGCCTCAAGGGCGCGAGCGGCTTCGATGTGGCGCGCTTCATCGCCTGTTTGCACGACTGCCGGCCGAACAGCGTGATTCTGTTGCCGCAGCTCCTGCTCGGCCTCGTCATGGCGGCCGAACGCGGTGCGGCCCTGCCGGACAGCCTGCGCTTCATCGCGGTGGGGGGCGGGCGGGTGGCGCCGCAGCTTCTGGAGCGTGCGGATGCGCTCGGTTTGCCCGTGTTCGAGGGCTACGGCCTCTCCGAGTGTGCATCGGTGGTGTGTCTCAACACGCCGCAGGCGCGGCGCATCGGCACCGTCGGCCGCGCCTTGCCGCATGCCGAACTGCGGCTTGCAGACGATGGCGAGGTCCTGGTGCGCGGGGCGTGCATGCGCGGCTATCTCGGCGAGCCGGCGGATGCGCAGGCCGATGGCTGGTGGGGCACCGGCGACCTCGGCCGCTTCGATGGCGACTTCCTGGTGCTGCACGGACGCAAGAAACATCAGTTCGTGACCGCCTACGGCCGCAACGTGAATCCCGAGTGGGTGGAGTCCGAGCTCACCCAGCACGGCGCCATCGCCCAGGCCTGGCTCTACGGCGAGGCGCTGGCGGAGAACCTCGCGGTACTCGTGCCGCGCGACCCGGCCTGCAGCGATGCCGACCTTGCCGCAGCGGTGGCGAGCATCAACGCGACCCTGCCCGATTACGCCCGCGCGCACCGCGTGCTGCGTGCCGAGCAGGCCTTCACACCCGCCAACGGGCTTGCCACCGCGAATGGCCGTCTGCGCCGTGCCGCGCTGCGTGCGCACTACCACGCCGCAGTCGTCGCGATCACCGCTTCGACCGGCGCCCCGACGGATACCGACAACCTGCACCCCAGTCAGAGGATTCCAGCATGAGCTTCTTCGAGCATCTCCAGAACCAGACCACGCGCGAGCGCAACCATCTGCTCACGTCCCCGATCATCGCCGCTGCGCTCGAGGGGCGGGTGACACGCGCCCAGTACGTCGCCTTTCTCAACCAGGCCTACCACCATGTGAAGCACACCGTTCCGCTCCTGATGGCGTGCGGCGCGCGCCTGCCGGAGCGGCTTGAATGGCTGCGCGAGGCCATCGCCGAATACATCGAGGAGGAGTACGGCCACCAGGAGTGGATCCTCAACGACATCGCGGCGTGCGGCGCCGACGCGGAGGCGGTGCGGCGCGGCCAACCCGCGCTGCCGACCGAGCTGATGGTGAGCTATGTGTACGACCGCATTGCCCGCCACAACCCGGTGAGCTTCTTCGGCATGGTGAATGTGCTGGAAGGCACCAGCATCGCGCTCGCGACGCGCGCGGCCGGCGTCATCCAGACTTCGCTGGGCTTGCCGGTGGGGGCCTTCAGCTACCTGAACTCGCACGGTGCGCTGGACATCGACCACGTGAAGTTCTTCGAGACCCTGATGAACCGGCTGGAGGACGAGGACGACAAGGCGGCCGTCGTGCATACCGCGCGGGTGGTCTATCGCCTTTATGGCGACATCTTCCGCAGCCTCACCGACACTGCGGAGGCGGCCGTGTGCGATGCCCGCGGTGAGTCGGTCGATGCGCTCGCCTGAGGACGCGGACATGGACCTCTCACGCGCAACCGTACTCGTCACCGGCGCGAGCGGCGGCATCGGCCAGGCGCTCGCACGCCAGCTCTGTGCCGGCGGTGCGCGGCTGCTGCTGGTCGCGCGCCACACCGAGCCTCTCGAGGCACTCGCTGCGTCTCATCCCGGCCAGGTGACGCTGGTCGGCGCCGATCTCGGTACGCGTGCCGGCCGCGAGGCCGTGCTCGCCGCCGCGCGCGCACTCGGAAGGCTCGACTGCCTGGTCAACGCGGCCGGCGTGAGTCAATTCACCTTGCTCGAGGATCACGACGACGATGCGCTCGAGGCCATGGTGGCGATCAACCTCACCGCCACGATGCAGCTCACGCGCCTCGTCCTGCCGCTGCTGCGCCAGGCGCCGGGCGGCCTGCTGGTCAACGTGGGCTCCACCTTCGGCTCCATCGGCTATCCCGGTTTTGCCGCCTATTGCGCGAGCAAGTTCGCGGTGCGCGGGTTTTCCGAGGCCCTGCGGCGCGAGCTCGCGGACAGCCGCGTGAAGGTGCTCTACGTCGCGCCGCGCGCAACCCGCACGCAGATGAACAGCGCGCCTGTCGTGGCGATGAACGCCGAACTGGGCGTGGCGATGGATGCGCCCGAGGCGGTCGCGGCGCAGCTCGTCGATGCCATCCGGCGCGAGCGCGAGGAACACTACCTTGGCTGGCCGGAGAAGCTCTTCGTGCGCCTCAACGGCCTGCTGCCACGCCTGGTGGACCAGGCCCTGCGCAAACAGCTGCCGGTGATCAAACGCTTTGCCAGACCTTTGTCCCGAATCGAACCCTGAACTGGAGCCCGCATGATGATCTCTGCCGCAAGGAACACCGCAAGAAAGACGTTCGAACGACTCGCGCTGGGCGCCGCGCTGCTCGCGCTCGTACCGGCGGCGCTGGCGCTGAGCCCGAGCGCCCACTCCCAGCTCGGCGCGCTGCAGGGCCGCTGGGCCGAGATCAACTATCAGCTGCCGGCGTCCGAGCGCGAGGCGGCCTTCGCCGAACTCGCCGAGAAGGCTGCCCAGATCGTTGCGGGCGAACCCGCCGCCGCCGAGCTGCGCATCTGGCACGGCATCATTCTCAGCACCTGGGCCGGGGCCAAGGGCGGCCTCGGGGCGCTCGACCTGGTGAAGGCGGCCAAGGCGGAGCTGGAGCGCGCGCTGGCCCTGGACGCGGCGGCGCTCGACGGATCGGCCTACACCAGCCTGGGAAGCCTGTACTATCAGGTACCCGGTTGGCCGATCGGTTTCGGTGACGACGATCAGGCCGAGGCGATGCTCAGGAAGGCGCTCGCGCTCAACCCCGACGGCATCGACCCGAACTACTTCTACGGCGACTTCCTGCACCGTGAAGGGCGTCATGCCGAGGCGAAGGTGGCGCTCGAAAAGGCCCTGGCGGCCCCCGACCGTCCCGGGCGCGAGAGCGCGGATGCCGGGCGGCGTGCCGAGGCCCGCGAGCTCCTGAAGCGCGTGCAGGCCCAACTGAACTGACGAGGCATGCGAGACGATGCGCATCCTGCTGGTTGAAGACGATGTCGCGTTGGGCGAGGGCATCCGCATGGCCCTCAAGCCCGAAGGCTATACGGTGGATTGGCTGCAGGACGGCGCGAGCGCGCTGCACGCGCTGCGCAACGAGGATTTCGGCCTGGCGGTGCTGGATCTCGGACTGCCGCAGATGGATGGTCTCGAGGTGCTCCGCCAGTTGCGCGCCGCCGCCAACCCGGTGCCGGTGCTGGTCCTGACCGCACGCGATGCGACCACCGACCGCATCGCCGGGCTGGATGCAGGCGCGGACGACTACCTCGTCAAGCCCTTCGATGTGGACGAACTCAAGGCACGCCTGCGCGCCCTGCTGCGGCGCAGCTTCAACCGGCCGCAGCCCACGCTCACCTATCGCGATGTCGTGCTCGATCCGGCCGCCCAGCAGGTGTCCTGCCGCGGCGAGCCGGTGACCCTGCAGCGCAAGGAGTTCCTGCTGCTGCACGAACTCTTGGCCCAGCCGGGCCGGGTGCTTACGCGCGACAAGCTCCAGCAGGCACTCTACGGCTGGGACGACGAATCCGAGAGCAACACGCTCGAAGTGCACATCCACCACCTGCGCAAGAAGCTCTATCCGGAGCTGATCCGCACGGTGCGCGGCGTGGGCTACATGGTGGACAAGGCCTGAGCGCTTGTGAAGAGATCGTCGCGAGCAGCGCCGAGTGCAAGGCGCGAGCGAGCGAACGACGAGACAAATCAGATAGATAGGCGAGGAGTGAGCGAGTGAGCAACGCAACAATCGGTTCGCGCAACAGATTTATTCACAGGCTCTGATGCGATCCATCCGGCGCCGTGTCCTGCTGCTGGTGCTCGGGCTCCTCAGCGTCGTGCTGAGCGTGATCGCCCTGATCAGCTATCGCGATGCCCAGCACGAGATCGAGGAACTGTTCGACGCCCAGCTCGCGCAGTACGCGCGCCTTCTCGCCGGCATGGTGGGCCGCGACATGTCCGCCGAGGCGCGCGGCGCGCTGCAGGCGTCGCTGGATGCGGCGTTCGCGTTGAATGAGGAGGCGCATGCGGTCGAGGCCGAAGACGCGGAGGCGCAGCGCCTCGGGCACGAGTACGAGAGCAAGCTCGGCTTCCTCGTGCTCGACGAGGCCGGGCAGTCGGTGCTGCAATGGGCAAGCCTGCCGGCCGGCGCAATCGACCAGTTGCTGAGCGACGCGCGACGTCGACCTGAAGGCGCGGCCGGCGCGCCGGACAGGACTCTGAACTCGCACGGTATACCCGACGCACCCGGCACGCGGTCGGTCATGCCGCTTTCGACCCTGGCCGACGGGCTACTCGGCTTTCACCGACTGCAGGTGGATGGGCGTGGCTGGCGTCTCTTCGTGCTGCACGATGCGGCGGACGCGCACTGGATCGTGGTCGGCGAGCGTGACGACCTGCGCGGTGAGCTCGTCACCAAGGTTGCGCTGCGCAGCCTGGTCCCCGACCTGATCGGCGTGCCGCTACTCGCGTTGATGGTGTGGCTCGCGGTGGGCTGGGGGCTGCGGCCGCTGGGTCTGGTGGCACAGCGGCTGAAGGACCGCGACCCGGACAATCTTGCACCGCTGCTGCTCGCGCCGCTGCCGTCCGAGCTGGAGCCGATCGTGGCGGCGCTGAACCGCCTGCTGCTGCAGGTGACGATGCTGCTGGAGCGCGAGAAGCGCTTTCTCGCCGATGCGGCGCACGAGCTGCGTACGCCGCTCGCGGTGCTCCGCATCCACGCGCAGAATGCATTGCAGACGCGCGATCCGGCTGACCGGGAAGAGGCTCTGCGCCAGCTCGATGCGGGTGTGCAGCGGGCGACCCGCGTGGTTGCGCAGCTCTTGACCCTGGCGCGGCTCGAACCGAACGCGGTGCAATCCCGGATGCAGGATTGCGATCTGCTCGCGCTCGCACGTAACGAGGTGGCCGAGCTGATCCCGCTCGCGCTCGCGCGTGGCCAGGATCTGACGCTGGAAGCCGACGAAGCGGACGAGGCGGACGCGGCAGCCGGCAAGCATGACTTTCACCTGCCGGCGGACGCGCCCAGCCTCGCGATCATGGTGCAGAACCTCGTCGGTAACGCGATCCGCCACGCGCCGGACCAGGGCACGATCCGCGTCACCCTGCGTGCGGGCAGGGATGGCGTCGAGCTCTGCGTCGAGGACAGCGGCCCGGGTATTCCCGTCGCGCTGCGCGACAAGGTGTTCGAGCGCTTCTTCCACCAGGGCCCGGCGCATGGAGCGGGGCTGGGGCTCAGCATCGTCGCCCGGGTGGTGCAACTGCACGGTGCCAGGATCGCGCTCGGCGACAGCCCGCTGGGTGGGCTGCGGGTGAGCGTGCGTTTTGCCGCCGGCGCGGCAAGCGGCGCCGCGTGAGCAGCGGTGCAGCGGCGATGGGGCGGCGATGGGGCGGCGATTCCAGGGTGTGACGGTCGCCGTGGCGCGCCAATGTGAGACCATTGCGGCCAACCCACAACCACAGGGCCGGCGCTGCCGGCCACACCACCCATGCAGGTCGTTACCTCCACACTCGCCGGTTGGCAGACCTACGATCACTACGGTTACGCGACGATTGCCGTCGTCGGCACCTTCGTTGCGCTCGGCGTCGTGCAGTGGCTGCTGCAGTGGCGTCGCAGCGCGCCGCTGGTGCAATCGCTCGCTGGGGTCGTACCGCCCTTCATCAACATCATCGGCGTGCTTTTCGCGCTCACGCTCGCGTTTCTCGCCAACGACACCTGGAGTGCGCACGATCGCGCGATGAAGGCGGTGTACCGCGAGGCGATGGCGCTGAACAGCATCCATACCCTCGGCGAGCGGCTGCAGGAGCCGCTGCGCACCGCCCTGCGCGATCGTGTCGATGGCTATGCGCGTGCTAGCGCGGACGAATGGCCGTTGCTCGCCCGGCGTCACGAGAGCCCTGCAGTACGTGCCGAAGCCGATGCGCTGCTGCATCTGGTCGCGAGCGACGCGGTCGGCAACGCCCTGGGTGCCACCCTGCAGGCGGCGATGCTCGCGCGCGCAGGCGAGGCGCTGGATGAACGCGACCAGCGCGTCGCACTCAGCCAGACCCATGTGAACCCGCTGAAGTGGCTGGGCATGGGCTTCCTCGGTTTGCTCACGCTGTTGTCGGTGGCGCTGGTACATGTCGACAGGCCACGCGCCGCGTTCGCCTCAATGCTGCTGTTCGCGCTCGCCGCCGCGCCCACCGCCGCCATCGTCCTCATCCAGGGCAACCCCTTCCAGCAGCCGAGCGCGGTCACGCCGGTACCCATCCTGGAGGTCGTGGCACGTTGAGCACGTGCTCGGCTGCCGGCGCGGAGCTGCGACGACGCGCGGGTGCTACAAGGTAGCGTGCCGAGTGAGACAGGCGGCACGCGTTGGGGCATGCGTTTTCGCACGAGTCGCGCCACCCTTTCCGCCCACCTATAATGCCGCGACACGCTCGGCGCCTGCTTGCCAACCTGAAGAGGATCCGCCATGAACAACGCCCGCCTCACACGCGCTGCCAGCGCGATCCTCGCTGCGCTCCTGCTCAAGGCCTGCGCGACCGTCCCGGTCGAGCCGCCCATGGAGGCGGCGCCGACGCAGCCGCCGCAAGCGTCGGGGCCGGAGGTGGTGAACTTCACCCCCATGCCCGCGGTGCTGCTCACCTGCGACGGCGCGTGCAGCGCCGTGGCGGGTCAGGACTACTACACCTGGAACGCCAAGCTGAGCTTCGATATCGACGCACGTGGCAGGCTCGTGGTGTCGCAGCAGCAGGAAGGCGCGCTCTCCGCCTCCGACGACCCGGCGCTCGACAAGGTCTGCGGTGACAAGGGCAGCATCGGCAACATGCGCAACACCTGGTTTCCGACCACCGCCATCTTCGTTCATGGCGGCACGCTGAACGGAGTGCGCGACGCCGACCGCAAGCGCCTGAAGCTCACGCAGCTCACCAAGATCGAGGGCGGCGAGATGATGGTGGTGGGCAAGGCGGCACGCGATGTCGAGTGGTCCTATGTGCCTTGCGTCGGGTCGCAGCGGGTCGAGGCCGGCCATCGTCTCGACGGCTTTCTGCCGCCGGGCGCCGTTCTCTCGGTTAAGCCTGGCAAAGGTCAGGCGATGAACCTCAGCCTGCCGTCGCCCACCGAACCCTACGTGATGCTGCATTACCGCAGCGGCGAGATGATCCCCGTGCCGATGCGGCCGGTCATCGTCTCGGTCGATCTCGTCCAGCGCCGCATGGTCGTGCATTACCAGAGCACGTTTCCGGTTGCGCCCGCGCTGCACACGATCGAGCTCCGCGCGATTGTCGCCGGTCAGGGACCGGGTGAGGGCGAGACCCGGGCCGCGTTCCAGCAGCGTACCCAGGCTGCACTCGACGACCTGTGGCGTTGCCCCGTCCCGCGCGTGCCGATCGAGGCCTGCGCGACACCGGTGCGCAAGCCCGATCCGCGGATCTTTTCACGCTGACCGAGACGGCTCCAAAGGCCGCGTGTCCGCTCGTCCTGACCATTTGCAGCAATTGCGAATGGTCTGCTCGGGGTGGACGCTGAGACAGCCGCACGTGCTGCATGTCGGAATTTTTTACATCTGTGAAATTTATTGTTTCTTAAGGTGATGATTCAAATATAACTTTTTTTAAGGCATGAGCTTTGCTTAAGTGCTGTCAGTGATTTCGTAACCGGAGACAAGAAATGAAGAAACTTTCGGCACTTCTGCTAAGTTTGATGGCCTTCCAGGTCCATGCAGGCATTGTGACCTATGATCTGTCGGACATCGGCACCTTCAACGAGTACCAGAGTTATGACACACTCGCCACATATTCGGGTGATGGTTTTCTTGGCATGTACCAGGATTCATGGGCTCATCTCTTTGGTCTTGAGCGTTCTGACTTTAGCCGGACTGTTGCCCAAGTGAATATCGGCGGCCTTGCCGGGAAGTCGATCATCGGTGCCTCCCTGGGGTTCTCACTGCTTGACGGCTCGGTGGGGTCCCAGAATGCGACCGTTACCGGTTTTAACGGCGGTAGTGGTAACCTCACCTACAACTGGAATGCCCCACTGATCAATTACGGTTCTCTGCTTGCACCAGTTGCTTTCGGTGACAACCTCGTCGACATCACGACTCTCCTCAAAAACAGCGTCAGTGCCGGGGATACTTGGTTCGGATTGCATCTCCAGGGTTCCAGCCTCTACCAGTGGACTTACACCTACGCTGGATTTAACAACCCGCCTGATCGCGCAAACGTGTTCATCCGCGTCGAGTACGAGGATGGAGGTAACGACGTACCAGAGCCTTCCTCATTGGCACTGCTTGGCCTTGCAGCAATCGGATTGGGTTTGACGCGCCGCAGAAAGGTCGATGCCTGAACTTGAGTTCTTTGTTTCTTTGTACGATGAGCCGGGGCAACCCGGCTCAGCCGTCTTGACCAATCATTGGTCCAAAGACTGGCAATACTGAGCACGCTCAAGTTCGGGGAGCGGAAGGAGACAAGCCTCTCAGGGTCTTCGCAGCCAGGAACGTTGTGGTTGGCGTCTCCCTGTGAGTGTATCTTGGCGAATTATCCCTGAGTGAATGCGCCTACAAGATGCAGGCTCATACAGCAAGCCAATGGTCTGCCGACCGCGTTGACCCCCAGTTTGTGGCCGCTGAGTCTGTCGTGCCAAGTGCGATTCGGCTGCGCCGCTGGTGGCTGGTGCCGCTGCTCGTATGGGCGGCGGTGTTGGTGGCGTCCTTCCAGTTGCAGGGCGCTCAGATCCGCAAGCAGGCGGTGGAGGTCGCGCTCGAGGGCGCGCGCAACATGTTCCACATGGTGCTGCTCACGCGCGCCTGGAACGCGAGCCATGGCGGCGTCTACGTGCCGGTGACGCCGCAGACACAGCCCAACCCCTACCTCGAGCACGAGCGTCGCGATGTGGTCACCACCGACGGGGTGGCGATGACGATGATCAACCCGGCCTACATGACGCGCCTGATCGCCAGCATGGCGGAATCGGAGCAGGGCGCGGTGTTCCGCCTCACCAGCCTGCGCCCGATCCGGCCCGCGAATGCGCCGGACGACTGGGAGCGGGTGGCGCTCACCGCGTTCGAGCGTGGCGAGAAGGAGGTGGTCGGCGTGGTCGGCGAGGGCGTTGCACGTGCGTTGCGCTTCATGGCGCCGCTGCCGGTCACCGAGCCGTGTCTCGCCTGCCACGCAAAGCAAGGCTACAAGGTCGGAGAGGTGCGCGGCGGCATCAGCGTGTCGCAGGCGTATGCGCCGATCGCGCGCGCGGTGCAGGCCGCAGTGCAGCGCGCAGCTTTCGTCCATGGACTGATCTTCATCGTGGTTGCGGCGCTGGGCTGGTTGCTGCTGGAGATGCTGCGGCGGCGCTGGCTGGAGCTCGTCGGTACCGTGGGAGCGCTGGAGAGCGCGCAGAGCCGGCTCCTGCAGGCGGAGAAGATGGCCTCGGTCGGCCAGCTGGCGGCGGGTGTCGCGCACGAGATCAACAACCCGGTGGGCTTCGTCCGTTCCAACCTCGGTACGCTCGGCAACTATGCGCGCAGCTTGCTCGCGCTCGCGGAGCGTTGCCGCGATGGCAAGGCCGGCGAGGCGGATTTCGTCGCGGCGGACCTGGATTACCTGCGCGAGGACTTGACCGACCTGCTGAAGGAGTCGAACGCCGGTCTGGAGCGGGTGACTCGCATCGTCGCGAACCTGCGTGGCTTCGCGCATGTGGACGAGGCGGCGTGGCAAACGACGGACATCAACGCCGCGATCGAGACCACGCTCGCGCTCGCGGCGCATGCGTTCGCCGAGCGCATCACGGTGGTGCGGGCGCTCGGCGAGGTGCCACCGGTGCCCTGCATTGCGGCGCAGATCAACCAGGTGATCCTGAGTCTGGTAGCGAACGCCGAGCAGGCGATGGAGGGGCCGGGCACGCTCACCGTGAGGAGTGGTGCGGACGCGGCCCTTGTGTGGTTCGAGATCGCCGATACCGGCTGCGGCATGAGCAACGAAGTGCGCGCGCGCCTGTTCGAGCCCTTCTTCACCACCCGCGCGGTCGGGCAGGGCACCGGGCTTGGCCTGTCGCTCGCGTGGGACATCGTCACCGCGCATGGCGGGCGCATCGACGTCGATAGCACGCCCGGAGAGGGTAGCGTCTTCAGGGTGTGGTTGCCGCGCACGCCGCCTGGGCGGCAGCAGGCTTGATCGTACCTTCCGGGGGGAGCTTCAGTCGCCGGTGCGGCGGCGGTCCGCCTTGATCGCCGCGTGGCGTGCCTTCGCTGCGAGCCGGCGCTCCACCGCGCCGCGAGTGGGCCGCGTCGGACGGCGCGGGCGGGCCACCTCGCTCGCCGCAGCGACCAACTGGGCGAGCCGGCGCAGCGCCTCGCCCCGGTTCTTCTCCAGGCTGCGGAAGGCCTGGGCCTTGATGATCACCACGCCGTCCTTGCTGATGCGCTGATCCGGCAGGGCGAGAAGGCGGGCCTTGATCTCGTCGGGCAGGGACGAGGCGCGGATGTCGAAGCGCAGGTGCACTGCGTTCGACACCTTGTTGACGTTTTGCCCACCAGCACCCTGCGCGCGGATCGCGCTGATCTCGACCTCGTCATCAGGGATGTGCGGCAGGCTGCGTGTCATTCCGGTGCCGTTCAGGGGGCGCCGACGGCGTCCTTCACGCACTTGCCGGTGTAGCTGGTCTTGGCCGCGCCCTTGAGCTTCTTCTCTGCGGCGGCGGCCTCGCAGCGGGCGGTCGCGTCGCGCTCGCACTTGTCGAGGAAGCTCTTCTTCGCTGCGCCGGCGAGTTTCTTCTCGGTGGCGCTGGCGGTGCAGCTGGAACCTTCGGCAAACACCGGAGCGGCAAGACAGACAAGCACAGCGGCAAGGGTGAGGCGTTTCATGCGGGTTCTCCTGTTGGGGCGGGCGGACATGTCTGCACGATAGCGCAGCGCGGCGCGGATGTCATGGCGGCGTCGCACATGCGAAGCCGCCATCTTTGTTGCTGCAGCAGGCCGGGGCCTTCTGGGGCGTCACGTTGCCGCCGGTGCGCCGCGTCCGAGGTCGCCTCTGGGCATGCGCCCGATGCATGCATTGTGGCAAGCTGTTGCGTCTAACCAGGGTGGAGTGTGCATGTTGTCCCGCATGTCTTTTGGATCCTTGCCCGAGATTGTCCCGGCACCGCAAGAGTCGTCGCGGTCCGTGGTGGTGGTGGGGGCGGGCGTGGTGGGCTTGTCAACCGCGCTGTGGCTGCTGAAGAGCGGCCATCGTGTCACCGTCGTCGATCCCTCGCCGCCGGGCGAGGGGCGCAGCTACGAGCAGGCAGCAAGCTTCGGCAACGCCTGCACGATGGCGTTCGGGGCGGTGCTGCCGGTGGCGATGCCTGGCATCGTGCGCGCGGTGCCGGGCATGTTGCTCGACCGCGAGGGGCCGTTGTCCTTGTTCTGGGGCGATCTGCCGCGACTCGCGCCGTGGTTGCTGCGTTTTCTGCGGGCGAGCACGTCTGCCGAGGTGAGCCGCATCGTCGGTGTGCTGGGCGGGCTGATCCGCCTCGCCGAGGCGGGGCATGCGCCGCTCATCGAAGAGGTTGCGCTGCCCGGCTTGCTGCGCCGCAGCGGCTGCCTGTATCTGTACCGCGATGCGGCCAAGTTTGCCGCGGCCCAGGGCGACATCGCGCTGCGCGAGCGAGAGGGGGTGCGCATGCGCATCCTCGATGCGGACGAGATCCGTTCGCGCGAGCCGGGGCTGGCGCCGCTTTACCACAAGGGGCTGGAGTTTCTCGACGCCTACAGCCTGGATACACCGCAGCGCTACGCGATCGGGCTGGCGGAGGCGATCCGCGCGCGGGGCGGGCAGATCATCGCTGGCGAGGTGGCCGGGCTGGAGCCGGGCGCGGACGGTGTGCGCGTGCAGGGTACGGGCGAGACGCTCCGCGCCGATCGGGTGGTGATCGCCGCTGGCGCGTGGTCGCGCCGGCTCGCGCAGACGATCGGCGAGCAGGTGGCGCTCGACACCGAGCGCGGCTACCACGTGCTCTTCCCGGAGGACGGCGCGCGGCTCAGTGCGCCGACCTGCTACCCGGAGTTCGGCTTCTACATGACGCCCACGCACGAGGGGCTGCGCGCCGCCGGCACGGTGGAGCTCGGCGGGCTGGGCAAGCCGGCGCGGGCGGTGCGTACCGACATCATCGCCCGGCGCGTGCGCCAGCTTGTGCCCGGCGTCGGCCAGTCGGCGCGCACCTGGCTGGGTTTCCGTCCGTCGATGCCCGACTCCATGCCGGTGATCGGCCCTTCGGCGCGTGATGCGCGCGTCATTCACGCGTTCGGGCACGGCCACATCGGCCTCACTCTCGCGGGCATCACCGGGCGCATCGTCGCCGATCTCGTGAGCGGGCGCACGCCGCCGGTGGACCTCGCGCCACTGCGCGCCGATCGCTTCCAGTGACCCGCCGGCAATTGCGCACGTGTCAGCCGCAGGCCTCGCGCTTGTCGCCCGCGCCTGCCAGCCAGGCGTCGAGTTCGCCCGCCGGGCGGGGCCGCGAGAACAGGTAACCCTGAGCCACGTCGCAGTGGTAAGCGGCGAGATAGGCGAGTTGCGCATCCGTCTCCACTCCCTCAGCGACCACCCGCATGCCCAGACCGTGGGCGAGGGCAATGGTGCCGCGCACAATGGCGGCGTTGTCGTTGTCGGGGCCGACGTCGCTGACGAAGCTGCGGTCGATCTTGAGCTCGGAGATCGGGAAGCGTTGCAGCAGCGACAGCGATGAATAGCCGGTGCCAAAGTCGTCGACCGCGATCTCGACGCCCAGTGCGTTGATGTTGTGAAGCAGATCCAGCGCACGTTCCGGGTCCTTCATCGCGGTGGATTCGGTGAGTTCCACCTTGAGCAGGCGCGGCTCCAGGCCGGTGTCGCGCAGCGCCGCCTTCAGGCTGTCCACCACCGACGTGTCCAGGCACTGGCGGGCCGACACGTTGATGCCGACGGGCACGGTGGCGAACCCTGCGCGCTGCCAGCGCGCGACCTGCTCGACCACCGCATGCACGACCCAGTCGCCGATCGGGCAGATGATCCCGCTCTCCTCCGCCACCGGGATGAAGCGGTCCGGAGGTACCAGGCCCGCGCCCGGCCGTCGCCAGCGGATCAGCGATTCGAAGCCGACCAGGCGCCGGTCCGTGACGTCGACCTGGGGTTGGTAGAACATCTCGAATTCGCCGTGCTGCAGGGCATGGCGCAACGCGCCCTCAAGGTTGAGGCGATCGCGCGTCCAGTTGTTCATCTCAGGTGCGTAGAAGGTGTAGCTGCTGCCACCGACCTGCTTGCCCTGATACATGGCTTTGTCCGCCATCGATAGCAGGGTCTGGGCGTCCATGCTGTCCTGCGGGCCGATCGCGATGCCGATGCTGCATGACAGCACCAGGCCGGATTCCTCGCCGATGTCGAACGGCCGCTCCAGCAGCCCGAGCACCCGTTGTGCGACATGGATCACCGCGCTGCGGTCCTTGAGATGCTCCATCAGGATGATGAATTCGTCGCCACCCCAGCGCGAGACGGTATCGCCATCCCTCACGGATTCGAGCAGCCGGGCCGCCGCGAACTTCAGCACCGCGTCCCCTGTGCTGTGTCCGAGGCTGTCGTTGATGCGCTTGAAGCGGTCGAGATCGACGAACAGCAGCGCAATCATCTCGCCCTGGCGGTTGGCGCGCAGTAGCGCGTTTTGCAGACGATCCAGCAGCAGGGTGCGGTTGGGCAGCGCGGTGAGCGCGTCGTGAGTGGCCTCGAAGCGCAACTGCGCGGTGGCGGCGAGCAGCTCGGACACGTCGTTGAAGGCGAGCACAGCCCCCTCGTAGCGCCCGCCGACCGGCGTCGCCGTCACCTGCAGCGAGCGTCGTCCGCCGTCCGGTGCATGCCACTCGATGGGCGTCTGCAGGCGCAGTGTCTGATGGGTGTTGATGCAGGTACCGACCAGGCTGAGGATGTCCTCTGCCTGGTCGGTAAACTCGGTGAGCAGGTGCTCCAGAGGTTTGCCGCGCGACCTTGCCAGGCGCTGACCGGTGAGCGCCTCGGCCACGGGGTTGCTGAGCTGCACCCGCGCCGCGCCATCGAGCATGATGACCGCGTCGGCGATGGAACGCAGGGTCGCGTCAGCGTCCCGCCTGGCTAGCTGCAGCGAACCGCGGGCGTGCCGCAGCGAATGCGCGAACCAACCGATGTAACCGACCGCGAAGGCGATCAGGCCGCTCCCCGGAGGGATCCACAGCTGCGCGAACTTGAGCCCCAGCCCGGCCGAGAGCAGCGGCATGCACACGAGCACGCCTAGCGCGGCGGCCGCACGCAGCTTGACGCGCGGAAACAGCAGAGTCGGCACCATCAGACAGGCCAGGGACACAGCCAGCGCCACCCATGGTGGTGCGGTCTGGTAGGTGATCCCGCTGCGCAGGGCCTCGAACGCGCGCGCGTGGAACTCGACGGCGGCCATCGGTTGGCCCTCCGGCGAGGCGGGCGTGGGGAGACCGGCATCCAGCCCGAGGGCTGTGACACCGAGGAAGACGCTGCGC
This sequence comes from Rhodocyclaceae bacterium, assembly GCA_041916775.1. Taxonomy (GTDB): domain Bacteria; phylum Pseudomonadota; class Gammaproteobacteria; order Burkholderiales; family Rhodocyclaceae; genus UBA2357. The sequence goes on along the minus strand of JAYRYZ010000009.1, from coordinate 104,124 downwards.
CCGCGCAGCAGCGACGCCATTTCCGCCTTCTCGAGCACATCGATGTAGGACAGGGCGATGGGTGCGCTACCGGCGTCCGGGTAGGGCAGCAATAGCTCGCCTGCGCGGTGCCAGGCGCTGGACACGCGCTGCACGCGCACGTCGGGGGAAGGGGCGCCGGCGGTGGGGCCGTCGCTACCCGTCGCTTGTCGGGCAACGCGCAGGCTTGCCAGCGCCAGCGCCTCCCAGTGCGGGCCACCGCTGCCGGCGTGGAAGAAGGTGCGGCGGGCGAGGGCGTCGGTGTCGAGCTCCACGTCGACATGTCCGAGTGCTGCAGCTGCGTCGGCGAGCTCCGGCGTCGGGAGGACCTCCAGCACGCCGGGAAATCCCGCCTGCTGAGGTCGCGGCGCGACCGGCAGCACGACCTTGCCGCTCGCGAGCAGCGCTGCCGCCAGGGCGTCGTCACCCGCCGAGGGCTCGGGGAAGAGGATGGAGACGGCAATCGCGTCCGCCCTAGCGTCGTCGAGACGCGCGATCAGCGCTGCATGCAGGCTCCGGTCCAGCGGCCACTGGCCAAGCGCAGCCAGCGTGCGGTCGTCGATCGCGACGACCGCTGATGCGGGTGCGAGAGCCGGGGCGCGGAACACCGGCTCGAGCTGGTCGTAGATGAGGAGGTCGAGCCGCCGCACAGCGCCCGGATCGACAAGGCCGAGCAGCAGCGCGATCAGTATCGCGAGCAGCCAGCTACCGCGTCGGGAAAGCGCGTGCCTGGCGGCCTCGAGCTTCATCACAGGAACAGCAGGGGTGCCAGGATCAGCAGCGCGGGCCAGTAGTTGTGCGGTACCTCGAGGGTCTGCGGACGGCCCCACGGGCCGGTGGCGCCGTCCGCTTCGACATGACGGACGCGGACGAAGTATTGCCCGGCGGGCGGCGCCTCGATCGTGATGCCGGGTTCGTTGGTGTCGATCTCATGCAAGGGCTGCGCAAAGTCTGCGGTGCTCGCGATCTGCACCCGATAGGCGGTCGCTGCCGGCGTGGCCCGCCAGCGCAGTGCGAGCTCGCCACTGACCACCTCGGCGCTCTCCGGCTCCGGGCCAGCTTCAAGGCGGCGGAAGCGATGTGCATCGGAGTATGGGCCGCGGCCCTCGTCAGGCGTCGTGACCGCGACGCGCCAGAAATACACGCCCTGCGGGAGGGCTTCGTCCAGGGTATGGGTCGCCGAGGTGAGCGCGTCGTGACGGGCGAGAACCTCGCTGAAACCGCTGTCGGCGGCAAGTTCGAAATGGTAATGCAGCGCCCCGGGCACCTCCGCCCAGCCAAAATGGCTGCGCTCGTCGGACGCGACGCCGTCCGGCGCGGGGGTGATGACGAAGGGCGGCTCCGGGCGCGCGTCGATCTCGACTTCCGCTTCGGCGTCCAGGCCCTCGATCCCGCGAGCGTCCACCGCCCGCACCTTGACGCGGTCGCGGCCGTCGGGCAGCTCGCCGCGGGCGGTCAGGGCGGCGCGCGGGCTTGTCCGGTCGGACAGCAAGACGTTGAAACCCTCCAGCGGGGCAACCTGGGTGCGATAGGCACTCGCCCCTTCCACGGGCGCGATGCTCTCCTCGATCGGCAGCCGCTCGATGCGCGCGAGTCCGCCAAGATCGGGGGCGGGCAGAAGCGCTGCCGCCTTTTCCGGGCGATCACCCAGCCCGGCAAGCGACCCCGCGCCCGCTGCAAGCCGCACCTCGCCACGTGCGTTGCGCAAGCGCACTTCGCCGCTCAAGGTCTCGACGCGCGTCGTCGTCGGTGTAGCGGCAGCGCGGAAGTCGGTTCCCCGCACCGCGGCGACCGCTGCCGGGGTCTGAATCACGAACCGGCCCCCGGCATTCGGCGCAGTTTCGACACGGTTGTGCAACTCGCCGCCGCGCAACTCGAGATCGACCTGCTGCGCGTTGCCGGCGCGCAGCTTGCGCACGTTCTTCAGGCGCAGCTCGGCGTTCTCTCCCACCAGGGTCTCGCTACCGTCGGGATAGCGCAGCTTGAAGCTGCTCTCCGCCCCGCTGCGGATCACGCTACCCGGCCTCACGGCCATGCCCGGCTCGAGCCGGATACGCTCTCCGGCACGCTCGGCGATGACCTCTCCGCGCAGATCGACGACGTTCGCGCTGATGCTGTCGGCCCGCATCCACGCGACCGGGATGCGAAGCACCGTGCCAGGCGGGATCGCCGTGGGCGCCACGATGTCGTTGTAGCTCTGGATGCGCGGCCAGTAATCGATGTGCCGCAGGTAACGCGCGGTGATGTTCCAGGGGTTGTCGCCGGGTTTCACGACGTAGCGGAAATCACCATCGGCCGCCATCGCCTGGGTTCCGGCAAGGCACAGCGGGAGCAGCGTGGCCAGCCAGAGTTGGCGGAGGCGGTTCGGTGTGCACGGCGGATGGCTCACGGCGAAACTCCCTGCAATATCTGACGAATGCGAAATTTATTATGACTCGTTTGCGGATTTGATATTAACGGTTGCCGCTCGAAATGGAAATTGCATGCCCCCTTGTATTTCCCATTTGCTGCAATGAGCAATGTCTTGACGGTTGGGGTGAAATGCAGCTGTGCTCGGGCCGCAGGGTCGTGCGACAGAATCGTCAAATTCTCGAAAGTGGCGCCGTTCGGGCATCCCAGACCAGGGCAGACATTCGGCCGGGGCATTGCGATGGCGACGTCTGGGCGCATAATGTGACCCGCAACGGCTGTACCGTCACCCCCGCATCGCGTTCCCGAAAGGCGCGGCGGGGTCCATCAATGGAACAGGAGAGCTTCATGCAGGTCGTTCGTAAATTGCTGATTGCCGCCGGACTGTTTGCCGGCGTGACCCTGAACGTTCATGCCGCCGGAACGCTGATCTATTGCTCGGAAGCGAGCCCGGAAGGCTTCGATGTCGCGCAGTACACCGGGGGCAACACCTTCGATGCCTCAGGGCATGCGGTGTTCAACCGCCTCGCCGAGTTCGAGAAAGGCTCCACCGAGGCCGTGCCCGGCCTCGCCGAATCCTGGGAGGTGAGCCCGGACGGACTCACCTACACCTTCAAGCTGCGCAAGGGCGTGAAGTTCCACACCACCGACTTCTTCAAGCCCACCCGCGAGTTCAACGCGGACGACGTGGTGTTCAGTTTCATGCGCATGATCGACAAGGAGCACCCCTTCCGCAAGGCGTATCCGACCGAGTTCCCGTATGCGTCCGACACCGGTCTGGACGCGAACGTGAAGTCTGTGGAGGCGGTCGATCCCTATACCGTGCGCTTCAACATGAACAAGCCGGATGCCGACCTGATCATCAAGATCGCAATGCCCTTCGCGTCCATCCTGTCGGCCGAGTTCGCGGACCAGCTGGTGAAGGAGGGCCGCGCCGAGCAGATCAACCAGCTGCCGGTCGGCACTGGGCCCTTCGTGTTCCGCCGTTACCAGAAGGATGCGCAGATCCGCTACGCCGGCAACAAGGATTACTGGGAGAAGGACGGCGTCCTGGTCGACAACCTCGTGTTCGCGATCACCACCGACGCCTCGGTGCGCTACCAGAAGATGAAGGCGGGCGAGTGCCACATCATGTCCTACCCGCGGCCGACCGATCTGGCTGCGATGAAGGACGACCCGGCGCTGAAGATGATCTCCGCGCCCGGCTTCAACATCGGCTACCTCGCCTACAACATGGAGAAGCCGCAGTTCCAGAAGCCCGAGGTGCGCCAGGCGCTGGACATGGCGATCAACCGCAAGGCGATCATCGAGGCGGTGTATCAGGGGCAGGGTCAGGAAGCGTCCAACCCCTTCCCGGCCTCGCTGTGGTCCTACAACGACAAGCTGCAGAACGCGCCCTTCGACGTCGACAAGGCGAAGGCGCTGCTGGCTGCGGCGGGTTACCCGAACGGGCTGGAGATCGACCTGTGGGCGATGCCGGTGCAGCGGCCCTACAACCCCAACGCCAAGCTCATGGCCGAGATGATCCAGGCCGATTGGGCCAAGATCGGCGTGAAGGCCAAGATCGTGAGCTACGAGTGGGGTGAGTACCTCAAGCGCATGAAGAACGGCGAGCACGACACCGGCCTGATCGGCTGGACCGGCGACTACGCAAGCCCGGACAACTTCCTCGGCGTGTTGCTCACCTGCGAGGCGATCGGTGGCTCCAACTACGCGCGCTACTGCAACAAGGAGTTCGACGAGCTGGTGCTGAAGGCGCGCACCATCAACGACCAGGCCGAGCGTGCCGCGCTGTACGCGAAGGCGCAGGAGATCTTCAAGCAGGACCTGCCTTGGTCGACGATCGCCCACTCGACGATCAACCAGCCGATGCGCAAGGAAGTCGAGGGCTTCAAGATCAGCCCCTTCGGTGACTACAGCTTCCGCGGCGTGAGCGTGAAGTAAGCCCCGGGGGTCCATCCCGGAATGCCGGGCCGGTGGCCGTGTGCCGCCGGTCCGGCCCTTCAGCGAGAGCCAGGCATGTTTTCATTCATCCTCCGCAGGCTCGCCCTGCTGGTGCCGACCTTCTTCGGCATCACGCTGCTCACCTTCGCGATGATCCGCATGATCCCCGGTGATCCGGTCGAGGTCATGATGGGTGAGCGCACCCTGGACCCCGCCCTGCATGCAGCTGCGATGCAGCGCCTGGGACTCGACAAGCCCTTGCACGTGCAGTATTTCGATTACATCGCCAACCTCGCCCAGGGCGATCTGGGCCGCTCTCTGGTCACCAAGAGCAGCGTGTGGGGCGAGTTCAAGGCGCTGTTCCCGGCGACACTCGAACTCGCGATCGCGGCGATGCTCTTCGCCGCCACCTTCGGCCTGCTCGCCGGCGTGGTCGCCGCGATCAAGCGCGGCTCCATCTTCGATCACGGTGTGATGGGGCTGTCGCTCACCGGCTACTCGATGCCGATCTTCTGGTGGGGGTTGATCCTCATCATGTTCTTCTCGGTGAGCCTGGGCTGGACGCCGGTGTCGGGCCGGCTTTCGCTCGCCTACGATGTGCCGCCGGTGACCGGTTTCATGCTCATCGACGCATGGATGGCCGAGGCGGCCGACCCCGAGTTCAACAAGGGCGCTTTCGTCGACGCGCTGCGCCACCTGATCCTGCCCGCGATCGTGCTCGGCACGATTCCGCTCGCGGTGATCGCGCGCATGACGCGCTCCTCCATGCTCGAGGTGCTGCGCGAGGACTACGTGCGCACCGCGCGGGCCAAGGGTCTCTCGCCGGCGCGGGTGATCTTCATCCATACCCTGCGCAACGCGCTGATCCCGGTGCTGACGGTGATCGGCCTGCAGGTGGGCACGCTGATGGGCGGCGCGGTGCTCACCGAGACCATCTTCTCCTGGCCCGGCATCGGCAAGTGGCTGATCGACGCAATCAGCCGGCGCGACTACCCGGTGGTGCAGAACGGCATCCTGATGGTGGCCACCTTGGTCATCCTCACCAACTTCATCGTGGACGTGCTGTACGGGGTGGCCAACCCGCGCATCCGTCACGGCAAATGAGGAGCGCGCGATGAACGTGGCCGATCTCGCTTCCGCCCAGCCCGCCGAAGATCCTGCGCTGGCCTACCCCTCGCCGCTGCGCGAGTTCTGGATCGGCTTCTCGCGCAACAAGGGTGCGGTCGCCGGGCTGTTGTTCATGTTGTTGGTGACCTTCTGTGCGGTGTTCGCGCCCTGGGTCGCACCCTACAGCCCGATCGAGCAATACCGCGATGCCCTGCTGACCCCGCCCGCGTGGCTGGACGGCGGTTCGGCGCGCTTTCTGCTCGGCACCGACGAACTCGGGCGCGACATCCTCTCGCGTCTCATCCATGGCGCGCGGCTGTCGCTCTTCATCGGCCTCTGCTCGGTGCTGATGGCGCTGTTGCCCGGCGTGGTGCTCGGCTTGCTGGCCGCGTTCTTCCCGCGCGCACTCGGCGGGCCGATCATGCGCATGATGGACATCATGATGGCGCTGCCCTCGCTGCTGCTGGCGGTGGCGATCATGGCCATCCTCGGGCCGGGTCTGCTCAACGCGATGATCGCGATCGCCACCGTGTCGCTGCCTGCCTATGTGCGCCTCACCCGCGCCTCGGCGATGACCGAGCTGAACCGCGACTACGTCACCGCCTCGCGCGTGGCGGGCGCCGGGCTCGCGCGGCTGATGTTCATCACCGTGCTGCCCAACTGCATGGCGCCGCTGATCGTGCATGCGACGATGAGCTTCTCCGCCGCCATCCTCGAGATCGCCGCACTCGGCTTCCTCGGCCTGGGCGTGCAACCGCCCACGCCGGAGTGGGGCACGATGCTCGCCTCGGCGCGCGACTACATCGAGCGCGCCTGGTGGGTGGTGACGCTGCCCGGCCTGACGATCCTGCTGTCGGTGCTGGCGATCAACCTGATGGGCGACGGCCTGCGCGACGCGCTCGACCCCAAGCTCAAGCTGGCCGCCTGAGGTGTACAAGACATGAGTCTGCTCACAATCGAAAACCTGTCGGTGGAGTTCGGCGCGATCGATCGCCCCTTCCGCGCGGTGGAGGGGCTGTCGCTCACCGTCGGCCAGGGCGAAATCGTCGGCATCGTCGGCGAATCCGGCTCCGGCAAGTCGGTGACGATGATGGCGATGATGGGCCTTCTCGAAGGCCAGGGTCGCATCGTCGCCGACACGCTGCGCTTCGACGGCAAGGATCTCCTCACGCTGTCGGCGCGCGGCCGCCGCCGGATCGTCGGCAAGGACATCGCGATGATCTTCCAGGACCCGATGACCGCGCTCAACCCGAGCTTCACCGTCGGCTTCCAGATCATGGAGGTGCTGAAGATCCACCAGGGCCTGCGTGGCGCGGCGCTGAAGAAGCGTGCGCTGGAACTCCTGGAGCGGGTCGAGATCCCCGCCGCCGCGACCCGCCTCGAGGCCTATCCGCACCAGCTCTCGGGCGGCATGAGCCAGCGCGTCGCGATCGCGATGGCGATCGCCTGCGACCCCAAACTGCTGATCGCCGACGAGCCGACCACCGCGCTCGACGTGACCATCCAGGCGCAGATCATGGATCTGCTGGTGAGCCTGCAGCAGAGCCGCGAGATGGCGTTGATCCTGATCACCCACGACCTCGCGGTGGTCGCCGAGATCGCCCACAAGGTGGCGGTGATGTACGCCGGACAGGTCGCGGAGCTCGCACCGGTGCCGGACATCTTCCGCCGCCCGGCCCATCCCTATACCGAGGCGCTCTTGAAGTCCATCCCCGAGCACAGCAAGGGCGCGCATCGCCTGGCGACCTTGCCGGGCATCGTTCCGGGCCAGTACGACCGGCCCGCGGGGTGCCTGCTGTCGCCGCGCTGCCCTTACGTGCAGCCGCGCTGTCGCGGCGAGCGGCCGGCGCTGGTGCCGGCGGGGGCCGGGCAGGTGCGCTGCCATTATCCCATCGTCGCGGTCGGGGAGGCAGCATGAGCACGGTACTCGAAGCCCGCGCGCTGGCGCGGCATTACGAAGTGTCGCGTGGTTTCATGAAGCCCGCCGCGACGGTGAAGGCGCTCAACGGCGTGTCCTTCAGCCTCGCGCCCGGTCGCACCCTCGCGGTGGTGGGCGAATCCGGCTGCGGCAAATCCACCCTCGCGCGCAGCCTCACCCTGATCGAAGCGCCCACCGCGGGCGCACTCATCCTGGATGGCGAGGATGTCGCCGGTGCGTCCGCCGCCACCCTGAAGCGCATGCGTTCCAAGGTGCAGATGGTGTTCCAGAACCCTTATGCCTCGCTCAACCCGCGCCAGAAGATCGGCACCCAGCTGGGCGAGCCGCTCGCGATCAATACCCGCCTGTCCGCAGCCGAACGCGAGGACAAGGTGCGCGCGATGATGACCCGCGTCGGCCTGCGCCCGGAGCACTATTACCGCTATCCGCACATGTTCTCGGGCGGCCAGCGGCAGCGCATCGCGATCGCCCGGGCGATGATGCTCAACCCGCGCATCGTCGTCGCCGACGAGCCCACCTCTGCGCTCGATGTCTCCATCCAGGCGCAGGTGCTCAACCTCTTCATGGACCTGCAGGAAGAGTTCGGCACCGCCTACGTGTTCATCTCCCACAATCTCGCGGTGGTCGAACACGTCGCCGACGAGCTGATGGTGATGTACCTCGGCCGCGCGGTCGAGGTGGGCGACAAGCGCAGCGTCTACGACCACCCGCTGCACCCTTACACCCAGGCGTTGCTGTCCGCGACGCCCTCCATCCACCCCGAGGACCGGCGCATCAAGATCCGCATCCAGGGCGAACTCCCCAGCCCCCTGTCGCCGCCCGGCGGCTGCGCCTTCCACAAACGCTGCCCCCACGCGGTGCCGCGCTGCTCGGCCGAGGAGCCGGAGTTGCGCACGGTGGAGGGGCGCAGCGTGGCGTGTCATCGGGTGGAGGAGATCGCGGCCGAGACGGTCTGAATGCATGCGGTGCGTGATTTCGAAAGCGTGTCTGAATGATCTGTCTGATCAATTGATGTATATTCTCATCAAATTCATCAACGGAGCTTGTGATCATGGGTGACTTGGTGCCTCCGCTGCTGCAGGGTGAGTTGCTCGACGTGCGCCTCATCGCAAAGGAGGCTGCGGCCGGCCCTCGATCCGGGCAGGTGTTCCGCCTCGAAGTGTGCGACGAGGCCGCATCCAGTGCCTTGCTTGCCGCGCTGCCCTTGCTGGATCGTCTGCTCGGCGAGAAGCTCTCGGCCGAGCGGGAGCGCCGGCTGGAGGAAATGATCGATTTCTTTGCCGCACGCATGCTCGCACCCAGCCCGGTGGATGTGGAGATGGCGCAGCGGCTGGGTGCCCGCCATGCCCGCATCCTTGATGAGTTCGGTTTCCTGAGCGCGGCGCAGCTTGCCGATCTGAACGGATCCACGGCCAGCAATCGCGCGGCGCTCGCCGACAATTGGCGCAAGCGCGGGCAGGTGTTCGCGGTGCCGCATCCCGACCGGACCATCCGGGAACGCGATGTTTACCCTGCGTTTCAGTTCGAGAACGGCAAGCCGCGCAAGATCATCAAGGATGTTCTGGACGCGTTCGGCGGGCGCAGGCCACCCTGGAAGCTGGCACTCTGGTTCACCTCGGCCAACGGCCTTTTGCCCGGCAGTGCGCGACCGGTCGATCTGCTGGCTGAGGCGCCCGATGCAGTCTCAGCCGCCGCGCGGCGCGATGCCGAGGGTGCCGCCGCTTGAGCTGCCGCCTGCCGGCGGGGCCGCTGGATCCGCTCATCGACATCTGGCCTGCGGGGCGGGTCATCCATGTGATGCACGACACTGCATTTGCGCCCGCCAGCTTTCATCCGTGTGTGGACGCGACCGGCCGGCTGGCAAAGCCGACACGCTTCGCGCCGATCATTGATGCGCAAGGCGCACCCGTTCCATACCTGTATGGTGGCGCCACGCTCGAATGCGCGATTTTCGAGACGGTCTTCCACGATGTGCCCTTTGATGCGGATGACAAGTTCGTCGATCTGGACGATTTTGCGCTTCGTGGTCACGGCGAGCTCTGGGCCGAGCGTGAGCTGAGGCTGGTGGATCTCACCAGTGAAGGCCTTCACCGCCTGAAGGTGCCGAAGGACGAGTTGATCCTTTCGCCATCGCGCGATTACCTGGCCACCGCCGCGTGGGCCCAGGCATTGCATCGCCAATGTCCCGAGGTGGACGGACTGCTGTGGATGTCCCGCCAGCGCGACCGTGATCCCGCGTTGCTGCTTTTCGGCGACCGCGTTGCCGGTGCGCTTCACGGAACGCGGCGCGGCGGGCCGCTGGCACGGAATGCGAGCCTGCGCGAGGCCGTATTGCGGGCGGCCCTGAGGGCCGGCATCGAGGTCGGCTGAGCATGCGCTCGAGTTTGTCCGCTTGCGCCGCCATGATCGCCCTGGTGATGGTGACCCTCGCTACCGCACCGCCCGCCGGGGCGGCCAATACTGACGCGGTGTTCCGCGTCGAGTCCGTCAAGACCCATGACGGTCTGCGCTTGTTTGCGGTCAACCGCGGTCCGGTGGCGATTTCAGCAAATGTGGATGTCAGCGGCACCAACCTGGTCGTCGAGCCCTCCACCATGCTCAGGGTGGTGGTGCCGGCCGGCGGTCGTACCGAGTTCGGTTCCGCGCGCCCCGGGCGCAAGGGGCAGGCCTGGCGCATCCAGTACCGCAGCCGCTACCTGCCGGGGGATGCGAATGCGCGCCATGACGACAAGGTCGCGTATCGCTTGCCCTTTCCAGATGGCAGCAGTGCGTGGGTGAGCCAGGCGCCGGGCGGGGAGCTCACTACCCACCGTGCGCCCGGCAGCCGCAACGCAATCGACTTCGTACTGCCGGAGGGGGCCTTCATCGTCGCCGCGCGTGACGGTGTGGTGATCGAGGTCGAGGAGGGCCACAGCATTGGCGCGCGCAACCACTACTACCGCGACAAGGCCAATGTCGTCCGCGTGCTGCATGCGGACGGCAGCATCGCGAGCTACGCGCATCTCGCGAAGAACTCGGTTCTGGTGGCGCGCGGCGAGTGGGTGCGAGAGGGCATGCTCCTCGCGCGCGTCGGCAACACCGGTTATTCGTCCGGCCCGCACCTGCACTTCGAGGTCACCGAGATCCGCCTCGGCCGCAGCGGCCGGTTCGAGCAGCATGCGGTGCCGGTGCAGTTCCGGTCGGGCGCGGCGGGGCCGCGCTTTCAGGTCAGCCAGGGCAGCCGGGTGACGGCCGGGGCGGTGGAGGGCAAGGGCGGGGCGCGCCGCTGAGGACATGCCGGACAATCCGGCCGCCAGGCGCCAACGCGCATCCGCCCTGCAGCACGTCTACTGCAACTCCACCAGCAGATCCTTCGCCGACACCTTGTCGCCCGGCTTGACGTGCACCTGCTTCACCACCGCGTCGCGGTCGGCGGTGAGGGCGGTTTCCATCTTCATCGCCTCGATCGACACCAACGGCGTGCCCCGGGTGATCTTCTGCCCGGCGTGGATCGCGACGGTGACGATCGCGCCCGGCATCGGCGCGCCGATGTGGTTGGGGTTGCTGTCGTCGGCCTTGGGGTGGCGCTTGCCGGTGGCGACCGCGCCTTCCTTGGCGACGCGCAGCAGGCGCGGCTGGCCGTTGAGCTCGAAGAACACCTTCACCCGACCTTCTTCATCCGGCGTGTCGCTGCTGCCGGTCTGGCGGATCACCAGGGTCTTGCCCTTGTCGATCTCCACCGAGATCTCCTGCCGGTCGGTGAGTCCGTAGAAGAATACCGGCGTCGGCAGGCGCGACACGTCGCCGTAGCGCGCGTGATGGGCGACGTAGTCCTTGTAGACCTTGGGATACATCAGCCACGAGGCGAGGTCCGCATCCGACACCTGGCGGCCGACGGTGGCTTCCGCTTCCTTGCGCGCCGCCTCCAGATCCACCTCCGGCAGGAAGTCACCCGCGCGTCCGGCGAGCGGGGCGGCGCCGCGCAACACCTTGTCGCTCAAGGCCTTGGGGAAGCCGTCCGGCGGGAAGCCGAGTTCGCCCTTGAAGAGCGACACCACCGAATCGGGGAAGCTGATCTCGCGCGCGGGGTCCAGCACCTCGTCCGGGGTGAGGTCGTTGGCCACCATGAAGAGCGCCATGTCGCCGACCACCTTGGAGGTGGGCGTGACCTTGACGATGTCGCCGAACAGCTGGTTGACGTCAGCATAGGCCTGCGACACCTCGGGCCAGCGGTGCTCCAGCCCCATCGCGCGTGCCTGCTCGCGCAGGTTGGTGTATTGACCGCCGGGCATCTCGTGCTTGTACACATCCGAGGTGCCGGCGCGGATGTCGGCCTCGAAAGGCACGTAGAAGCGGCGCACGCCCTCCCAGTAGTGCGACAGCGACTGCGCCGCATCCAGGTCGAGGCCGCTGTCGCGCGCGCTGCCGGCGATCGCCGCGGCGATGGAGCCGAGGTTGGGCTGCGAGGTGAGGCCGCTCATCGCATCGAGCGCACCATCCACCGCATCCACGCCGGCCTCGATTGCCGCGAGCACGCTCGCCGCGGCGATGCCGGAGGTGTCGTGGGTGTGGAAGTGGATCGGCAGGCCGATCTCCTGCTTCAGCACCCGCACCAGTTCCCGTGCCGCGCGCGGCTTGCACACGCCGGCCATGTCCTTGATGCCCAGCACATGCGCGCCGGCCTTCTCGAGCTGCTTGGCGAGATCGACGTAGTACTTGAGGTTGTACTTGGGCCGGCCGCTGTCGAAGAGGTCGCCGGTGTAGCACACCGCCGCCTCGCACAGCGCGCCGGATTCGATCACCGCATCCATCGCCACGCGCATGTTGTCGACCCAGTTGAGCGAGTCGAACACGCGGAACACGTCCATGCCCTCGCGCGCCGCCTGCTGCACGAAGTAGCGCACCACGTTGTCGGCGTAGTTGGTGTAGCCCACCGCGTTGGAGGCGCGCAGCAGCATCTGGAAGAGGATGTTCGGCACCTCGGCGCGCAGCTTGCGCAGCCGCTCCCACGGGTCCTCCTTCAGGAAGCGCAGCGCCACGTCGAAGGTCGCACCGCCCCAGCATTCCATCGAGAAGAGCTGCGGCATCAGGCGTGCATAGTGAGGCGCGATCTCGAGCATGTCGTGGGTGCGCATGCGGGTGGCGAAGAGCGACTGGTGGGCGTCGCGCATCGTGGTGTCGGTGAGGAGCACCGCGTCCTGCTCCAGCATCCACTTGGCGAAGGCCTGCGGCCCCAGCGCCTTGAGCCGGTCGCGCGAGCCCGGTGGTGGCGGGGCGGCGAGATCCACCTGTGGTTTCACCGGCCGCGCCAGCGGCAGCGGCGGCGCCTTGCGCCCGGCCATCTCGGGGTTGCCATTCACCGCCACATCGCCGAGGAAGCGCAGCACCCGGGTGGCGCGATCCTGGCGCTTCTGGAAGCGGAAGAGCTCCGGTGTGGTGTCGATGAAGCGCGTGATGCATTCGCCCGAGCGGAACTGCGGGTGATTGATGACGTTTTCCAGGAACTGCAGGTTGGACGACACGCCGCGGATGCGGAACTCGCGCAGGCCCCGGCTCATGCGCGAGATCGCCTCGTCCGGGCTATGGCCCCAGGCGGTGACCTTCACCAGCAGCGAGTCGTAGAAGGGCGTGATGACCGCGCCGGTGTAGGCGGTGCCACCATCGAGGCGCAGGCCGAAACCGGCCGCGCTGCGGTAGGCGGTGATGCGGCCGTAGTCGGGGGTGAAGCCGTTCTCCGGATCCTCGGTGGTGACGCGGCACTGCAGCGCATGGCCGTTGAGGCGGATCGCATCCTGCGCCGGCAGGAAGCCGTCGCTGTCGCCGATACGCGCACCTTCGGTGATGCGGATCTGCGCCTTCACCACGTCCACGCCGGTGACCTGCTCGGTGACGGTGTGCTCCACCTGGATGCGCGGGTTCACCTCGATGAAATAGAACCGGCCGCTGTCTGCGTCCATCAGGAACTCCACCGTGCCGGCGTGCGAGTAGTTCGCCGCGCGGCACAGCTTCAGCGCCGCCTCGCACAGCGCGCTGCGGGTCGTCTCGTCCAGATACGGCGCGGGCGCGCGCTCCACCACCTTCTGGTTGCGCCGCTGCACCGAGCAGTCGCGCTCGAAAAGGTGGATGAGGTTGCCGTGGGTGTCGCCGATGATCTGCACCTCGACATGGCGGGCGCGGCGCACCAGCTTCTCGAGATAGACCTCGTCGTTGCCGAAGGCGGCGAGCGCCTCACGCCGCGCGACCTCGATCGCGTTGTCCAGCTCGGCCGCCGTCTCGACCACGCGCATGCCGCGCCCGCCGCCGCCCCAGCTGGCCTTGAGCATCAGCGGGTAGCCCACCGCTGCGGCCATCGCATGCGCGGCAGCGAGATCATGGGGCAGGGCGGTGGTCGCCGGCACCACCGGCACGCCCGCGGCCTCTGCGAGCTCGCGCGCCGCCACCTTGTTGCCGAGCCGTTCCATCACCTCGGGCCTGGGGCCGATGAAGGCGATGCCGGCCGCCGCGCAGGCGCGCGCGAAGGCCGGGTTCTCGGAGAGGAAACCGTAGCCGGGATGGATCGCGTCGACCTCGGCGGCCTTGGCCACACGGATGATGTCGGCGATGTCGAGGTAGGCCTGGATCGGCTTCATGCCGTCGCCCACCAGGTAGGACTCGTCCGCCTTGAAGCGGTGCAGCGCAAAGCGGTCCTCGCTGGAGTAGATCGCCACGGTGCGGATGCCCAGCTCCGAGGCGGCGCGGAACACGCGGATCGCGATCTCGCTGCGGTTGGCGACCAGGATGCTGCGGATTTTCTTCATGCTCGGTGTCTCCTGCGGGGTTGGTGCATGTGCTTGAGCGGCAAGCAAGAACGTCACCAGAAACGGCTCCGCCCTGCGTGTGCGTCGCACCCTAGCAGGCGGCGCGGGCGGTGTGTGCATGCGGGGCACGGGATGTCGCCCGTACGGCAAGATGCGTCGTGTACACGCACCGATGTGTGGCGCGGATGACGCGCCATGGTGCGCGCGCATGCGGCAATGCAGCATCTCCGGCCCCGTGTGCGCTGCGCCTGCAAACGTGTGTGGCGCGACACGCTGGTGGTGAAGTATTCGCTGCAATCGGCCGTGATTGCGCAATCTTCTGTTGCTTTGTGCGGCGAACCAGTGCACAGTGACGTCCAGCGATTTTCAAGTAGCTTGTTGTTGTCTGGTTCGGTCTTCGCAACTGCGCGGTTCTTCCTGCACTACTCCGCCGTCTTGAGTTTCGCCCAAATCGGGGCACGTCCCTCTTCATTTTTTTCAGGATGTTCAAGACATGGCAACTGGTACCGTCAAGTGGTTCAATGATTCCAAGGGCTTCGGCTTCATCACCCCGGAAGCGGGTGGCGAAGATCTGTTCGCGCACTTCTCCGCTATCCAGGGTTCGGGCTTCAAGTCCCTGCAGGAAGGCGAGCGCGTCGAGTTCGAAGTGGCAACCGGCCCGAAGGGCAAGCAGGCCGCCAATATCCGCAAGCTCGCCGCCTGAGCGCGTGAGCATGGGTAGCGCCTGCTGCGCTGCCCGACGCACCAACCCGGGTTTCGGCCCGGGCGTCCGATGAGCCCGACATCGTTCGGGCTTTTTCATTTTCGGGGTCCGCTTTCGTGATGCCCGATCAAGCATGGAGAATGCATTTGGCCAAGGAAGAACTCATCGAAATGAACGGCGTGGTGGATGAAGTGCTGCCGGATTCACGCTATCGCGTCACCCTCGAGAACGGTCATGAACTCGTGGCCTACAGCGCAGGCAAGATGCGCAAGCACCACATCCGCATCATCGCCGGCGACAAGGTTTCTCTGGAAATGTCGCCCTACGACCTGGGCAAGGGCCGTATCACCTTCCGTCACATCGAAGGCCGCTCCACGACTGGCGCGCCTGCCCGCCGCCGTCACTGACCCGGCGGTTCCATCCGCAGCACCCCGGGCGCATGCCCGACCGTGATCGTGTTTCGATCGCGTCCCACTGGCGAGTCGCGGCTGTTTTGCATTCGGTGCGAGACGATTGCCGCGCTCGCGGGTAGCATGGGCACATTTCTCGCAAGCTCGCGCCTCCGGCAAGATGCTTGGCGTAGAGCCCCTGTTACCGGAGATTCTCATGGCTTCATCCCCCGATAGCGTCAGCATGGCGCTGTTCTGCGATTTCGAGAACGTCGCGCTCGGCGTGCGCGATGCCAAGTACGAGAAGTTCGACATCAAGCCGGTGCTCGAGCGTCTGCTCCTGAAAGGCAGCATCGTCGTCAAGAAGGCCTACTGCGACTGGGAGCGCTACAAGGGCTTCAAGGCCACGATGCACGAGGCCAACTTCGAACTCATCGAAATCCCCCATGTGCGTCAATCCGGCAAGAATTCGGCCGACATCCGCCTCGTCGTGGACGCGCTCGATCTTTGCTACACCAAGTCGCATGTGAACACCTTCGTGATCATCAGTGGCGATTCGGATTTCTCGCCGCTGGTCTCCAAGTTGCGCGAGAACGCCAAGCAGGTGATCGGCGTGGGTGTGAAGCAATCCACCTCGGACCTTCTCATCGCCAACTGCGACGAGTTCATCTTCTACGACGATCTGGTGCGCGAGACCCAGCGCAGCGCTCACAAGCGCGACAGCCGCGAGGCCGTCTCCAACACGCAGAAGCGATCGACGGAAGACGAGAAGCGCCGCAAGGACGAACTCGAAGCGCGGCGCAGCAAGGCGATCGAGATCGCGGTGCAGACTTTCGACGCGCTCGTGGCCGAGCGCGGCGACAGCGGCAAGATCTGGGCGTCCATGCTGAAGGAGGCGATCAAGCGCCGCAAGCCGGACTTCAACGAGTCCTACTTCGGCTTCCGCGCCTTCGGCAACCTGCTGGAAGAAGCCAAGGCGCGGGGTCTGCTCGACTTCGGCCGCGACGAGAAATCCGGCGCCTTCGTGTTCCGCAGCGCAGCCGTCAGCGAGGCGGTGATGCCGGAGGTGAGCGCGACCGCCGAAAGCGCCGCAGCCGATGCACCCCTGCCGCCTGCGGACGAGTCCGCCAGGCCCAAGAGCGAAACCCGCCGACGCGGGCGCGGTGGGCGTACCAAGGAGCTTGCGCCGGCCGAAGCCGCTGCAGCGCCCGAGGTGCAGGCACCGCCTGCGGCTCAGGACACGACACCCCCCGAGCCGCAGCAGCAGCCCGCCGTGGCCGAGGCGGTGGCGCTTGCTGCGCCCACTGAAGTGGCTGCCGAAACGCCTGCCGTATCCGAGCCTGCCGCACAACCCGTGAAGGCGCGCGGCGGGCGGCGCGGCAAGCCCAAGGCGACTGCTGCGCAGGATGCACCGACTCAGCCACCTTCGCCCGCGGCGCCGGAGCCTGTCCCTTCCGTGCCCGCCTCGTCTGACGAACCCGCGGCCAAACCGGCACGCAGGCGTCGGACCGCCAAGGCCAAACCGGGCAGCAACGGCGTCGCGGACGCCTGACACCTCTGGTGCCCGCCCGGAGCTCGGGCGGGCTTGCCGCTCCACTGCGGCGGCCAGGCGCCGCTGCCAGTCACCCGATGCGACGGGGCAGGTCGTAGCGGCTTCTGCTTACCACTTCATCTCGCCCTTGGCGACCTTGGCGCCGATGTCCAGGGCGATGCCGAGCCCCGCCTCGGGGTAGGCTCGCTTCATCGCGTCGATCAACTCGGCAGCGTTGGCAGCGCGTGCTGTCTCGTGCTCGAAGCGCTGCAGGTAGCTGCGGGTATGGCGGATCGCCCCGCCATCCAGCGGCGTGCCGGCGGCCATGTGACCAGGCACCACCGTCGCGGGCTGCAGCGCCTCCATCTCGTCCAGTTGGGCCAGCCAGGCGGAGCGCTCGGCGGGTGACTGGGTGTCGGCGGTCCATACATGCAGATTGCCGAATACTGCGATGTTGCCTGCGATCGTCCTGATCGAGGGGATCCACACATAGGGGCGATGCGCCAGCACGCCCGCTGTACCGCGCACTTCGATCGCCTCGCCATCCAGGCGCAGCGTGGTGTCGTCCAGCGCTTCCGGGACAATCGGCTGACGCGGGGCGTTCGCACCCATCTTCGGCCCCCAGAAGGCGAGCTTGGCATCGAGCTTGGCCTGGATCTTCTCGCGCACCGCAGGGGTGCTCACCACGCGGGCGCCGGGGAACTGCGCCTTCAGCACCTCGGCGCCGAAGTAGAAGTCAGGGTCGGCATTGCTGATGAGAATCGTCGTGAGCGTCTTGCCGCTGTCCAGTACATCGGCTGCCACGCGCAGCGCGTCGGCGCGGGTGAAGCCGCTGTCGATCACCATCGCCTCTGTCGGGCCGCTCACGACCACCGCGTTCACATGAAAGCTGCCGCTGCCGGTGTTATGCACCTTGAGCGTCAGCGGCGCCTGTGTCTGAGCCGCAGCCCCGGTCGTGGCGACCATGGCGAGGGTGACGAGGCCCGGTGCGAGCAGGCGCGCCAGCGTGCGAGCGGTGTGTGTGAAGATCATGATGCTGTCCTTGTGGATGAGTTGGAGGTGTGAGGCGCACTTTAATTTTTGCTGGATGGAGGATAAAGTGCATTTCAGTTGATGTTTTATTGCATGGATCGGCGAAATGGACAGACTCACGGCGGTAACGGTGTTCGTTGAGGTCGCGGACCGTGGGAGCCTCACCCAGGCGGCCGAACACCTCGACATGTCTGCCGCGATGGTCAGCCGCTATCTCGCGGCGGTGGAAGCCTGGTTCGGCGCCCGCCTGCTGCACCGCACCACCCGCAAGATCAGCCTCACCGACGCAGGCCTCGCGGCGCTGCCGGCTTGTCGGCAACTGCTGGACATGGCGGACGAGGCGCGGCACATCGCCGCCGAGCGCAGCCGTGAGCCGGCCGGCGTGCTGCGCGTGATCACCTCGAGTTCGTTTGCCGATGCCCAACTCGCCGCTGCGCTGGTGGCCTTCCAGCAGCGACATGCACAGATCGAGATCATGCTTTCGGTTGCCGACAAGGCAACGGATCTGGTCGCCGAGCGTGTCGATCTCGCCGTGCGCATCACCAATACGTTGGACCCCGCGGTGATCGCGCGCCCGCTGACGGTGTGCCGCTCGATCCTGTGCGCGTCGCCGTACTACCTGGAACGGTACGGCATGCCGCGCACGCCGGAGGAATTGCGCGCCCATCGCTGCGTCGCGCACGCGTTCGGAATCGGCAGGCAGTACCGCTTCCAGCGCGATGGCAAGACGTACGAGGTGCCGGTCAGTTGGTGCTTCCACACCAACGAGACCGCAGTGCTGCGACGCGCGGTGCTGGCGGGTGCGGGAGTCGGCATGTTGCCGACCTACTACCTCGGCGACGAACTGCGCTCCGGAGCGCTCGTGCCCTTGCTGCCGGATTTCGAGCCCGAGGTGCTGGGCATTCACGCGATCTATCTCTCGCGCGCGCATCAGCCGCTGGCGCTGCGCCTGTTGCTGGACGATCTGGCAGCGCGTTTCGGCGGCCCCATGCCACCCTGGGACGTGGCGCTGGCGGAGCGTGCTGGAGCGCGCGCCACGCTTGACGTCGATCAAGGGGGAGGCCTTAATGATTGAGGAAACTCGCAATCGTGCCGATAACAGCCTGAGCGTGGTAATCGACAACGTGTCTTGCCGGCCTGCGGCAAGGCCAATCAGGCACGAGTGCCTTGTGGGAGGGCCGCATGAAGAACAAGCAGATCATCCCCACACAGCAGGAGCGGGTGATGCGCGAGCAGGATTTCATCGTCAGCAAGACGGATCCGAGCGGTCGCATCACCTATGGGAATGGCATTTTCATCGAGTTCTCCGGATACTCGGAGGACGAACTGCTCGGCAGCCAGCACAACATCATCCGTCACCCGGACATGCCGCGCGCGGCGTTCAAGCTCGCGTGGGACACCATCGCCGCGGGCAAGGAGTTCTTCGCCTACGTCAAGAACATGTCCAAGGATGGCGGCTTCTACTGGGTGTTCACCCACATCACACCGGACTTCGACGCCAGCGGCCGGATCATCGGCTACACCTCGGTGCGGCGCTGCCCGCGTCGGGACGCGATCGGCAAGGTGGAGCCGGTGTATCGCCAGATGCTGGCTGCGGAAAAGCAGGCTGGCGCGCGCGATGCGATCGCCGCCGGCACCGGCGTGCTGGTCGGCGCCTTGACCCAGATGGGGATGAGCTATGAGCAACTGGTTTTCGCGCTTTGAGGCGCGCCGCTGGCCGCTGGCCGGCCTGATCGCGCTGGCGGCAGGGCTAATGTGGTGGTCGCCGCCTGTGGCACTCGCGCCGCTGCTCGTCGGTCTGCTGATCCTGCTGTGGCCAACGCGCGATCACGATGCGGTCGGCGAACTCGGCACGCTGCTCGACAAGGTCGCAGTCGGCAAGCTCAGCGACCGCGTGCCGCGCGCCCAGCGCGATCCTGGCATCGAACGGCTGCGCACGCGGCTCAACGCTTCGCTCGACCAGACCGAGACCGCCTTCCGCGAGATGCTCGGCGGCATGGAAGCCACGATCGAGGGGCGCGATTGGCGGCGGCTGCAGACGGACGGCCTGCACGGCACCTTCCGCCAGGTGCTCGAACGCATGCAGAAGCTGCTCGACCGCCTGCAGGAGGCGCGCGGCACGGTGGCGCGCGAGGCGCTGCTGTCGCGCATCTTCGCACGCTCCGAGAGCGGCCTGCACAGCGTCATCGAGCAGGTCAACAGCGCACTCGCAGACGTCGACACGCGCGCTGCCACCGTGCGCGAGCTCGCCAGCGGGTTCTGTGACGCCGCCCAGCGCATGGCGGGTGCAGCCGGCGACATGAACCGCTCGCTGGGTGAAGCACACGACTCCACTCGCCAGAGTGTCAGCGCCATGGTCGAATTGCGCGACACGACCGCGGCAATGCGCAGCATGACCGCACGCATCGACCAGATTGCGAAGCAGACCAACCTGCTTGCCCTCAACGCCGCGATCGAATCCGCACGCGCGGGCGAAGCCGGCCGCGGCTTCGTTGTCGTCGCCGAGGAGGTCGGCAAGCTTGCCGACCAGACGCAGCAAGCGGTCACCGAAATCGGCAAGGGCATCGCTGCGCTCAGCCAGGCGATGGCCGGTGTATCGGACAACATGACCCATCTCGGCGGCGCGGTGGAAAGCGCGAGAAACACGGCCGAGAGCTTCGGTACCAACCTCACCGGCTCCGCGCGTGCCGCAGCCGAGGTGGGCGGCCAGGTGGACGGAATCGTCGAGGGCACGGCGCGCATGCAACGGCTGATGCACAACGTCGCCCGTGCCCAGGCCACACGGGCCAACGCGAGCCAGGCTGTCAGCGGCCAGAACTCCGCCGAGTCGATCACCGACCCCGACGAGGCCGCCGCCATCGAGCAGGCACGCTCCGGCCGCTGGCGCAACAGCGACGCGGAGCGCGATGCGCTCGTCGCCGCCTTCGAGCGCATCTTCGCCAGCATCGAAAAGCACGCCGGGCGCTGAGCCGCTTCGGCCGCACCGCTCAGTCCGACCCGCGCGCCAGCGCGGTGTGTGCATCCGACACCGCGTAAGGGTACGTCGATGCGTCGGCCATGCCGCACCCACCTACAACGCCAACGGGCAGGATTTCGCAAGTTTGCCACCCACTCTGGTGCATGCGAGTGCCTTCGGGACAGTTTGCCTGCTTTACTCTCTCCTCTATTCCAGGCGTTCCCGCTACGCCCCCTCCAAGCGGTACTTGGTAATGCACTCGCGGAGCAAGTCTTGGCGTGCTGGTGTACCGCGCTCGGTGCCGTACGCTTGCGCCATGGCGGATCATGGCGCCGCTTGCGATCGCCGCATCACCCCTGGTTCAGCAGATACGTCTTGAACCCCCGCGCCGCGGGTGAGAGCTCGCGGCTGCCGGGGTGGGCGATGTACCAGTGGCGCAGCACCGGGAAGTGCTCGGCGTCGAGGATGGCGAACTGGCCGGGGGGGTGGAGCACCAGCGTCTGGGCGGAGAGGGCGGAGATGCCCAGGCCGGCGAGTACCGCGTGCTTGATCGCCTCGTCGGCGCCGAGCTCGAGGCGTGGGGCGATTGCGAGGCGGTGCGCTGAGAACAGCCGCTCGATCGCCTTGCGCGTGCCGGAGCCGGGCTCGCGCATCAGCCAGGGCTCGGCGGCAAGGCGGGCGAGGGGGATGGCGCGCGCGGCGGCGAGCGGGTGGTCGGGCGCGGCGATCGCGACCAGCGGGTTGTCCATGAAAGGGGTGGAGACGACGTCGATATCCTCCGGAGGCTGGCCGAGGATGTAGAGGTCGTCGAGCTTGTCGGCGATGCTGGCGAGAATCTGCTCGCGGTTGGTGACGCGCAGCGATACCTCGATGCCGGGGTAGCGGCGCTGGAACTCGCCCAGCAGGCGCGGCGCGAAGTACGAGGCGGTGGTGATCGCCGCCAGCCGCAGCCGGCCGCGGCGCAGGCCCTGGCGCTCGGCCACGGTCATTTCGAAGCGGTCGAGGATGTCGAAGGTTTCGCGCGCGGCGCGGGCCAGATCCTGTCCGGCCTCGGTGAGCACGATACGCTTGCCGACCTGCTCGAACAGCGTCACCCCGACTGCGTCGCTGAGCTTGCGTACCTGCATCGAGATCGTCGGCTGGGTGAGGTGCAGCACCTCGGCGGCACGGGTGAAGCTGCCATGGCGGGCGATGGCCTCGAAGATCTCCAGTTGGCGGAAGGTGGCGTGGCGCATGTCCGGCTCCATGCATAGATCAAAGTCTATGCATGGTATAGAAAATCGTGACTGTTGTTTATGCGTTGACTGCGCGAAGATGGGTGCAAGCCTCGCGCAGGCGCACGCGGCAACGACAACAACGAGATCAGGAGGAGAGCATGGCCGTCAAGACATGGAACGCGGGTGTCAAGGAGTACCGCGGCACCTACTGGGAACCCGAGTACACGGTGAAGGACACCGACATCCTCGCCTGTTTCAAGATCACCCCGCAGCCGGGTGTGGACCGCGAGGAAGCGGCCGCGGCAGTGGCGGCGGAGTCCTCCACCGGCACCTGGACCACGGTGTGGACCGATCTCCTCACCGACCTGGATTACTACAAGGGCCGTGCCTACCGCATCGAGGACGTGCCGGGCGACGACACTTGCTTCTACGCCTTCATCGCCTACCCGATCGACCTCTTCGAGGAGGGTTCGGTGGTGAACGTGTTCACCTCGCTGGTGGGCAACGTGTTCGGCTTCAAGGCAGTGCGCGCGCTGCGGTTGGAGGATGTGCGCTTCCCGATCGCGTATGTGAAGACCTGCGGCGGGCCGCCGCACGGCATCCAGGTCGAGCGCGACGTGATGAACAAGTATGGCCGGCCGATGCTGGGCTGCACGATCAAGCCCAAGCTCGGGCTGTCCGCGAAGAACTACGGCCGCGCGGTGTATGAGTGCCTGCGTGGCGGGCTGGATTTCACCAAGGACGACGAGAACGTCAACTCGCAGCCCTTCATGCGCTGGAAGCAGCGCTTCGACTTCGTGCAGGAGGCGATCGACAAGGCCGAGCAGGAGACCGGCGAGCGCAAGGGCCACTATCTCAACGTCACCGCGCCCACGCCGGAAGAAATGTACAAGCGCGCCGAGTATGCCAAATCCATCGGCAGCCGCATCATCATGCACGACTACATCACCGGCGGTTTCTGCGCCAACACCGGGCTCGCCAACTGGTGCCGCGACAACGGCATGCTGCTGCACATCCACCGCGCGATGCATGCGGTGCTGGACCGCAACCCGCACCACGGCATCCACTTCCGCGTGCTCACCAAGATCCTGCGCCTGTCGGGGGGCGACCACCTGCACACCGGCACCGTGGTCGGCAAGCTCGAGGGCGACCGCCAGTCCACGCTCGGCTGGATCGACCTGCTGCGCGAGCGCTACATCAAGGAGGACCGCTCGCGCGGCATCTTCTTCGACCAGGACTGGGGATCGATGCCGGGGGTGTTCGCGGTGGCCTCGGGTGGCATCCATGTGTGGCACATGCCGGCGCTGGTGACGATCTTCGGCGACGACGCCGTGCTGCAGTTCGGCGGCGGCACGCTCGGCCACCCGTGGGGCAATGCCGCCGGTGCCTGCGCCAACCGTGTGGCGCTGGAGGCCTGCGTGAAGGCGCGCAACGAGGGTGTCGCGATCGAGAAGGAAGGCCGCGCGGTGCTCACCGAGGCCGCCAAGGCGAGCCCCGAACTGCGTGTGGCAATGGAAACCTGGAAGGAAATCAAGTTCGAGTTCGATACGGTGGACAAGCTCGATGTCGCGCACCGCTGAGCGCGTTGCGATCGATAGCGCGCCACCCCAAGACGATCAGGAGACCCGTCATGAGTGAAATGCAGGATTACACGAGCCGCCTCTCGGAGCCGGCGAGCCGCAAGTTCGAGACCTTTTCCTACCTGCCGCCGATGAGCCCGGCGGAGATCCGCCGCCAGGTGGAATACATCGTCGCGCGCGGCTGGAACCCGGCCATCGAACACACCGAGCCGCAGTACCTGATGGATTCCTACTGGTACATGTGGAAGCTGCCGATGTTCGGCGAGACCGACGTCGACACCATCCTCGGCGAGGCCGAGGCCTGTCACGCGGCGAACCCGGACAACCATGTGCGCCTCGTCGGCTACGACAACCTCCGGCAGTCGCAGGGCGCCTCGATGGTGATCTACCGCGGGCGTACGGTTTAGGTACAACCCGTATCAGTAACGAGTGCGCGCGGGCGCAAGCCGTCCGTGCGCCGGAGACTGCCCCATGAACATCGACATCGACATCGACCAGTACCAGATCCGCCGCGAGCCCTGGTACCGCCCGGTGGGTAACGAGATCGCCCGCTTCGAGGCGGCCCATGCCGCGCGCATGCCGGTGATGCTGAAGGGGCCCACCGGCTGCGGCAAGAGCCGCTTCGTCGAGCACATGGCGTGGCGCCTCGGCCGGCCGCTCGTCACCGTCGCCTGCAACGAGGACATGACCGCCGCCGATCTCGTCGGGCGCTTCCTGCTCGACGCCCAGGGCACGCGTTGGCAGGACGGCCCGCTCACGATCGCGGCGCGCATCGGTGCGATCTGTTACCTCGACGAGATCGTCGAGGCGCGCCAGGACACCACCGTGGTGATCCACCCACTCACCGACCACCGCCGCGTGATGCCGCTCGACAAGAAGGGCGAGCTGGTGCGCGCCGATCCGGGCTTTCACCTCGTGATCTCCTACAACCCGGGCTACCAGAGCCTGATGAAGGACCTGAAGCCCTCCACCAAGCAGCGCTTCGGCGCAATGGACTTCAGCTTCCCGGCGCCCGACATCGAGGCCGAGGTGGTCGCGCATGAGTCCGGCGTGGATGCCGCTACTGCAGCGAAACTGGTGCAGGTGGCGCAGCGCTCGCGCAATCTCAAGGGACACGGATTGGACGAAGGCCTGTCGACCCGCCTGCTGGTATATGCCGGCCAGCTCATCATGCGCGGCATCCCGGCGCGCGAGGCGTGCGAAATGGCTTTGGTGGTGCCGATCACCGACGACCCGGACATGCGCGACACGCTCGCGGCCGCGGTCGACACCTTCTTCGCCTGAACGGGGCGGGGCATGAGCCAGGCACTCGAAGAACACCGGGACACGCTACTCAGGGCGGCGCCGGTGCTGGCGGACACGCTCGATGCCTGCGTCGCCGACGCGGCGCGGCAGCTGTCGCCGGCCGCGCTGACCGCCTGGCTGGAGGGCGCGGCCACGCTCGCGCGCCTCGGGCGTGGCGCCGAGCCGGTGCTCGCCTGCATCGAGGCGCTGCCCAAGGTGGCGCGCGAGTGCGGTGAGGCTGCCATCGGCAGCGCGCTGGCCGCGGCGCTGAGGCTCGCCTCACTCACCTCCGGCAGCGTGCTCGCACTGCTTCTCTCCGGCCTGCCCGCAGCCGCGGCGCGGATCGGCGACGCGGCGATGCTCGAGGCCTACCTGCAGCTGGTGCATCGACTCGCCTCGCGCGCGCCGCGCGGCCTGCGCCCGATGCTCACCCACGCCGAGACCTTGCTCGGGCGGCTGAGCCTCTCCGGGCTGCAGCGCTGGGTGGAATTCGGCATCGAGGCCTACCGCCACGACGCGGACGGCCAGGCGCGCTACTTCGCGCTCGAGACCGACGACAGCCAGGCAGTGCTGAAGCGTGAGCGGCGTGGCACGCTCTTCATCGACCAGCAGCGCCGCCTCAATTTCACCTTGCGCGCATTCTGGGGGCGGGACTTCTTCCTGCGCCCGGCGCTCGCCGACAGTGCCGCGTTTCGCCCCTTCATCGAGGGCGGCATGCTGCATCTCGCCGACGCGGTGGATGTGGGCGAGGGCAGCGCCTTGTCTGGCGGCGAGATCTACCGCGCAATGGCGGCGCACATGGCCGCGCATGTGATGCACACCGCCGCCGCGCTGTCGCCGCAGGCGCTGACGCCGGCGCAGTGCTTCCTCGTCGGCTTCATCGAGGATGCACGCGTCGAGCGCTTCGCCGCGGCCGCCTTCCCCGGGCTGGGCAGGTTGTGGCGGGCGCTGTTGCCCGAGCCCGCGAGCGTCGACGGCCACCCGGCGCTCGCCCGGCTGGCGTGGCTCGCGCGCGCGCTTGCGGCATTCGGCGCGGAGGTGGGGGTGTCGACGGAGGCTGGGGGGGCGCCCTGGCAGGAGAAGTCACCCTCGCCGCTGCCGCCGCAGAAGGAAGAGCCGCTGGCCGCATCCGCCTTCTCGCCGAGTGCCGCACTTGCCGACATCGTCGCGCGCTTTCATGCCGAGGTGGATGCCCACCCGCGCGATGCGCGACTGAGTCTCACGCTCGGGCTCGCGCTGCACCACGCCTTGCAGCAGGACTGCGGTTTGCCGTCGCTGGCGGTGCTCGCGAGCCTGCCGATCGCCTACCGCGACGATAACCGCTTCCTGTGGGTGGAAGCCGAGTGTGCCTGGGCCGCCGACCCGGCCGGGCCGCCTTCGGCGCGGCGTCAGCAGCGCAGACGCATCGGGCTGATGGCGTTCGTGAACGAGGTGGACACCGAGACCGCCGGCGACGATGCCGACGAGGTGTGGGTGCTCGACGGCGTGCTCTACGACGACGACGGCAGCACCTGGAACGCGCGCGAGGGCAAGGCGCCGGTGTCCGACCCGTACCCCTACCCGGAGTGGGATCACCGCGCCCAGCTCTACCGTCCCGACTGGGCGACGGTGTACGAGCACCGTCCGCGCCGCGGCGACCCGGCGCGGGTGGATGGCGTGCTGGAGGCGCACAAGCCGGTGGTGGCGCGCATCCGCCAGATCATCGACCGCCTGCGCCCGCAGGGTGTGACGCGCATGCGCGGGCTGGAGGATGGCGACGAGCTCGACCTCAACGCGGCGGTGGATGCGGTGGTGGCGCTGCGCAGCGGCCGGGTGCCGGACATGCGCATCACGATGCGCAATGTGGTGCACGAGCGCGACCTCTCGGTACTGATCCTGCTGGATCTGTCCGAATCTACCAACGAAGCCCTGCGCGGCAGCACCCGCAGTGTGCTGGCGCTCACCATCGATGCCTGCGCGCTGCTCGCCACCGCAATCGCCGGCATCGGTGACCCGTTCGCGATCCACGGTTTCGCGAGCGATGGCCGCCACGATGTGCGCTATACCCGCTTCAAGGATTTCGGCCAGCGCTTCGATGACGCCGCGCGCGCGCGTCTCGCCGCCATGCAGGGCGGGCTTTCCACCCGCATGGGGACTGCGATGCGTCATGGAGGGCGGCTGCTGAAGGCGCAGCCGGGCCGGTGCAAGCTGCTGCTGGTGATCAGCGATGGCGAGCCGGCGGATGTCGACGAGCGCGACCCCCAGACTCTGCGCGAGGATGCGCGCAAGGCGGTCGAGCAACTCGCGACCGAGGGCGTGCGCAGCTACTGCCTGACGCTGGACAGCAGCGCCGACCGCTATGTGGAACGCATTTTCGGCGCCGGCCGCTACACCATCATCGACCACGTGGACCGCCTGCCCGAACGCCTCCCCACCCTGTTCGCCAGCCTCACCCGCTGAGCGAGACGCTCACCGTCGATGCCGGTCGCCAGCCCTCACTGACCCGGCAGCGGCGTCTTCGGATAGCCCACCTGGTCGAGCAGCGCGTTCCAGCTGCTGGCGGAGAAGCCACGCAATTGCTGGTTGCCGACGGTTGCGGCTGGTACCTCGGGCTTGCCGCCGAACAGCGCTTCGTAGGCCTTGACGTCCTCGGCGCTGCGGATGCCCTTCTCAGAGAACGGAATGCCGCGCGACTTGAGGAGGGCGCGCGCGTTATCGCACAGCTCCTTGCAGTTCTCGGCGGTGTAGATCGTGACCGGGAAGTTCGCCGTCACCTGGCGCAGCGCAAAGGGCAGGGTGGCGTCCGGCACGCCGGAGAACACCTTGTGCTCCTCGGCCTTGGTACCGGTGGGCGGTGGACGGTCGGAGAACTGCACCCGGCCTTCCTCGTCCACCCATTTGTAGACCTTGCCCGCGACCGCGCTGCTGCTGATAGCGAGGAGCAGGCAGGCCGCCAATGCGCGCGCGTTCATGTCGTCACCATGCCGTTGTGGCGCAGCAGCGCATCCACCCTGGGCGCGCGGCCGCGGAAGGCCTTGAAGGATTCGATCGCCGGGCGGCTGCCGCCCACCGCCAGCACCTCGCGCCAGAAGCGCGCGCCGGTCACCGGGTCGAGCAGGCTGCCGCGGCCTGCACCGGCTTCCTCGAAGGCTTCGAAGGCGTCGGCAGACAGCACCTCCGCCCACTTGTAGCTGTAGTAGCCGGCCGCATAGCCGCCGGCAAAGATGTGCGAGAAGCTGTTCGGGAAGCGGTGCCAGGCGGGCGGGATGATCACCGCCACCTCGCGCCGCACCTCGTCGAGCAGCGCGAGCACGCGGGCGTGGTCGACCACGCCGTCCACCGGCTCGAGCTCGGAGTGCAGGCGCAGGTCGAAGAGCGAGAACTCCAGCTGGCGTACCGTCATCAGGCCGCTCTGGAAGTTCTTCGCCGCGATCATCTTGTCGTACAGCGCGCGCGGCAGCGGCTCGCCGCTGTCGACATGTGCGGTCATGCCCTGGAGTACATCCCACTCCCAGCAGAAGTTCTCCATGAACTGGCTGGGGAGCTCGACCGCATCCCACTCGACGCCGTGGATGCCCGAGACCGCCAGTTCGTCCACCTGGGTGAGGAGGTGGTGCAGGCCGTGGCCGGCTTCGTGGAACAGGGTGAGCACATCGTCGTGGGTGAAGGTGGCGGGCTTGCCGCCCACCGGGCCGGGGAAGTTGCACACCAGGTAGGCGACCGGTGTCTGCATCCCGGCCGTGCCGCGGTAGCGGCTGCGCGCCGAGTCCATCCAGGCGCCGCCGCGCTTGGTCTCGCGCGCGTGGAGGTCGAGGTAGAAATGGCCGACGAGCTCGCCATCGCGCTCGATGCGGAAAAACTGCGCGTCCGGATCCCAGCGTGGCGCCTCGTCGGGGAGGATGTCCACCGCGTAGAGCTGGCGGATCACGCTGAAGAGCCCCTCGATGACCTTGGGCTCGGGGAAATACTGCTTGACCTCCTGCTCGGAGAACGCATAGCGCGACTGGCGCAGCTTCTCGGAGACGTAGCTGACGTCCCAGGGTTCAAGCACCTCCAGCCCGCAGTCCGCGCGGGCGAAGGCCTGGAGCTCCTGCAGGTCCCGCTCGGCGAAGGGCTTGGCCTTGGCGGCGAGCTCGTGCAGGAAGGCGAGCACCTCGGCGGGCGAATCCGCCATCTTGGGCACCAGCGACACCTCGGCGAAGTTCGCGTAGCCCAGCATGCGCGCCTCCTCGGTGCGCAGGGCGAGGATGCGGCCGATCAGCGGGCCGTTGTCGAGCGCCGCATCGTTGAACTCCGAGGCGCGCGTGGCGTAGGCGCGGTACATGCGCGCGCGCAGTTCGCGGTCATCGGCGTACTGCATCACCGGCAGGTAGGACGGCATCTGCAGGGTGAACTTCCAGCCGCTGCGGCCGGCTTTCTCGGCGGCGGCACGGGCGGCCTCGCGCACATCGTCCGGGATGCCGGCAAGCGCGGACTCGTCCTCGATCCACTCGGCGTGGGCATTGGTGGCGTCGAGGAGGTTCTCGGAGAACTTTGCCGCGAGCGCCGAGAGTTCTTCCTGGATTGCCTTGAAGCGCGGCTTCTGCGCGTCCGGCAGCTCCGCACCGGAAAGGCGAAAGTCGCGCAGTTCATGGTCGAGGATGCGGCGGCGCACCGGGTGCAGGGTGGCGTATTCCGGGCCGTCGTGCAGCGCGCGGTACTTCTCGAACAGCGCGAGGTTCTGGCCGACGTCGGCGTAGAAGGACGAGATCTCGGGCAGCAGCGCGTTGTAGGCGTCGCGCCACTCGGGCACGTCGTTCACGCTGTGGAGATGCCCGACGATGCCCCAGGCACGGCCGAGGCGCTCGCCGGCTTCGGTCATGGGCACGACGAAGCCGTCCCAGGTGGGCGCCTCGGGTGCGGCGACGAGGCGCTCGATGAGGGCACGGTTCTCGGCGATCAGGCCGCGAATCGCGGGGTCGACGTGCTCCGGGCGGATCGCGTCGAAGCGCGGAAGGGTGTCGAAATCGAGTAGGGGATTGCTCATGGCATGCACGGGTTGGTTGGCGGTGCGGCGCCAGCGGGGCATCCGCTGGCATGGCGGTGCGGGCATTTTACGCCCGCTGCCGATCCACGCCAGCCATGAGCGGGATGAATTCGTTAAATCCCCCGGCTTAGCCGCCCGCAGGCTGCCACACGTTGCGGCAACGCGTCTCGCGCACGAAGAACGCAGCGACAGTGCCGAGCACCGCCGCGCCGGCGATGAGGCTGATGCCGGCGAGGAAGGTGGCGGTGGTGTATTGGCGCACGCCCTCCACCAGCGTGCCGTCCCAGCCGAGATCCATGACCAGGCCCACCGCCGGCTGCAGCAACGCACCGGCGAGAAAGCCGCCCATGTTGGTGACGCTGGTGCTCATGCCGGAGAGCTGTGGCGGGTTCACCTCCTTCGCGCAGGCCCAGCTGAGCGAGAACGCCGCTGTCACCAGCCCCATGAAGGCGAACAGCGCCTGGCTCACCCCCACCGGCATGCGCAGGCCGGACAGCCACAGCGCCCACATCGCGCAGCACAGCAGGCCTGCGCCGATCAGCACCGGCTTGCGCCGGCCGATGCGGTCGGAGAGTGTGCCGATCGCGAAGCAGCCCACCGCGAAGCCGGCGAAGTAGAGCGACAGGTGGTTGGCCGCCATCACCCGGCTCATCTCATGTACCTGCATCAGGTAGGGCGTGGCCCACAGTCCGCCGAAAGTGAAGAAGCTGCCCGCCATGCCGAAGTTCACGATCACCGAAGGCCAGGTGTCGCGATTCTTCAGCACGCTCGCGAGTCCGCCCAGCACCACCGCGCGGTCCACCCGCGGCCGGGCGCCCTGGGCCTCGCGGATGAAGAGCGCGCTCGCAGCGGCGATCGCGAGCGAGATCAGCGCGGTGCCGAAGAACACATAGCGCCACGAGCTCGCCTCGGCGATCGTCGCGAGCGGGGTGCCGGCGAGCACCGAGCCGGCGTTGCCGATCAGCATCGACACCCCGACCATGGTCGCGAAGCGGCCCTCGTCGAACCACAGCGCGATCAGCTTCAGCATCGCGATGAACACTACCGACACACCCAACCCGATCAGGGTGCGCCCGACCAGCGCGGCATCCAGCGAGCCGGCCATAGCGAAGGCGAGGCTGCCCAGCGCGGCGATGAGGCTGCCGATGATGAGGATGCGGCGCGGGCCGATGGTGTCCACCAGCACGCCGGTGGGGATCTGCATCAGCGTGTAGACATAGAAGTAGGTCGCGGCGAGCGCGCCTAGCGACGCGGCGTTGGTCTGGAAGGCGGCGCTCAGGTCTCCCGCGATGCCTGCCGGGGCAAAGCGGTGGAAGAACGAAAGGACGTAGGCCACCAGCACCAGCGCGTACGCCAGGCCGCGGCGTGAAGCGTGCGGGCTCATGATGTGTCTCCCTGGGCGGGGGTGACCGTCAGTGCTGGTGACCCCTCGGATATTGTCACCCGCTGCGTGCGGATGTTGCGGGCGGCATGCGATGTGCCGCCCGGTCGCGAGCGATGCGGATTCAGTCTAGTGTGAGCCCTGTCAGGCGCGTATAGGCTTCGCGGTACTTGTCGGCGGTGCGCGCAACCACGTCCGCGGGCAGCTGCGGGCCGGGCGCGGTCTTGTTCCAGTCCAGCGTCTCGAGGTAGTCGCGCACGTACTGTTTGTCGTAGCTCGGCGGGCTGATGCCCTCCCGGTAACCATCGGCCGGCCAGAAGCGGGACGAATCCGGCGTGAGCGCCTCGTCGATGAGGTGCAGTCTGCCGGCCTTGTCCACGCCGAACTCGAACTTGGTGTCGGCGATGATGATGCCGCGCCCGGCCGCGTATTCGGCGGCCTGCGTGTAGAGCGCGATCGCAGCATCGCGCGCCTGCGCAGCGAGTTGCGCGCCGCTCACCCCGGTGCCGGCGAGCACCCCGGCGAGCATCGTCTCGCAGCGCTCTTCGGCCTCGGCGAAGGAGATGTTCTCGTCGTGGTCGCCCGCCTCGGCCTTGCTCGCCGGGGTGAAGATCGGCGCGGGCAGCTTCGCCGCCTGTGCGAGGCCCGCCGGCAGCGCGATGCCGCAGATCGCGCCGGTGGCCTGATAGTCCTTCCAGCCCGAGCCGATGACATAGCCGCGCACCACCGCCTCGATCGGCAGCGGCGCGAGCCGTTTCACCACCAGCGCACGGCCCGCCACCTGGTCGCGCTCGTCGGCCGCGACGACGCTCTCCGCGGCGATGCCGGTGAGCTGGTTGGGGATGATGTGGCCGAGCCGCTCGAACCAGAAGTTCGCGAGCGCGGTCAGCACCCGGCCCTTGTCGGGAATCGGGTTGGGCAGAATCACATCGAAGGCGGACAGGCGGTCGCTCGTGACGATCAGCAGCTTGTCCTCGTCCACGGCGTAGATGTCACGGACCTTGCCACGGCCGAGCAGGGGAAGACTGCGGATGCTGGATTCGAAAAGAGGGGCGGACACGGTTCAGATCTCGTCGGGAAAAGTCTCGAATTATAAGTCGCGCACGAGGCGTGCCGGGGCTTCGTTGCGAAATGACCATTCGCAACCTGCGGAACAGCGTTCAAAGTCGAATCCTAGTACCTGCTGTGAAACGACTTCTTGCTTTTCAGCCTTCATGTGGTATCTTCCGAGCATAAGGCGTATCAGATTGTGACACGCCTCTCTTTCCAGTTCCTCCAGGAGCTTTCATGTCGCTCTCAAGAATTGCAACATTGGCGGCCGTTTCCGGCGTTCTGGTCGCCATGGTGGGTTGTACCCATGCGCCGATTCCGGTGGCCGAGAATTTCGAGATCACGTCGCAGAAGAAGGTGC
Organism: Rhodocyclaceae bacterium; assembly: GCA_041916775.1. Taxonomy (GTDB): domain Bacteria; phylum Pseudomonadota; class Gammaproteobacteria; order Burkholderiales; family Rhodocyclaceae; genus UBA2357. The sequence goes on along the minus strand of JAYRYZ010000009.1, from coordinate 71,442 downwards.
GCTCTGCGGGGCACTGGGAGTTGCTGGCGCGCGATGTCATCGCCCAGACTTCGCTGACACTGGAGAAGGCGGGGCTTGCGGCCGGCACTGATCTCTATGTCGCCGAGCAGGAGCACGCTTCGCCGTTCGATGCGGCTTTCCGTCAGTTCCTCATCACTGAACTGGTCGAGAGCGGCAAGTCGGTGCGACAGTCGCCAGAGGGCGCGGTGCGGGTGGATTACTCCACGCTCGTGATCCGCCACGACAGCGAGCGCCCGCATTTCGTCCCCGGCATCTACACGATGATCACCGGCGGCCTTTACGCCATCTACGGCCTGCGCAACGAGCACCTCGATCTGAAACTCGCTGCCGGCCTCGCCGCGGCGGGCATCGCCGACTACACGAACAGCGTGTATACGGGCGGTCCGACGCACACCGAGTTGATCCTGACGACCACGGTTTCGAGCGGCGACCGCTACATCTCCAGCAAGACCGACGTCTATTACGTCGAGGAAGACGATGTCGGGCTCTTCGCCAAGGTGCTGCCCAAGCCGGTGCCGTATGCCAAGGTGATGGGGGTGGTCGGACAATGAAGACCGCACTGACCCTCACGGTACTGGCAGCCTCGATCGCGGTCGCCGGCTGCGCGGCGAAGCCTGAGCCCCGCGTTGATCCGACCTACGAGTCGATCACGCAGGACCAGTTCCTCAAGACCAACCAGGCGGCGCTCGACCAGTTGGTGCTCGGGCTCAACAAGACCTATCTCAGCGATGCGCCCATCCTCGTGGCGACCGTCGTGAATATCAACGATCTGCGTGTCTCTGCGCCGTTGGGCCGTACCCTGGCCGAGCAGTATTCCTCACAGCTCGTGCATAACGGCTACAACGTGAAGGAACTGAAGCTGCGCGGTGACGTATTCGTGCAGGAAGGCACCGGCGAGCTCCTGCTGTCGCGCGAGGTCAAGGACATCGCCCAGCAGCACAGCGCGACGCTGGTGCTTGTGGGGACGTACTCGGTGGCAGCCAATCTCACCTATGTGAATATCAAGCTGGTGCGTACAGAAGACGGCCGTATCATCCGTGCCCACGACTACGCGCTTCCCAACGACCGTGACGTGAAACGCATGCTGCAGATGCGCTGATCCTCTGGTGGTGCAGTTCAGAAAGCAAAAAGTCCGCGCATGCGGACTTTTTGCTTTACCCGGCATCAGGCCTGGGATGGCGCCTCAGCCGCCCTCATGTCCCAGCATCCTGCGCGTGCGTTTCGCGGCAAGATGCACCAGCAGTGCAATGGCCGGGATGGATGCGGCGGTGATCGCTTCCGGGGAGAGCGGCAACGCGTCCTTCACCCCCTTCGCAAGATAGTTAACGAGCTGTGAGGCATAGTAGGTGATCGCGACGATGGAAAGCCCCTCCACCGTCTCCTGCAGGCGCAACTGCAGGCGCACGCGATTGCTCATCTGCGCGAGCAGTTCCTGGTTCTGGCGCTCGAGCTCGATATCCACGCGTGTGCGCAGCAGCTGCGAGTTGCGCGCGATCCTGCCAGAGAGATCCTCCTGGCGGCGAGCGATCGTCGCGCAGGTGTTGATTGCGGGCGCAAGGCGCCGCTCCATGAATTCGCTGATCGTCGGATAGCCGGTGATACGCCGTTCGCGTAGCTCGTCGATGCGCTGCTGCACTAGCCGGTAGTAGGCCGCCGCAGCGCCGAAACGGAAGGTGGTGCGCGCGACCGAGCGTTCGATGTCGGCGGCGAGCCGTGTCAGTTTCGCCAGCACGCTACGCTCGTCGTCCGGGTTGCGTGCGCCGCCCATGTCGTCCATCAGATCGGCGAGATCGTCCTCGGCGCGCGAGATCAACCGCCCCACCTCCTTTGCGACCGGGAACGCGAGCAGCGCCATCAGCCGGTAGGTCTCGATCTCGCACAGGCGCTGTACCATGCGGCCGGCCTGCCGTTGCGTGAGCGTGCCATCGAGTACGGTAAAGCGGGTAAAACCGTCGTGCAGCTGGAAATCGGTCATCACCCATCCAGCGCCGTCGGCGATCTGTGTCGCGACGAGCGTCTGACCGTCCGCTGCCAGCGCCTCGATCAGCGCCTCCGGATCGGTGTCGGCAAGCGGGCGTACGACGACATGTGTCGCGACGATCAGTTGCCCGGGAATCTCGTTGCGCCAGGCGGTCGGTACGGCGAGCAGTGCATTGGGCTCGACCTCGTCAGCGACGCTCAGGCGGTGGAAGAATGCGTAGCTCGAGAACTCGTTGTGCCGCTGCCACTTGAGCCGGAACTCTGGTGCCTCGAGCACCGCATGGCCGGATTCGAGGGCGGGCTCGGCCAGCCCGAGTTGCTGCGCGAGCAGGCGCAGATGGACGTCCTCGCGCCCCACGCTGCCTTCAACATGCAGGAACGCCAGATACGTCACGCACTCGGGCACCTCGAGCGGAATCGGCGGGCGCGCGTGGATCTCGTCGTGGAGGACCTTGCGTAGCGGATACTCTTCGAACTGGGACATGTGGGCGCCGGTCATGCGAAAGCCGCGAGATTACTCCCCGTCGGCCATCGGCGAAAGCCCTTCCCACCCTTCCAGCGCCATCGGCGTCCCTGCCCTCAGGGGCGCTGTTGCAACGGGACGATCAGCACCTCGACGCGACGATTCTGGGCGCGCCCGTATTCGGTGGCGTTGTCCGCAATCGGGCGGCTGAAGCCATAGCCGAGCGACTCCACCCTGTTGGCTGCAACGCCGCGCTGGATGAGATAGCCCGCGACGCTGTGAGCACGATTCTCGGACAAGGTCTGGTTGAAGGCCGCCGAGCCGACCGAGTCGGTATGACCTTCGATGCGCAATACGGTGTCGGGGTACTGGCTGACGCTGTAGGCAAGCTGGTCCAGCACCGGCCGGAACTGCGGCTTGATGTTCGCCATGCCGGTGTCGAATGTGATGTTCTCGGGGGCCTGCAGGCGGATGGTGTCGCCTTCGCGCTTCACCTCCACACCGGTGCCCTGCATCTGCTGACGCAACTCGGCCTCCTGCCGGTCCATCTGTCGCCCGACCAGGCCTCCAATGGTGGCGCCGACGACCGCGCCGAGGAGAACGCCCTTGGTGCGGTCGCTGCGGTTGGAGACCGCGCTACCCAGAAGCGCGCCTGCGCCTGCGCCCACGGTGGCGCCCGTCGCGGTGCGGGCGTTCTCGCCTTGGTAAGGGTTGGAGGCGCAGGCGGTTGTGAATAGCGTGACGGCGAGACTGACGGCGAGGATGCTTGGCTTGGTCATCATGTTGGACTCCGCTGGGTAGTTGATCCGTTATGGCCGCATTCTGCCCCGTGCAGCGGAGGTGGACGATGATCGTGTCGTCAGGATTTGTAACGGCTGGCGGGCGGCGGTGGGGATCCGGGCGGCCCTATTCCTGCAACGTCTCTTCGAGACCCAGTTCGATCGCGTCCTGCACGTCGGCGGTGTTCAGCAGCGGCCGTGTCGGGGTTTGCAGGCGCAGTGCGTGCTGATGCCCGCTGAAGATGTCGCGTTCGAGCAGGCGGATCTGTGCGAGCCAGGTATCGGTTCCGACGCAGGCCAGGGCGTCGCGCTCATCCCCGCGACAGGCGTGCGCCGCCTCGTTGTCGATGACGAGGTGCATGCCGGGTAGCGGGCGGATCTGAATGGTCGGATCCGGCGGGGCGGTCATGCGCATGATGCTGTTGCGCCCATCGCCGAGCAGGTCGAGGATCAGTGCAGGCAATTGGTAGATCGGCAGATCTCCAAGCTCGAGCGGTCCGCGCCGGCCGTCGATCACGATCAAGGGTGTCGCGACCAGTGTGCGAAACATCTCGTCGCTGAACAGGCCGCGGTGTTCGCCCAGCAGGCCGGAGTCGGTGTAGTTCGCGTGGTTCATGCCGAGGAAGGGGAGATGGTCGCCAAAAATCACGATCAGGCCTTCGGGATCGCGTTTGCGAAGGGTCGCGAGAAAGGTCATCAGCTCGCGCGACTTGTAGTACACCGTGTTGGCATAGGCCTCGGCGTACTCTCGCCCGCCCGGTGCGGTGACGACAGGCGGGCGGAGCGCGTTGAGCGGGTAGTCGAGGTGGCCGAAGTAAGTCAGGACGTAGTTCAGCACCGGCTCGGGTCCGTCGATCTGGTCGCCCAGGCGTTCGAGTACCTGACGGTAGAGCGAGGTATCGGAGAGAAACTCGCGATTGACGTCATCCATGTCGAAGTCATGCGCCGACCAGTATTCGGCGAAGCCGATGCGGCGGTAGGCATGGACCCGGTTCCAGAACGAAGCCGCGTTGGGGTGGGATGCGTGGGTGCGGTAGCCGATCTCGCCGAGATGACGGGGCAGGCAGGGCACGTCACGACGCAGGCGGCCCTCGAAGAACACCGCGTCGTCGAAGACAGGAAAGCCGCACAGCGCCTCGAATTCGGCGTTTGCCGTGTAGCCACCGAACACCGGTGACAACGCCCGCGAATGCCCCGTGGCCTTCCAGAGTTTGCGGAAGCCGGGGTCGAGCGGATCGCGCGAGAATCTGGCGGCGTGCAGTGGGGCAGGATCCCAGAACGATTCGAGCACGATGATGTGCACATTGCGTGGCGCGCCAGACGGGCTGCCGACACGCACGAACGGGTTCGCCGGTTCATCGGGCAGGTGCGCAAGCACCTGCGCGACCCGCTGCTCGTCCGGTGGAGTGGTGCTGCGCGAGAGGCTGCGTGCGGTTTCCTGGACGAGATGAATGGGAAGGCCGCGCATCTCGAAGTTGCCGCGTTGATTCCATACCCAGTCACCGAACTGCCTGTCCATGTGCTGGAGCAGGGCTGCGGGGTGTGCTGCGAATTGCACCACGGCGACGCTCGTGATGGCCAGAATGACCCATGTCCGCTGGCTGCGCCATTGGATCATCCACCCGAGGAGCGCGATGGGCACGGCGGCCAGCGCAGCCGTGCCCAGCAGTTGCCAGCCTTCGAGCAGCAGCAAAAGGTTGCGCGCCGATGCGAAGTCATCGGGCATGATCGGTGCGCCAAGGATCGCGATCTTCATCGCATTGGCGAAGGCGAATGCGGAGAACAGCGTGAGTGTCGCGAACGCGAAACGGGCAAAGCTCCGAGCCATGAGGAGAAGCAGCATGGCCACCAGCGTGTGCGCGGTGAGGTCGCGCAACCAGGCATCCGGCCCCGGGATGACACCGAGCAGTGCTGCGCTCGTGGCCTGGGCGAGCATGTACCAGACGCACACCAGCGCCAGCAGTCCTGCGGTCTGGCCGACAAACGGCGAAAGCTGGAGGCGACGTAAGCGGGTGGCGAGCATGATGGTGTGCTGGCGTTGAATTGCCGCCATTGTAATGACTCTGAAACATGACCATGTCAGCGCATGTAAGCGGCCGGGCGCCGAATTGTTGAAACGGTCACGTCGCCATTCGCATCACCGCACGCCGAGTCTCCACAACGAGGTGACCTCGCGGCTTCGGGCACTATGCAAGGCATCCTGTGCATCGCTGGCGCGACCGTGGCGCGGCCGGGTGTCGATACGGTCGATGACGCGCAGACCTGCCGAGTCGATGTAGCCGAGCAGGGTTTCGCGGCTGCGCAGGCCGAGGTGCTCGGCGAGGTCCGACAGGATCAGCCAGCCCTCTCCGCCAGGCGCGAGGTGGTCGGTCAGGCCATCGAGAAAGCCGCGCAGCATGCGGCTTTCCGGGTCGTACACCGCGCGTTCGAGCGCCGACGTGGGCTTTGCCGGCAGCCAGGGCGGGTTGCACACGATCAACCGGGCGTGTCCGTCCGGAAAGAGATCGGTCTTGACGAGCTCGATGCGGTCGGCCAGTCCGAGGCGTGCAACGTTATCCGATGCACAGGTGAGGGCACGTGCGTCCAGGTCGGTGGCGACGACGCGTTCCAGACCACGACGTGCAAGCACCGCCGCCAGTACTCCGGTGCCGGTACCGATGTCGAAGGCGACGTTGGGCAAGGGTTCGGGTAGGGGCGCCCGCGCGACGAGGTCGACGTATTCGCCGCGAACCGGTGAGAACACGCCGTAGCCGGGGTGGATGCGCGCGCCGAGCGCCGGGATATCGACGCCCTTGCGCTGCCATTCGGCCGCGCCGATGAGCCCCAGCAGCTCCCGTAGGGATGTGAGAGCTGGCGCGTCCAGCGTCCCGTGAGCGGCCTGCCAGGTCGTTGCGACATCAGGCGCGCGGCGCAGCGGAATGTGCCCGCTCGCCTCGAGCGGGATCAGCAGCATCCCCAAGGTGCGCGCCCGTTGTGACTGGGTCATGCGATGCGCGTGGAAGGTGGCGACCGGATCCTGCTCCAGGCCCTGCGTTCGGGCAGGGCGCCGATCCAGCCGTCTTTGCATGGCTTGGAGCAGCTGACGGGCATTGTGGAAGTCGCCACGCCACAACAGCGCCGTGCCTTCGCAGGCGAGTCGGTAGGCCTTGTCCGCGGTCATTGAGTCGTCGCAAGCGAGGATTCTGCCGGGCGGCGTAGGCCGAGTCTCGGAGATCCAGCGGGCGCGCCGGGTCGAGCCGGCCTCCTGCCATTCGACGAAGGGGGGTGAGGGATTCGCTATGGGGTCAGTCGTAGAATGCAAAGCTGCTCTTGCCGGTTCGTTTGGCCGCGTACATGGCGTGATCCGCATAGCGGATCAGATCATCCACGGATTGTGCCTGATCCGGGCAGCTCGCGATGCCGATCGACAGGGAAATCGATACAGTTCCTGCATCGAGCGTGAACGGTGAGGCGACCGCGTCGTTGAGCGCCTTCGCGATGCGGATCAGCGAGGTCGCGTCGGAGAACTCCGCGACAATGAGCGTGAACTCGTCTCCGCCCACCCGAGCCAGCATGTCGGTCTTGCGTGTGCACCGTGTCATCCTGTCGGCAACCTCGCGCAGCAGCTGGTCGCCGGCTTCGTGGCCGAGCCTGTCGTTAACCGGTTTCAGGTCATCCACGTCGATGTATAGCAGCGCACAGGGTACGCCCGAGCGCATGCTGCGCAGCACCTGCTGGCGCAGGCGATCGATGAACAGGTGGCGATTGGCGAGCCCGGTGAGCAAGTCGTAGTTGGCCTGGTACCAGATCAACTGCTCGGCCTTCTTGCGCTCGGTGAGATCGACATCCACGCAGTACATCTCGGGGCCATGAGCGGCGAGGCGTTGCATCTCGTGTGTGGAGAAGACGCTGACCAATTGGCCATCCTTTCGCTGCAGAGTGAGCTCCCCCGGCGGGATCGGCACACCGTCATTCACCCAGGCAGCGACTGCATCGACAACGGCGTCGCGCATCGGTGGCGGAATGATGAGGTCCTCCAGGCGCTGGCCGAGCGCTTCGCTCTCGCTGTAGCCGTAGAGCCGCTCGCTACCTGCATTCCAGAGAATGACCCGACGATCTGCGTCGTAGCCTTGCACCGCCAGGTTCTCCATGCCCATCACAAGGGTGCGGAAACGCTGCTCGCTCGCTTCGAGCCGTTCTGCCGCCCGCGCGCACTCGATGGTGACGCTCGCGAGGTCCGCGACCATCCCGATGAGCGCGCGCTCCTGCGGGTCGGGTTGATGTCGGTGCCGGTAGTAGGTCGCGAGCACGCCGATGACCCGCCCTCGCGAATCGGAAACGGGATTCGACCAGCACGCGCGAAATCCTGCCGACTCGGCTTGGCGGGCATGCTCAGGCCAGCGCGCGTCACACCCGTTGTCCTGCACGACCACCGGCTTGCCGGAGCGCACCGTCGCGCTGCAGGGGCCCCAGTCGCTGTCTATCGGGACATCGTCGATTGCGCGCACGAAGAAGTCCGGCAACGACGGGGCCGCCACCACACGCAAGGCCCCGGTCCTCGGGTCGATGCAGAGAAAGGCGCACCGCATCGTCGGATAGGTCTCCTCGATCGTGACCGCGATCGTCTCGAGGACCGCCGGCAGTGCCCGGCCCTGAGCCAGCATCCCGAGTACGCGAGCATGACAATGCAGTGCAAAGTTCGCACGCTGATCGTTGGAAACCGGGGCCTCATCGGGGAGCAGGTTCATGGCAATCATGTCCGTTGAGCATTGTTGGAACAGGCTAGTCGACCCCTGCTGTCCCTTCAATCCGGCATGCAGAAATTTAACCGATTTCCCAGATAGTCCGATAAGGTGCTCAAAGATTTAGAAAATCGCAAATTCGAAATGAAACATCGATCAGGCAAGGCGATGGGCGTCAGCGCAGGGTGCGCGCAGCGACGAGGCCGAGCACCAGGCCCCAAAAGGCGCTCCCGATGCCGAACAGGCTGAGTCCGGAGGCTGTGACGAGGAAGGTGATCAGGGCTGCATCCCGGCCGCGCTCCTCCGCCAGTGCCCCCGCCAGGCTGTTGGAGATCGTCGCGATGAGTGCGAGGCCCGCGATGCTTGCAACCAACTCGTGCGGGAACGCTGCGAACAGGCTTGCCACGGTGGCGCCCAGGATGCCGGTGACGAGATAGAAAATGCCCGCCCACACCGCGGCGAGGTAGCGGCGCTGTGCCTGCGGGTCGGCGTCGGGGCTCATGCAGATCGCCGCGGTGATTGCGGCGAGGTTGAACGCGAAGCCGCCGAAGGGCGCAAGCACCAGGCCGGTTACGCCGGTGACGGTGATCATCGGCGATGCGGGCGTCTGGTATCCGTTCGCGCGCAGCACCGCCAGGCCCGGCACATTCTGCGAGGCCATGGTGACGATGAAGAGCGGCAAGCCGACACCGATGAGCGTCGTCAGCGAGAAGCTCGGCATCGTGAACACGGGTGTGGCGAACGCGAGCGTGACCGCCTCGAACGCTATCCGACCGCCGAATCCCGCCACCGCCAACCCCACCACCAGGGCGAGTGGCACCGCGTAGCGCGGAATCCAGCGCCGGCCTGCGAGGTAAGTGGCGAACATCGTCAGCACCAGCGCGGGTGCGACGTTGGCCGAGGCAAAGAGCTCGAGGCCGAAGCGCGTCAGCACCCCGGCCAGCATCGCGCCCGCCAGCGCGCGCGGCACGTGCCGCATGATCGCTTCGAACAAACCGAACACGCCGCACAGCGTGATCAGCGCCGAAGAGAACAGGAAGGCGCCGATCGCGTCGCTCATCGGCACGCCCGCCAGCGCCGTGACGAGCAGCGCGGCGCCGGGCGTGGACCATGCCGTGAGCACCGGCGCGCGGAAGTGAAGCGACATGCCGATCGAGGTTGCCGCCATACCCAGCCCTAGCGCCCACAGCCATGAACTCACCTGCTCGGGAGTCGCCCCTGCCGCGGACGCAGCCTGGAACACGATCACCACCGAGCTGGTGTAGCCGACCAGCACCGCGATGAAACCGGCCGAGACGTGCGAGGGGTTGAAGAATCTGACCATGATCGGGGAGGGTGGGCGAAGCGGCGAACCTTAGCACCGCGGCAGGCATGCGCAAAGACACAGTCATGGTGGGTCTCGTCCATGACAGTTCCGGAGACGCAGGCGTGCTTCTGCGGACAGTGAGCCACATCGCCCGGAGCCGCATCGGCGGCTCGGGTATAATCGCGGTCTTCCGTTTTCGCGAGCCTCGCTCGCATCAATCGCCTGCGGTCCCCGACATGTCCCGAATCCTCACTCTGCGCGGCGCGGCCGCGTTTTCCGCCTCACGTCTCGCGCGTCTCGAAACAAACCTGCTGGGCGTTTTGCCCAAGCTGAGGGGGGTGGTGGCCGAGCAGTGGTATTTCGTCGAGCTCACCGACGTGTTGCTGGACGACGAGCGTGCGCGGCTCGTGGAGCTGCTCGGTGCGACGCCGGCAACGCCTGCGCTGCCCGCCGGCGAGGCCGTGCTGGTGGTGCCGCGCCTCGGGACGATCTCGCCATGGTCCTCCAAGGCCACCGACATCGCCCACCAGTGCGGCTTCGGCAAGGTGCTGCGGATCGAGCATGGCACCCTGTATTCCCTGGAGGTCAAGGGCGGGCTAAGCGCCGCGCAGCGGGCCGCGGTGCTGCCGCTCCTGCACGACCGCATGACCGAATCGGTGCTCGGCTCGATTGACGAGGCGGAGGCGCTGTTCCGCCACTATGCACCCCAGCCGCTTACCGATGTCGACGTGATCGCGGGCGGGCGCGCGGCGCTGGAGGCAGCGAACGTGTCGCTCGGGCTCGCGCTGTCTGACGACGAGATCGATTATCTGGTCGAGAACTTCACCCGCACCGAGCGCAACCCCACCGATGTCGAGCTGATGATGTTCGCGCAGGCGAATTCCGAGCACTGCCGACACAAGATCTTCAACGCCGACTGGGTGATCGATGCGCGGCCGATGGGCAAAAGCCTGTTCGGTATGATCCGCGAAACCCACGCCGCGCACCCGCAGGGCACGGTGGTGGCGTACTCGGACAACGCCTCGGTGATCGAGGGCGCCGAGGTCGACATGCTGCAGCCGGACGTCGACGGCCAGTGGCGCTTCCGCAGCCAACTCACCCACATCCTCGCCAAGGTGGAGACGCACAACCACCCCACCGCAATCTCGCCCTTCCCGGGCGCTGCGACCGGCGCGGGTGGCGAGATTCGCGACGAGGGCGCGACCGGCCGCGGCTCGCGGCCCAAGGCGGGGCTCACCGGTTTCTCGGTGTCCAACCTCAACATCCCGGGCGCGGCCCAGCCTTGGGAGAAGCCGTATGGCAAGCCCGAGCGCATCGCTTCGGCACTGGACATCATGATCGAGGGCCCGATTGGCGGTGCGGCCTTCAACAACGAGTTCGGCCGGCCCAACCTCGCCGGCTACTTCCGTAGCTTCGAGCAGGAGGTGATGGGCGAGGTGCGCGGCTATCACAAGCCGATCATGATTGCCGGCGGCCTCGGCAACATCGAGGCGAGCCAGTCGCACAAGCTGCAGTTCGCGCCGGGCACGCTGCTGATCCAGCTCGGCGGGCCGGGCATGCTGATCGGCCTGGGCGGCGGCGCGGCTTCGAGCATGACCACCGGCAGCAACACCGCCGACCTCGACTTCGCCTCGGTGCAGCGCGGCAACCCCGAGATCCAGCGCCGCTGCCAGGAGGTCATCGACCGCTGCTGGCAGCAGGGCGATGCCAACCCCATCCTCTCCATCCACGACGTGGGCGCGGGCGGGCTGTCGAACGCGATGCCCGAGCTCGCCGATTCGGCCGGGCTGGGTGCGCGCTTCGAACTGCGCGAGGTGCATATCGAGGAGCCGGGCATGAGCCCGCGCGAGATCTGGAGCAATGAATCGCAGGAGCGCTACGTGCTCGCGATCGCGCCGGAGCGTCTGGCGGATTTCCGCGCCATCTGCGAGCGCGAGCGCTGCCCCTTCGCGGTGCTGGGCGAGGCGACGGCCGATGGTCACCTCACCGTCACCGACCGCCACTTCGGCAACAAGCCGGTGGACATGGAGATGCAGGTACTGCTCGGCAAGCCGCCGAAGATGACGCGCAACGTGTCGCGCCGTGCGGTGCATGTGCCGCCCTTCGACACCACCGACAGCGACCTCGCCGAAGCCTGCATGCGCGTGCTGCGCCTGCCGACGGTGGCGAGCAAGCGCTTCCTGATCTCGATCGGCGACCGCTCGGTGGGTGGGCTTGTGGCGCGCGACCAGATGGTCGGCCCCTGGCAGGTGCCGGTGGCGGATGTCGCTGTCACCGCGATGAGCTTCCACGGCTTTCGTGGCGAGGCCTTCGCGATGGGCGAGCGCACCCCGGTCGCATGTCTGGACGGCCCCGCCTCGGGGCGGCTCGCGATCGGCGAAGCGATCACCAACATCGCCGCGGCGGACATCGCAAGCCTCGGTGACGTCAAGCTGTCGGCCAACTGGATGGCGGCCGCCGGCCACCGCGGCGAGGGCGCGCGCCTCTTCGACACCGTGAGTGCGGTGTCTGCGTTCTGCCAGGAGGCCGGTCTGGCGATCCCGGTGGGCAAGGATTCGCTGTCGATGAAGACCGCGTGGCAGGAGAACGGCGAGGACCGCCAGGTGGTCGCGCCGCTGTCGCTGATCGTCACCGCGTTCGCGCCGGTGGGTGACATCCGCCGCACCCTTACGCCGCAGTTGCAGTTGCCCGAGGGTGTCGATACCGAGCTCTTGCTGATCGACCTCGGCCAGGGGCGCAACCGCCTCGGCGGCTCGGCGCTCGCCCAGGTGCATGGCTCGATCGGCGAGCATGCGCCGGATGTGGATGCAGCGAGCCTCACGCGCTTCTTCGCGCTCGTCCAGCAGTGGAAGCGCGAGGGGGTGCTGCTCGCCTACCACGACCGCAGCGATGGCGGCCTCTTTGCCACTTTGTGCGAGATGGCCTTCGCGTCGAAGTGCGGCCTGTCGGTGCTACTCGACACGGTGTGCTACGACCCGTACATGAACGATGTCGACGGCCTCGAGAAGAAGCCGGACACGCTCAAGGGCCGCCTCAACGACCGCCTCTTCGCCGGCCTCTTCAGCGAGGAACTCGGCGCGGTGATCCAGATCCGCCGCGAGGACCGCGCGCGCGTCACCGAGCCGCTGCGCGAGGCGGGGCTCGCCTATCACTTTGTCGGCGAACCCAACGAAAAGGACGAACTGCGCTTCTGGCGCAACGCCAGACTGGTGTTCAGCGCGCCGCGCGCCACGCTTTTGCAGACGTGGTCCGAGACCAGCTACCAGATTGCGCGCTTACGTGACGACGCCGAATGCGCCCGCGAGGAGTTCGATGCTCTCGCGGATGCCGCCGACCCGGGGCTCTCGCTGCGCCTCAGTTTCCGCCGTGACGAGGACGTTGCGGCGCCGATGATCGCCACCGGCGTGCGCCCCAGGGTCGCGGTGCTACGCGAGCAGGGGGTGAACTCGCATGTCGAGATGGCGGCCGCCTTCGAGCGTGCCGGCTTCGACCCGTTCGACGTGCACATGTCCGATCTGCAGGCCGGCCGGGTGAAACTCGCGGATTTCCACGGTCTCGCCGCCTGCGGCGGCTTCTCCTACGGCGATGTGCTCGGCGCCGGCCAGGGCTGGGCCAAATCCATCCTGTTCAACCCGGCGCTGCGCGAGGCCTTCGCGACCTTCTTCGGCCGCGACGACACCTTCGCGCTGGGCGTGTGCAACGGCTGCCAGATGATGGCGCACCTCGCGCCGATCATCCCGGGAGCCGCGCACTGGCCCACCTTCCAGCGCAACCGCAGCGAGCAGTTCGAGGCGCGATTCGTCATGACCGAAGTGCTGGAGAGCCCCTCCATCCTGCTCGCCGGCATGGCGGGTAGCCGCATGCCCATCGTCGTCAGTCATGGCGAGGGCAGGGCGGTGTTCCGCGACGAGGCAAGCCGCGCCGCCGCGCTCGGTGCGTTGCGCTACATCGACAACCATGGCGTGGTCACGATGCGTTACCCCTTCAACCCCAACGGCTCCCCCGACGGCCTCACGGGCTTCACCACCGCGGACGGGCGCTTCACCATCATGATGCCGCACCCGGAGCGCACCGCCCGCACGGTGCAGATGAGCTGGTATCCGGCGGAACTGGGCGGGGACGAGGATGCCTCGCCGTGGCTGCGCATGTTCCGCAATGCGCGCGCGTGGCTCGGCTGAGTGCTACCTGTTGCCGGGTGCGCCCTGCAGCATGCGCGATTTTGCTGCGCGCGTCGTTGAAGCGCCGGCCTTGCCGGGCATACAATGCGTGATCCGTCGCGGCTTCGGTGTCAGCCGAAGCGCGACGGCTTCTCTTCCCGAACGCTCGAGAGTGCCTGCAGGATGCGCATGACCGCCAGCCGCAAACGCCTGACCAGCTGGGTCGCGATGTTCGCGATCCTGTTGAGTGCGCTTGCGCCGGCGATCTCGCACGCGATGACGCGCCTCTCTGGCGCGGAAGGCGTGGGCTGGGATGTCATCTGTACCGCTTTCGGCATGGTGCCGTTGCCGCGCGAAGCGCAGTCTCCGGCTGCCGATGCGAGCGACGACGGCGGCGCGTTGCCCAAAGGTGCCGCGGCGATGAACGCCTGCGCCTACTGCAGCGTGCATGCCGGCTCCAACGGATTGCTGCCACCGCTCGCGGTCGAAGCACCACAGCGTCACGCAGTCTTCGTTCTCCACGCTCCTGACATGACGGCGCCGGCCTGGCGCGCCGATCACGGTTTCGCGGAACCCCGCGCGCCACCCATCGCCTGATCCGTCTGCGCCCTGCCTCGATTCCGTGGCGGGGCGCTTCTGCCCTTTCCCGATGTTGTTGCTGGTTCCGGCCTCCGGGGCGCGTTCATTCGCTGCAGGCGATCGCAGCGGCTGCGGGCCCGCCCATCCGGCCTGATGTCTGATATCCGTGATCTCGACGCTCACCTGACAAGGAGTTTTGCAATGAAGAAGTCCATTCTTTTCGGTTTGTTCTCGCTCGCCTTTTCCGCAACCGCCCTGGCCCAGGTTCAGGTTGACGACGCCTGGGTGCGCGGCACGGTGCCGCAGCAGAAGGCCACCGGTGCATTCATGCGCCTCACCGCCGAGAAGCCGGCCCGCCTCGTCGCCGCCGAATCGCCCGTGGCCGGTGTGACGCAGATTCACGAGATGTCGATGCAGGACAACGTGATGAAGATGCAGGAGATCCCGGGTCTCGACCTGCCTGCCGGCAAGGCGGTGGAGCTCAAGCCGGGTGGCTTCCACGTGATGTTGATGAACCTTCACGGGCAGGTGAAGGGCGGCGATGTCGTGCCGATCACGCTGACCTTCGAGGACCCGGAGACGAAGACGCGCTTCACCCAAACTGTCGAGGCAAAGGCAGCCGCGCTGGGTGCGCCGTCCGCGCCGCCAATGGATGGCGCGATGCAGCACGGCAGTGACATGAAGATGGAACACAAGCACTGACATGTCGTCCGGCCAACTGGACGCCAGCGCGGCCGCCCGCATGCCGGGCGACGACGGCTACCGCCATGCGGCGCGCGGCGACACGATCTTCGTCGCTGGTGAAGCGGGTGAGGCGTTCCGCGTGCGCTCCGGCGTGGTCCGCCTCGACCGCGAGAGCCTGTCGGGCGCTGACTTCGGTGGCCTGGCGCTGGCGGGCGATGTGATCGGTGCGGAGACCCTGATGTTCGGCGCCTATACCTACACCGCCGTCGCCTTGTCGCCGGTGGTGCTGGAGTCCTGGCTCGCGCTGGCCGAGCAGGACAAGGAGCGCAAGCTGATGGTGGCGCTGGCGGCACGCGAGCGGCGCACGGCCGATGTACTGGCCTTGCGCTGCGGCAAGGCGGTCGAGCGGGTCAAGCGCCTGCTGAGCCTGCTGGCCGGGGCGGGTGGCACATCGCGCAGTGAGCCGACGGTGACGCTGCCACGGCTGCGCGACATTGCCGACATCACCGACCTCAAGGTGGAGACGGTGTCGCGGACCATCGCGCAGATGAACGATGGTGGCGAACTTGCGATCGAGGCACGGCGTTTCGCACGTCTCTTCTATACCCCGGACGCTTGATCCGCGGTACGGCAATGAAGAACGGCGCCCGCAGGCGCCGTGTCGATCGTTCGGAATGCGGAGGCCTCACATCCCCTGATAGATCGGCCCCTCGCCGCCCTGCGGTACGACCCAGTTGATGTTCTGGGTGGGGTCCTTGATGTCGCAGGTCTTGCAGTGGACGCAGTTCTGCGCGTTGATCTGCAGGCGCGGGGTGTCGTTCTCGGTGACGATCTCATACACCCCGGCCGGGCAGTAGCGCTGCTCGGGGGCGTCGTACTTCGCGAGATTCACCCGGATCGGCACCGACGCATCCTTGAGCGTGAGGTGGCAGGGCTGCTCTTCCTCATGGTTGGTGTTCGACAGGAACACCGACGAGAGCCGGTCGAAGGTGAGCTTGCCGTCGGGCTTCGGGTAGACAATCTTCGCGCACTCGGCGGCGGGCAGGAGCTTGTCGTGGTCGCTGCTGTTGTGCAGGGTCCACGGTGCCTTGCCCTTGAAGAGCTTCTGGTCGATGCCGAAGAGCAGCGACCCCAGCCACAGGCCCTTCTTCATGTAGGGCTTGAAGTTGCGCGTCTTGTAGAGCTCGTCGAAGAGCCACGACTGGCGGAAGGCCTCGGGGAAGGCGCTGAGTTCGTCGCGCTGGCGGCCGGCCGTGAGTGCGGCGAAGGCCGCCTCGGCGGCGAGCGCGCCGGACTTGATCGCGGCATGGCTGCCCTTGATGCGTGCGGCGTTGAGAAAGCCCGCATCGTCGCCGATCAGCGCACCGCCCGGGAACACCAGCTTGGGCTGGCTCTGCAGCCCGCCCGCGGCGATCGCACGCGCGCCGTAGGCGAGCCGCTTGCCGCCTTCGAGAAACTTGCGGATCTCGGGGTGCGTCTTGTAGCGCTGCATCTCCTCGAAGGGGGCCAGATGCGGGTTGGTGTAGTTGAGGCCGACGACGAAACCCACAGCGACCAGGTTGTCCTCGAGGTGATACACGAAGCCGCCGCCATAGGTGGCGCTGTCCATCGGCCAGCCGGCGGTGTGCACCACCAGGCCCGGCACATGGTTGGCGGCGGGAACTTCCCACAGCTCCTTGATGCCGATGCCGTAGGTCTGGGGATCGACGCCCTCGCGCAGCCGGTACCTTTCCTCGAGTTGCTTGCCGAGGTGGCCGCGGCAGCCTTCGGCGAAGAGGGTGTACTTCGCGTGCAGTTCCATGCCCGGCTGGTGGGCGGGGCCGGGCGTGCCGTCACGCAGGAGACCCATGTCGCCGGTGGCAACCCCCTTCACCGCGCCCGCTTCGTCATAGAGGATCTCGGCGCCGGCAAAGCCCGGGTACACATCCACGCCCAGCGCCTCGGCCTGTTCGCCCAGCCACTTCACCACGTTGCCCAGGCGCACGATGTAGTTGCCGTGGTTGATGAAGCTGTCGGGCAGAAGGTTGGTGGGGATGGCGCGGCCGCCCGTCTCGCTGAGGAAGATCACGCGATCCTCGCTCACTGCGGTGTTGAGCGGCGCGCCCTTGTCTTTCCAGTCGGGGATGAGCTCGTCGAGCGCGCGCGGGTCCATCACCGCGCCCGAAAGAATGTGCGCGCCGATCTCGGCCGCCTTCTCGATCACGCACACCGACAGTTCCTGCCCGGCGGCATTCGCCTGTTGCTTCAGCCTGATCGCCGCTGCCAGCCCCGCAGGGCCGCCGCCGACGATCAGAATGTCGAATTCCATCGATTCACGTTCCATCAGCATCTCCTCGCTGTATCTTCTTCAATGCGGTCGCCGGTGCGGGTCGCAGCGCTTGCATCAGTGTGTGACAAGCAAAAAACCAGGGCAGTGTAGTGCCTTCCGTGCTGCCTCGCGAACGGCATTCATAACATACGGTGCCGTATGTTACATTACACTCCACCGAATAATCAAAAGGAGCGTGCAATGCAGGCAGAGCGCAAGCTGGTGCATACCACCCGGATCCCGGTGCGCTGGGGTGACATGGACTACTACGGACATGTCAACAACACCGTCTATTTCCGCTATTTCGAGCAGGCGAGGGTGGAGTGGATCGAAAACCTCGGTTTTCCGGTGAGCCCCAACCAGCCCAGCGGTGCGGTCATCGTCAATGCGGACTGCACCTTCCGCATTCCGGTAAACTACCCGGCAACCGTCGAGGTGAGGGTCTTTGCCGGCCACCCGGGACGCAGCAGCGTGATGACTTGGTATGAGCTCTACGTCGTCGGCGACGAGCGTCTGTATGCAGAGGGTGGCGCCAAGGTGGTGTGGATGGACACCACCAGCGGCAAATCCGCACCCCTGCCCGACAGCCTGCGCGAGAAGATCTGACGGTGCTCGCCAGCCGGCAATGTCTGGCAATGGCCGGCGCGGTCGAAGAACACGCATCACCCCCGAAATCACTCAAAACGATACCAGGCTTACCCTGGAAGCTTCTGGAGACGCACACATGACGGCCAACGCCGACCAGCCCTTGTGGCAACCTTCAGCCGAACGCATCGCTTCGGCCAACATCACAGCATTCACTGCGCTCGCACGAACGCGCAGCGGCCGGGCGCTCGAGGACTACGCGGCCCTGCACGCCTGGTCGATTGAAGCGCCGGAGGACTTCTGGTGCGCGGTGTGGGATTTCGGCGGTGTGGTCGGCGAGCGTGGCGCGCGCGTGCTGGTCGACGGGCATCGGATGCCGGGGGCGCAATGGTTCCCGGATGCGCGCCTCAACTTCGCGCAAAACCTGCTGCGCAGCCGTGACGACCACGACGCGCTGGTTTTCTGGGGCGAAGACAAGGTCCACAACCGCATGAGTCATGGCGAGTTGTATCGCGAGGTGGCCCGCCTTGCCGCGGCGCTGCGCGAAATGGGGGTGGTGAAGGGCGATCGGGTCGCTGCCTTCATGCCCAACATGCCCGAGACCGTGATCGCGATGCTGGCGGCGGCGAGCATTGGCGCGATCTTCACCTCCGCTTCCCCGGATTTCGGCGTGCAGGGGGTGGTCGACCGCTTCGGCCAGACCGAACCCAAGGTGCTCTTTGCGGCGGACGGCTATTACTACAACGGCAAGGTCATCGAGACACTGGGCAAGCTCGGCGAGATCGCCGTACGCCTGCCATCGTTGAAGCGTGTCGTCGTCGTGCCCTATGTCCGCCAGGAGCACGACCTCAAGGGCGTGGCGCATGCGCGCATGTATGCGGACTTCGTGAAGCCGCATCACGGCGTCACCGAGATCGCGTTCGAGGCGCTGCCCTTCGATCATCCGCTTTACATCATGTATTCCTCGGGCACGACCGGCGTGCCCAAGTGCATCGTGCACTGCGCGGGTGGGGCGCTGCTGCAGCACCTCAAGGAGCACAAGTTGCATGCCGACGTGCGCCCTGGCGACCGCCTGTTCTACTTCACGACGTGCGGCTGGATGATGTGGAACTGGCTGGTTTCCGGCCTCGCGGCGGGCGCGACGTTGCTGCTCTTCGACGGTTCGCCCTTCGTCTCCAAGGGGCGCGTCCTGTTCGACTACGCAGACGCCGAGGGCATGACCCATTTCGGCACCTCGGCGAAGTTCATCGACGCGATCGCGAAGATCGAGCTCAAGCCGCGCGAGGAATACTCGCTCGCGAGCGTTCGCGCCATGATGAGCACCGGTAGCCCGCTGGTGCCGGAAGGCTTCGACTACGTCTATCGCGACATCAAGGCGGATCTGCAGCTGTCGTCGATCTCTGGCGGCACCGACATCATTTCCTGCTTCGTGCTCGGCTGCCCCACGCTGCCGGTGTGGCGCGGCGAGATCCAGTGCAAGGGCCTGGGCATGGCGGTGGAGGTTTTCGACGAGAGCGGCCAGCCGATGCAGGGCGAGAAGGGTGAGCTGGTGTGCACGCGCCCCTTCCCGGTGATGCCGATCGGCTTCTGGAATGACGCGGACGGCGCCAAGTACCGCGCCGCGTACTTCGAGCGCTTCGACAACATCTGGTGCCATGGCGACTTCTGCGAGGTCACGGCCCATGGCGGCCTCATCATTTATGGCCGCTCGGACGCCACACTCAACCCTGGTGGGGTGCGCATCGGCACTGCCGAGATCTACCGCCAGGTCGAGAAGCTGCCCGAGGTGGTCGAATCGATCGTCATCGGTCAGGACTGGGAGGGCGATGTCCGCGTCGTGCTCTTCGTCAAGCTGCGAGAAGGCCTCGAGCTCGACAGGGCGCTGGAGCAAGCCATCAAGCAGGTCATCCGCGACAACACCACGCCGCGCCACGTACCGGCGAAGATCCTGCAGGTGGCCGACATCCCGCGAACCAAGAGCGGCAAGATCGTCGAGCTCGCGGTACGCAATGTCGTGCATGGACAGGCAGTGAAGAACGTCGAGGCGCTGGCGAACCCGGAAGCACTCGAACACTTCGCCAATCGCGCTGAACTTCAGTCCTGAGGGGAACGCGATGCTGATGAACCGTGACAAGTCCGCGCTGCTCATCGTCGATGTGCAGGAGCGCCTCGCGCCCATGATCCATGACGGAGAACGCGTGGCCGAGCGCTGCGCGTGGCTTGCACGGGTTGCGGAGCGGGTCGGCGTTCCGGCTGTGGCCACCGAGCACTTTCCGGAAAAGATCGGCGCGACCTTGCCGGCCGTTCGCGCAGCGGCGGCTGCGGCAAGGTTCGTGACGAAGACGCATTTCTCGGCAGTTGCCGATGGATGTCTTTCGGGCACCGCGGTGGACGAACATCGTCAGATCATCGTCTGCGGCACCGAAGCGCATGTCTGCGTGCAGCAGACCGCGCTTGAGCTGCGCTGGGCCGGCAAGGAGGTATTCGTCGTCGCCGACGCCTGCGGTTCGCGCGAACCCGCGAACCGTGAGCTCGCCTACGCGCGCATGCGAAGCCATGGCATCGACATCGTCTCCTGCGAGATGGTGGCGTTCGAGTTGCTGGGCTGCGGTGGTACCGAAGTCTTTCGCTCGGTGATGCGCGATTTCATTCGATAGTGAGGGATAAGAAATTGCATTGGGCCGTTTGACGGGTCAAAACGGCTTGTGTATTATCTCGGTCTCTCGGGGTGTAGCGCAGTCCGGTAGCGCGCTTGCTTTGGGAGCAAGATGTCGGGGGTTCGAATCCCTCCACCCCGACCAGCTATCCCCGAATGCCCGCGGAACTGCCCGTAGCTCAACTGGATAGAGCACCGGCCTTCTAAGCCGGGGGTTACAGGTTCGATTCCTGTCGGGCAGGCCAGAGATTGCAGTTAGGAATTCAGGCCGATGCTGCAAAGCATTGGCAACAAAGTAAGTGGCGGCATTAGCTCAGTTGGTAGAGCACTGGATTGTGGCTCCAGTTGTCACCGGTTCGATCCCGGTATGTCGCCCCAAAACAAGAAACGGCGCCCCGATGTGGGCGCCGTTTTGCGCTGTGCGTCGTTGTGCGCCGGACTCCGGCGATAGTACGACCGAATACCTGGAGACACCATGCGTGCGCTCGTCTCGCTGCTGTCGTTCCTGTTGCTCGCGTTGCCGCTGGCCGTGGTGGCAGCGATCTTCGTTCTTGTGCAGGACAAACCCTTGCTCGAGCGTGCAGCGGAATTCACGCCCCAACATGTCGAGCGCGCGAAGGCGGTGTTCCGCCGCCATGATCCGCGCAAGGCGGGCGATGGCGAGGCGCGTACGCTGGAGGTCAGTGCTGAAGAGCTCGATCTCGCTGTGAATTACCTCGTGAACCGCTTCGGTGCGGGCAGCGCCAGCGCCACGCTGGAGGATGGCGCCGTGGCTCTGCGTGCAAGCATCCGGCTGCCGGAGAACCCGCTCGGCGAATTCCTGAACGTGCAGGGACGGCTGCGCGAGGAGGCGGGGCGCATGATTCCGGAGGGCTGGGCCATTGGCGGCTTGCCCCTGCCCGATGCCCTGGCTCGATGGCTGATTGAGGAGGGGCCTGGTTTTCTCAGCTTCAGTGAGGAGCTCCGTTCATTTGCCGCAGTGATCAGCAAGGTGGGGCTGTCCGAGCAGGGGTTACGTGTGGATTACACCTGGGACGACAGCTTGATGGAGCGGCTGCGCAATGTTGCATTACCCGCCGATGAGCGCATGCTGTTGCAGCATTACCAGACAAGGTTGGCCCGGATTACCAAGGCTTCCGCGGCGCGCATGCTGCCGCTGGAGTCGGTTCTGCGGGAAATGATGGAGGGCGAGGGCCGCGGGCAACCACTGGTGCGCGAGTATCGCGCGATGCTTACCGTAATGGCCTTCCATGTGGGCCGACGTTCCCTCGGCACCTTGTTGCCTGAGGCCGAAAGTTGGCCTCGACCGCGTCGTGTGGTCCTCACACTCGGTGGGCGCGAGGATCTCGCGCAGCACTTCGTGATTTCGGCAGCGATGGCTTCCCTGGCGGGTAGCCCCCTCGCGGACGCGGTCGGAGTGTACAAGGAGCTTTCTGACGCGCGTGTCGGAAGCGGCTTCAGCTTTCAGGATCTCGCGGCCGATCGGGCCGGTACATTATTCGGTGAGCGGGCGAGCCAATCCGAGGCTTCCGCTGCGATGCTCCGTACGCGGCTGCGTTCCGGGGGCTACCCCCTGTTGCCCGCCCTGGGGAGCCTGCCGGAGTTCATGTCCGAGGCGGAGTTCAAGCGACGCTTCGGCGGCGTCGGTGAGCCCGAGTACAACCGGGTGCTGGCGAACATTGATCGGCAACTCGCTGTGCATCCCCTCTATGTCGACTAGCGTGTGGGAAGAGGGTGTGTGTGGAAGTTCTGTCGCGTCAGGCGGCTCGGGATTGCCCGCCCGCGCCCCTGCCGTGCGACATCTTCGGTGGTTGTGACCGCAAGCTTGTTTGCGGGTGCGGTAGCGGTTCGGCAGGAGTAGAATTCCCAGCCATGTCGCTCAGGGCACAGCAACATGTCACGGACATCGGCAGCACTTTCAGCCTTTCGCGTTGGCATTTTGTGTTGCATTGCACCCTGAGTCTTATAAAAGACATATAATCCAAGAACTCCGTTCGGGGCGCACCCGAACGCCCTGCCACTTCAACGATGGAAGGAAACCGCCGTGCTTGAAGCTTACCGTGCCCATGTCGCAGAGCGTGCCGCCCTCGGCATCCCCCCGCTGCCCCTTTCCAAGGATCAGACGACCCAGCTGGTCGCGTTGCTCCAGAGCCCACCTGCGGGCGAAGAAGCCTTCCTCGTCGAACTGCTGACTTACCGCGTTCCGGCGGGCGTTGATGATGCAGCCAAGGTCAAGGCCGAGTTCCTTGCCAAGGTCGCCAAGGGCGAACTGGCCTGTGGGCTTGTTTCGCGTGCCAAGGCCACCGAGCTGCTCGGCACGATGCTGGGCGGTTTCAACATCAAGCCGATGATCGACCTGCTGGGCGATGGTGAAGTGGGCGCGGTCGCAGCGGAAGGTCTCAAGAAGACGCTCCTGATGTTCGACTACTTCCATGACGTCAAGGAGCTGGCGGCTGCCGGTAATGCCAACGCCAAGGCAGTCATGCAGTCCTGGGCCGACGCCGAGTGGTTCACCAGTCGTCCCGAGGTGCCGGCCTCGCAGAAGCTCACCGTGTTCAAGGTGACCGGCGAGACCAACACCGACGACCTCTCGCCCGCGCCGGATGCGTGGTCGCGTCCCGACATCCCGCTGCACGCGCTGGCGATGCTGAAGAACCCGCGTCCGGGCATCACGCCGGAAGAGCCGGGTGTGCGCGGTCCGGTCAAGTTCCTCGAAGAGCTGCGCGCCAAGGGCAACCTGGTCGCCTACGTCGGCGACGTGGTCGGCACCGGCTCCTCGCGCAAGTCCGCCACCAACTCGGTGCTGTGGTTTACCGGTGAGGATATCCCCTTCGTGCCGAACAAGCGCTTCGGCGGCGTGTGCCTGGGCTCCAAGATCGCCCCGATCTTCTTCAACACCATGGAAGACGCGGGCGCACTGCCGATCGAGATCGACGCCGGTCAGATGGACATGGGCGACGAGATCGAGCTCAAGGTGGACCACGCTTCCGGCAAGGTCACCGCGCTCAAGAATGGCGCAGTGATCGCCGAGTCGCAGCTCAAGACCCTGGTGATTCTCGACGAAGTGCGCGCAGGTGGCCGCATTCCGCTGATCATTGGTCGCGGCCTCACCTCCAAGGCGCGTGAAGCGCTCGGCCTGGCCCCTTCGACATTGTTCCGCCTGCCGCAGGCACCGGTCGATTCCGGCAAGGGCTTCTCGCTGGCTCAGAAGATGGTCGGTCGTGCCTGCGGTATGCCCGAAGGCCAGGGTATCCGCCCGGGTACCTACTGCGAGCCCAAGATGACCACCGTCGGTTCGCAGGACACTACCGGCCCGATGACGCGCGACGAGCTGAAGGACCTGGCCTGCCTCGGGTTCTCCGCCGACATGACGATGCAGTCGTTCTGCCACACCGCGGCCTATCCGAAGCTGGTGGACGTGAAGATGCACCGTGAGCTGCCGAGCTTCATCAGCACCCGCGGTGGCGTGTCGCTGCGTCCGGGCGACGGCGTCATCCACTCCTGGCTCAACCGCCTGCTGCTGCCGGATACGGTCGGCACTGGTGGCGACAGCCACACCCGCTTCCCGATCGGCATCTCCTTCCCGGCCGGTTCGGGCCTGGTCGCATTCGCCGCAGCCACCGGCGTGATGCCGCTCGACATGCCTGAGTCCGTGCTGGTGCGCTTCAAGGGCACGATGCAGCCGGGTGTCACGCTGCGCGATCTGGTGAACGCGATCCCGCTGTACGCGATCCGCCAAGGGCTGCTGACGGTCGAGAAGAAGGGCAAGAAGAACATCTTCTCCGGCCGCATCCTCGAAATCGAAGGTTTGCCGGATCTCAAGGTCGAGCAGGCCTTCGAGCTCACCGACGCCTCGGCCGAACGCTCGGCGGCGGGCTGCACGGTGCATCTCAACAAGGCACCGATCGTCGAGTACATGACCTCGAACATCACGCTGATGAAGTGGATGATCGCGAACGGCTACGAAGACAAGCGCACGCTGGCACGCCGCATCAAGGCCATGGAAGACTGGATCGCCAACGGAACGCTGCTGGCAGGTGACGCCGACGCCGAGTACGCCGCGGTGATCGAGATCGATCTCGCCGACATCAAGGAGCCGATCGTTGCCTGCCCGAACGACCCGGATGATGTGAAGCTCCTGTCCGAAGTCGCTGGTGACAAGATCGACGAAGTCTTCATCGGCTCGTGCATGACCAACATCGGCCACTTCCGTGCCGCCGGCAAGGTGCTCGACGGCAAGACCGACATCCCGACCCGCCTGTGGATCGCTCCGCCCACCAAGATGGACGCGATGATCCTCAACGAGGAAGGCTACTACGGCGTGCTCGGCAAGTCCGGTGCGCGCATGGAGATGCCGGGCTGCTCGCTGTGCATGGGCAACCAGGCACAGATCCGCAAAGGGAGCACCGCGATGTCGACGTCGACGCGCAACTTCCCGAACCGCCTCGGTATCGATACCCGCGTGTATCTCGGATCGGCGGAGCTGGCCGCAGTGTGTGCGCTGATGGGTAAGATCCCGAGCGTTGCCGAGTACATGGCGCAGGTCGAGATCGTCAACAAGAAGGCTGCCGACATCTACCGCTACATGAACTTCGATCAGATCGAGGAATTCCGCAGCGTGGCGGATACCGTCACCGTCTGAGATTCCAGGGTGGGAGACAAGGCGGGAGCGCGCTGAAACGTGCAGCTTCCGCCAACAACAAGAAGACGCCCCTGTCCGGCTTGCCGGCAGGGGCGTTGTGCTTTTCGTGCTCCGAGGGGAGCCATGGCGCGGCCGCGGTGGCGCGGGCGGACGCCTGTGCCGCCCGCGCTTCTGATTTCAGTCCTCGATGGTGGCGGCACTGTAGTTTCGGAGTCTCTTCTTTGCAGCCACGCCCAGAATCTTGAGCAGCCAAGGCGGGGGGGAGTCGACCATCGCCCTTTGGAATGGCTGGAGGATCGCCAGCGCGGGGCCGCCATCCGGAATCTTGATCGGGTAGACATCGGCGCGGATCACCTTGGCCGCAGCCGGCCCGCCAATCGACACCACGTAGCAGAC
Source organism: Rhodocyclaceae bacterium (assembly GCA_041916775.1). GTDB lineage: Bacteria > Pseudomonadota > Gammaproteobacteria > Burkholderiales > Rhodocyclaceae > UBA2357. The sequence goes on along the minus strand of JAYRYZ010000009.1, from coordinate 46,165 downwards.
ATGACAATCGCCGATCAGGCGGGCACGCCAGAGATTCCTGTCTTCAGCGAATTCGGCGTCCATGGTGTCACGGATATCCACCAGCCGGATCTCGCCGGGTGACACCTGATACACCAGAAAGCGAAAACAGGAACCGAAGTGGCCGGACAGGGTGTCGCCCTTGTCCGATGCGATCGCGACGCGCACCGAGCCGGGCATGTCGCCATCGTTGTAGGCTTCGATGCGTGGTAGTGAGTCGTCACCCTGCGTTTCACCCCACAGGATGCGCACTGCAAGTTTCATGGACTCGAGGCCGATCCCGATGTCTTCGCCATCCTCCTCACCGTCGGCGCTGGCGAAGCCGGTCTTCAGCATGGTTACGGTGATCTGACGCAACCTCTCTTCGTCGATCTCGTCACCAAGCTGGCGCCGGATCAGTGCGAGCAGGCGCGGCAGGGTGGCATTCGGCATCGCGCGTGCAGCGAGCGCAATGCGCAGCGCCGCCTCGCGGGTGATCGGAGGCGTGGATTGTTCCATCGTCTTGCTCCTCGGTTCCGGGTTGGGGTGGTGCTACCTTGCAGAGAAGATGCCAGCGGTGGCAAATGCATGATTGCAAACGGGCATGTCCCTTGCTGAAGATTGGAGAATCCTGGAAGGATGCATGACCATGTCGGAAAGCTCACAATCACAAGATGGCCTGCGCCGCTACCACTTGCGCTCCAAACACCGCTTCGAGGCATTTGCAGAGGGGCCTGGCCAGCTCGACTGGGACGCCCAGCCCGCCGCTTTTCGCCGCTACTCCGGCGCACCCTTGACCGCGTTGCCTTTGTCGGCCGAGCGCTACGAACGCCCCTTCGGACGGCTGGCCGAGGCAGGGCACCAGCCGGTCGCAGCGACGCTGGACAGCCTGGGGGCCGTGTTCGAACTGTCCTTCGCCATCTCGGCCTGGAAAAGCTGGGGGCCGAGCCGTTGGGCCCTGCGCTGCAATCCGTCGTCCGGTAACCTGCATCCGGTGGAAGGCTGGGTGCTGTGCGGCGGCCTGCCCGGGGTCCCGGACGGCGTGCACCACTATGAAGCGGAAACCCATGCACTCGAAGGCCGTGCACTGAGCGCGCCGGCCGATGCGGCGCCGTGGCTGGCCATTGCGATCTCCTCGGTCATGTGGCGGGAGGCCTGGAAGTATGGCGAGCGGGCCTTCCGCTATTGCCAGCTCGATGTCGGCCATGCGCTCGGCACACTCGCCTACGCTGCCGCGCTGCTGGGTTGGCGCATCCGCCCGTTGGCGGTGAGCAGCGCGGCGCTGGCCGGTTTGGTTGGGCTGGATCGAGATGACTTTCCCGGCGGTCGCTATGCCTTCACCGAGGTCGAGGAGCCGGAAGTGCTGCTGCTCATCGAGGCGCCCGGGCTCGCCGACATGCCGGACGCCGCCACGCTGCGCAGCCGCTTCGACGCTGTCGGCTGGCTGGGCAGCCCGAGTCGCATCGATCCGTCGCCGGGTTACCGCTGGCCGATCATCGACCAGGCAGCCGAGGCCAGTCGGTGCAGGCAGTCTTCAGCGTCAGGACGGGCGATGAGCTGGCCCGACTACCCACCACTGATGGCGCATGCCACGGTCGCGGGGGCTGCGCAGCTGATCCGGCAGCGGCGCAGCGGCCAGCGCTTCGACCCGAAATGCACGCTGCTACGAGTGGCCTTCGAGCGCTTGCTCGATGCCACGCTGCCACGCGATCTGCCGCCGTTTTCCGGACAATCAGCACCGCCGCACGTTCACCTGCTGCTCTTCGTGCTGCGCGTCGATGGCCTGCCGCCGGGTCTCTATGTGCTGCCGCGCACGCCCGCTGGCGGGAGGGCGCTGCTGATGGCGCTGAAAGATCGCTTTCCGCAGGCCGAACCGGTGCGTGGAATGCCTGCACACCTCGGTCTTGTCTGCCTGCAGGTGCTCGGACTACAGGAGCTGCAGCGGCTGGCCCGTGCTTTGTCCTGCCACCAGGACATTGCCGCAACCGGTGCCTTCTCGCTCGGCATGCTGGCCGAGTTCGATGCCGCGACGGCCGACGGCCCAGGCTACCGCGAAGTGCTGCGCGAAGCGGGACGCATCGGCCAGGCGCTCTATCTCGAGGCGGAGGCCGCGGGCGTGCGCGGTACCGGCATCGGCTGCTTCTTCGACGACCCGGTGCATGACGTCTTTGGCCTCACCGGCACGCGCTGGCAGAGCGTCTATCACTTCACCGTCGGCACCCCGGTGCTCGACACCCGTATCGAAACTTCGCCACCTTATCCGCAACGCACTCGGGAACAACGATGACCCCGACGCTCGCCACATTTCTTGCCGAACACGGCTTTCCACAGGACAGACTCTCCGAACCGCAGGCCGACCTCCGCTTCACACCGTTGATGCGCGCCTGCAAGGAAGGCCGCCTGAAGAGGTTTCAAGTGCGGCTGAGCCGGAGTTCCATCTGCTCGGCAGGTACGGCCGGGCTGAAATGGAAGCCCTGCGCCATGTCGCAATCGTTCTTGCGCAAGAGCGCGAGTTGTTCCGCCGTCTCGACACCTTCTGCGATCACGCGCAGGTTCAGGCTGCGACCCAGCATGACGATGGCGGCGGCGATCTCACTGTCGCGCGGGCTGGCGGGGATGTCGCGCAGGAAGAGCCGGTCGATCTTGAGTTCGTCGATCGGGAAGCGCTTGAGGTAGGCGAGTGATGAATAGCCGGTGCCGAAGTCGTCGATCGCGATCCTGATGCCGAGCGCGCGGAGCTTTCCCAGAACGGTGATGCTGTTGTCGCCGGTTTCCATCAGCAGCGTTTCGGTCACCTCCAGCGTGAGCCTTTCGGGCTGCATGCCGGTCTCCGTGAGTACGTGCACGACTTCATCGAAGAAGTCGTCGCGGCGGAACTGACGCACCGAGATATTGACCATCAACTGCAGCGGCGCAAGCCCGCGTTCGCGCCAGCGGCGATGCTGGATGCAGGCATTGCGCAGCACCCACGCACCGATCGGCACGATCAGCCCGCTTTCCTCCGCGAGCGGAATGAACTCGCCCGGTGGCACGAGGCCGAGGTCCGGATGCTGCCAGCGCAGCAAGGCCTCCACGCCAATGGTGTGGCCATCTGCGACCCGCACCACGGGCTGGTAATGCAGGGTCAGCTCGTTGCGTTCGATTGCACGGTGCAGGGCGGTCTCCAGCGCCAGATGTTCGAGCGAGCGCGCGTTCATCGTCGGCTGATATAGCTGGAAGCTGTCACGACCGTCGTTCTTTGCCCGGTACATCGCAATGTCGGCATTCTTGATGAGCTGAGCGGGCTCGCGGCTGTCCTCCGGATAAACGCTGATGCCTATGCTCGTCGTGGTGATCAGCTCGCGGCCGTCGATGATGACCGGAGCGCGCAATGCCTCGATGATGCGCGTCGCGGTGTGGGCGGCATCGTCCGGGTCGGCGAGATTGTTCAGTATCACGACGAATTCGTCGCCGCCCATGCGGGCTACCGTGTCGTCCTCGCGCACGCATTGGCGCAGCCGCTGTGCGACCTCGACGAGGAGGCGGTCGCCGATCTCGTGGCCAAGACTGTCATTGATCCGCTTGAATCGGTCCAGGTCGATGAACATCACCGCGATACGGCTGCTGTTGCGGTGTGCGTGTGCAAGCGAGACCTGCAGGCGGTCGTCGAGCAGACGACGGTTGGGCAGGCGCGTGAGCGGGTCGAAGTAGGCCAGGTCGCGGATACGGGTCTCGTTCTCCTTGAGCTGGCTGATGTCGCTGAACAGCGCGGCGTAGTGGGTGAGGTCGCCGGCCTCGTCCGTGATCGCGGTGATCGTGAGCAACTCGGGATAGAGCTCGCCGTTCTTGCGTCGGTTCCAGACTTCGCCTTGCCAGTATCCGTTGGAGCGCAGACAGCTCCACATCTGGGCGTAGAAAGCGGCATCGTGGCGTCCGGAGCTGAGTACCGCAGGCGTCTTGCCGAGCACGTCCTGGGCACGATAGCCGGTCAGACGAGTGAAGGCCGGGTTTACCGAGATGATTCGCGCGTCGGCATCGGTGATCAGGATGCCGTCCAGGGAGCTTTCGATCACCTTTTCCGCAAGGTGCAGGTTCTGCCGCGAGGTGTGGAGCGCTTCATCACGCTGGCGCAGCGCGTAACGCAGTTCATGGACGTAGGCGAGCTCCATGCCGGACAGGATGTCGCTGAAACTCACCAGATCGCAGAGCGTCCCGTCGTCGCGCGTGACGCCGATATGGCGCACACCTTCGTCGGAGAGCAGGCAGCGGACATGATAGAGGCTGGCATGCTCGCTGACGGTGAGCAATGGCCGGCTGGCGACGTCGCCGATAGGTGCATTTTCCGCGCGGGCGGCAACCAGTCGCGTGACATCACGTTCGGTGAGGATGCCGTACTCGTTCTTGTAGCCGACCACCACGGCGTCGCAGCCATGCTCGCGCATGTGTCGCGCGGCCTCGGCGAGACTGGCATCAGGGGCTAGTGGGTGCAGCCTGCCCTTGATGATGGTATCCAGCTTGCGCATCCGCAGGTAGTGCTCGATCCCCTGGTTGAGCACGACGTCCGTCTGCGACACGATTCCAAGGCGCGCTCCGTCGGTGTCGACGACGAGATAGTGGCGTACGTGCTCGTCACGAAAACGCGCGGTGAGCTCCTGCAGGCCCAGCGATGCGGGCACGCTGAGAACCGGCGTGCTCATCACTTCACGAACCGGGCGCATGAAACTGGCCGGAGCGTCGAAGTCGACCGCAAGCGCATCGCGCTCCGTCCAGATGCCGAGCACCTCGTTTGCCTCGGTGACCAGGATCGAGCTCACGTGGGCGAGGCTCATCCGCTGGGCAGCCTCGAAGAGCGGCACATCGGGACCGCATTCGAGGATTTCTCGCCGGATGATCTTGCCGACGCTGATCTCCGGATGGTTGATCGGAGCAAGGTCGTCCGGAGGGCGGAACATTGGCGGGGGAACGGGTTGATCCATCGAAGCTCGTCGCTGCAGTGCGGCTGATTGCGGAGCTCAAGGAGCTCCGGGATCCGCTTGAAGTTACGCCGAATGCGCGTGGACCGCAATGGAGTGCTTCACATCGACCGCCTCAGGCCGTGATTCTTGCCCGCGCGGCGCGGGATGCAGCCGGCGACCGCGCCGTATGGCGCGGTATTCAGAAGCAGATGAAGTTGATCGCGAGTGGATTGGCGATGCAACTGCTGCCGAGTGCGATCTGGCCCTTGCCGCGCAGCACAGCTTCCTCGCGCGACAACAGGAACTCCTTTTCGCCGTCGATGGCGACATAGGTGCCATTGCTGCTGCGGTCGACCAGTACGAACTTTTCACCTCGGAGTTCTATCTCGGCATGGCGACGCGAAGCACGGCTGTCACCAACCTGCAGGTCGGCCCCGAGGTCGCGCCCGATGCGCACCACGGGGCGTGACTCATCGACCACCAGGGTCTTGTCCTTGAGGTAGAGGCGCAACTCGGGCGGCTCTTCAGGAAGAATGCTGGGTGACTGAAGAATGGTGACGTCGCCGATCGACTCGCACTTCAGCTCGAACAACTCGAAGGGGCGCGATGCGCCACGCAACACGCGGGGCTGCAACGGATTCAGCAGGCCACGCCATTCCGGCGTGAGTTGCTGGGAGGCTTCTGCGGTGGTGAGTGCCCGCCCCGGCGAGGCCAGTTCTGCGAGACGTGACGCGAAATTCACCGTTTCGCCGAAGATATCGTCGTTACTCTCGATGACGGGGCCGAAATGAAAGCCGACCCGCACGGCGAGCCGCTGCCCGTGGCCGGGTGGAAGCTCACGCAGCATGATCTGCATTGCTACGGTGGCGTCCGCGGCGTCGTCTGCCTGAGCGAAAACCGCCATGAGACCATCGCCGGTGTGCTTGATGACCTTCCCGTGCTTCTCCTCGATGATGCGCTGCATCGTCTGGATGGCCCGGTCTACAAGGCGGAACGCCGAGGTGTCACCCACGCGCTCATACAGCTGCGTGCTGCCGACCAGGTCGGCAAACAGCACCACGCACTCCGAATGAGTCGATGTAGTTTCAGGCATGGGCAGGATTATAAGGAATCAGGCGGCGTTGGGCAGTGCAAAGAAGCGTGCCGACGTTGCCGTGTCGATCTCCATGCCTGTAGAGCGCGCCCGGCACAGCAGGTTCCAGAAGTACCGGTAGGAGGCGCGGTCGTGCAGACGACCGTCATGCCTGATCGGGCCCCAATCGCCATCCTGCGCTGCGCAAAGAATGGCGATGGCGTCCTCGACCTCGGAGAAGTCCGGTTGCATCGCGGCGACGATGGGACGGATCTGGTTCGGATGGATACTCCACATCCGCAGGTAGCCGAAGTTTCGCGCGCGCTCGGCGTCCGCGCGAATCAGGGCGATGTCGTTGAGCTCGGTGGTGACGTTGTGAGAGGGAATCGCACCATTGCCGAGCGCCGCCGCGGCAATCTCGGCCTTGGCGCGCACCACCAACGGATGCTCGAACTGGCCCGGGCTCTTCATCGCAGTCGCGGGGATGGCCCCGTGATGATCCGAGACGAAGTCCATCAGGCCGAAGTCGAGCGACTCGACGCCCTCGAGAGCCGCGATCTGCCAGGCTTCGCGCAACGCTCCGTGCGTCTCGATGAGCACATGGACAGGCAGTTCACGGCCCGTCTGCGCGCTGCGCTCGATGTGCCGCAGTGCGGCGATCTGGTCGGCAACGTCGGCGGCCGAGCGCACTTTGGGCAGCGTGATGAAGGCGAGCCGTTGGCCTGCACCCCTCACGAGGATCTCGAGATCCGTCTGCCAGTGCGGGTGGGTGATGTCGTGGATGCGGGCGCCGACCCGACCATGGCGATTCGCCGCGCCATTCAACACCTCCACCACCATGTGGGCGTGCTCCGCTTCCGCACCCGCCGCCGCGCCGTCCTCGCAGTCGCAGGTGATGTCGAACACCGGGCCCAGATCGTTCTGCAGTTCGAGCGCCTTGCGCATCAGCTTCTCGGCGCCGGCGTAGTGGTCGACCGCGGGCAGCGCGGGCAGCGGTTTCTCGCCGGAGAACAGTACCTCGGCAGGGTGCAGTGGCATGGCGTGGGTGTCCTGATGTGCGAAGTCAAAAAAAAGCCACGGGATTCTACCCCGTGGCCTTCGTCCGATGGGCCGCTAGAGCGCCCAGGCGGCATGCTTACTTGAGCATGTCGGCGACTGCAGCGCGCTCGTCCTCGAGTTCCTTCAGGGTGAGGTCGATCTTACCCTGCGAGTAGGCGTCAATCTCAAGGCCCTTGATGATCGAGTACTGACCGTTCTTGCACTCGCACGGGAAGCCGAACACGACACCTTCGGGGATGCCATACGAACCGTCGGACGGCACGCCCATGGTGACCCAGTCGTCCGAGCCCAGGGCCCAGTCGTGGATGTGGTCGATCGCTGCATTGGCTGCCGAGGCAGCGGACGACAGGCCGCGTGCCTCGATGATTGCAGCACCGCGCTTGCCGACGGTGGGCAGGAACACGTCGTTGTTCCAGGCGTGATCATTCACCAGCGCCTTGACGCTGTCGCCATTCGATTCGCAGAAGCGGTAATCGGCGTACATGGTGGGCGAATGGTTGCCCCACACCACCATCTTCTTCAGCGACGAAACGCTGCGGCCGGTCTTCGCGGCGAGCTGCGACAGCGCGCGGTTGTGGTCGAGACGCAGCATGCCGTGGTAGTTGGCCGGGTTGGTGCGGCCGACCTTGATCGCCGCAGCGCGGGCGATGTAGGCGTTGGTGTTGCAGGGGTTGCCCACCACCAGCACCTTGACGTCTTCGCTGGCGTTCTCGGCAATGGCCTTTCCCTGCACCGTGAAGATCGCGCCGTTGGCGGTCAGGAGGTCTGCGCGCTCCATGCCGGGGCCGCGCGGACGGGCGCCGACCAGCAGGCAGACATCGGCGTCCTTGAAGGCGACGTTGGGGTCGTCGGTGGCGACCATGCCGGCGAGCAGCGGGAAGGCGCAGTCCTCGAGCTCCATCATCACGCCCTTGACGGCCTTCTGGGCCTGGGGCAGGTCGAGCAGCTGGAGGATCACCGGCTGATCCTTGCCGAGCATCTCGCCGCTGGCGATGCGGAACAGCAGGCTGTAGCCGATCTGGCCGGCGGCGCCGGTAACGGCAACGCGAACGGGTGCTTTGCTCATATTCGATTTCTCCCTCAAGTGCGACGTGATGAATTTAGATGACCGGGCCGGAGGACGTGCGGCAGTGCGGCAGAAACTCCCTGCCGGAAGACCGGATCCGAGGCGCGAGAATGTTAGAAGCAAGTGCGAGCGCTGTCAAATCATGTCTTTTATCTTATATAAGACAAGAGACAACCGTTGGACGCTTCCGTGTTTTTATGCTGAAATATCGGGATGATTCAAGACGCCCCAACTTTCAGTCCTCTTTACCGCCAGATCAAGGGCCTCATCCTGCAGGCACTGGAGTCTGGCGAGTGGCGTCCCGGTCAGGTCATTCCCAGCGAGCAGGAACTTGCAGCTCGGTTCAGCGTCTCGCAAGGCACGGTCCGCAAGGCCATCGACGAAATGGCAGCCGAGAATCTGCTGGTGAGGAAGCAAGGCAAGGGAACCTATGTTGCCTCGCACAATGACCCTCGCGCACTATTCCGCTTTCTCCGCCTCGTTCCCCTCGACGGTCAGATCTCGGCGCCCGAGAGTGTTCCGCTCGAGTGCTGGAAAGCCAAGGCGGGGCAGGAGGCATCCCGCATGCTCGACATCGCGGTGGGAGATCCGATCACCATTGTGCGTCGACTGCTGAAGTTCGCGAATGTGCCGGTGGTGGTGGATGAAATCTACCTGCCGGGCGAAGTGTTCCATGGTCTGTCGCTGGAGGTGCTTCAGTCGTGGAGTGGTTCGCTCTACAGTCTTTTCGAGGCGCGTTTCGGCGTTCGCATGATCCGCGCGCAGGAGAGCATTCGTGCCGTCGCGGCCGATCGCTCCACCGCGGAGGCCTTGCGTGTGCAGGAGGGCAAGCCGCTGCTGTCGGTCGAGCGGGTGACCTACACCTATGGGGACAAGCCGGTGGAGTGGCGCCGTGGTCTGTATCTGACCGATGACCATTTCTACCTCAATGAGCTGAGTTGAGGGGCGTCGCTGCATCTGTATTTCGGGCAATTAACTATAATTACGCGTTGTCTTTTTTTGCAGTTGGGAGAAACGCGGCATCTGGCCGCAACAGTGAGGGGTAATACGAAAATGTCGGAAGCCACAGTGCGCAAGCAGCGTCCGAAGTTCCTGGCGCTGAACGAGATACGGTTGCCATTGCCGGGCATCGTGTCGATTCTTCACCGCGTGAGCGGAGCGGGTCTGTTTCTGTTCCTGCCGTTCCTGCTGTACCTGTTCGATCGCAGCGTCGGGTCGCCCGAGTCGTTCGCCGCCTACAAGTCGGTGGTCGGAAACCCGTTCATCAAGCTGATTCTCTTCGGTCTGCTGTGGGCGTACCTGCATCACTTCTGTGCGGGTATCCGCTTCCTGCTGCTCGACTTCCACAAGGGCATCGAGCTAGAGGCTGCGCGCAAGAATTCGCGCATCGTGTTGATCGTCAGCGTGGTGCTGACCGTTCTGATCGGGGTGAAACTATGGTGAAGCGTATCGTCGTCGGCGCGCACTACGGCCTGCGCGACTGGATCGCCCAGCGTGCGACCGCCGTGTTCATGGTGATTTATACGGTGCTGTTCGCATTCAACGCGCTGACCCTGCCCGAGATGAGCTATGAGGCCTGGTCCGGCCTTTTTCGCGGTGGGTTCTTCGGTTTCCTGACCTTCCTGTTCTTCCTGGCGCTGTTCTACCACGCGTGGATCGGTGTACGTGACATCTTCATGGACTACATCAAGCCGACTGGCGTCCGGCTCGTACTGCACGTGGTGGTCCTGTTCCTGCTCGTCGGCTATGCCGGTTGGGCAGCCCAGATTCTTTGGAGGCTTTGAGCGTGAGCGTAGTCAAGCGTACTTTCGATGCGGTGATCGTCGGCGCCGGTGGTGCCGGTCTGCGTGCCGCGCTGCAGCTTTCCGAGGCCGGCATGAAGACGGCGGTGCTGACCAAGGTGTTCCCGACCCGCTCGCACACGGTTGCGGCGCAGGGCGGCGTGGCGGCATCGCTGGGTAACTCCACGGAGGATAACTGGCACTGGCACATGTACGACACCGTGAAGGGTTCGGACTGGCTGGGTGACCAGGACGCAATCGAGTTCATGGTTCGCAAGGCCAACGAGGTCGTGATCGAGCTCGAACACTTCGGCATGCCCTTCGACCGCACCGACAACGGCAAGATCTACCAGCGTCCGTTCGGTGGCCACTCGATGAATTACGGTCAGGCGCCGGTGATGCGCTCCTGTGCCGCGGCTGACCGTACCGGCCACGCGATGCTGCACGCGCTGTATCAGCGCAACGTGCGCGCAAACACGCAGTTCTTCGTCGAGTGGATGGCGCTGGATCTCATCCGCGACAGCGAAGGCAATGTGCTCGGCGTGACCGCGCTCGAGATGGAAACCGGCGAGATCTGCATCTTCCACTGCAAGGCGACGATCTTCGCCACCGGTGGTGCCGGCCGCATCTACCACAGCTCGACCAACGCCTTCATCAATACCGGCGACGGCGTAGGCATGGCAGCGCGCGCCGGAATCCCGCTCGAGGACATGGAGTTCTGGCAGTTCCACCCCACGGGTGTGGCTGGTGCGGGTGTTCTGATCACCGAAGGTGTGCGCGGCGAAGGCGGCATCCTGCGCAACGCGAACGGCGAGCGCTTCATGGAGCGCTACGCGCCCAACCTCAAGGATCTCGCCTCGCGCGACGTGGTATCGCGTGCGATGACCACCGAGATCAATGAAGGCCGTGGTTGTGGTCCGGACAAGGATCACGTGCTGCTCGACATCACCCACCTCGCACCTGAAACGATCATGAAGCGCCTGCCGGGCATTCATGAAATCGCGATCCAGTTTGCCGGTGTCGATCCGATCAAGGCGCCGATTCCGGTCGTGCCGACCTGCCATTACCAGATGGGCGGCATCCCGACCAACTACAAGGGTCAGGTCGTGGTGCCCAAGGATGGCGCGCACAGCGTACCGGTGGTCGGCTTCTACGCGGCGGGCGAGTGCGCTTGCGCGTCGGTGCACGGTGCCAACCGCCTGGGCACCAACTCGCTGCTCGATCTGCTGGTGTTCGGCAAGTCGGCTGGCGAAACCGTGGTCGAGGACTTCAAGTCGGGCAATCTCAGCCTGCGTCCGCTGCCGGCCGATGCAGCCGATGTGTCGCTCGCGCGCATCGCGCGCCTGGAATCGCAGACCAATGGCGAGAGCGTCTTCGATGTCGGCCTCGAGATGCGCCGCACGATGCAGAAGCATGCTGGCGTGTTCCGCTTCGACGGCCTTTTGAAGGAAGGTGTGGCGAAGATGAAGGAGGTCGCCGAGCGCGCCAAGCGTACCGAGATCAAGGACAAGTCCAAGGTCTGGAACACCGCACGGGTCGAGGCGCTGGAGCTGGACAACCTCATTGAGGTCGCACGTGCGACCATCGTGTCTGCCGAAGCGCGCAAGGAATCGCGCGGCGCGCACGTGCGCGACGACGCGCCGGATACCGCCGAGTTCCCGAACGGGCGTAACGACGCGGAGTGGCTCAAGCATACCCTGTGGTACAGCGAAGGCGATCGTCTCGAGTACAAGCCGGTGAACCTGAAGCCGCTGAACGAGAGCACTGAAGCGATCGCGCTCGCCAAGCGCACCTACTGAGCGTGGGAGAGAGAACGGAAATGAGTAAGCGCAGCGTAAACTTCAAGATCTATCGTTACGATCCCGACCGTGACGAGAAGCCTTACATGCAGGACATTTCGATCGAGCTCGAGGCTTCCGACAAGAAGCTGCTCGACGCGCTGGTGCGGCTGAAGTCCAAGGACGACAGCCTGTCGTTCCGCCGCTCCTGCCGTGAAGGCGTGTGCGGTTCGGATGCGATGAACATCAACGGCAAGAACGGCCTTGCATGTCTGACCAGCATCGACGAACTGCCGGGCACCATCGTCCTGCGACCCTTGCCGGGTCTGCCGGTGATCCGCGACCTGATCGTCGACATGACGCAGTTCTTCAAGCAGTACCACTCGATCAAGCCCTATCTGGTGAACAATGATCCGGCGCCCGAGCGCGAGCGCCTGCAGACGCCGGACGAGCGCGAGGAGCTCAACGGGCTCTACGAGTGCATCCTGTGCGCGTGCTGCTCGACCTCCTGCCCGTCGTTCTGGTGGAATCCGGACAAGTTCGTCGGACCGGCTGGTCTGCTTGCGGCGTACCGGTTCATCGCGGACACGCGCGATCAGGATACGAACGCGCGTCTGGACAACCTTGAGGACCCGTATCGTCTGTTCCGTTGCCACTCGATCATGAACTGTGTCGATGTCTGCCCGAAGGGTCTGAACCCCACCCGGGCGATCGGCAAGATCAAGGACATGATGGTCGCGAGAGCGGTATGACGATCAATCGAGGACGCATTCGCTGGCAGTGTCGTCGCGCTCTTCTCGAGCTCGACCTCATCTTCCAGCGCTTCCTCGAGTTGCAATTCGACCAGCTGGACGAAACCCAGCTGGTCGCACTCGAAGAGCTGCTCCGTACCGAGGACCATGATCTGTGGGCCATGGTGAACGGAAGCAAGCCGTGCGCGGTTGAAGGCCACGCCGCGATACTTGCGCTTTTGCGGGCGCAATGAAGAAGCAGCGCAGTCAGATCAGGGAAAATTTGTTTACTCGGGCAAGCAAAAAAGGGACGACCTATGAGCACTGAACGCACCGCAACCCTAACCGTAGATGGCAAAACCGTTGAATTTCCGGTCATGGTCGGCACCCACGGGCAGGATGTCATCGACATCCGCACCCTCGGCGCCAAGACCGGCCTGTTCACCTACGACTCCGGTTTTCTGTCCACCGCAAGCTGCAAGTCCGCGATCACCTACATCGACGGCGACAAGGGTGAGCTCCTGTATCGTGGTTACCCGATCGAGCAGCTTGCCGACAAGTGCAACTTCCTCGAAGTGGCCTACCTGCTGAAGAACGGCGAACTGCCGAACGCCACACAAAAGCTCGATTTCGAGAACACGATCAAGAACCACACCATGGTTCATGATCAACTTACCCGCTTCTACAACGGTTTCCGCCGCGATGCCCACCCGATGGCGATCATGGTCGGCGTGGTCGGCGCGCTGTCGGCGTTTTACCACGAGGCGATGGACTTCTCCGACCAGGAGCATCGCAATATCTCGATGAACCGCCTGATCGCGAAGCTGCCCACGATCGTGGCAATGGCCTACAAGTACAACACCGGCCAGCCGTTCATGTACCCGCGCAACGACCTCGACTACACCGCGAACTTCATGCACATGATGTTCGGTACGCCGTGCGAGGAGTACAAGCCGAATCCGGTGCTGGTGCGCGCGCTCGACGTGATCTTCACGTTGCATGCCGATCACGAGCAGAACGCCTCGACCTCCACCGTGCGTCTGGCCGGATCCTCCGGTGCGAACCCCTTCGCCTGCATCTCGGCCGGTATCGCATGTCTGTGGGGCCCGGCACACGGTGGCGCCAACGAGGCCTGCCTCAACATGCTGGAAGAGATCGGCGACGTCTCGCGCGTCGGCGAGTACATCAAGCGCGCCAAGGACAAGAACGACAGCTTCAAGCTGATGGGCTTCGGCCACCGCGTGTACAAGAACTTCGACCCGCGCGCCAAGCTGATGGGCAAGGTCTGCTCCGAGGTGCTGAGCGAACTGGGCCTCGAGAACGACCGCCTGTTCAAGCTCGCCAAGGAGCTCGAGAAGATCGCGCTGGAAGATCCCTACTTCGTCGAGAAGAAGCTCTACCCGAACGTCGATTTCTACTCCGGCATCGTGCAGAAGGCCCTGGGCATTCCGACCTCGATGTTCACCTGCATCTTTGCGCTGGCCCGTACCGTGGGCTGGATCACCCAGTGGGAAGAGATGATCACCGACTCCGAGTACAAGATCGGCCGTCCGCGTCAGCTCTACGTCGGCGCGGCCTGCCGCGACGTACCGGATCTCGCCGCGCGCTGAAACGCAATGCAGAGGGTGGGGGAGCGCTCCTGAACTGAGCACCACGGGATGGTCGCCTGCGTGCGGTCATCCCGTTTTCGTTCGGAGCGTCCGGCCTTTGGTCGGATCACTTGATGTCACAAAAATACCCAAGCCAGAGGTGGCAACAGTCATGATGAAAGAACGTAAATCAACGTCGCATCTTTTTGGCAGCAATGCGCCGTTCGTAGAAGAGCTCTATGAGAAGTACCTTGAGGATCCGGCGTCGGTAGCCGACAGCTGGCGTGAGTACTTCGACAACCTTCAGGCCCAGGCCGGAGCCGCGGTGCGCGATGTCGCGCACGGACCGGTGATCGAGGCCTTCGCGCAGATGGCCAAGCAGGGCCGCGTGCGCACCGTCGCTGCGGGTGGCGACGACCAGCGTCAGGTGAGTGTGCTGCAACTGATCAATGCCTATCGCTTCCTCGGCAACCGCTGGGCCAACCTCGACCCGCTGAAGCGCAGCGAGCGGCCGGATATTCCGGAGCTCGAGCCGTCCTATTACGGCTTTACCGAGGCTGACCTCAACAAGTCGTTCAACGTCGGCTCCTTCCATGCGTTCTCCACCGAGCGTGCCACCCTGCGCGAGATTCTCGAGGCGCTGCGGCAGACGTATTGCGGCTCCATCGGCGCCGAATACATGTACATGTCGGACATCAAGCAGAAGCGCTGGATCCAGAGTCGTCTGGAAAGCATCCGCGCGACGCCGAAGTTCTCCGCCGACACCAAGAAGCGCATCCTCGAGCGCGTGACCGCGGCCGAGACGCTGGAGCGCTACCTGCACACCAAGTACGTCGGCCAGAAGCGCTTCTCGCTCGAAGGCGGCGAATCGACGATCGCCGCGATGGACGAGATCGTGCGCGTCGCGGGCAGCCTCGGCACTCAGGAAATCGTCATCGGCATGGCCCACCGTGGCCGCCTCAACGTGCTGGTGAACACCCTCGGCAAGTCGCCGTCGATGCTGTTCTCTGAGTTCGAGGGCAAGGCGGCGTCCGACCTCACCGCGGGCGATGTGAAGTATCACATGGGCTTCTCCAGCGATGTGATGAGCCCGGGTGGTCCGGTGCACCTGACGCTGTCCTTCAATCCGTCCCACCTCGAGATCATCAACCCTGTGGTCGCCGGCTCGGTTTATGCGCGTCAGGTGCGGCGTGAGGATGCCGCGAAGGACCAGGTGCTCGGCGTGCTCATTCATGGTGATGCAGCCGTGGCGGGTCAGGGCGTGAACCAGGAGATGCTGAACTTCTCGCAGACGCGTGGCTACGGCACGGGCGGTACGGTACATCTCGTTGTGAACAACCAGATCGGCTTCACTACTTCCGACCCGCGCGACTACCGCTCCTCGCTGTATTGCACCGACATCTTCAAGATGGTCGAAGCGCCGATCTTCCACGTCAATGGTGACGATCCGGAGGCCGTGGCGCTCGTCACCGCGCTCGCGGTCGAGTTCCGCAAGGAGTTCAAGAAGGACGTCGTGGTGGACATCATCTGCTTCCGCAAGCTCGGTCACAACGAGCAGGACGAGCCGATGGTGACCCAGCCGCTGATGTACAGCAAGATCTCCAAGCACCCGGGGACCCGCAAGGTGTATGCGGACCGACTGGTCGCTGAAGGCACCCTGAAGGGTGAGGAACCGGATGTAATGATCAAGGAGTACCGCGAGCACCTCGACCGCGGCGAACTTCTCTACAACCCGGTGCTGTCCGGCCACTCCAGCAAGTACGCAGTGGATTGGTCTCCGTTCCTCAAGCAGCCCTACACCGACGACGGTGACACCACCGTACCGGCGCAGGAGATTGCACGTCTGTCGGAGCGCCTTACAGATCTGCCGGAAGGCTTCGTGCTGCACTCCCGCGTCAAGAAGATCATCGATGACCGCGCCGCGATGGGCAAGGGCGAACTTCCCTTCGACTGGGGAATGGGCGAGAACCTCGCCTATGCAAGTCTGGTAGCGCAGGGTTTCGGCGTGCGTATTTCGGGCGAGGACGTGGGCCGTGGCACCTTCTTCCACCGCCATGCCGTGCTGCACGACCAGAAGCGCGAGCGTTGGGACCACGGCAACCATGTGCCGCTGAAGCATATCCAGGACGGTCAGGGGGCTTTCCACCTGTATGACTCGGTGCTCTCGGAAGAGGCTGTGCTCGCATTCGAATACGGCTACTCCACCGCCGAACCCAATCAACTGGTGGTGTGGGAAGCGCAATTCGGCGACTTCGTGAACGGTGCCCAGGTCGTGCTCGACCAGTTCATCAGTTCGGGCGAGGCCAAGTGGGGCCGCCTGTGCGGGCTGACCATCATGCTGCCGCACGGGTACGAAGGCCAGGGTCCCGAGCATTCGTCCGCGCGTCTCGAGCGCTTCATGAACATGGCCGCCGAGCAGAACTGGCAGGTCTGCGTGCCGACCACACCGGCGCAAATCTTCCACCTGTTGCGCCGCCAGATGCTGCGCAAGGTCAGGAAGCCGCTGATCATCATCACGCCGAAGTCGCTGCTGCGCCACAAGGAAGCGATCTCGACCTACGACGATCTCAGCAAGGGCCGTTTCCAGACCGTGATCCCGGAAGTCGAGAAGCTCGACCCGAAGAAGGTGAAGCGTGTCGTACTGTGCCAGGGCAAGATCTACTACGAACTGCTCGCCTATCGCCGCGACAACAATATCAAGGATACCGCGCTGGTACGGATCGAGCAGCTCTATCCGTTCCCGGCAGAGGCCTTCGGTGCCGCCTGCGACCAGTTCCCCAACGCCAAGGAGATCGTCTGGGCGCAGGAAGAGCCGCGTAACCAAGGCGCCTGGTACTGGCTGGCTTCGCGTCAGCATCTGGTGAATGTGCTCGGGCCCAAGCGCAAGCTGCTGTTGGTGAGCCGTCCGGCCGCGGCGTCGCCTGCGGTCGGCTACTACGCCAAGCACAACCTGCAGCAGAAGGAAGTCATCGAAAACGCTTTCGGCCCGATCGCCGACTGAGTGTCAATACACGAACGAATATCAGGGGAGAATGATTCATGCTGATCGAAGTCAAGGTACCGCAACTGTCCGAATCCGTCGCGGAAGCGACGCTGGCCACTTGGCACAAGCAGGAAGGCGACATGGTCGCTCGCGATGAGAACCTCATCGACATCGAAACCGACAAGGTCGTACTCGAAACCCCGGCACCTGCGGCCGGCGTGCTCGTGAAGATCATCAAGACCAGCGGCGACACCGTCACCTCCGGCGAGCTGATCGCGCAGATCGACACCGAAGCGAAGGCTGCGGCTGGCGCGGTCGAGCCGGTGCCCGCCGTGACCCCGCCGCCGGCCGCCAAGGCGCCCGCTGCTGCGACGGCTGGTACCGCCAGCCCCGCCGCCCGCAAGATCCTCGACGAGAAGGGTATCGCAGCCGCCGACGTCGCCGGCTCCGGCCGTGGCGGTCGTGTGACCAAGGAAGACGCGGTGTCGGCGCAGCCGAAAGCTGCTGCTGCAGCACCGGCGGTCGTGATCTCCGCCGGCGACCGTCCGGAAGAGCGCGTGCCGATGACCCGCCTGCGCGCACGCATCGCCGAGCGTCTGCTGCAGTCCAAGAACGAGAACGCCATCCTCACCACCTTCAACGAAGTCAACATGGCTCCGGTGATGGCGCTGCGCAAGCAGTACGGCGACAAGTTCGAGAAGGCGCATGGCGTGCGTCTGGGCTTCATGGGCTTCTTCGTCAAGGCCGCGGTGGCCGCGCTGAAGAAGTTCCCGATCCTGAACGCCTCGGTGGATGGCAACGACATCGTCTACCACGGGTACATCGACATCGGCATCGCCGTCGGTTCGCCGCGTGGTCTGGTGGTGCCCATCCTGCGTGACGCCGACCAGATGTCGATCGCCGACATCGAGAAGAAGATCGCCGAGTTCGGCAACAAGGCCAAGGACGGCAAGCTGTCGATCGAGGAACTCTCGGGCGGCACGTTCTCGATCTCCAACGGTGGTGTGTTCGGCTCGATGCTGTCGACCCCGATCATCAACCCGCCGCAGTCGGCGATCCTGGGCATTCACGCCACCAAGGACCGCGCCGTGGTCGAGAACGGTCAGGTCGTCGTGCGTCCGATCAACTACCTGGCGATGTCCTACGACCACCGCATCATCGACGGTCGCGAGGCGGTGCTGGGCCTGGTGACGATGAAGGAAGCGCTCGAAGATCCGGCCCGCCTGATCCTCGACGTCTGATATACGGTCACGCGCGACCCCGATCCGGGGTCGCGCGGCCTTCATCCTTGCAGGGAGTCCAACAATGTCCAAAGAATTCGACGTCGTCGTCATCGGCGGCGGCCCCGGCGGCTATGTCGCCGCGATCCGCGCGGCACAGCTCGGTTTCAAGACCGCGTGCTGCGAATCCAACCCCTATGCCGACCCGAAGGGCGAGCCGCGCCTCGGCGGCACCTGCCTGAACGTCGGCTGCATTCCCTCGAAGGCGCTGCTGCACACCTCGCACCTCTTCGAGGAAGCCGGCCACTCGTTCGAATCGCAGGGCATCAGCGTCGGCAAGCCGAAGATCGACGTCACCAAGATGGTCGCGCGCAAGAGCGGCATCGTCGACCAGCTCACCGGCGGCATCAAGGGTCTGTTCAAGAAGAACAAGGTCACACTGCTCAATGGTCACGGCAGCTTCGTCGCCAAGGTCGATGGCGGCTGGCAGCTCAAGGTCGGTGAGGAGCTCGTCACCGCCAAGCAGGTCATCGTTGCCACCGGCTCGAAGGCGCGCCACCTGCCGGGTATCCCGGTCGACAACAAGCTTGTGTGCGACAACGTCGGCGCACTCGACATCGACGCGGTGCCGAAGAAGCTGGCAGTGATCGGTGCCGGCGTGATCGGCCTCGAGATGGGCTCGGTGTGGCGCCGCCTGGGGGCCGAAGTCACCGTACTGGAGGCGCTGCCCGAGTTCCTCGCCGCGGCGGATGTCGATGTCGGCAAGGAAGCGCTCAAGGTCTTCACCAAGCAGGGTCTGTCCATCAACCTCAGCTGCAAGATCGGCGAGGTCAAGGTCGGCAAGAAGAGCGTCACCATCGCCTACACCGACAAGGCGGGTGCGGCCCAGACGCTGGAAGCCGATCGCCTCATCGTCTCGGTGGGTCGCGTGCCCAACACCGACGGGCTCAATGCCGAGGCTGTCGGCCTTGCGCTCAACGAGCGCGGCATGATCGAGGTCAACGATCACTGCCAGACCAACCTGCCCGGCGTATGGGCGGTGGGCGACGTGGTGCGTGGCCCGATGCTCGCACACAAGGCGATGGAAGAAGCGGTGATGGTCGCCGAACTGATGGCGGGCCAAGCCGGCCATTGCAACTTCGATACCGTGCCCTGGGTGATCTACACCAGCCCGGAGATCGCCTGGGTGGGCAAGACCGAGCAGCAACTGAAGACGGACGGCGTGGCCTACAAGGCCGGCAAGATCCCCTTCCTCGCCAACGGTCGCGCGCTCGGCATGGGCGAGCCTACCGGCTTCGTGAAGATGCTCGCCTGCGCCCAGACCGATCGCATTCTGGGTGTGCACATCATCGGCGCCAACGCCTCCGAGCTGATCGCCGAGGCCGTCGTGGCGATGGAGTTCGGTGGTGCTTCCGAAGACCTGGCGCGCATCTGCCATGCCCACCCGACGCTGTCGGAGGTGATGCACGAGGCTGCGCTCGCGGTGGACAAGCGCCCGCTGCACTTCTGATGCATCCGACATCGGCGCCGCGAGGTGCCGATGAACGCACTTTCCGACTCGCCGCGGTGCGTGCTAGCACCGATGGCGAGTTGTTGTTTGAGCCCTGCCAGTTGCAGTCCCGCGCCCGGGATGGGCATGCATTTGCCAAGGTGAGAAGCGCTCCATGCCGCACCGTCAGCTGAACGTACCCGAGCACGGCATGCTCGAGGTCTATGAGAACGAACTGAAGAAGCGCGGGTTCAAGTCCGACCCGGCGCAGCGCGCAGCCGCACAGCGGCTGCAACTCCTGTACACCGAACTGGTCGGCTTCAAGGCCGCCCGGCAGGGCACATTGCGCAAGATCTTCGCGCGCCCGCGCATGCCGCGCTCGGTGTATTTCTGGGGTGGCGTCGGGCGCGGCAAGAGCTTCCTGATGGACTGCTTCTACGACGCCGTGCCCTACAAGCGCAAGCGCCGTGTGCACTTCCATGCGTTCATGCAGGAGGTGCAGAACGATCTCAAGAACTACAACAATGAGCCCGACCCGCTGCAGAAGGTCGCGGACCGTATCTCGCGCGAGACACGCTTGTTGTGTTTCGACGAGTTCCACGTCTCGGACATCGCCGACGCGATGATCCTCGGGCGCCTGCTGGATGCGCTGTTCGCGCGCGGCACCATCTTCGTGATGACATCGAACTACCCGCCGGAGGGGCTGTATCCGAACGGGTTGCAGCGCATCAACTTCCTCCCCACGATCGAGATGATGAAGCGCCGCTTCGACGTCGTCGAGATCGACCACGGCACCGATTACCGCCTGCGTACCCTCGAGAAGCTGGAGATGTTCCTCGTGCCGGCGGATGACGCGGCCGAGCGCAAGATGCGTGAGGACTTCCGCAACCTCGCCGCCACCGAGCTGTCCGCCGGCACCATCGAGATCCTCGGCCGCCAGGTGCCGGTGGTCGGGCATGCCCCCGGCGTGATCTGGTTCGATTTCAACACCTTGTGCCGTACCGCACGCTCGCAGAACGACTACCTCGAGATCGCACGCGAGCACCACACCGTGTTGCTCTCGCGCGTGCCGAAGATGAGCGCCTCGGAGGCTTCGGAGGCGCGCCGCTTCACCTGGCTGATCGACGTGCTCTACGACCACAGGGTGAAGCTCATCATCAGCGCCGAGGTCGAGGCCTACGACCTCTACACCCAGGGCCAGCAGGCCAGCGAGTTCACCCGCACCGTGAGCCGGTTGATGGAGATGCGCTCGCGCGAATACCTGGCCGAAGGGCATCGGGTTTCCTGAGGCCGGCGCGGTGGTCGATACCGCCCTGATCGACAAGGCTTTCGCCGCCGACGGTGCGCTCGCGCGCGCCTTGCCGTCCTTCACGCCGCGCGAGCAGCAACTGGAGATGGCGCGCAGCATTTACGAGGCGGTGCGCAACAACCAGGTGCTGGTCGCCGAGGCCGGCACCGGCACCGGCAAGACCTTCGCCTATCTTGTCCCGGCCTTGCTCGCGGGCGGCAAGGTCATCATCTCCACCGGTACCAAGACGCTGCAGGACCAGCTCTTCAACCGCGACTTGCCCAACGTTCGCGATGCGCTCAAGGTGCCGGTGTCGATCGCGCTGCTGAAAGGGCGCGCGAATTACGTGTGCCCCTACCACCTCGAGCGCAATGCGCGCGACGGCCGCTTCGCCACGCCCCAGGATGCCGCCGACCTGCGCGCGATCACGCGCTTCGCGCTGATCACTTCGAGCGGCGACAAGGCCGAGTGCAGCGACGTGCGAGAGGATTCGCCGGCCTGGCTCGCGGCAACCTCCACGCGCGACAACTGCCTCGGCCAGGACTGCCCCAAGGTCAAGGACTGCTTCGTGCTCGCCGCGCGGCGCAACGCGATGGAGGCCGATGTGGTGGTGGTGAATCACCACCTCTTCTTCGCCGATGTGATGCTGCGCGACGAGGGCATGGGCGAGCTGCTGCCCGCCTGCAATGCAGTGATCTTCGACGAAGCCCACCAACTGCCCGAAACCGCGAGCCTGTTCTTCGGCGAGACCGTCTCCACCGCCCAGATGCTCGAGCTCGCGCGCGACACCCGCTCCGAGACGCTCGCCGGAGCGCGCGACTGCCGCGCCCTGATCGACGCGACCCGTACTCTGGAGAAGGCCGCACGCGACCTTCGCCTCGTCTTCGGGGCGGACGGCGCGCGCATGTCGCATGCGCAGGCGCTGGAGGCGGCAGGCTTCAGCGCCGCGGTGGACGCGCTGGGCGACACCCTGGGCGAGTTCCGCAGCGTGCTCGAAACCCAGGCGGAGCGCTCAGAGGGCTTGGCGAACTGCCTGCGCCGCACCGACGAGATCGACGAGCGGCTCACCCGCTGGCAGAGCCCCGAAGACCCCAAGATGATCCGCTGGGTGGAGGTGTTCTCGCAGTCGCTCGCGCTCAACACCACGCCGCTCAATGTCTCCGGCGTGTTCAAGCGCCAGCTCGAGGCGCAGCCGCGCGCCTGGGTATTCACCTCGGCGACGCTCGCGGTCGGCAAGGACTTCGCGCATTACTGCAACGAGCTCGGCCTGTCGTGGCTGGAGCCACCGCCGCACACCGCGGTGTGGGGCAGCCCCTTCGACTACGGCGAGCAGGCGATGCTGTACGCGCCGGCCGACATGCCAGACCCCAATCATCCCGACTACAGTGACGCGGTGGCACGCGCCGCGCTGCCGCTGATCCGCGCCTCGCGTGGCAGGGCCTTCGTGCTGTGCACCTCGCTGCGCGCGATGAAGCGCATCCATGCCGCGCTGCAGCAGGCGATCGAGGCGGAGTCGCTCGGCCTGCCGATGCTGCTGCAGGGCGAGGGCTCGCGTAGCGAATTGCTGGACCGTTTCCGGCGCATGGGCAATGCGGTGCTGGTCGCGAGCCAGAGCTTCTGGGAGGGCGTGGATGTGCCCGGGGATGCGCTGTCGCTGGTCATCATCGACAAGCTGCCGTTCGCGCCGCCGGACGACCCGGTGCTGTCGGCGCGCATCGAGCATCTGCAGCGCTCGGGCATGAACCCGTTCATGCACTACCAGCTGCCGCGCACCGTCATCAACATGAAGCAGGGCGCGGGCCGCTTGATCCGCACCGAGCGCGACCGCGGCCTGCTGTGCATCTGCGACCCACGCATGATCGGCAAGCCCTACGGCAAGGTGGTGTGGCGCAGCCTGCCGCCGATGCGCCGCACCCGTGTCGAGGCCGAGGCCGTCGCCTTCCTCGCGTCGCTGCCGCCGCCGAAGGTTGGCCAGGTTTGAACTGACGCCGATCATTTCAGCGCGCCGGACGCTTGGGGTATCCTTGTCGCCCCGAATGTGGAGCATGGCAGGCATGATCGTGTATGGCATCGCAGGGTGGTCGGGTTCCGGCAAGACGACCCTGCTCGAGAAGCTGATCCCGCAACTCACCGCGCGCGGACTCAAGGTGTCGGTGATCAAGCACGCGCATCACGGCTTCGACCTCGATCGCCCGGGCAAGGACTCCTTCCGCCACCGCGAGGCCGGCGCGAGCCAGGTGCTGATGCTGTCGGCACAGCGCTGGGTGCTGATGCACGAGCTGCGCGAGACCCCCGAGCCGACGCTGGAGGAGCAGCTGCGCCTGCTCGCGCCCTGTGACGTGGTGCTGATCGAGGGCTTCAAGGCTGCACCCGTCCCCAAGGTCGAGGTCTTCCGCGCGGCCAACGCCAAGCCGCCGCTATGGCCGGACAACCCGCACGTGGTGGCGGTCGCGACCGACACCCCGCTGGACACACATCTGCCCTGCCTGCCGCTGGACGACGCGGCCGTGATTGCGGATTTCATTCTCGACCATGCCGCCCGGGAGACCGCCCTATGAACCAGAACATGCTTTCCTTCGACGAGGCCTTGCAGCGCCTGCTCGACCAGGTCCGCACCATGGAGGGCAGCGAGAAGGTCGCCACTGCCGAGGCCTGCGGCCGGGTGCTCGCGGCCGACGTGCGCTCGCCGATCGCCGTCCCCGCTATCGACACCTCCTCCATGGACGGCTACGCGATCCGCGCTGTCGACGTGCCGCACGCCGGCACCACCTTGCCGGTAAGCCAGCGCATCCCGGCCGGCAGCATCGGCCACGCTCACGCGCCCGGCACGGCCGCGCGCATCTTCACCGGCGCTCCGCTGCCCGAGGGGGCGGATACGGTCGTGATGCAGGAGGTGTGTGAACTCGACCACCAGCAGGTCACGATCAACCATCTGCCGCGCCAGGGCGAGGCGGTGCGCCGTGCCGGTGCCGAGGTCGCCCTCGATGCGGTGGTGCTCGCCGCGGGCACACGGCTCGGCGCGCAGGAGATCGGGCTCGCCGCCTCGGTGGGCCTCGCCGCGCTGCCGGTACGACCGCGCATGCGCGTCGCGCTGTTCTCGACCGGTGACGAACTGATCATGCCGGGCGAGCCGCTGCCACCGGGCAAGGTGTACAACTCCAACCGCTTCCAGCTGCGGCTCTTGCTGCAGGCGCTGGGCTGCGAGGTCGTGGATCTCGGTATCGTGCCGGACCGGCTCGACGCCACCCGCGACGCGCTGCGTCGTGCCGCGGCAGACAATCACCTCATCGTCACCAGCGGCGGGGTGTCGATGGGCGAGGAGGACCACGTCAAGCCCGCGGTGGAAGCGGAAGGCCGGCTCGACATGTGGAAGATCGCGATGAAGCCGGGCAAGCCGCTTGCCTTCGGCCGGGTCGGCGAAGCTGCGTTCATCGGCCTGCCGGGCAACCCGGTGTCGAGCTTCGTGACCTTCCTGATGATGGTGCGGCCCTTCATCCTTTCGAGCCAGGGCGTGGCGCGCGCGACACCACGCCGCCTCGTGCTGCCGGCCGCCTTCGACTGGCCGCGTCCGGATGCGCGCCGAGAGTTCCTGCGCGCGCGCGTGACCGATTCCGGCGAGGTCGAGATCTTCCCCAACCAGGGGCCGGCGGCGCTGTCCTCCATCGTGTGGGCGGAAGGGCTGGTCGATGTCCCGGCGGGCACCCCGGTCGCGCGCGGCGACCAGGTGCGTTTCATTTCCTATGGCGAGCTGCTTTACTGAAACCATGACGATACGAATCCTCTACTTTGCGGCGCTGCGCGACGCGCTCGGACGTGCCGACGAGAGCATGGCGATTCCGGCCGGCGTGCGTACCGTGGGCGAGTTGCGCGACTACCTCGCTGGGCGCGGTGAAGCCTGGGCGGCGTTGGGTGCCGGACGCAATGTGCGCGCTGCGCGCAACCAGCGCATGGCGGGCGCGGACGAGGCGGTGATGCCGGGCGACGAGATCGCCTTCTTTCCCCCCGTGACCGGAGGCTGACGATGAGCGCGACGATGGCGGTGAGCGTGCAGGAGGCGGATTTCGACGTCGGCGCGGAGATCGCCGCGCTGAGTGCCGGCCGTCCCGCGGTGGGCGCGGTGGCGAGCTTCGTCGGCCTGGTGCGTGACATCAACGACGGCGCCGGCGTGCACGCGATGACGCTGGAGCACTATCCGGGGATGACCGAGCGCGCGCTCGAAGAGATCGTCGCCGAGGCGCGCGGACGTTGGCAGTGCGATGCGGTACGTGTCATCCACCGCTTCGGCCGATTGCTGCCGTGCGAGCGCATCGTGTTCGTCGGCGTCGCGAGCGCGCACCGGGGCGACGCCTTCGCCGCGTGCGAGTTCATCATGGATTACCTGAAGACCCGCGCCCCGTTCTGGAAGCGCGAGGAAACCCCCGACGGCGCGCGCTGGGTGGATGCGCGCGACAGCGACGACAGCGCAGCCGAGCGCTGGGGCTGAAGCGGATGTAAAGCCGGAAACGAAAACGGCGCCTTGCGGCGCCGTTGCGTTCGAGTCCTAGAACCCGGGGCGGGCGGCGATTACTTGCGGCCCTTGGTGGCGCCAGCGGCCATCTGGTTGAACATCTGGAAGGCGTCGGTGGAGGCCTTGGTCATCTGTTCGAAGGCGGAGCGGGTGGTGTCCATCGCGGTCTGGATCGCGGTCATCGCGTTCTGGTCGGTGATCGGCATGCCCTGGAACATCTTCTGCATGGCTTCGAACACGTCCTGGCCGCCCGACGACAGCTGCTCGCTCACCAGCTTGCCGACTTCGGCCTGGGTGCGGCTGGTCATCTCGGCGATCTCGCGCGCGCAGGAGAGCATCTTCTCGGTGGAGGCCTGAGCAAACTGGGTGCGCAGCTCCATCGCGGTCTTCGGGTCCTTGGCGGCGGTCAGCGCCTTGGCGTTGTTCACGCCTTCCTCGAACAGGCTCTTCGCGGTCGCAACCTGCAGCTCCATCAGGCGCTGCGAGTTCTCGATCGACATCTGCGCGAGACGCATCGCCGCTTCGAGGTTCTTCTTCTGGATATCGTTGAACTGATCTTGTTTGGTCGCCATGCTGCTTCCCTCCGTATATTTGAGATCGAATCCTGAGTGAGGGGCCATGCCGCCAGCCAAGTCACTGCGCACGACAATGCGCTTCTTGCCTATCCCCTGTCTCGCTTCGTAACTTATCACAACAATGGTGCATCCGCCCTCCTTTGTCATCCGACACGCGCTTGATTCTCAATGTTTGTTGCGATGCAGCAACACGGGTGCCGAACGGGCGCGCACAGCGTTCGATTGCATGGTCGCCAATGGGCCGGACGCGCAGGGGCGGGGCGGCTGGAGATCCGACGCCAAAACGCCTATGCTTCGGGCCCGCATCCCACTCGCGAGTCTGCACACATGGCGGAACTGATACTGAACCCCGGCAAGGAGCGCTCGCTGCTGCGCCGTCATCCCTGGATCTTTGCCGGCTCGGTGAAGCGTCTGGAAGGGCGCGCGCGCGCCGGCGACACGGTGACGGTCGTGAGTGCCGAAGGCAAGCCGCTGGCGCGCGCCGCATGGTCGCCGGAGTCGCGCATCCAGGCGCGGGTGTGGAGCTTCGACCCGGACGCGGCGATCGACCACGCCTTCTTCAAGCGTAGCATCGCCGCGGCGGTGGCACGGCGCGCGACCCACCCGTGGCTCGCGGGGCAGGACGGCGTGCGGCTCCTGCATGGCGAGTCCGACGGACTGCCCGGCGTGATCGCGGACCGCTTCGGCGCGGTGGTGGTGGTGCAGCTCACCAGCGCCGGGGCCGAAAAATGGCGCGATGCGATCGTCGCAGGGCTGGTGCAGGCGACCGGCTGCACCGCCGTGTATGAGCGCTCGGACTCCGAGGTGCGCGGGCTGGAGGGTTTGGGACCGGTGACCGGTTGTGTGCATGGCGCGCTGCCGGACGAGGTGCTGACCATCGTCGAGAACGGCGTGCGCATGGAGGTCGACGTGGTGGGCGGCCACAAGACCGGCTTCTATCTCGATCAGCGCGACAACCGCAAGCTCACCGGGGCGCTCGCCGCCGGGCGCGAGGTGCTGAACTGTTTCTGCTACACCGGCGGCTTTTCGCTGCAGGCGCTGGCGGGTGGCGCGCGCTCGGTGCTCTCGATCGACTCCTCGGGGCCTGCACTGGCGGCGGCGGCGCGCAACGTGGCGCTCAATCCGCAGCTGGACGCCGCGCGTGCCGAGTGGCGCGAGGACGACGTCTTCAAGGCGCTGCGCCAGCTGCGCGAGGAAGGGCGGCGCTTCGACATGGTGATCCTCGATCCGCCCAAATTCGCGCCCTCGGCGGCACACGCCGACCGTGCCGCGCGCGCCTACAAGGACATCAACCTGTTCGGTTTCCGCCTCCTCAATCCGGACGGCATCCTGATGACCTACTCCTGCTCGGGCGGCATCGGCCAGGAGCTCTTCCAGAAGATCGTCGCCGGTGCGGCGAGCGACGCGGGTGTCGAGGCGCGCATCATCCACCGGCTTTCGGCGGCGCCGGACCACCCGATCGGGCTCGCGGTGCCCGAGGGCGAATACCTGAAGGGGCTGGCCTGCCAGGTCGGCTGAGGTCACGCACCGCAGGTTCGCGCGTCGGCGGCGGTTCGCGTTCAGTCCTCCGGCTGTGGCGGCGTGTGGCGCTTCGCGCCGAGCTCGCTCACGACGATGCTTGCGACGATGAGCGCGCCGCCGACCAGCCCCAGTACGGGCAGGCGCTCGCCCGCGATGCGGCCGATCAGGCCGGCCCATACCGGTTCGCCCGCATAGATCAGGGTGGCGCGGGTGGGCGAGACGGTGCGCTGCGCCCAGTTCATGCCGAGTTGTATGAGCGCACTCGCGAGCCCCAGCCCCATCGCCGTGACCAGCAGCAGCGGCGAGATCGGCGGCACGCTCTCTCCGGTCGGCAGCATGCCGATGAAGCCGCACAGCGACGCCACCGCGAGCTGTACCACCGTGACCCGACGCGCATCGACGCGCCCGGCGTAGCCGCTGATGAGGAGGATCTCGGCGGCGATCGCGATCGCGCCGATCAGGGTGAGGAGCTCCCCGGTACGCATGCTGAGCTGCGTGCCCTCCGGCCCCGCCAGCAGCACCAGCCCGGTGAAGGCCATCGCCACGCCGACGAGCGTCATCGCCCGCGGCGGTCGGCGCAGGATCGCCCATTGCAGCAATGGCACGATGGGCACGTAGAGCGCGGTGATGAACGCAGACTGGCTGCTCGCGATGGTCTGCAGCCCCACCGTCTGGAGGCTGTAGCCGGCTGCGATCCCCAGGCCGATGAGGCAGCCCGCCTTGAGCTCCAGCCAGGTCAGCCCGCGCAGGATGGGCAGCGACAGCAGCGCGACGGCGATGGCGGCCGTCGCAAAGCGCAGGCCGACGAAGAACATCGGCCCGGTCACGCTCAGGGCATGTTGCACCGCGAGGAAGGTGCCGCCCCAGAACACGGTGATCGCCACCAGCACCCACTCGGCACGTGAGAGGCGAAAGGCGGAGCGGAAGGTGGAAGTCGTTGCGGACACGTGCGCGCTCGTCGATGAAGGACGCGTATCGTGCGCGATCTTCTACCGCCTGGTCAAACGGGGCGCGCGAGCCGCTTCGCCACGTCGCATCTTCGCAAGACCTGCTTGCACTTTTTCCCGGAGTCGAGATTGAAATTCGTGCGCTCCGGCCGCATCTGGCAGGCATCCAGAGATTGACCGGCAAGGAGCCGATACCATGCGATTCGACAAACTCACCACCAAGTTCCAGCAGGCGCTGGCCGATGCCCAAAGTGCTGCGGTCGGCAACGACAACCCCTACATCGAGGCGGTGCATCTGCTAGCCGCGATGCTCGAGCAGGACGACGGCGCAACCGCCTCGCTGCTGCAGCGCGCGGGCGTCAATGTCCCGCCGCTGAAGAGCGCGCTGCGTGCCGCGATCGGGCGCCTCCCCAAGGTGGAAGGCAGCGGCGGCGAAGTGCAGGTCGGGCGCGAGCTCACGAACCTGCTGAACCTCACCGACAAGGCGGCGCAGAAGCGTGGCGACCAGTTCATCGCCAGCGAGCTCTTCCTGCTGGTGCTCGCCGACGACAAGGGCGAGGCCGGGCGCCTGTTGAAGGAGCACGGTCTGGCGAAGAAGGCGCTCGAGGCCGCGGTCGAGACGGTGCGCGGCGGTCAGGGCGTGGACTCGCAGGAGGCCGAGGGCCAGCGCGAGGCGCTCTCGAAGTACTGCATGGATCTCACCGAGCGCGCCCGGCTGGGCAAGCTCGACCCGGTGATCGGGCGCGACGACGAGATCCGCCGCGCGATCCAGATCCTGCAGCGGCGCACCAAGAACAACCCGGTGCTGATCGGCGAGCCGGGCGTGGGCAAGACCGCGATCGTGGAAGGGCTCGCCCAGCGCATCGTCAATGACGAGGTGCCCGAGACGCTGAAGGGCAAGAAGGTGCTGTCGCTCGACATGGCGGCACTGCTCGCCGGCGCGAAGTACCGCGGCGAGTTCGAGGAGCGGCTGAAGGCAGTGCTGAAGGAGATCTCGCACGACGACGGCCGCATCATCCTCTTCATCGACGAGCTCCATACCATGGTCGGCGCGGGCAAGGCCGAGGGCGCGATCGACGCCGGCAACATGCTCAAGCCTGCGCTCGCACGCGGCGAGCTGCACTGCATCGGCGCCACCACGCTCGACGAGTACCGCAAGTACATCGAGAAGGACGCGGCGCTCGAGCGGCGCTTCCAGAAGGTGATCGTCGAGGAGCCCACCGTCGAGGCGACGATCGCGATCCTGCGCGGCCTGCAGGAGAAGTACGAGATCCACCACAGTGTCGAGATCACCGACCCGGCGATCGTCGCCGCTGCCGAGCTCTCCAACCGCTACATCACCGACCGCTTCCTGCCGGACAAGGCGATCGATCTCATCGACGAGGCCGCCGCGCGCATCAAGATGGAGATCGACTCCAAGCCCGAGGTCATGGACAAGCTCGACCGCCGCATGATCCAGCTCAAGATCGAGCGTGAGGCCGTGAAGAAGGAGAAGGACGAGGCTTCGCAAAAGCGCCTCGGCCTGATCGAGGACGAGCTCGCCAAGCTCGCGCGCGAGTACAACGACCTCGAGGAGGTGTGGAAGGCCGAGAAGGCCAAGGCGCAGGGCTCGGCCCACATCAAGGAGGAGATCGACCACCTGCGCGCGCAGATGGCGGACTTCCAACGCAAGGGCCAGCTCGACAAGGTAGCCGAGCTGCAGTACGGCAAGCTGCCCCAGCTCGAGGCGCAGCTGAAGGCGGCCGAGACCGCGGGCGAGTCCGCGCAGCCGAACAGGCTGCTGCGCACCCAGGTCGGGGCCGAGGAGATCGCCGAGGTGGTGAGCCGCGCCACCGGCATCCCGGTGTCGAAGATGATGCAGGGCGAGCGCGACAAGCTGCTGCAGATGGAAACGCGCCTGCACCAGCGCGTGGTCGGGCAGGACGAGGCGGTGCGGCTGGTGTCCGACGCGATCCGCCGCTCGCGCGCCGGGCTTTCGGACGAGAACCGCCCCTACGGCTCCTTCCTCTTCCTCGGCCCCACCGGCGTGGGCAAGACCGAGCTGTGCAAGGCGCTGGCGGAGTTCCTGTTCGACTCCGAGGAGCACATCATCCGCGTCGACATGAGCGAGTTCATGGAGAAGCACTCGGTCGCACGCCTCATCGGTGCGCCCCCGGGTTATGTCGGCTACGAGGAGGGCGGCTACCTCACCGAGCAGGTGCGCAGGAAGCCCTATAGCGTGATCCTCTTCGACGAGGTCGAGAAGGCGCATCCCGATGTGTTCAACGTGCTGCTGCAGGTGCTCGACGACGGTCGCATGACCGACGGGCAGGGGCGCACGGTTGACTTCAAGAACACCGTGATCGTGATGACGAGCAACCTCGGCAGCCAGATGATCCAGCAGATGGCCGGCAACGACTACGGCGTGATCAAGCTCGCGGTGATGGCCGAGGTGAAGACCTTCTTCCGTCCCGAGTTCATCAACCGCATCGACGAAGTGGTGGTGTTCCATGGTCTGGACGAGAAGCACATCGCGCGTATCGCCGGGATCCAGTTGCGTTACCTCGACAAGCGCCTCGCGCGCCTGGAAATGTCGATCGAGGTCAGCGACGCGGCGCTCGCCGAGCTCGCGACCGCCGGCTTCGACCCGGTGTTCGGCGCCAGGCCCCTGAAGCGCGCGATCCAGGAGCGTATCGAGAACCCGCTCGCGAAGGCGATCCTCGAAGGCCGCTTCGCCGCCAAGGACCATATCCGGGTCGGTGCGGACAACGGCCGCATCCACTTCGAGAAGGCCTGAGCATCCGATCCGTCCCGCGCCGCGCGTCACTCGCTGCAAAGCCTTGCAAAGGGCGGGTGGCGGCATGCGGTGCGGGATGCGATAATCGCGGACTTTTGGCGCGGGCACATCCCAGGGTGTCTGCGCCCCATGAACACATGCACGGGTAATCAAGATGTTCGACGCGGTCCGCAAAAATCAACGCATCTCCCAGATCATCCTCGCGATCATCATCGTTCCGTTCGCGTTCTTCGGTCTGGACGCCTACTTCACCGATACGCCGGGTGCGGCTGAGGTCGCCAAGGTGGGCGGCGCGCCGATCACGATGTTCGAGTTCGACCAGGCCATCCGTGAGCAGCAGGATCGCGTGCGCCAGGCATCCGGCAGTCCGGTCGATCAGGCGGTGTTCGAGTCCGAGGGCTTTCGCCGCTCGGTGCTCGAGAACCTCATCAACCAGCGGCTCCTCTCCATGCATGCCGCCGACGGGAGGCTCACCGTCACCGCCCAGCAGATGCAGCAGGTCATCGGCACCTTGCCATCCTTTCAGGACAACGGGCAGTTCTCGCTTGCGCGCTACGAGTCGTTGCTGCGTGCGCAGGGCATGTCGCCGGCGATGTTCGAGAACCGTCTCGCGCAGGATCTGAAGGTGCAGCAGGTGGCTCAGGCGATTGGCGATGCGGCGATCGTGGGTCAAGCGAGCGCGAAGCGTTTCCTCGAAGCGCAGCTCGAGGAGCGCGAGGTACGCCATATCGTGCTGTCCGCGAGCGCGGTCGACGCCCAGATCGACGACGCCGCCGTCAAGGCGCACTACGACGCGAATGCCGCACGCTTCGAACGTCCGGCACGTATGAAAGCCGAGTACGTGGTGTTCGACCAGGATGCGTTGTTGCAGTCGGCGGGGGTCGATGAGGCCGCTGCGCGTGCCTTTTATGATGCAAACCTGGAGCGCTTCGGAAAGGGTGAGGAGCGGCGTGCGCGCCACATTCTGCTGCAGCTTGCCGCCGATGCCACGCCAGAGCAGGCCGCCGCCGCGCAGGACAAGGCGAAGTCGCTTCTCGAACAACTGCGCGCCGATCCTGCGAAGTTCGAGGCGCTAGCCCGCAGCGAGTCGCAGGACCCTGGCTCGGCCGCCAACGGCGGGGATCTCGGCTTTTTCGGCCGGGGCATGATGGTGCAGGCCTTCGAGGACGCCGCCTTCGCGCTCCAGACGGGAGAGATCAGCGACGTGGTGCGTTCGGACTTCGGCTTGCACATCATCCGTCTGGAAGAGATCAAGGCGTCGGAGCCGACACCCTTCGAGGCGGTGCGGGCCGATATCTTGGCGGAACTGGGCAGGCAGCAGGCTGCACGTGACTTCGCGGCCAAGGCGGAGCTGTTTGCAAATACGGTCTATGAACAGGCAGACAGCCTCGCGCCAGTGGCCGAGGCGCTGGGCCTGGAAGTGAAAACCTCCGACTGGATCAGCCGCGAGACGGGTGATCTCGGCGGATTGCGCAACGACCGTCTGGTGAGCGCGCTGTTCTCGGATGATGTCCTCAAGAACGCTCACAACACCGAGGCGATCGAGGTGGAGCGGGGCAAGCTGGTGGCGGCGCGAATGAAAGAGTACGAACCAGCGCAGCGCATGCCGCTGGATGCGGTCAAGGAGGAGATCCGTGCCCGTCTCAAGGTCGAGGCAGCTGCACGCGCGATGCGTGAGCAGGGCGAGGCACTGCTCGCGAAGCTCAATGCCGGTGAGGAGTCCGGCCAGCCCTGGAGCGAGGCTGCCTTGGTCGGTCGTGCCGATCAGGCACATCCTGCAACTGCGCGACAGGCCATCTTCACTGCCTCGACGGCGAAGTTGCCGGTGCATGTCGGTGCTGCCGACCCGAGTGGCGACTATCGGATCTACCGCATCCTGAGTGTCAAGCGTCCGGAGCTTGGCGCAGATGACCCGCGCGTCGAGGCCGTCATGCGCGAGTACCAGCGTCTGGTGGGGCAGCGAGAGTTTGCCGCGTTTCTGGAAGCGCTCCGGGTTCGATATCCGGTGGAGATCCGCGCGGCCGCGCTGCGTGTGGAGGCGCGCCAGTAGAGGTGACGACGGGCGCCGCAGCGTTCGGCGCCTTGGTTCAGGTTGTTGTTGATTGCGGCCGTTCGGGTGCTCCGACGGCCGCATTTGTTTTCTCAATGGTCTCATAAATGCAATATGCCTCTGCAATTGATCGGCAGAGCGCGCAAAGGAGCGCCTATATTTGCAATTCGGATAATTCATTTGGTATATTGCCGGCGTGTAACAGCTGTTATCAATTCTTTTCCGGTTGTGTCTTGCCGGCATCCTCGGCGAGCTGCACCCGGCCTTTAGCCATTGTTCCGACGGAGCCATCGATATGAATCTATCCGCTGTATGCATGCTGACGAGCGCAGCCTTGTGCCTCTATTCCCCCCTTGGCGAGGCAGGGCAACACTACGGCTGCCGCACCATCCAGGCGCCCGGCATGTCGTTTGTCCAGTTTCAGTCCTACGACCTTGTCACGCAGCAACCGCTTGACGTGAAGGGTACGCTGCGCATGCCGAACTCCACGCATGGTCGGCGGCGCTGCGGACAGCAGCATGACATTCCCGCGGTCGTGATCCTGCACAGCTCCGGTGGTATCGATTCCACAGGCACGTTCTATGCCGAGGCGCTGAATGCGGCCGGTATCGCCACGCTGGAGATCGACATGTGGGAGGCGCGAGGTGTGACCGGGCTGGCCGATCGCCCGCAGGCTCCGGTCCTGACTTATCCGGATGCGTTCGCAGCGCTCGAGTATCTTGCGGATCTGCCCGATATCGATGGCGATCGGATCGGGGTGATGGGGTTCTCCTGGGGAGGCGTCGTCAGCCTGGCTGCCAGCGAGCAGACCTACGTCGGCATGTTCGGGGGCGGGCACAGCTTCAAGGCGCATGTCGCCAACTACCCGATCTGCTACGCGGCGAACAACGCTGCGATCACGCCGGATGTGGTTTCCGGAGGTGCCCTTTACGCCAACCTGACGGGGGCGCCGGTGCTGATCCAGATCGGCAGTGAGGACGACTATGACAATGGTGCGGACGCATGCAAGTCGCTCGCCGCACAGGTCAATCCGTCCAACGGGAACGTGGTCGAGGTGGCCGAGTATCGTGGTGCGGCGCACGGATGGGACCGCCTCATGATTCCGATCGGTGTCCCCGACCCGTTCGGCAACAAGGGCAGCTACTTTGCAACGGGGGTGGTGCCGCGTGTGGATTTGGTGCCGGACGTCGATCAGGCCCACGTATCCCGCAGGCGCGTGGTGCGCTTTTTCCAGCGCAACCTGTAGATTGGCGCACGTCATCGAGGGACGGCGGGGGCGTCCGCCGACCCTCGATGCACCAGCAGGGCTACAATCCTGTCTTCTATCCATGTGGCTAGGCTTGGCGTGGCGGGAGATATGATCGTGTCGTTACCAGGGGATGTACTTCGCGCTGCATCGAAGCAACGCATGGCCGAGCGGGCGACCTTGGTGGGAACGCAATGACCGGGCTGTCGCGACGTCGGGCAGTCATCGAATTTCTACGTCGTCAGCTTGCCGGGCAGCAGCGTGTTCCGGGGCGTGAGCGGCTGCGTGCAGCCTTTGGCGCGCTGCTGGGGATTCTGCTCACCGCGCTGGTCGGATACCTGATCCTCGGTGCGGATTCGGCGCTGCCCTGGGTGATCGCACCCATGGGGGCCTCAGCGGTGCTTCTGTTTGCGGTACCGGCCAGCCCGCTGGCGCAACCTTGGGCGATGCTGGGTGGCAATCTGAGCGCAGCTCTCATAGGTGTGGCGTGTGCGCATGGGTTCAGGGATCCGCTGATGGCAGGCGCCGTTGCCGTGTCTGCGGCGATCGCGGTGATGTTTGCGCTGCGCTGCATCCATCCACCTGCCGGCGCGGTCGCATTGACAGCGGTGGTTGGCGGGCCCGGTATACACGCGTTGGGTTATGGGTTCGCGGTGTACCCTGTACTGGTCAATTCGGCGAGCCTGCTGCTGCTGGCGATCCTCTACAACCGCGCGACCGGACGTGAATACCCTCAACGTCATGCGGTCATCTCTTCGGGCCAGCCAGCCGATACGGCACCCGTGCCCACGCAGCGTCTTGTGGAGGAGGATTTCGAGGCGGTGCTCGACGAGTACGACCAAGTTCTGGATGTCAGCCGCGAGGACTTGCGCGACCTGTTCCTGCGCGTGGAGCAGCATGCAACCCGGCGACGCCTCGGATCTGTGCGCTGTGCCGATGTCATGACGAGGGAGGTCGTCTCGGTGCAGTTCGGCACCACGCTGGAGGAGGCCTGGACTCTGCTGCAACGACATCGGATAGAGGCGTTGCCCGTCGTCGACGGTGCACGCCGGGTGATCGGCATCGTCACACTGGCCGACTTCATGCGCAACGCCAGGCGGAAAAGCTACCGTGGCTTGAACCAGCGGCTGAGTCGCCTCATCGCACGCAGTGGGCGTACCCATAGCGACAAGCCGGAGGTGGTTGGACAGATCATGCACACACCGGTGCATACCGCCGCGTGGCAGGCTCCGGTCGCCGAAGTCATCGCGCTCTTCACCGCCGGCGGCCACAGCCATGTTCCCGTGCTCGACGAGCATGGGCGGTTGGTCGGGATCGTCGTCCCAAGGGATCTGGTCGCGGCCTTCGCCCGGGAGCACCTGGGCACTGCCCAGGCGGGACACTGAAGCTCGGCAGTGCGGGCCGCCAACGCTGCGCGGGCCCGTTCCCCCTTTACTGCTGGGGTTCGGCGTTACCCAGCGCGGTCGTGTTGAAGCCACCGTCAACGTACATGATCTCGCCGGTGACGCCGCTGGCGAGATCCGAGCAGAGGAAGGCAGCCGCATTGCCAACCTCCTCGATCGTGACGTTGCGACGCAACGGCGCGTTGTGCTCGTTGAACGACAGGAGCTTGCTGAAGCTGCCGATGCCGGACGCGGCGAGCGTCTTGATCGGGCCGGCGGAGATTCCGTTGACGCGGATGCCTTCGGGCCCGAGGCATACCGCCATGTAGCGCACAGAGGCCTCGAGGCTGGCCTTGGCGAGACCCATGATGTTGTAGTTGGGCATGGTGCGCACCGCGCCGAGGTAGGACAGGGTGAGCAATGCGCCCTTGCGGCCCTTCATGAGCGGCCGTGCACCCTTGGCGAGGAGCGGGAAGCTCGCGGCGCTGACTTCCTGCGAGATGCGAAAGGCCTCGCGCGAGAAGCCGTCGAGAAAATCACCCTCGAGGGCATCGGTGGGTGCGAAGGCGATGGAGTGCACCAGGCCGTCCAGCCCGTCCCACTGCGCCCCCAACTCCTCGAACAGGCGGGTGATGTCTTCGTCGCTCTGCACGTCACAGGCAAAGATGAGTTCGCTGCCGAAGTCGGCCGCCATCTTCGCCACGCGATCCTTGAAGCGCTCGTTCTGGTACGTGAACGCCAGCTCGGCGCCTTCGCGATGCATGGCCTTGGCGATACCGTATGCGATCGAGCGGTTGCTGAGAAGTCCGGTGATCAGGATGCGTTTTCCGGCTAGGAAGGCCATTTTAAGTTCTGCTCCGTATATTTGGTCTGGGTCGGATTGGGCGCGATTATAGCCGATGGCCTCCTGAATGCGCTTCAGCCTCCCGCGAACATCCGGATCGGTGCCCGCGGCTATCCACCGGCGGCGGCTGGGGTGGAGTGAGGTTAGAATCGACGCCATGACGCCGTTGCCATTCCATGTATCCGACCGCCCGCGCGTGCGCGCGACCCTGACCCCCGTTCCGGCACGTCCGCTCAGCGCCGCCGCGCCGAATACTGGCGTCGCGCAATGTTCGCCGCCGGCAAGCGCTGAGGCGACCCTGCCGCCGCGAGGCCGGCTGCAATGATGACCTGGCGACGTGCAAAAGGTGTCGCGCTCGCGTTTCTTGGGGCGCATCTCATCACTTTCATACTTCTGTTCGTCGCTTACGGCGCGCTCGGCGTCGGGGAGCCGCCGCATTCTGGCGGAAAGGGACTGCCGCTCTTCGTCAATCCTGCGATGTCCGGATCCGCGCAGGTAACTGAAACTCTCCTCTTCTCCCGGGCAATCGGGGTCCTTGGGGGCGACTTCGGTCACGATCGGGCGGGCAGGGTGATCCTTGACGAGGTGAGCGCGCGCTTGCCCGTGTCGCTGGCGTTGATCGGCGTGCCCCTCTTCGTGGCATTGCTTGCCGCGTCGCTGTGCGTGGCGGGCTGGGTGATCGCCGAGTTGAAATTCAAGGGACTCACGCGACGCTTCGCGCTACCGCTGGGGGCGCTTGCAGCGCTTGCGGCCACCGTTTGGCCCGCGCACTGGCTGCTCGATGCGACATGGCGCTTCGTGCTCGCAGCGCAGTTGGCCGAATACGGGGCGAGCGTACTGCTGGGTGCTTCGCTGGCCTCGGGCGTGCTGGGTGGCTGGTGGTGGGTTCGCACCGCGTGGGAGCCGGCTTGGCATGGCGCGGCTGCGAACACGGGGTTGTTGCTCGGACTGGACCGACGCACGGTCCTGGCGTCCAGCGTGGTCCCGGCGGCGCTGCGACGCGGAATGTCGACGTCCGGCTGGCTCGTGGGCGGTCTGTTTGCGCTGGATCTGCTGCTGGAAACTGTCTTCGAGGTACGCGGACTGGGCCGCTATGCCGTAGAGGCCTTCCATACCGCGGATGTGTCCGCGCTGCAGGCGTTGATCCTGATGGGCGTGCTCGTGCATCTCTTGATTCGCCTGGTCGTGGAGTCTGCGATCACGGAGGTGGAGGCGTGATGCGGGTTTCGGATGGCGTGGTGCTGGCTGCACTGGGTCTGCTGCTGATCTGGGTTGTTTCCGTGTGGCGCGCTGCGCCAGAGCGGCAGCGCTGGCAGGGTGTGCTCGCCAGGCCCTCGGCAGCGGTCCCGGCCTTGGTCCTGATCGCGAGCATGGTGATTGCACTGCTCGACTGCCTGCCCGCAACTGGTGAGCCCCAAGGGCCTGCGCAGGTTGCCACGATGCTCGACGGATTCGTTGCGAAAGGGCTCCTGGACGAAAGCCATGCATCCTCGAATCCGGTCGCAGGCAGCCTGCTGGCCCAGTCCCTCAAGGCCTTGCGCAACATGTGGCTGGTTGGAGTCGGAGGGGTGGTGATGTGCCTGCCCCTGATTTTGCTGGCTGGTATCTGGGCGGGGCGTGCCGGCGGCGTCGCGCATCGTTGGCTGGCAGGCCTGTGCCACGCGGTGGAGGCGATCCCTGCCATCCTGCTGATGCTCGCACTGATGTTGGTCGCACAGGCGGGGCTGGACGCCCTGCAATCGCGGCACGGAACGACTGCCGTGGTCGTCAGTGACCTTCGGCTTCTGGTGTTGTGCGTGGTGCTGGTGCTACCCGCGTTACCGCGGCTGTGTCTCGTCATCAGTGACTGCTACGTGGCGCAGATGCGTGCCGATGCCGCGCTGGGCGCGCGCGGCCTGGGGGTGCGGGAGACGGCGATCATCGTGCATCAGGTCCTGCCGGTGCTCGCCCGCGTCGTCGTGGTAACGACCTTGCTCGCGCTTCCCGGTCTGGTGCTGAGCGAGGTGGTGCTATCGTTTCTCGGCGCCGGCTTGGACGCAACTGCGCGCAGTGCAGGAACGGTGCTCGCGGATGCGCTGGCCATCGCTGTCACCGACCCGGCGGGCCGGGATGTGCTGATCGCGGCTTTCCTTCCGATCGGCTCCATGCTCGTTGCGGCGCAGTTCTTCGCGCTCGCCTTGCGACGCGCGTTTCCACGGCATCCGGTTTGAGTCCGCGACCTGTCGAACCCGGGGCTGGCTTTGTGTTCCAACGGCCGTGCGACGATCCGCCTCCACAGGCGGGTCACCGATAATGGCAAATAGGCTCCGACAATGAAAACACTCAACTTCGACAACCGCTTCGCCCGCGAGCTACCTGCCGATCCGGAGACTTCCACGCGGGTGCGCCAGGTGCATGGCGCCTGCCTTGCGCGTGTGATGCCGACGCCTGTGCGCGCGCCGAGTCTGTTGGCCTGGTCCCCGGAGGTTGCGCGGCTGCTCGATCTCGATGCGGATGATGTGCTGGATAAGGGGTTCGCCGAGATCTTCGCCGGCAACCGTCTGCTACCCGGCATGGAGCCCTACGCCGCTTGCTACGGTGGGCATCAGTTCGGCAACTGGGCCGGGCAACTCGGCGACGGGCGCGCGATCACGCTCGGCGAGCTCATCAACGCGCGCGGCGAGCGCTGGGAGCTGCAGCTGAAGGGCGCGGGGCCCACCCCATTCTCGCGCCGCGCGGACGGACGTGCGGTGTTGCGCTCCTCGGTCCGCGAGTTCCTCTGCAGCGAGGCGATGCATCACCTGGGCGTGCCGACGACACGTGCGCTGAGCCTGGTCGCGACCGGTGAGGAGGTGGTGCGCGACATGTTCTACGACGGCCGCGCGCGCGCCGAGCCGGGCGCTGTCGTGTGCAGGGTGGCACCGTCTTTCATCCGTTTCGGCAACTTCGAGATCTTCACCGCGCGTGGCGATGAAGCGGTGCTCGCGCGCCTTGTGGATTTCACCATCGCACGCGACTTCCTGGAGCTCGAGGGCGAGGGGTTGGCGCTACGCACGGCGTGGTTCCGCGAGGTGTGTGCGCGCACCGCGCGCATGGTGGCGCACTGGATGCGGGTCGGCTTCGTGCATGGGGTGATGAACACCGACAACATGTCCATCCTCGGGCTCACCATCGATTACGGCCCCTATGGCTGGGTGGACAACTTCGACCTCGACTGGACGCCCAACACCACCGACGCCGGCATGCGCCGCTACCGCTTCGGGCAGCAGCCGGCGATTGCGCGCTGGAACCTGGTGCAGCTTGCGAACGCGCTGTTTCCTTTGTTCGGCGCGGTGGAACCATTGCAGCACGGGCTGGACCACTATGTGGATGTATTCGAGGCGGAGGCGCGTCGCCACCACGCGGCGAAGCTCGGCCTTGCGGCATACCGGGACGACGACGCGGCGTTGGTCGAGCGCCTGCACGAATTGCTCGCGAAGGCGGAGGTGGATATGACTCTGTTCTTCCGCGATCTTGCCGCGGTCGACCCTGCTGCCCCTTCTCTCGCGCCGCTGGAGCAGGCCTTCTACAACGCCGACCTGCGCGCGGAGTATGGCGCGGCGTTCGAGGCCTGGTTGCAGGAGCTTGCGGCGCGCGTGCGCCAGGATGGTGAGCCGGCAGCCGCGCGGGTGGCGCGCATGGACGCTGCCAACCCGCGCTTCGTGCTGCGCAACTATCTCGCGCAAGAAGCGATCGACCTTGCGGAAGCCGGGGATACGTCGCGCATCACCGAGTTGCTCGACGTGCTGCGCCGACCTTACGACGAGCAGCCGGAGTGCAGCCGTTTTGCCGCGCGTCGGCCGGACTGGGCGCGTAACCGCGCCGGGTGTTCGATGCTGTCGTGCAGTTCCTGAGACGGGCGTTGCAGGCCAGACCTGGTACGTGCCGGCGCCTCAGACCCGGGCACGCATCAGGCGGCCCTTCTCGCGCTCCCAGTCGCGCTTCTTCTC
Source organism: Rhodocyclaceae bacterium (assembly GCA_041916775.1). Classification (GTDB taxonomy): domain Bacteria; phylum Pseudomonadota; class Gammaproteobacteria; order Burkholderiales; family Rhodocyclaceae; genus UBA2357. The sequence goes on along the minus strand of JAYRYZ010000009.1, from coordinate 5,362 downwards.
GTCCTCGCGCTTGTCGTATTGCTTCTTGCCCTTGGCGAGACCTATCGTCGCCTTGATGCGGCCCTTGGCATAGTGAAGGTCCAGCGGCAACAGCGTGAAGCCGGCGCGCTCCACCTTGCCGATCAGCTTGTCGATCTCGGTCGCGTGGAGAAGCAGCTTGCGGGTGCGGGTCGGGTCGGCGCGCACATGGGTGGAGGCGCTCGCGAGCGGGGTGATGTGCATGCCGAGGATGAAGATCTCGCCATCGCGGATGATGACGTAGGCCTCCTTGATGTTGGCGCGACCGGCCCGGATGGCCTTGACCTCCCAGCCTTCGAGGACGAGGCCGGCTTCGTGCTTCTCCTCGATGAAGTAGTCGTGGAAGGCCTTGCGGTTGTCGATGATGCTCATGATGCTTGGGGTTCCGGGGTCTGTCTCGAGGCCGCATGCGGTAGAATCGCGGATTTTAGCAGCTCGGTAGAGCAAGCGCCCGACCCATGGCTGAAGTCAAGAAGCTGGTCCTGATCGAATTCACTCCCGCCCAGATGTTCGAGCTGGTGGATCGCTGCGAGGATTATCCTCAGTTCCTGCCCTGGTGCGGTGGTGCCGAAGTGCACGAGCGCACCCCCGATCGCACGGTGGCGACGCTGCACATCAACTATCACGGCATCAAGGCGCATTTTTCCACCGAGAACGCCAAGCAGGCGCCGGGCGAGATGCACATCCGCCTGCGCGAGGGGCCGTTCCGTCATCTCGATGGCGGCTGGCGCTTCACGCCGCTGGGCGACACGGCGTGCAAGGTCGAGTTCAACCTGCAGTACCAGTTCTCCAGCAAGCTGCTCGAAAAGGCGTTGGGGCCGGTGTTCAACCACATCGCCAACACCTTCGTCGATTCATTCGTGAAGCGTGCGGAGCAGGTCTACCCGAGGACGCGCAATGGCTGACAGCATCAACGTCGAAGTGGTATACGCACTTCCTGCACGCGCCGAGGTCATCCGTCTCAGCCTGCCGGCCGGCGCCACCGTCGCACAGGCCATCGAGGCCTCCGGCTTGCGCGCACGCTATCCGGAGATCGACCCCGACGGCGCCAACAAGCTCGGCATCTTCGCCAAGCTCACCAAGGCGGATGCGGTGCTGCGCGACAGGGACCGAGTGGAGATCTACCGCCCGCTCATCGCCGATCCCAAGGCAGTGCGAAAGAAGCGCGCCGACGAAGGCAAGGCGATGAAGAAGGGCGGGGGCGACGCCGCCGCTGAAGTCTGAGGGCAGCTGCGCGCACGGCCCGTCACGGCGCGCATTTGCTCCGCAGTTCGTTGCGGTAGCGCTGGATCTCTGCGGCGCGTGTCGCGTCGTCGATGAACACGCGCTCGCCACTGGCATTGAATCGCGATACGCGCTGCCCCGACTCGAGCGCCGCGAGGTTGCTGCGCATGTCGGTGCACACCCGGTCGCGTTCTTCCTGCTGCCTGGCCTCAGCTTCCGCCTTGGCGCGTGCCTCGGCGATTGCGGCGCGGCGCTGGCGGAACTCCAGTTCTTTTTCTGCAGCGGTCTTTTCGCGCGCGGCAGGTGCGGCCGGTGCGCCTGAGGCGGTGCCGACCGCCGGGGCTGCACCCGTTTCGGCAGTGGCGTCGGGCGTGCCCGTGTCACCGTCGCTACCTTCGGCGGCGGCGTCCGTCGCGGCGGCATCCGAGGGCGTGGTTTCGTCCGCCGCGGCGGATTCGGCGGGGGCGTCGTCATCCGTGGCCCCTACCGTGTCAGGTGCAGGCGCGCCTTCCGCTGCCGGCGGGGCTTCGGCCGTAGCGGCGGGGCCGGGCGTCGGCATGCCAGCGGTGGGCGCCGGGGGTATCGCGGGCGTCTTCGCGCCCTTCATCAGGCGCGCATCGACACCGGGTGGTGGCCTGTCTGAATAGTTCAGTTTGCCGTTGGCATCACGCCACTGATAGATCTGCGCCGTGGCCGGCAACGTAGCCAGCAGAAGGCAGAGGAGGAGGGTGGTTCTGGTCATGCTCATTGACTCCGCAGCGCGTCAAGACGCACAGCTTACATCGGGTTGACACCGTCTGTATAATACGGATTTGGCCGTGAGGAAAAAGCCATGCGCGTGATCCAGAAGGCGCTGACCTTCGATGACGTCCTTCTCATCCCCGCCCACTCGACCGTGCTCCCGCGCGATGTGGCGCTCAGCAGTCAGGTTACCCGTAACATCCGCCTGAACATTCCCCTGGTCTCCGCCGCGATGGACACGGTCACCGAGTCCCGCCTCGCGATCGCGCTTGCCCAGGATGGCGGGATCGGCATCGTTCACAAGAACCTCAGCGCACGCCAGCAGGCGGCAGAGGTGCTCAAGGTCAAGCGCTTCGAGTCGGGGGTACTGAAGGATCCGATCACCGTTCCGCCCACGATGACAGTGGGCGAGGTGGTCGCACTCACCCGGCAACACAAGTTCTCCGGCCTGCCGGTGTTGGACGGCCGCAAGGTCGTCGGCATCGTCACCAACCGCGATCTGCGCTTCGAGACCAATCTCGAGCAGCCGGTTTCCGCCATCATGACGCCGCAGTCGCGCCTGGTCACCGTCAAGGAAGGCGCAAGCCTCGACGAAGCGCGAGAACTGTTGCGCCAGCACCGGCTCGAGCGCGTGCTGGTGCTGAACGATGACGGCGAGCTGCGTGGTCTCATCACCGTCAAGGACATGATGAAGTCCACCGAGCACCCGATGGCGGCGAAAGACGAGCTCGGTCGGCTGCGTGTCGGTGCCGCGATCGGTGTCGGCGCGGGCACCGAGGAGCGTGCCGAGCTGCTCGCGGAGGCGGGGGTCGACATGATCGTCGTCGACACCGCCCATGGCCATGCGCAGGGTGTGATCGATCGCGTCAATTGGGTCAAGAAGAACTTTCCGCATGTCGAGGTCGTGGGCGGCAACATCGCCACCGGTGATGCCGCGCGCGCACTCGTCGATGCCGGCGCGGACGGGGTCAAGGTCGGCATCGGCCCGGGCTCGATCTGCACCACTCGCATCGTCGCCGGCGTCGGCGTGCCGCAGATCACCGCGGTCGACAACGTCGCCAACGCGCTGGTCGGCAGCGGCGTGCCGCTCATCGCCGACGGTGGCATCCGCTATTCGGGCGACATCGCCAAGGCGATTGCCGCGGGCGCGCATGCGGTGATGCTCGGCGGGCTCTTTGCCGGTACCGAGGAGGCGCCGGGCGAGACGGTGCTGTTCCAGGGGCGCTCCTACAAGTCCTACCGCGGAATGGGCTCGCTCGGTGCGATGGAGAAGGGCGCAGCGGATCGCTACTTCCAGGACAGCTCCTCGAATATCGACAAGCTCGTGCCGGAAGGCATCGAAGGCCGCGTGCCCTACAAGGGGCCGGTTTCGGCGGTCATCCACCAGCTGGTGGGGGGCTTGCGCGCCTCGATGGGCTATATCGGCTGCGAGAGCATTCCGGCGATGCACGAGCGCGCGCGCTTCGTCGAGATCACTTCCGCCGGTGTGCGCGAGTCGCATGTGCATGACGTGCAGATCACCAAGGAAGCGCCGAACTACCAGGTCAGCTGAGTTGCGCTGAAGGGCTTTTTCCGGGCGGCAGGTGCCGCCCTTGTCATTTTTCGAGGCCGAGAATGTCACACCAGAAAATCCTCATCCTGGACTTCGGTTCCCAGGTCGCCCAGCTGATCGCCCGCCGGGTGCGCGAGCAGCAGGTGTATTGCGAGCTGCACCCCTTCGATGTCTCCGATGAATTCGTGCGCGACTTCGCCCCGCACGGCATCATTCTTTCCGGCGGGCCGAACTCGGTGTACGAGGCCGAGGAGTGGCGCGCGCCGCAGGTCGTGTTCGAGTTGGGCGTGCCGGTGCTGGGCATCTGCTACGGCATGCAGACCATGGCGAGCCAACTCGGCGGTAAGGTCGAGAGTTCTTCCAAGCGCGAGTTCGGCTACGCCGAGATGCGCGCCCGCGGCCATTCGCGCCTCTTCCGCGACATCCAGGACCGCAGCAATGACGAGGGCCATGGCCTCCTGGACGTGTGGATGAGCCACGGCGACAAGGTCACCGAACTTCCGCCGGGGTTCAAGGTGATCGGCTCCAATGAATCCACCCCGATTGCGGCGATGGCCGACGAGTCGCGTGGCTTCTACGCGGTGCAGTTCCATCCCGAGGTCACGCACACGCTCAAGGGCAAGGACATCATCGCGCGCTTCGTGCACGAGATCTGCGGTTGCGGCCACGACTGGAACATGCCGGACTACATCGCCGAGGCAGTCGAGAAGATCCGCGCCCAGGTGGGTGACGAGGAGGTCATCCTCGGCCTCTCGGGCGGGGTGGATTCCTCGGTGGCGGCGGCGCTCATCCACCGCGCCATCGGCGATCAGCTCACCTGCGTGTTCGTCGACCACGGCCTGCTGCGCCTCAACGAAGGCAAGATGGTCATGGAGATGTTCGCCGGACGTCTCCATGCCAAGGTCGTGCATGTGGATGCCACCGAGCAGTTCATGGGGCATCTCAAGGGTGTCACCGACCCGGAACAGAAGCGCAAGATCATCGGCCGCGAGTTCGTCGAGGTGTTCCAGGCCGAGGCCAGAAAGCTACCCAACGCGAAGTGGCTGGCGCAAGGCACCATCTACCCGGACGTGATCGAGTCGGGCGGCGCCAAGAGCAAGAAGGCGCACACCATCAAGAGCCACCACAACGTTGGCGGCTTGCCCGAGACGCTCGGCCTGAAGCTCCTCGAGCCCCTGCGCGATCTCTTCAAGGACGAGGTGCGCGAGCTCGGCGTCGCGCTCGGCCTGCCGCACGAGATGGTCTACCGCCACCCCTTCCCCGGACCCGGTCTGGGGGTACGCATCCTCGGCGAGGTCCGCCAGGATTTCGCCGACCTGCTGCGCCGCGCCGACGCGATCTTCATCGACGAGCTGCGCGCCGCCGACTGGTACGACAAGACCAGCCAGGCCTTCGCCGTATTCCTGCCGGTGAAGAGCGTCGGCGTCATGGGCGACGGCCGCACCTACGAATACGTCGTCGCGCTGCGCGCCGTCCAGACCCAGGACTTCATGACCGCCCACTGGGCCGAGCTGCCGCACAGTTTGCTCGGCAAGGTCAGCAACCGCATCATCAACGAGGTGCGGGGCATCAACCGGGTGGTGTACGACATCTCCGGAAAGCCGCCTGCGACGATCGAGTGGGAGTGATTTGATAGCGTTTCACCCCGTCCCACCACGGCTCATTTCCAGCAAAGGCCCTTGAAAAATCAAGGGCCTTTGTGTTGTGCGCCCAGCATGGGCGCGATCTTGGAGGTGAAAGTCCTCCCACAAGCTGACCACGGCGAATGAAGCGAAGCGCAACTGCATGAGGGTGACCGAGTGTGGGGAGGAAGCGTGAAGCGAAACC
>JAYRYZ010000008.1:0-165567 GCA_041916775.1 Rhodocyclaceae bacterium | reverse complement strand
CGGCCTACTCATGAAGAGATCCCCCCCGCCCCCTTCTTCCCCTGGCCCCGTGCTCAGCCAGGCTCGCCGTGAGCTCACCGTCACCATCCCTGCCGTCAACGAGCGCGGCGAGACGGTGCCGACCGCGATCGCCGGCGAGTACCCGCTCACGCTGTACGTGGACAAGCGCGAGCTCGTCACGCTGATGACGCTGGGCGCAACACCCGAGGCGCTCGCGATCGGCTGGCTGCGCAACCAGCGGCTGGTCGACAGCGTCGACGAGATCCTCTCGGTGCAGGTCGATTGGGAGGTGGATGCAGTGTCGGTCACCACCCGCGCCGGCCTGCGCGACGCCGAGGCACGCCTCGGCAATCGCACCGTCACCACCGGCTGCGGCCAGGGCACGGTGTTCGGCGGCTTGATGGACGACATCGACACCATCCGCCTGCCCGTCAGCCGCCGCCTCGACCAGGCCACGCTGTATGCGCTGATGGATGCGGTACGCCTGCACGAATCCATCTACAAGGCGGCCGGCGCGGTGCACGGCTGCGCGCTCGCCCGGGCGACAGGGGACGGCTGCGAGGTGCTGATGTTCTGCGAGGACGTCGGCCGCCACAACGCGGTGGACGCGATCGCCGGTCAGATGTGGCTGGACGGCCTCGACGGCGCCGACAAGATCTTCTACACCACCGGCCGGCTGACTTCCGAGATGGTGATCAAGACCGCGCAGATGGGCATCCCCTTCCTGGTGTCGCGCTCCGGGCTCACCCGCATGGGCTGGGAGATTGCCGAGCGCATCGGGCTGACGATGATCGGCCGGGCCCAGGGCAAGCACTACCTGCTGTTCACCGGCGCGGAGCATTTTCACGCATGAGCACACACGACGCGTCGGGCGCCGCGCGCCCGCCCATTACCGGTGTGCTGCTTGCCGGTGGCCAGGGCAGCCGCATGGGCGGCGTGGACAAGGGTCTCGTCCCCCTCGCCGGCAAGCCGATGGCGCAGTGGGTGATCGAGCGCCTCGGCCCGCAGGTGGATGAGCTCATCATCAACGCCAACCAGAACCACGACCGCTACGCGGCCTTCGGCCACCGCGTGTTCGCCGACGCGATCGGCGGCTTCGCCGGGCCGCTCGCCGGGCTGCACGCGGCCTTCCAGCAAGCCGCCCACCCGCTGGTGGCGACCGCGCCGTGCGATTCGCCCTTCCTCCCCGCCGACCTGGTGGCGCGCCTCCACGCGGCGCTCGCCCGCGACGGCGCGGATCTCGCCGTGGCGCGCACCTTCGACCAGCCGCATCCGGTGTTCTGCCTGTGCCAGCGCGCGCTGCTGGCGCATCTGGACGCCTTCCTCGCGAGCGGCGGGCGGCGCATAGACCGCTGGTACGCGAGCCTGAAGGTGGTGGAGGTGCCCTTCGACGACCAGGAGGCCGCCTTCCGCAACATCAACACGCGTGAGGAACTCGACACCCTTGGCGACCCGCAAGGCTGAATCCGCCGTCGACACGACGCCCGCAGTTTCCCCTCACGCCACGCTGGAGAGCCCTTGCCTCACCGCACGCGAGGCGGCGGCCTACCTTCACCTCAACGAGAAGAAGCTCTACGAGCTTGCGCGTCTGTACGAGATCCCCGCCGCGCGGGTGGGTGGCAAATGGCTGTTCCCGCGCGCCCAACTCGATGCCTGGCTGCTGGAGCAGACCCACGGCGGTGCGCTGACCGACCGGCTCGTGATCGGCGGCTGCGACGACCCGCTGCTCCACACCGCGTTGCAGGCGCTCGCTGCCGAGCAGGGCGGCGAGGCCTTCGTCGCCTACAGCCCCACCGACGCCGGGCAGGGGCTCGCACTGCTCGCGCGGCGGCGCACCGAGATCAGCGTGCTCGCCTGGGGCAGCGCCGCCTTCAGCAGTGCGCAGCATGACGGCCTGCTGCGCCTGCACCCGAGTCACGCGCGCTGGACGCGCATCCGCATCGGCCTGCGCGAGCAGGGCGTGATGCTGCGGCCCGGGCTGGGTGTGGACAGGCTGGAGACGTTGGCGGGCTTCGACCTGCGCTGGGCGATGCGCGCGGCCACCTCAGGCAGCACGCATTTCCTCGCCGGCGCGCTGCGCGATTGCGGTTTCGGCCTCGGCGACTGCAGCATCGTCTGCGATGCGCTCGACGGCCGCCACGCGGCGAGCCTGCTGGTGCGCGAAGAGGCGGACTGCGCGCCCGGGCCGCGCAGCCTCGCGAGCCTGTTCGGGCTGGACTTCATCCCGCTCGGCTTCGAGGCTCTGGAGCTGGTGATGCCGCGCGAGATCTTCTTCCGTCTTCTCGTCCAGCGTGTGATCGACCGCCTCGCGGCGGACGACATGCAGCGTCTCGCGGCGCGCCTGGGGGGCTATCAGCTCGCCGGGCTGGGTCGCGTCTGCGGCCCAGCCTGAAGGGGCAGCAGCGCAAAGCGCCGGATGATGAAGTCCGCCACCGCGACCGGGTCGTTGATGTCGAGCTGCGGCAGGCCGCAGTCGAGCGTGACGTCGGTCGCCACCGCGATGATGTGCGGGTCTTCGGGGTAGAACGCCGGCTCGCGCACCGCCACCCGTCGCACCTCGATCTTGGGTATCGTGGCACGCTTGAAGCCCTCGACCAGCACGATGTCGCACGGCGAGAGGTGGGCGAGCATCTCCTGCAGGCTGGGCTCGGGCTCGTCCCGCAGCTCGTGCGTCAGCGACCAGCGCCGGCCCGAACCGATCATCACCTCACGACAACCGGCCTGGCGGTGGCGCCAGGAGTCCTTGCCCTCGTGGTCGATATCGAAGCTGTGGTGGGCATGCTTGATCAGCGACACCACCACGCCGCGCGCGCTGAGCGCGGCCACGACACGCTCGACCAGCGTGGTCTTGCCGCTGCCGGACCAGCCGGCGAATCCAATGACTTTCATGCGATGTCTTTCATGCGATGCCGGACCGCATCGCCTCAGTGAGTGAGTTCATTCCATTCCGCGCACTTGCGGTCCAGCGTCTTGCGCGACACCCCCAGGCGCTGCGCCGCTTCGTTCTTGTTGCCGCCGCAGTCGGCCAGCACCGCGAGGATGTGGCGCTTCTCGACCTCCTCGAGCGACAGCCGCAGCGCGGCAGCGGACGACTCCCCGGTGCGCGAGGGCTCGGCCGCGAGCGATTCGAGCGCAAAGCCGCCCAGGATCAGCGAGCGCTCGATGAAGTTGCGCAGCTCGCGCACGTTGCCCGGCCAGGTGTGGCCGACCAGCCGCGCGCGCACCGCCTGCGGCATGCGCAGCGGCGCCACCCCCAGCCGCGACGACAGCTCGGCCATGAAATGCGAGGCGAGCTCCGGCACGTCCTCGCTGCGCTCGCGCAAGGGCGGGATGCGCACATCCACCACCGCGAGGCGGAAGTAGAGATCCTCGCGGAAGCGGCCGCCCTTCACCTCTGCGCGCAGGTCGCGGTTGGAGGCGGCGACGACGCGCACATCCACCGGCACTTCGCGCGACGCGCCCACCGGGCGGAGCTTGCGCTCCTCGAGCACGCGCAGCAGGCGCGTCTGCATCGCGAGCGGCAGCTCGCTGATCTCGTCGAGGAAGAGCGTGCCGCCATGGGCATAGTGGAACAGACCGTGGTGTGCCTCGGAGGCGCCGGTGAAGGCGCCCTTCACATGGCCGAAGAGCTCGCTCTCGATCAGCTCGGAAGCAATCGCGGCGCAGTTCACCGGCACGAAGGCGCGTTCCGCACGTGCGCTCATGCTGTGCAGCGCGCGCGCCGCGACCTCCTTGCCGGTTCCGGATTCACCCTGCAGCAGCACCGTGCTGGGCGTCTGCGCGACCCGATGCAGCAGGCTGCGCAGCTGCTGCATCGCCGCGGACTGACCCACCAGCCCCTCGACGCACGGGCCGCGCACCGACAACTCGCGGCGCAGCATGAAGTTCTCGCGCGCGAGGCGGCTGCGCTGCAGGCAGTTCTTCAGCGCGTTGAGGATCTGGTCCAGGCGGAAGGGCTTGAGGATGAAATCCGACGCGCCGGCACGCAGCGCGCTGATCGCGCTGTCAAGGTCGGCGAAGGCGGTGATGAGGATCACCTCGCCGGCATAGCCGTGGGCACGCAGCTCCACCAGCCAGTCCATGCCCGAACGACCGGGCAGGGCGATGTCCAGCACCAGCACGTCGAAATGCAGGCGCTCCATGAGCTGCGCCGCATGCTCCACGTCCGGCGCGACCTCGACCAGGCCGAAGCGACTCTTCAGCGCGCGCTCGAGAAAGCTGCGCATGCCCTCCTCGTCGTCCACAACCAGCACGGCGTGATCCGGCCAGGCGAGCACCTCGCCACGCTCGGCGTCTTCGCCCTGCAACATCGATTCAACGGCCATACCTGTCCTCATTGCCGCCTGCCCCTGCATCTGCCCGTCCTGCACTCTTCACCATCGCCGCCGCGCAATTCCAACCACAGCGCACCCACGGCACACCCTCTGCGCATCATGCCGGCGCCCCGGGCGGCTCGCGCTGCCAGCGCTGCATGAAGCCCGGTGCCTCGGGCGTGGCGTCGAAGCGTGCTTCGCGCAACAGACGCACCGCGAACTCCGCCCCTTCGCCAGGGGCACTCTCCACCGACAGCGCCCCGCCGTAGCGCTCGATGATGGTGTAGCTGATCGAAAGCCCCAGGCCGGTGCCGCTTTCCTTCTTGGTGGTGAAGAAGGGGTCGAAGATCGTCGCCATGTTCTCCGGCGCGATGCCGTGGCCGGTGTCACGTACCCGCACCACCGCCCCCAGCACCTCTCCATCCTCGCACCAGTCCTCGCTCACCAGGGTGAGTGTGCCGCCCTCCGGCATGGCCTGGATCGCATTGACGATGAGATTGATCAGCACCTGCTGAAGTTCGCTGCGGTTGATCTCGACCGTGACGCCCGCCGCGAGGTGGGTGTCGACCGCGATCGCGCGCCGCTCGAGGTTGTGGCGCGACAGCAGCAGGCAATCGACGACCACCTCGTTCACATCCACCGCCTCGGTGTAACCGGCGAAGTCGCCCGGGCGGGCGAATTGCAGGAGCTTGGTGACGATCTGGCGGATGCGGTCGGCCTGCTGCTGGATCAGGCGAATCTCGCCGATCACCGGCTGCGCGGCCGAGCCGAGCACGTCGCGCAGCACATCGAGGTTGCCCTGTATGACGGCCACCGGGTTGTTCACCTCGTGCGCGACGCCGGCGGTGAGTTCGCCGATCGCCGCGAGCTTCTCGCTCATCACCAGATGGCGCTGCGCCCGGCGCAGGTGCTCGTTGCTGTCGTTGAGCTCGCGGGTGCGCTCGGCCACCTTCGCATCCAGTTCGTCCGCCCAGCGGCGCAGCTCCGCCTGCTTGTGCGACAGGGTGTCGAGCAGGTGATCGAAGGCCACCGCCACCCGGCCGAGCTCGTCCCGGCTGCGCACCTCGCCCACGCGCGCGGCCGCATCGCCGCCCTCTATGCGCTGAATCACATCGTTCATGCGCTCCACCGGCTGGAACACCTCGCGCGCCCAGCGCAGGCACAGCACGCTGCCCACCGCGCTGATCAGCACGAACACCAGGAACAGCACGCCCATCGCCTGGTGGAAGGCGTGTCGCAGCGGCGCCTCGAGAAACCCCACGTAGAGCATGCCGATGCGCTCGCCGGCACCATCGGTGATGGGTTCGTAGCCCGACACGTAGTTCTCGTTGACGACGAAGGCCGTGCCCAACCAGGTCTCGCCCGCCCCCAGCACCTTGTCGCGCACCACCTGCGACACGCGCGTTCCGAGGGCGCGCACCCCTTCGAAGAGACGCACGTTGGTGGCGATGCGGGTATCGCCGAGGAACAGCGTCGCCGTGCCCTGGCTGTCCAGCGGCAGCGAGCCCTCGCGATAGACGATGGCATTGAGCCGGTCGACGAACTCGAGATTGCCGTTCAGCAACACGCCGCCCTCCAGCACGCCCACCTGCACGCCCGCGGCATCGAGCACGGGTGCCGCGCTCTGGATCACCATGCCGTCCTCCTCGGCAAGACGGCCATCCGGAGCCGCTCCGCGCGTCGCGACCAGCGGCACGCGCGCGCGCGCAGCGAGCCCCTCTGCCACGGCTTCGAGTGCCCGCGGCGAAAAGCGCTCGACGCTGGCATGCGACACGCCGCTCAGGGCCGCCGCAACCGCCGGCCATTGACTGCGCGACGGCGATGCCTCCCGTGCCGGAATGTGTTCCGAGACCACCCGCCCTTCGAGGTCGAGGAACAGCAGGTAATCCATGCGATGGTGTTCGGCGATGCGCGCGAGGTGCTCGGCAAGCCTGTCGGGCGTGTCCCGCTCGAGAAGCTGCGCCAGCGCGCCGGATTCGGCCACCGCACGCACATCGCGCCCCACGCCTTCACGTACCCGGTCGAAGTACTCATGCGCAGTCACCAGGTCGGAGCTGACCTTGAAGGTTATGAGGCGCTCGTAGGCCTGGTTGCCCCAGGTCCAGATCAGCACCAGCAGCAGCGGAACACCGATCAGGAGCGGAGCGAGCACCAGCGCAAGCAGCTTCGCGCGCACCGAGCTGCGAAAGCGCGCCAGCACGCCGACCCGACCCGTCACGATGTCGCCTGGGCCTCCGGCAGCCCGAAGCGATCACCCGGGGCGAGGGCGAAGCCGCGCAGGAACTCGGCCGCCGCCATGCGCCGGCTGCCGGGCTTCTGCAGCTCCAGCAGACGCAGGCTGCCGGCCCCGCAGCCCACCACCACGCCGCTGTCGTCGGCGGATTGCACCACGCCGGGTTCGCCCGGCTGCGACAATACTGCACAGCGCCAGATCTTCACCGGCACCTCATCCACGATTCCGAAGGCCCCGGGGAAGGGGTTGAACGCCCGCACGCGGCGGTCGAGCACCTCGGCCGGCAGGCGCCAGTCGAGCGCCGCTTCCGCCTTGCCGATCTTCGCGGCGTAGGTGACGCCCTCCTCGGGCTGCGCCTCGGCAACCAGTCCGCCCTGCGAAAAGGCGTGCAACGCCTCGACGATGAGCCGCGCGCCAAGCGCCGCCAGGCGGTCGTGCAGACTGCCGGTGGTGTCGTCGGGGCCGATGGGATCGGTCGCTTTCAGCAGCATCGCACCGGTGTCCAGGCCTTCGTCCATCTGCATGATGGTGACGCCGGACTCGGCATCCCCCGCCTCGATCGCGCGGTGTATCGGCGCCGCACCGCGCCAGCGCGGCAGCAAGGAGGCGTGGATGTTGAGGCAGCCGAGGCGCGGGATCTCCAGCACCGCACGCGGCAGGATGAGGCCGTAAGCGGCCACCACCAGCACGTCCGGCCGGCTGGCGCGCAGCGCTGCCTGTTGCTCGTCGCTACGCAGGCGTTCCGGCTGATCGACAAGCAGGCCGTGCGCGAGCGCACACTGCTTGACCGCGCTGGCACTGAGCTTCATGCCGCGGCCCGCCGGCCGGTCGGGCTGGGTAAGCACCAGCGGCACGTGGAAACCTGCCGCGAGGATCGCGTCCAGCGCCGCGGCGGCAAAATCAGGCGTGCCTGCGAAGGCGACGCGCAAACCGTCGGCGGCGCTCACGCGGTGATCCGTGCCTGTTTGGCGAGCTTGGTGCGGATGCGGCCGAGCTTCAGCTGAGACAGGTACTCGACGAAGACCTTGCCGTCGAGATGGTCGAGCTCGTGCTGGATGCACACCGCGAGGAGGCCGTCGGCGTCGAGTTCGAAACGCTCGCCCTTCTCGTTCAGCGCACGCACGCGCACACATTCGGCGCGCGTGACCTTCTCGAACACGCCCGGCACGGAAAGGCAGCCCTCCTCGCAGGTCTGCTCGCCGTCGCGCGAGACGATCTCGGGGTTGATGAACACCATCAGGGCGCTCTTGTCCTCGGAGACGTCGATGACGACGATGCGCTTGTGAACATTCACCTGGGTTGCGGCGAGGCCGATCCCCGGGGCCTCGTACATGGTCTCCGCCATGTCGGCGACGAGTTGCCGGACATGCGCGTCGATCTCGTCCACCGGTGTCGCCCGGGTATGAAGCCTAGGGTCGGGATAACGAAGGATTGGGAGTAGTGCCATATGAATGCTTGCCGGGTTAAGTCATTACGTGCAGAATTTCAAGTGTTTTGGCATGCCTGCGCAGATGACACCGCGGGCATACCCGCAAGATCGCACATTGGACCCTGGTGCAGGAGCTGGTGTTCCAGCCTCGGGATGTTGTCAGCAGCGCCCATCGGAAGCATGCAATGACCCGCATTATATTCCCTCTCGTGCTCACCGTTGCCGCGCTGGCGGCGGCCCCCGTCGCCGCGCAGACGAACGCCCCGGCAGCGGAGAGCCGTGCCACGCAACCGGTGCGAATCGCCGACAACGCGCCGGATGTGCACGTCGTCGTGCCCGGCGACACGCTTTGGGGCATCTCCGGCCGCTTCCTCGCCGAGCCTTGGCGCTGGCCAGAGGTCTGGCGCCTGAACCGCGAGCAGATCGCCAACCCGCATCTGATCTACCCCGGCCAGGTCATCATGCTGGATCGCAGCGGTCCATACCTGACGATCGGGCAACGCCTGGGCGACGACAAGCTCTCGCCTAGGGTCTACACCGAGAAGCTCAGCGACGCGATCCCCAGCCTGCCGCCACAACTGATCGCGCCTTTCCTCACCCAGCCACTGGTCGTGGACGACGGGCGCCTGGACGAAGCCGGCACCGTCATCGCGACCGAGACGAGCCGGGTGTTCATGGGCAAGGGCGACACCGTGTTCGCCAAGGACGTGTTGCCGGGCGGCGCCCGCAGCTGGCAGGTGTTTCGCCCCGCCAAGCCGCTCAACGACCCCTACACGGGTGAGCTGCTCGGTTACGAGGCGCAGTTTCTCGGCTCGGCCGAGGTCACGGAGTACGGCTCCCCCTCGACGCTTCAGCTGACCAGCGCAGTCGAGGAGATCGGCACCGGAGACCGCCTGCTGCCCGCCGAGGAGCCGCAGGTGTTTGCATATGTGCCGCAGCCGACGGTGAGCGACCTCGAGGGTCGCATCATCGGCATCTACCGTGGCGTCGCCGAAACCGGCCGCCACAACGTCGTGACGCTCAACGTGGGCAGCTTCGACGGAGTCGCAGTCGGCCATGTAGTGGCCCTTTACCGTCATCGTGGCATCGTGGAGTTCAAGGGCGAAGACGGCAAGGAGGCCTTCGAGTTGCCGGACAAGCGCTTTGGCCTCGGCTTCGTGTTCCGCGTCTTCGATCGCGTCGCCTATGCACTGGTGATGGACTCCGACGGCCAGGTGTCGATCGGTGACTGGGTACGCGCGCCCTGACCGACCCCTGCCCCCCTGTGCGACATGGATGACGGCCTCGCCGCGTGGTTGCGGCTGAGCCTCACGCAAGGCGTCAGCGCAGCGACCCAGCGCCTGCTGCTGGCACGCTTCGGGCTACCCGAGCAGATTTTCGCGGCTGGTCGTAATGCGATCTCTCAGGCGGCAGGCTTCGAGGTCGCCGAGCGCCTGCTCGCCGAACCCGACCGGGCTGCGATCGAGGCCGCGCTGACCTGGGCCCTGGAAGCCGACAACCACATACTCACGCTCGCGGATGCCAGCTATCCGCGTCCACTGCTGGAAATCCCCGACCCGCCGCCGCTGCTCTACGCCAAGGGCCAGTTGTCGGCGCTGGCGGGCGACGCCCTCGCGATGGTCGGCTCGCGCTCGGCGACACCTCAGGGCGTGGCCAACGCCGAGGCGTTCGCACGCGCACTGGCGGAGACCGGGCTCGCAATCGTCAGTGGCCTCGCGCTCGGCATCGACACGGCGGCGCATCGCGGCGCGCTGGCAGGCGGGGCACCGACGATCGCGGTGATCGGTACGGGCGCCGACCGGGTCTATCCTTCCCGCAATCGCGAGCTTGCTCACGACATCGTCGCCAGCGGCCTCATCCTGAGCGAATTTCCCCTGGGCACCCCACCCATCGGCCACAACTTCCCGCGCCGCAACCGCCTCATTGCCGGCCTGAGCCGCGGCGTGCTGGTCGTGGAGGCGGCCGTCGGCAGTGGCTCGTTGATCACCGCACGCCTGGCGAGCGAATGTGGCCGCGAGGTGTTCGCGATTCCCGGCTCCATCCACTCGCCCCTGTCGCGCGGTTGCCACAGACTGATCCGCGAGGGTGCAAAGCTCGTCGAGACGGCGCAGGACGTGCTCGAGGAACTGGGTGCGGCACCACTCTCACCCTTTCCCGCGCGTAGCGAACGCCGCCCACGTCGGCCCTCCCGGGCGCCGCAGTCGCAAGCACTGCCCCTCCAACAGGCCGACGAGGGCAGCCGCAAGGTACTCGACGCGCTGGCGCATGATCCGGTCGATATCGACACGCTCGCGTCGCGCTCCGGCTTGACGGTCGATGCGCTCTACGCCATCCTGCTGCCATTGGAGCTCGACGGGCACGTCGCGCGTTTGCCGGGAAGCCGGTTCCAGCGCCTTTGAATCCGGGTTGATGCCATGTTCGACATCCTTGTCTATCTGTTCGAGAACTACGTACACGCTGGCGCCTGCCCCGAATCCGACCAGCTCGCACGCAAGCTGTCGGCAGCCGGCTTCGAGGACGAGGACATCTCCGAAGCGCTCGAGTGGCTCTCCGGCCTGCGAGAGCCGTCCGCCGCCGCCTCGGTGATTGCAGCACCGCATGAAGGCTCCATCCGTCTGTATGCGGCCGAAGAAGAGGCCCGCATCGATGCCGGCTGTCGCGGCTTCCTGCTGTTCCTCGAGAACGCGGGAGTACTCGACGCCGCCACACGCGAGCTGATCATCGAGCGGTCGCTGGCACTGTCCTCGTTCAACCTCAACCTGCACCGCCTCAAGGTCATCGTGCTCATGGTGCTGTGGCAAAAGGACCATCCGCTCGATACGCTGATTCTGGACGAGCTTCTGGCCGAGGAAGACGACGAGGAGACCTTTGCCTTCCAGTAAGGCATGGTCTCGGCGACATCCTGACCTGCTTGCAAGCCCGGCACGAGGCTATTTATCATGCGCCGAGAATGGCGACCGACGCTGCCTGCGGGCGGACGCCGGGAATCGCGGCGCGCATCGGCGCGTCCGGACAACAATAGCGTGCGGGCAACATGCCTGCGCCAAAGGCCCTCCCCACAGGCATGAGCAAGCAACTGATCATCGCGGAAAAGCCCTCGGTCGCCCAGGACATCGCGCGTGCCCTGGGCGGATTCACCAAGGAAAAGGACTATCTAGAGTCGGAGCACTACGTGCTTTCGTCCGCGGTCGGCCACCTGCTCGAACTGGTGGTCCCGGAGGAGTACGAGGTCAAGCGCGGCAAATGGACTTTCGCCCACCTGCCGGTGATCCCGCCGCAGTTTGCGCTGAAGCCGATCGAGAAGAGCGAGGACCGGCTGAAGCTCCTCGTGCGCCTCATCAAGCGCAAGGACGTCGTCGGCCTCATCAACGCCTGTGACGCGGGCCGCGAGGGCGAGTTGATCTTCAACTTCATTGCCGAGCATGCCGGCACGAAGAAGCCCGTGCAGCGCCTGTGGCTGCAGTCGATGACCGCCGCGGCGATCCGCGACGGCT
Organism: Rhodocyclaceae bacterium; assembly: GCA_041916775.1. Taxonomy (GTDB): domain Bacteria; phylum Pseudomonadota; class Gammaproteobacteria; order Burkholderiales; family Rhodocyclaceae; genus UBA2357. Next base: position 154,098 of record JAYRYZ010000008.1, on the reverse strand, counting down.
TCGCGCACCTGCGCAGCGCCGCCGAGGTCGAGGGCCTGCGCTCGGCGGCCGTTTGCCGCGCCGAAAGCGACTGGCTGATGGGGATCAACGGCACGCGTGCGATGACCGCGTTCAACTCCAAGACCGGGGGCTTTCACCTCACCACCGTCGGTCGGGTGCAGACGCCCACGCTCGCGATCGTAGTCGAGCGCGAGGACCGCATCCGCAAGTTCAAGCCGCGCGACTACTGGGAGCTGGAAGGCCGCTTCGCCTGCGCCGCCGGCGAGTACCCGGGGCGCTGGTTCGACGAGGGCTTCAAGAAGCGCGAAGGCGACGAGCACGCCACCGCCTTCCGCCTGTGGGAGAAGGACAAGGCCGAGGCGATCCGCGCCAAGTGCGAGGGCAAGCCGGGCGTGGTCGAGGAAGAGGCCAAGCCCTCGACCCAGCTCTCGCCGCTGCTCTTCGACCTCACCAGCCTGCAGCGCGAAGCCAACGGCCGCTTCGGCTTCTCGGCCCGCGCGACGCTGCAGGTGGCCCAGGCGCTGTACGAGCGCCACAAGGTGCTGACCTACCCGCGTACCGATGCGCGCGCCCTGCCGGAGGACTACATCGCCACGGTGAAGGACGTGATCCGCGACCTGCCGGACGCCTACGCGCCCTTCGCCAACGAGATCGTCAAGAACGGCTGGGTGAAGCCCAACAAGCGCATCTTCAACAACGCCAAGATCTCCGACCACTTCGCGATCATCCCCACCGGCACGGCGCCGAAGAACCTCTCCGAGCCCGAGCAGAAGATCTACGACCTGGTCACGCGCCGCTTCCTCGCGGTGTTCTTCCCCGCCGCCGAGTACCGCATCACCACCCGCATCACCCGCGTCGAGGGCGAGGCCTTCAAGACCGAAGGCAAGGTGCTGGTGAACCCCGGCTGGCTCGCGATCTACGGCAAGGAGGCGGTGAAGGCCGACGACGACAAGGACGAAGGCGGCAGCAGCGCCCAGCTGGTGGCGGTGACGCCGGGCGAGCGGGTGCGCAACCTCGACATCCTCGTGAAGTCGCTCGCCACCAAACCGCCCGCGCGCTTCAACGAAGCCACACTGCTCTCCGCGATGGAAGGCGCCGGCAAGATGGTGGACGACGAGGAGCTGCGCGCGGCGATGGCCGAGCGCGGCCTCGGCACGCCGGCCACCCGCGCACAGATCATCGAAGGCCTGATCGCGGAGCAATACCTGCACCGCGAAGGCCGCGAGCTCATCCCCAGCGCCAAGGCCTTCTCGCTGATCACGCTGCTGAAGGGCTTGGGGGTGTCGTCGCTGACCTCGCCGGAGCTCACCGGTGAGTGGGAGCACAAGCTCTCGCAGATGGAGCGAGGCAGCCTGTCGCGCGCCGCCTTCATGCAGGAGATCGCCGAGATGGCGCGGGAGATGGTCGAGCGCGCCAAACGCTACGAATCCGACACCGTCCCCGGCGACTTCGTCACCCTGCAGACGCCCTGCCCGAAGTGCGGCGGCGTGGTGAAGGAGAACTACAAGAAGTTCGCCTGCCAGGCCTGCGACTGGAGCACCTGGAAGATCGTCGCCGGCCGCCAGTTCGAATACGCCGAGATCGAGGGCCTGCTGCGCGACGGCCGGGTCGGGCCGCTCACCGGCTTTCGCAACAAGATGGGGCGCCTCTTCAACGCCGAGATCCGCCTCAACGACGACAAGCAGCCGGCGTTCGACTTCGGCCAACCGCGTGACGACGAGAGCGCCGAGCCGGTGGATTTCTCCGCCCAGACGGCGCTGGGTGCGTGCCCGAAGTGCCACGCCGGGGTGTATGAGCACGGCCTCGCCTATGTGTGCGAGAAATCCGTCGGCCCGGGCAAGAGCTGCGACTTCCGCTCCGGCAAGATCATCCTGCAGCAGCCGATCGAGCGCGAACAGATGCAGAAGCTGCTCGCCGAGGGCCGCACCGAGCTGCTGAAGGGCTTCGTGTCGTCCAAGACGCGGCGCAAGTTCTCGGCTTTCCTGGTGCGCGGCGCGGACGGCAAGGTCGGCTTCGAGTTCGAGGCCAAGAAGCCGCGGGCGGGCAAGGTCGACGCCGACGCTGGAGAGAGCAAGCCCGCAAAGGCGGCTGCGGACAAGGCGGTCGCGGCCGAAAGGCCCGCCCCGGCCAAACGAGCGCGGAGTACCAAGAGCGGCTGAACGGCTGCCACGGCAGAAGTGCGGGCCGGCCGAACCGGGCCGCGCCGGCCACTCAGCCCGGCACGAGTCGCGCCAGCAATCGATCCCGTGACTCGACGGCTGCGCCCAGCAACACGAACCCGCGCAGGTCGCCTGCGACGTCGATGAACTGTGCCGACACCCCGCGCGCGTCGGCACGCTCCTGCCATTCGCCAGCCACTGCGGGCGGTTCGCACAGCAATGCGGGGCAGCCCGGGAGACGCGGGTCGCGCACGCGCGGCTGCCAGCGCATGCGCGCAGGCTTGCCTTCGAGCACCCCGGCGAGCACCAGCGCAGACTGCTCGACGTCGTCCGGAAGCGCAAACAACCGCCCATTGAACTCGGCACACTCACCAAGGGCAAAGATGGCGCCGTCGCTGGTGCCGAGTCGCGCATCCACGGCAACCCCTCGTCCCGGCCCGAGATCGAGACCGGCCGCCTGCGCCAGCGCCACGCGTGGACGCGTCCCGCACGCCGCGACCACCACATCGGCACGCATCGCATCACCCGCCAGGGTGGTCAGATGGAGCTCGTCGGGCCCTTGGTCCATGCGCTGCAGGCCGTTTTCGAGCAGGATGCGCACACCGGCGGCGGCGAGCGCACGGTGAACGAAGCGGGCGCAGAGTGCGGGCATGCGACCCTGCATCAGGCGCCCGCCGGATTCCAGCAGGGTGGTCTCGAAACCTGCGACGCGCAACTGTCCGACAAGCTCGCAGGCGGCGACGTCACCGCCAAGCACGACGATGCGCTTGCGCCCGGCGATCGCGCCAGTGAAATAGCTGTACTCGGCGAGGTTCGCGATCGTCAGCAGTTGCGTGCTGGCGGTGCCGCGCAGCGTGGCCGGCCGTACCGGCTCCGCCCCCAGCGCCAGCACCAACTGGCCGTACTCGTGCTCGCCGGTGTCGGTGAGCACGCGCCGGACAGTGCGATCCAGCGCCTGCACTGTGGTATGCGTGACGATTCTCGCCGACATGCGGTGCGCCATGTGTTCGGCGCGGGCCACCACCAGGTCGCGGGCGGCCCGGCCAGCCGCGAGCGCAGCCGGGAAGTCGGCACGAAAATACGCCGCGCCGTCGTCGCGCGTGAGCATGATGACAGGCCGCTCCGCGCCACCGCGCCGCAATGCACGCAACAGCCCGTAACCCGCAAGCCCGCTGCCGACGATGACGAGCGGCGCCGCGCTCATGCGGCGCCCTGCATCAGCCTTCCAGCAGACTTCTGAGCATCCACGCGGTCTTCTCGTGCACCTGCATGCGCTGCGTCAGGAGATCGGCGGTCGGCTCGTCGCTGGCCTTGTCCACCAACGGCAGGATGCCACGCGCGGTGCGCACCACCGTCTCCTGGCCTGCAACCAGATGGCGGATCATCTCCTGCGCGGACGGTACGCCTTGCGGCTCCTTGAGGCTCGCGAGCTCGCTGAACTCGCGATAGGTGCCCGGCGCCGGAAAGCCGAGCGCACGGATACGCTCCGCGATCAGATCCACCGCCAGCGCGAGCTCGTTGTACTGCGTCTCGAACATCAGGTGCAGGGTGTTGAACATCGGCCCGGTGACGTTCCAGTGGAAGTTATGCGTGGTGAGGTAGAGGGTGTAGGTATCCGCGAGCAGATGTGAGAGCCCCTTGGCGATCTTTTCGCGATCCTTCTTGCTGATGCCGATATCGATGTCCATTTGTTCACTCCTCTGTGCAGGGGGTTGCCCCGTTCAAAATCCGTGTGCAGATCATGCATGCAGGTCATTGCGCTCGATCGCGTCGATCGAAGGTCGGCCCCCCACCGGCGCGACACCTGGCAGGCGGCTTTCCATGATCGCGGCACGCAGCACGTCGATCGCGCCGTTGCGCGGATAGGTCACGCGCCAGGCCAGCGCCACGCGACGAGTGGGCTCCGGCTGCGAGAAGGGCCGCACCGCGACGAGGGCGTTTCGTTCGCTCAGATCGTCGGCCGCGGAGCTCGGCAGCACCGTCACACCGAGACCGGTGGCCACCATGTGGCGTATCGTCTCCAGCGAGCTGCCTTCCAGCGTGCGCTGCAGGCCACCCACGTTGCGGCAATGCGGGCAGACCTCCAGCACCTGGTCGCGAAAGCAGTTGCCCGCGCCGAGCAGCAGCAGTTGATCATCGGCGAGGGTATCGGCGTCGATGTGATCGCGTGCCACCCAGGGATGGGTCGCCGGCAGCAGCACCCGGAAAGGCTCGTCATACACCGGCTGGGTGACGATGCCCGCCTCCTCGAGCGGCAGCGACAGGATGATCACGTCCAGCTCACCGCGCTTGAGCTGATCCACCAGGCGGCTGGTGTAGTTCTCCTGGATGACCAGCGGCATGCGCGGCGCGTGCCTGTGCACGAGCGGAATCAGACGCGGAAGCAGGTAGGGGCCGATGGTGTAGATCACACCGAGGCGCAGCGGACCGGAGAGCGGATCCTTGCCGGCTGCGGCGATCTCGGGGATCTGCGCCGCCTCGAGCAGCACCTTCTCGGCCTGGTTGACGATACGCTGGCCGGTAGCGGTGATCTTCACCTCGGTGGCGCTGCGCTCGAAGAGTTGGATGCCCAACTCGTCCTCGACCTTCTTGATCGCGACCGACAAGGTCGGCTGACTGACGTGGCACTTCTCCGCCGCCCGGCCGAAGTGCCGCTCGCGCGCCAGGGCGACGAGGTAACGAAGGTCCGTGAGCGTCATGAAGCGATAGTCTCCATCGATGACCGGGTCCGGCTCCGACAGTGTAACCCCTGGCGCGTCGGATGACAGCCCCACGCCAACGCAGATACATTCATCATGCACGGTGACGCGGCTTGAACCCGTGCCGTGCCGTCCCCACATCGGTAGTCGAACCAAGTGGGCGAACGCAATGAAGGAACACACCGCCCTGCCCGGCGTCTACGTCCTTCCGACGTACACTTTCCGGCAGACACTCACCCAACACAGGACTCAGGGTATCGAGCATGCAGAAACTCATTCTCGCAACAGCCGTCGTCGGGGCGCTGGCCGGCGCCATGCCGGGTGGTGTTCCGGCTGCGATGGCGCAAACCGGCGGCGGCGCCTCCATGGTGACGCCGAACCGCTACGGGCTTCCGGATTTCGGCGACCTGGTCGAGCGTGTCGGCCCGGCGGTCGTGAATATCAACGTGGTGAAGTCTCAGGCGAGCTCCGCAGACATGCTGTCGCCCGACGACCCGGTGTATGAACTGCTGCGACGCTTCGGCATGCCCGTGCCGGACGGCCGCGGTGAGCGCTCGCCGCGCATCAGCCGCGGCATCGGCTCCGGCTTCATCATCAGCCAGGATGGTTATGTGCTCACCAACGCGCACGTCGTCGGCGAGGGTAACACCGAGGTGATGGTGCGGCTGATCGACAAGCGCGAGTTCAAGGCCGAGGTGATCGGCACCGACGCGCGCACCGACGTCGCACTGCTGAAGATCGACGCGCGCGGCCTGCCGACGGTGAAGATGGGCAAACCGGACGCAGCGCGCGTGGGCGAGTGGGTGGTGGCGATGGGTTCGCCCTTCGGCTTCGACAACACCGTCACCGCCGGCATCATCTCGGCCAAGGCGCGCCGGCTGGAGTCCGAGAACTACGTGCCCTTCATCCAGACCGACGTGGCGATCAACCCGGGCAACTCGGGCGGGCCGCTCTTCAACCTGGCGGGCGAAGTCATCGGCATCAACTCGCAGATCTACTCGCGCTCGGGCGGCTTCATGGGCATCTCGTTCGCCATCCCCATCGACGTCGCGCTCGGCATCAAGGACCAACTCGTCGAGTTCGGCCGCGTCCAGCGCGGCAAGCTCGGTGTGACGATACAGGGCGTGGACCACGAGCTCGCCCAGACCTTCGGCCTGCCGGAACCGGTTGGCGCGCTGATCTCCAGCGTCGAGCCGGGCAGCGCCGCCGACAAGGCCGGGTTGAAGTCCGGCGACGTGGTGCTTGCCGTGGACGGCACCCGGGTGGCGGAATCGGCGGACCTGCCGCGGCTGATCGGCGAGCGGCGGCCAGGTACCGACATCAGCCTTGAGATCTGGCGTGACGGCGCAAAGCAGTCAATGCGCGCCCGCCTCGACGAGATGCAGAGCGGACTCGCCCAGAGCGGCCCCGCGCGCGGCAACGAGTCCGTCGGCAAGCTCGGCCTGCAGGGCCGCGCGCTGACACGCGAGGAGGCCGCCGAGCTCGGCGTTCAGGGCGGCATCCTGGTGGAATCGGCACGCGAACCGGCGGCACGCTTCGGCATCCGCGAAGGCGACGTGATCCTCGCGATCAACAACCAGCCGGTGACCAGCACGAACGAGTTCCGGGCCTTGCTGGAGCGTTCGGGCAAACGCTTTGCGTTGCTGATCCAGCGCGGCGACTCGCGCATCTTCGTCCCGGTGCGGATCGAATGACGTCTCTCGCGCACCAGACGCATACGCTGTGATGACGAAACCGGGCACCCGCAGGTGCCCGGTTTGCTTTCCGGCGGAGAAATCTGGCGTGGCAGCTACACGCGAAAGCGCGCCACCGCGTCCTGCAGGCCCGCAGCCAGGCGTTCGAGCTGGCGTGCGGAATCCAGCGTCTGCTCGATCGCGGCGTTGTTGTCCTTCGCCATGCGTGCGATCTCCTCGATGCTCATCGCCACGGTATCGCTCGCCCTGCGCTGGCTTTCGGTTGCGTTGGCGATGCTGTTCAACCCCTCGCCCACCTCCACGACCAGACCGTTAGCCGCATCGAGCACGCCTGCGACCTCGCTCGCCGCCGCGCGGCTCGACTCCAGGTGGCCCAGCCCCTGGGTGATCGACTGCTGCACCGCTGCCGACTGTCGGGTGATCTCCTGCGTGATCGCGTCGATCTCGCCAGCCGAGCGGGCCGACTTCTCTGCGAGCTTGCGTACTTCGTCCGCCACCACCGCGAAGCCACGCCCCTGCTCGCCGGCACGCGCCGCCTCGATCGCCGCATTCAGCGCGAGCAGATTGGTCTGCTCGGCGATTTCGCGTACCTCCTGCGTCATCCCGGTGATCGATTGGGTGGATTTGACGAAGGCGGATACCAGGTTGGCCATGTTCTGCACCGCCACCTCGACATGGCCGACCTCACCAATCAGGTGCTTCAGGCTGATCTGGCCCTCGTTGGAGCGTGCCAGGCTCTCGCGCGAACGCGCCCTCACATGGTCTGTGCTGTTGGCGATGTGGGTGATGTTCTCGGCGAGCCCCTCCACCGCAGCGGCGGCGCTCAGTGATTGATCGTTCTGGCGATGCGAGCTGCTCGCGACGCTCTCGGCATTGGCAAGCAGGCCTCCGGCCGAGCGGGTCACCGCGGCAGCCGAGTTGCCGACCTGACGCACCAAGTCGGCAATCGTCCCGAGCATGTTGTTGAAGGTGCTTGCGGTACGGCCGATCTCGTCGTCGCCCACGACGTCCAGCCGGCGGGTGAGGTCACCGCCCCCTTGTGCAATCTCGGCCAGACTGCCGGACAGGTTGGTGAGCGGATTCACGACCACCCGGCGGATGAACAGATAGACGAAACCGAGCAACGGCAAGGACGCAAACACCGCGAACATGATGCTCTCGTTGCGCAGGTTGGAGACGGCTTCATTGACGTTGTCGAGCGAAATGCGCATCGACACCACGCCCAGCGGCGTATTTTCCGGCACCTGGTGACAGCCGATGCAGTTCTTGCCGAGGTAGTTCTCGCTCGCGAGAGAAGGGATCACCGCACGCAGGTGCTCTCCGTAGGTTGCATCATGCTCCACGCTCATCACCGTCTTGCCGGAGCTCATCACCTCGCGCTCGAGCGCGTCAATCTCGACCTCCGCGCCCGTACCCGGGCCGAAGATCTTGCTCACGCCTTCGGCGCGCAGCACCTTGAGGCCGCGCACCAGCGAGAGCTCCTTGATCTGATCGAGGAACACATCGCGCTGTGCGACCGTTCCGGTGATCATCATGCCGGTGAGGCCGGCCATGGTCATCTCGTTGATCGTGCCTGCGAATGACTTGGCCTGCTCGATCGCGTTCTCACGGTTGCTCTTGGTTTCCCAGGCGATCATGCTGCCCCACGCGATCACCAGCATCAGCCAGATCGCCCCAGTCAATCGCACCCAGATCGGAACATCGGAAAGTCGCCGCATCATGCATCTCCACCGGGGCCGATCAGGCCGCCCGCCAAATCTTCGTGATCCATTGTGTGCCGGTCATTTTACGGCCATGAAAGGACGGCACTTGAGCAGGATTTTCCATATTTTTGCGTAATCGTCACTTGGATCCACTTGCATGATTCTGTGCCTGCAATGCGAAATGACAACAAACAGTGCTAGCATCGACATCCGCTGATATACCATCAACCTAGTCGAACGTCTCGAAGCGTTGCTGGTCATAGCCCGCTGACCATTGGTCACGCCTCATCCATCCGTTCATCATCCAAACCAAGGAAATCCAGCATGAAGAAATCACTCGCCTCCCTCGCCCTCGCCGCGCTCGTCCTCGGTGCCGCAGGTCATGCCACCGCCCAGTCGGCGGAAGACATGATCAAGTATCGTCAGTCCGGCTACACGTTCATGGCCTGGAACATGGGCAAGATCAAGGCCCAGGTCGTCGACGGGGCGGTGGAGTTCAACCAGGCCCAGGTCGCCGCCGCCGCCAACGTGATTGCCGCAATTGCCAACTCCGGCATGGGTGCGCTGTATGCCCCCGGCACCGACCAGGGCACCGGCTGGGCGCCGACCCGACTGAAGAGCAATTTCTTCAGCGAAGGCGACAAGGTGCGCGAGATCGCAGTGAACTTCGTGCAGCAGGCAAACAAGCTGCAGGAAGTCGCCGCGGCAGGCGACAAGGCCGCGATCGCGACGCAGTTCGGCGAAGTCGGCAAGGCCTGCAAGGCCTGTCACGACAGCTACCGCGCCGAGAAGAAGTAATCCCGCAGTCCCCCGCCACAAGACGTGCAAAGGGCCAGCTTCGGCTGGCCCTTTGCCGTTCACCCTGCGTGTTGCTCTACCACGCGGGCGCGGGCGGCGGAGGCGGCGGCGGTGGCAGGAGGGCGCCGCTGGTCGCCCACAGGGCGAACACCGCGAGCGCCAGCGCAAACACGAAGGCGATCGCGCCGCCGCCCCGTGTCGCCTCGAGACCCACGTCGGCAACCTGCCTGTGCCCGACGATCATCGGCCGCATGAGGTCTTGCCCGCGTACCCGCGTGTAGAACACGACAGCCGCCACATGCAAGGCCACAATGCCGTACAGGAACCACTCCGTCTGGCGATGCAGCCCCGTGAGCGTGTTGCTGAGGTCCCCGGACACCAGCGGCGCAAGCGGGCCGCGAAACGCGATGTCGTCGTTCGCGAACAGGCCGGTGCCCGCCTGGAACGCGGTCAGCCCGATCAGCGCCAGCACCGAAAGTGCGCCGAGCGGGTTGTGACCGATCCCTTTCCAGCGACCGGCGAAGTAATCCTGGATCGCCCCCGGGCCGCGCACGAAATGCAGGAAGCGCGCCGTCGTGGAGCCGACGAAGCCCCACACGAGGCGAAACACCACCAACCCGAAGATCATGTGCCCGAAGCGGCCATGCCACTCCATCGCGTTGCCACCGATCTTCACCGTCACCACCGCGCCCACCATCAGCAGTACCAGCAACCAGTGAAACAGCCGCGTCGGCAGGTCCCAGACGCGGATCGTCACCTTCGTCATCGATTCGTCTCCCTTGCAACCTGTTCTCAATCAGGCGTCATTGTACCAATGCATTCCCCGCACCTCCCGTTGCGCGTGCAGCGATGAACTCCCCGAGGATCCGCAGGGTATGGGAACGCGCAGCAGCGGCACCCACGAGCGGCCCCTGGGCGACGATCTCGCCGCCGCCATCGCCGCCTTCCGGCCCCAGGTCGATGAGCCAGTCGGCTTCTGCGATGACGTCGAGGTCGTGCTCGATCACCAGCACGGTGTGGCCGGCATCCACGAGGCGGTGCAGCACATGGATGAGCTTCTCCACGTCCGCCATGTGCAGGCCCACGGTGGGTTCGTCCAGCACATACACGGTATGGCGGTCGGGCGGCAGCGGGGTGGCGCTCACCACTTCGTCGCCGGCGCGATTGCGCACCTTGGCGAGTTCGGTCACGAGCTTGATGCGCTGCGCCTCACCGCCCGAGAGCGTCGGGCTGGGCTGGCCGAGGGTGAGGTAGCCGAGACCCACGTCCTGCAGGAGCTTGAGCGGATGGCTGATCGCAGGGTGCGCGGCGAAGAACTCCACCGCCTCGTCGACCGGCATCGCCAGCACCTCGGCCACCGTCTTGCCGCGCCAGGCCACCGCCAGCGTCTCGTGGTTGAAGCGCCCGCCGCCACAGGCCTCGCAGGGCAGCTTCACGTCGGGCAGGAAGTTCATCTCCACCGTGATCCGCCCCTGGCCCTCGCACGCCGGGCAGCGGCCGGCGCCGGTGTTGAACGAGAAGCGCGAGGCGCTCCAGCCGCGCGTGCGTGCGTCGAAGGTATCGGCGAAGAGCTTGCGGATCGCGTCCCAGAAGCCGACATAGGTGGCCGGGCAGGAGCGCGGCGTCTTGCCGATCGGGGTCTGGTCCACCTCCAGCACGCGGCCGACATGACCCCAGCCCTCGAGCGCGGTGCAGCCCACCGGCTGGCGCGCCAGGGCGGCATCGGCCGACGCGGCGGACGCGGCGGACGCTGTATTCGACACCTTCGTCGCCTTCGCCCCCCGCCCGGCCCTTGGCGCGCCCGCGCGCTCCGCCGCGGGATCCCCGGCCTGGCCGAGATGCGCGCGCAGGCTGGCGAGCAGCACGTCGCGCGCGAGTGTGGACTTGCCCGAACCGGATACGCCGGTGACGACGGTGAGCCGCGCCAGCGGTACGCGCGCATCCAGGTTGCGCAGATTGTGCAGGGTCGCACCACGCACCCACAGCGAAGGGTGGCCGTCCGACACCGGCCGGGGCGGGTGCAGGGGGTGGATCAGCGGCGCGCGCAGGCAGCGGCCGGTGGCCGACGCGGGCGCCGCGACCAGGTCGGCGAGCCGCCCCTGGGCGGTGACCTCGCCGCCGCGCACACCGGCACCCGGCCCGAGGTCGATGACATGATCGGCGCGGCGGATGGTGTCCTCGTCGTGCTCCACCACCAGCAGGGTGTTGCCGCGGTCGCGCAGCGCCTCCAGGGTGTCGAGCAGCAGGCGGTTGTCGCGCGGGTGCAGACCGATCGTGGGTTCGTCGAGGATGTAGCACACGCCGCGCAGGTTGGAACCGAGCTGCGCGGCGAGGCGGATGCGCTGCGCCTCGCCGCCCGAGAGCGTGGGCGCGGCGCGGTCCAGCGCCAGGTAGTCCAGCCCCACCTGCTGCAGGAAGGCGAGTCGGCCGCGGATCTCGCTCACCAGATCGCGGCCGATCTCGGCCTCGCGCCCGGCGAGTTCCAGCCCGGCGAAGAACGCGGCCGCCCGCGCCACCGACAGCGCCGAAAGCTGATGCAGGCCGTGCCCGCGAAAGCGCACCGCGCGCGCCACCGGGTTGAGGCGCGCGCCGTCGCATACCGGGCACACCGCGTCGCCCGCGATCAGGTCCTCGTCGTCGCCGAGCTCCAGCGCGTGCGGGTCCTCGACGCGGCTCGCAACCTTGAGCCCGGTGCCGTAGCAGGCCGGGCACCAACCGTGCTTGGCGTTGTAGGAGAAGAGGCGCGGATCCGGCTCGGGGAAGCTGGTGCCGCAACCCGGGCAGGCGCGCTTGGTGGAGAAGGTGTGCGCCTGCGCACCGAGCTGGCCCAGCGGCAGCACCCGCACCACGCCCTTGCCGTGCTCCAGCGCATCCGCGAGCTGGACGCGCAGCGTCGCCTCGTGCTCGGGCTGCACCAACAGCATGCCCACCGGCAGCTCGATGTTGTGCTCCTTGTAGCGGTCGAGCCGCGGCCACTTGCGCGTCGGCAGGTAGTCGCCATCCACGCGCAGCTGCTCGAAACCCTTGCCGCGCGCCCACTTCGCGAGGTCGGTGTAGAGGCCCTTGCGCGCCACCACCAGCGGCGCGAGCAGTTCCACCGACTGGCCGGCGAAGTCGCGCTGGATCTGCGCCGCGATCGCGTCGAAGCTCTGCGGCGTCACCGCCACGTCGCAGTCCGGGCAATACTGGGTGCCGAGCTTCACGTACATCAGGCGCAGGAAGGGCTGGATCTCGGTAAGTGTGCCGACGGTGCTCTTCCTCCCGCCGCGGCTCACCCGCTGCTCGATCGCCACCGTCGGCGGAATGCCGAACAGCGCATCCACATCCGGCCGCGCCGCCGGCTGCACGAACTGGCGCGCATAGGCATTGAGCGACTCGAGGTAGCGACGCTGGCCCTCGCCGAACACGATGTCGAAGGCGAGCGTCGATTTGCCCGAGCCGGACAGGCCGGTGATCACGGTGAAGCGGTCGCGCGGGATGCTCAGGCTGACATTCTTGAGGTTGTGCTCGCGCGCATGACGGATCTCGATCGCCGGCGCGGCAAGCGCACGGTAGCGCGGCGCGGGTTCGGCCGCCTTCAGCTGCGCCGCGATGCCGACCTGGGCCAGCGCCGCGCGGTAGTCGCGCATCGCCCGGCCGGTGTGCGAGGCGGCGCAGGCCATGACCGTCTCGGGCGGGCCGGCGACGACGACCTCGCCGCCCGCCTCCCCGCCTTCCGGCCCGAGGTCGATCAGCCAGTCGGCGGCGAGCAGCACGTCCAGGTTGTGCTCGATCACCACCAGCGAGTGGCCGGCCGCGGCGAGCTTGTCGAAGGCGCGGATGAGGCGCGACACGTCCTCGAAGTGCAAGCCGGTGGTGGGCTCGTCGAACAGGAACAGCAACCGTTCGGCCTTCGCGGTGCTGCCATTGCGGCGCTTCCTGCCCGCGAGCTTGCCGGCCTCGGCGAGGTGGCCGGCGAGCTTCAGGCGCTGCGCCTCGCCGCCGGAGAGGGTCGGCACAGGCTGGCCGAGGCGCAGGTATTCCAGCCCCACGTCGGCGAGCGGCGCGAGCGCGACCAGCACGTCCGGCTGGTCGGCAAAGACCGCGAGCGCCTCGTTCACCGTGAGTTCGAGCACATCGGCCACCGACAGCCCGCGCCACTTCAGCGCCAGCACCTCGGGCCGGTAGCGCTTGCCGTCGCAGTCGGGGCAGCGCAGATACACGTCGGAGAGGAACTGCATCTCCACATGCTCGAAGCCCGAGCCGGTGCAGGTGGGGCAGCGCCCGGTGCCGGCGTTGAAGCTGAAGGTGCCGGGGGTGTAGCCCAGGCTCTTCGCGTCCGGCAGCTCGGCGAAGCGCTTGCGGATCGCATCCCAGGCGCCGACATGGCTCACCGGGGTGGAGCGCGCGCTCTTGCCGATCGGCGACTGGTCCACCATCACCACACCGGCAAGGTGTTCGCTGCCGGTCAGCGCATCGAAACTGTCGGCGAGCTCCTCGGCGGCGATCGCCTCGCCGAACTGGCGCGCCAGCGCCGGGTAGAGGATGTCCTGCAACAGCGTGGATTTGCCCGAGCCGGACACCCCCGAGAGGCACACCAGCCCGACCAGCGGCAGCTCGAGGTCGAGCTGCTTGAGGTTGTGCAGGCGCGCACCGCTGAGCCGCAGCCGCGGCGCGTCGTCCGCCACCGGCTGCGGGTTGCGGTGCGCATCCACCCGCCGCCGCCCGGCGAGATAGTCGCCGGTGAGCGAGGCCGGGTCGGCGGCCACCGCCTGCGGCGACGCGAAGGCGACGATCTCGCCGCCGCGCTCGCCCGGGCCGGGGCCGATGTCCATCAGCCGGTCGGCGGCGAGCATGATCTGCGGGTCGTGCTCCACCACCACCAGGGTGTTGCCGGCGTCGCGCAGCCGCGTCATCACCCCGAGGATGCGGTCGATGTCGCGCGGATGCAGGCCGATCGAGGGTTCGTCGAGCACGAACAGGGTGTTCACCAGCGAGGTGCCGAGCGCAGTCGTGAGGTTGATGCGCTGCACTTCGCCGCCCGAGAGGGTGCGCGACTGTCGGTCGAGCGTGAGGTAGTCCAGCCCGACATCGGCGAGGAAGGCGAGGCGGGTGCGGATCTCGGTCATCAGCAGATCGGTGGCCTCGTCGAGCGGCTGCGGCAGCTGCAGGCCGTCGATGAAGCTGCGCACCCGCGAAATAGGCAGCGCCATCAGCCGGTCGATGGGCAGATCCTGCAGCCGCCACAGCAGCGCCTCGGGCTTCAGGCGCGCGCCCTTGCAGGCGGGGCACACGGTATAGCTGCGGTAACGCGACAGCAGCACGCGGATGTGCATCTTGTAGGCCTTGCTCTCCAGCCAGTCGAAGAAGTGGCGCACCCCGTACCAGTAGCGCGGCCAGGAGCTGTCCCAGTTCTTCCACTTGTCGTCGCCCTCCAGCACCCAGTGGCGGTGTTCGGGCGGCAGGTCGCGGAAGGGGATGTCCATCGCCACTCCGGCCTTCTTCGCCATCTTCGCGAGGTCGTCCTGGCATTCGCGAAAGCTCTCGGTCTGCCACGGCTTGACCGCACCCTCGGCGAGCGTCTTGGACTCGTCCGGGATCACCAGCGCGAAGTCCACCCCGATCACCCGGCCGAAGCCGCGGCAGGTGTCGCAGGCGCCGATCGGCGAGTTGAACGAGAACAGCCCGGGCGTGGGGTCGCTGTAGTGGATGTCGCAGTCGGCGCAGTGGAGATCGCGCGAGAAGCGCCACACGGTCTCGTCGCGCTTCGGGTCCCCCTCGGGTTGCGCCACCAGCGCCCGCACTGCGAGCCGGCCCTTGCCGTTGGCGAGCGCCACCTCCACCGCTTCCGCCACCCGCGCCGGTTCGGCGGTGCCGAAGCGGAAGCGGTCCTGCACCACATGCAGCACCTCGCCCGCGGCGGTGGTCTCGCGCCCATGCACGCGGGTGTAGCCCTGCTGGTTGAGGAGTGCGGCGATCTGTTCGTCGGAAAAGCCCGCCGGCACCGGCACCGGGAAGGTCACCACCAGGCGCGGATCATCCGCGGCGCAGTGCGCGGCCAGCGCGGCGACGATGCTCTCCGGGTCGTCCCGGCGCACCGGTTTGCCACAGCAGCGGCAGTGCAGGTGCGCGGCGCGCGCATACAGCAGCTTGAAGTGGTCGGCGAGCTCGGTCATCGTGCCGACGGTGGAGCGCGAGGTGCGCACCGGGTTGGTCTGGTCGATCGCGATCGCCGGCGGCACGCCCTCGATGCGGTCCACCTGCGGCCGGTCCATGCGGTCGAGGAACTGGCGCGCGTAGGGCGAGAAGGTCTCGACATAGCGGCGCTGGCCCTCGGCGTAGAGGGTGTCGAACACCAGCGACGATTTGCCCGAGCCGGACACCCCGGTGACCACGGTGAGTTCGTTGAGCGGGATCTCCAGCGACAGATTCTTGAGATTGTTCTGGCGCGCGCCGGTGATGCGGATCGATTCGGACATGGGGCCTGCGGTGCGGTGGGGGTCGGGATGGAGTGAAGTGTGCTTCGATTCTGGCCGCGTGCGGTGGTTCAGCGAGCGCGCCAGTGTGCTCAGGCGTCCGCCAGATACGCAAGCTGCCGCCGGTGATTCAGCGCGAGCAACACCACCGACTCGCCGGCATGAGCGTACAGCACCACATGCTGGCCGATGATGTATTCGCGCAGCTCGGGCAGGCCCGCCTGGGCCGCAAGCGTCCGAACAGCAGCGAGCTTCAACCGACCCTGTGCGGAGCGACTGGCGATGAAACGCGCCGGCCTGCCCGCCGCGGGTGACCAAGCGAGGAGCTCGACCATCTCGCGCAATGCCGCCTTGAGCCGGGCGAGGCGCGCCTCCGCCGAATCGGCATCCTGCAGCTGGAAGAAGCGCTGAGCCGCGTCGAGGTTGGCGAGAAAATTCGGCGCTGCCTCGACCTTGGCCCGCGACGGCAACACCATCAGCGCAGCGCCTGCATCAACACATCGGCGGATACACGCTGGCCTTCCAGCACCTCGCGCAAGCCCGTCTCCGCCTCGGCGAGCAACACCAGGCTGGCATGCTCTTCCTCCAGCGCGTGGTAATAGTCGAGCTTTCTCGCGTCGACGATCGCCACGTAAGCGGAGCCGTTCTTGGTCAGCAACTTCTCCGCTCCGGCCACGACCTCATCCGACAACTCGGTAAGCCGCGCCCGCGCCTCGCTGATCGGCACGATATCCTGCGAACTGAAGCTCATGATCGAATCCGTTAACGTCAGTGTTAACCTTGAGTGTAGCAGAGCGTCCTGTCGCGATCAGAACACCGACCAACAGACCGCCTGCCTGCCGCCTTCTAGCCCGCATTTCTCACAGGGATGAGGCGCATCGCGGCCGGAAAATTGAATGAGACGAATCAGCCTGAGGCAAGAAAGCTCAGCGAGGGGGAAAATCGGGTGGGTGTGAAAAATGCGGGCCAGCCGTCGCCCAGGGGTCGATCAACTTGACTCCGCTGGCGGCGAAGTCGGCGCTGTTGCGCGTCACTAACGTAAAGCCATGTTCGAGCGCAATCGCTGCGATCATGGAATCGGCCATGCTCATGGGATCGGGAATGTGCAAGGCGGCACAGATCAGCGCGGCCTCGGCGGAAAACGGCAGGATGCGTTCGGCAAAATGCCCGCGCACCGTGTCGAACCAGGTACGGATGGCCTGCCCCTGTGGAGGACTTCGGCGTTCCAGGCGGAGGATGCCGGCTTCCATCTCGAACACACTGATGCTGGTGAGGTACATCTCTTCCGGCCTGACCCGCGCCGCCCAGGCACGCACGGCGGGCGACTGATTGGGCTTGCCGGCGCGCAACTCCGACAACACGTTGGTGTCGAGGACGAACATCAGCGCTCCATCGTGTCGAAATCAACCGTGCGCGCCGGGATCGGCACCCGCGGCACCTCGAAGTCGATGTCCCCGCCCCCTGGAATCGCATCCATCAGATCCAGCAGCGATTGCCCGCCACCTGTGGTCCGGGCGTAATACGCCTC
The DNA here is from genome assembly GCA_041916775.1 of Rhodocyclaceae bacterium. GTDB lineage: Bacteria > Pseudomonadota > Gammaproteobacteria > Burkholderiales > Rhodocyclaceae > UBA2357. Next base: position 137,062 of record JAYRYZ010000008.1, on the reverse strand, counting down.
TATCGTCTGCAGCACATAGCGCGGTTTGCCGCGGTCGGTGATGAACACCGGGCCTGACGCCGCCGCCCGCTTGGCGGCACCCACGTCGCGTGTGAATTCACGGCTGGAGAATGTGCGAATGGACATGGCTTTACGTACCTTCGAAGTCGATGTTTGAATGTTAGAACATTGACCGGGGAGCTGCCAGCAAACCACAGCAAGCCACGGCACCGCCCTCTCGAACGGTTTCAAACCACGGTATTCAGCACGAACACCACCTGCCCGCGCGAACCACCATCCGCAGCCTGAAAGTCGATCCAGCGGCAGGCCTCGGGGTTGCGGTCGACGCCGTCGCTGCGCTCGCGCGCGCTGCCGAGTTCGTCCTTCCAGTAGGTCTGGGTGACGAGCGGACGGTGGCCGTCGGCGACGACGCGCCAGTGCAGGTGCCGGCGGCGGTGGCCGTAGTGGCCGGGCACGATGCTGGTGAACACGAAGCGGCCGGCATCGTCGCAACGCACCAGGCCGCGCAGGTTGATCTCGTCCGCGCGGTAGCGGGTGATATCGCCGTTGTCCTCCGGGTGATAGCGGCCGGCCGCGTCGGCATGCCAAAGCTCGACCTGCGCCCCGGGGAGCGGGGTGCGCCCCTCGGGCCCGCCGAGCACGATGCCGCCGACCGACATCGGCGTGCCCGGCATGCGCAGTAGGTTGATCTCCATCACCGCGGGCGCGTTGCTCACGTAGAAGGGCCCGGCGGTGGCGCGACCGGTGGGGCCGCAGCTGATGCAGTCGGCGGGTGCGCAGAGCGCCGCTGCGCTGTCGGCGCGGGCCGTGCGGCCGGCCGACAGCAGCAGGCCGGCGCCGATGGCGGTGATGAGTCGACGTCTTTCGTTCATGGCGCGCACCTTTCCGGACGAGGGAACATGCGGCTTTGTGCGTGCACCGGCCCGCAGGTTCCACACCCCGACCCTGCGGACACGCCATCCGTCATCCGAAACGACTACACTCGATGCCGGCCGGATGCCTTCAGCGACGTCCGCATGTGTCCCACTCCACCCCGAGGAGCGATGCGATGAGCAACATCAACCCGGAACTCGAACAGGAATGCGCCGCTGCCCCAGGCTGCGACGCGATCGCGATGGTGCTGCAGCCGCGCAGCAAGGACCTCGGCGGCTTCGCGGTGCGGCGCCTGTTGCCGACAGTACAGAAACGAACGGTGGGCCCGTGGATCTTCTTCGATCACATGGGTCCGGCGGATTTCCCTGCCGGCGAGGGCATCAACGTGCGCCCTCATCCGCATGTGAACCTCGCCACCGTCACCTACCTCTTCGAGGGTGAAATCCTGCACCGCGACTCGCTCGGCAGCCTGCAGGCGATCCGTCCGGGCGACATCAACCTGATGGTCGCCGGTCGCGGCATCGTCCACTCCGAGCGCGAGCGCCCCGAGCACACCGCCACCCCACACCGCCTGCACGGCCTGCAGCTGTGGCTGGCGCTGCCCGAGGCGGACGAGGAGATCGAGCCCGCCTTCCACCACACGCCGGGCGCCGATATCCCGGCACTGGAGATCGACGGCGTGCCGGTGCGGGTGATGATGGGCAGCGCCTGGGGCGTCAGCTCGCCGGTGCGCACCTTCGCCGACACCCTCTACATCGAGGCCCACCTCCAGCCCGGCCAGCGCCTGCAGCTGCCGCCGGCCGCCGAACGGGCGGTGTATGTCGCGCAGGGCGCGCTGCGCGCACGCGACGTCGCCATCCCCGAACATGCGCTGGCGATTCTCACCGATGCCCCCGGTGTGGTCGTCGAAGCCACCGCCGAAAGCCGCATCGCCCTCATCGGCGGCGCCCCCGTGGGCCACCGCTTCATCGACTGGAGCTTCGTCTCCAGCCGCAAAGAACGTATCGAAGAGGCGAAACGCGACTGGCGGGAAGGCCGCTTCCCCAAAGTGCCGGGCGACGAGGTGGAGTTCATTCCGCTGCCGGGTTGAGGTCGGTGGCGCCTGACCTTGCGACGGCGATCACCCCTGCCCGACGAGCGCCGACCACAGCGACGCGAACTGCGCCAGAAAGCACGCCACCAGTTCCGGATCGTTGCTCGACACGATGTTCTCCTCGTTGGCTGTCGCGGCGCTTCGCGTCCAGTTGTAGCTGCCATGGAGCAATAGCCGGCGGTCGAAGAGCAAGAGCAGGATATCTTCGATGTTCATTGAACCTCCGCGCCTGCGAAAGCTGCCGGCCAGCGCGCGCGCTCATACCATGTGCATGAACACGCCCGCTTCGTGCATCTTGCGCAGCAAGACCTCCGCGCGTGCGCTGTCTGCAGGGCGACCAAAATGGTAACCCTGCATGAGCTGGCAGCCCTGCGCCTGCAAGCACGCGACCTGCGACGGCCGCTCCACGCCCTCGGCGATGACTTCCTTCTGCAGACTACCGGCGATGCCGATGATCGCGCGCACGATGGCGATGTCGTCGCCGTTGTCCGGCAGATCCCGGACGAAGGACTGGTCGATCTTGATGCGGTCGAAGGGCAGACGCTTGAGATATCCAAGGCTTGAATAACCTGTGCCGAAGTCGTCCACCGAGAGCTTGATGCCCAAGCCGCGCAACGCCTGCAGCACCTCGATGATGCGCTCGGTGTCGCGCACGAAGGCACTTTCGGTGATCTCCAGTTCGAGCCAGCGCGCATCGAGTCCGGTCACGCGCAGCACTTCCGCAACCTGACTCACCAGTTCGGGCTGGCGCAGCTGAACCGCGGAAAGGTTCACCGCCACCACCACCTGCGGCAACCCCATCCTCTGCCAGGCCAGATTCTGGCGGCAGGCCTCCAGCAGCACTCGTTTGCCGAGCTGATTGATCAGATTGCTCTCCTCGGCGATGGGGATGAAGCGTATCGGTGGAATCTCGCCATGCACCGGATGGCGCCAGCGGACCAGCGCCTCGAAGCCGATCAGACGCCCGGATGCGACGTCGACCTGCGGCTGGTAGTGCAGATGGATGCCGTCGCCGTCGAGCGCCTGGCGCAAGCTGTTCTCCAGCGTCACCCGCTCGGAAATGCGCGCATTCATCTCCGGCGTGAAGAAGCGGTACGTGCCGCCACCGGCAGCCTTGGCCTGGTACATCGCGGTATCTGCATTCTTCAGCAGCGCACCGATATCCTGGCCATCATGCGGATAGGTGCTGATGCCGATGCTGGCGCCGACACGCAACTCATGACCTTCGACGACGAAGACCTGCGCGAGCGCATCGCCGAGGCGTTGGGCGATGCCCGCGAGGCGTGCCGGCGTGCCGTAGCCGCGGATCAGGATGGCGAACTCGTCCCCACCCTGACGGCTGATCGTGTCGCGTGCGTCGAGGTGATCGACAAGCCGACGCGCCACCTGCAGCAGCAGCTGATCGCCGATTTCATGGCCGAGCGTGTCATTGACGTTCTTGAAATGGTCAAGGTCGAGGAACAGCAGCGCAATCTGCGCCTGCGGCCCGAGCGTCTCGGCGAGCGCACTCGCCATGTGTGCGGCGAGCAGCGCGCGGTTGGGCAGATCGGTGAGCAGATCGTGCTCCGCAAGATGGCGCATGCGCGCCTGATCCTCCTGCAACTGAGTGATGTCCCGGGCAACGCCGGCCACCCCGGCGAGCGCACCCGCATCGTCTGCGACAGGTGTGGTGACATACTCGAAATGGCGTTCTCCGCCATGTTCGCCCGGTTGGCTGCCGATACACTTCTGCTGACATTGCTGCGTCAGCGCCGCGGCGTCGAGCTCGGCCAGCGCACGGGCGGCCGGGGCCGGCCAGACCTCCTCGATGGTGCGTCCCAGCAGCGCCTCGGCACGTTTTCCGGCAAGCGCAGCGAAGGCATCGTTGACCGCGATCAGGCGCCGCTGACGGTCACTGAGCCACGCCGGATCAGGCAGGCTGTCGAGCAAGGCCCGCGTCCGGCGGAAGGTCGTGTCGTAGGCACGCGTCATGCCCTGCGCGATTTCGCGCGCGCGGTCATAGGTCCGCAGCCAGACGAACATCCAGCCACCCAGCACGACAGCGAGCACAGCAACGCTGAGCACGCCCCAGAATCGCTGACGCTCCCAGTTGGCAAGATATTCCGTCTCGGCGTGGCCGACCAGCACATAGAGCGGAAAATCGCCGACGCGACGGACGACGTAGAGTCGCTCGACACCATCGACCGCCGAATGCGCCGTGTAACTGATGTGGCGCAGGCCTTGTCCGATCATGTCGATCAGGCGGTCGCTCTCCAGCGGCTGGCCGAGTTTGTCCTGGGCAGCCGGATAGCGCGCGATCAGGCGACGGTTCGCATCGATGAGCGTGACACTCTGCCCGGGGCCGAGATCGAGGTTCGCGAAGAAGTCCTGGAAGTACTCGGCACGCACCGCTGCCTGCACGAGTCCTGCAAACGTCCCGTCCGGCGCATCCAGTCTTCGGCTGAGCGTGATCACCCAGTTGTGCGTGATGCGCGCGAACAAGGGCTCGGAGATCACGAGGCCGCCCCCCGGCGTGTCGCGGTTCTGACGGAAATAATCTCGGTCGTGAATACGCGCGGGGAAGAGTGTGCCCGACGCGTCGTGGATGAAACTGCCGCTGGCGTCGGCCACGCGCAGGCTCTGCGACTCCGCGGAGATCAGCGCGAGGTACTGCGCAAGCGCGGCACTCGTGCCGTTGGAGGTCTCTGCGGTCGCCGTGGCACGCGTCGCCGCATCTTCTTGCGATGTGGCGGTGATGCGCGTGTTCAACTGCAGCCGCGTGGCGAGCAGGATCGTGTCGATCTTCTCGATCGTGCTGCGGGCATGCCCCTCCAGGACACGACCGAGATTCTCGAGGTTACGCAATGCGAACCCGGCTTCACGCTCATGCGCCAGCAACAGCCCTCCCGAAACCAGCAACGTGTAGCTGAAGAGCGCGAGCACGCCCAGCGCCAACAGCACCTTCCGTCGCCACGGATCCTGGCCGGATGACATCGGCGGCGGCACCGACGCCAGGTCGGAATCAAACGTCATTGCATATGCTACTGCTTCCCCAATAGCCGATTATCGACCCCGCGGTTCGCGATTGTCGAGCACTAAGGAGACGACACCACCACTCCACGCGCAACCCGTGCGGCGATGCGTGCGGCGACGCGGGCGGTGAGGCCGTCGCGGTCGAATGCGGGGCTCAGCTCGGCGATGTCCGCGGCAATGACGCGCCCACTGGCCAGGACCTGGTCGAGCAGGGTCTCGACGATCGCGAGCGGCACGCCCAGCGGTGCGGGTGCGGAGACGCCGGGTGCCTGGCCGCCGGGCAGCACGTCGAGGCAGACGGTGAGATACACCGCCTCGCAATCGGCAAGGTCGACGGCGAGTTGCTGCTGTGCGGCGGCTAGCGCGGCGCTGTCCTGCAGCACCTCGTCCAGCCAGTAGCGCACGCCCAGCGCGTCGGCACGCTGGAACAGCGCCTCTGTGTTGGCGAAGCGGCTGATGCCGAAGACGCGGTAGTCGAACGGCCGGCCGTTGGCGGCACAGTGTTCCTGGATCTGGCGAAAGGGTGTGCCGGAGTTGCCACGCGCGGCGACGCGCAGGTCGAAGTGGGCGTCGAGGTTCACGATCAGCACTCGCCGCAGCGCCGGGCGCGCCGCGACGATACCCTGGAAGCTGCCCCACGCCACCTCGTGTCCGCCGCCCAGCACCAGCGGCAGGCTGTCGCGCGCGATGGCGGCGGCGACATGACGCGCGAGGGTGTGCTGGGCCGCTTCCAGATCCGCATCGGTGCAGTGGACATCGCCCGCGTCGAACAGCGCCGGCTCGCCCAGCACCGGCATGCCCGCCAGCGCGCCGCGCAGCGCGCGCGGGCCGTCGGCCGCCCCCGGCCGGCCGGCATTGCGCCGCACCCCTTCGTCGACCGCAAAGCCGATCAGCGTGACGCCGCCGTGCGCATCCGCGTGCAGCGGCCGCACATGCTGGTGCCAGCGCCGGCTGGGGCCGGTCTCTTCGCTGTCGATGCGGCCCTGCCAGACGAAATCCTGCGAAAGGGAATCGACTGGGTCGGCATCCGCCCTGCGGGCGTCTTCGGGGTGCTGACTCATTGTGTGCTCCAGTCGCCGGCAGTGCGCGCCTCGCCGGCGACGACGACGCGTTGCGCCGGATTGTGGCCGAACCAATAGGCGAGTTCGTTGGGATGGTCCAGCGCCCACACGACGAAATCCGCCCGCAGACCCGGCGCGAGCACACCGCGGTCGTCCAGGCCGAGGGCACGCGCCGCGTGCATCGTCACGCCCTGCACCGCTTCCAGCGGCGTGAGGCGGAACAGGGTGCAGGCCATGTTGATCATCAGCAGCAGCGACAGGCCCGGCGAGGTGCCCGGGTTGTGGTCGGTGGATACCGCCATCGGCACGCCGGCGGCACGCAGCGCGGCAATGGGCGGAAGCTTCGTCTCGCGCAGGAAGTAGAAGGCGCCGGGCAGCAGCACCGCCACGCTGCCGGCGGCGCGCATCACGGCGATGCCGTCGTCGCCGAGGTATTCGAGGTGGTCGCAGGAGAGCGCGCCGAAGCCCGCCGCCAGCGCCGCACCGCCCTGGTCGGAGAGCTGCTCGGCGTGGAGCTTCACCGGCAGCCCCAATGCCTGCGCGGCGGCGAACACGCGCCGCGTCTGTTCGGGGCTGAAGCCGATGCCCTCGCAGAAGGCGTCGACCGCGTCCACCAGGCCCTCGCCATGCAGGGTCGGCAGCCATGCGCACACCGCGTCGATGTACTCGTCGGCGCGGCCGGCATACTCCGGCGGCAGCGCGTGAGCGCCGAGGAAGGTGGTGCGCACGCTCACCGGCAGCTCCGAACCGATGCGCCGCGCGACCCGCAGGCAGCGCGCCTCGTCCGCCAGTGACAGGCCGTAGCCGGACTTGATCTCGAGCGTGGTGACGCCCTCGGCCATCAGGCTGCGGGCGCGCCTGGCGGCGCTGGCGAAGAGCGATGCCTCGTCGGCGGCGCGGGTGGCGGCAACGCTCGCGCGGATGCCTCCACCGGCACGCGCGATCTCCTCGTAGCTCACGCCCTGCAGGCGCTGCTCGAACTCGCCGGCGCGTTGGCCGCCATACACCAGGTGGGTGTGGCAATCGACGAGGCCGGGGGTGACGAGCGCGCCACCGAGATCCTGGGTGGCCTGCACCCGCGCCGCGAGCGCAGGCGGCAGTGCGGCCTCCGGCCCCACCCAGGCGATTGCGCCGCCCTCGCTGACCAACGCGCCGCGCTCGATCAGGCCCCAGCCGCCATCGGCCAGGGTGGCGATACGAGCATCGCGCCACAGCACCGGCCCGGTCGAGAGGGCGCTGGAGGCTAAGGTGGCGGCCGCGCCGGGGATGGCGCGCGCAGCGGCCGTCATCATGCGCTCCAGATCGCGGCAAGCGGTTCGCGGCAGGCGGCACCCGCCTCACCCGCGAGCACGAGGCGTCGCGCGGCCTCGATGTCCGGCGCAAAGAGACGGTCCTCGGCGTAGAAGGGCACGGCCTCGCGCAGACGCGCATGTGCCGCCGCGAGCGCCGGCGAGGTCGCGAGCGGGCGATGGAAATCCACCCCCTGCGCCGCAGCCAGCCACTCGATCGCGAGGATGGTGGCGGTGTTGTCGGCCATCTCGGCGAGACGCCGGCCGGCGTAGGTGGCCATGCTGACGTGGTCCTCCTGGTTGGCGGAGGTGGGCAGGCTGTCGACGCTCGCCGGGTGGGCGTGCGACTTGTTCTCCGAGGCGAGCGCGGCGGCGGTGACATGCGCGATCATGAAGCCGGAGTTGAGCCCCGGGTTATCCACCAGGAAGGGCGGCAGGCCGGAGAGACTGCTGTCGATGAGGAGCGCGATGCGCCGCTCCGACAGCGCACCGATCTCGGCGATCGCGAGCGCCAGGGTATCGGCGGCGAAGGCCACCGGTTCGGCGTGGAAGTTGCCGCCCGAGAGCACCTCGCCAGTGTCGGTGAACACCAGCGGGTTGTCGGTGACCGCGTTCGCCTCGATCAGCAGGGTGCGCGCGGCGTTGGCGATCAGGTCGCGGCAGGCGCCCATCACCTGCGGCTGGCAGCGCAGGCTGTACGGGTCCTGCACCCGCTCGTCGTTGTCGAGGTGGGACAGGCGGATCTGGCTGCCGGCGAGCAGCGCACGGGTGACCGCGGCCGCGGCGATCTGGCCGGGCTGGCCGCGCGCGATGTGGATGCGCGGGTCGAAGGGCGCGTCGCTACCCTTGGCCGCATCCACGCACAGCGCGCCGGTGACCATGCCGGCCTCGAGCAGACGCTCGGCCATGAAGAGGCCGTGCAGCGCCAGCGCGGTGGACACCTGGGTGCCGTTGATGAGTGCCAGGCCCTCCTTCGCGGCGAGCGCCAACGGCGCGATGCCGGCTTCGCGCAACGCGGTGGCGGCGGGCATCACCCGCCCTTCCACCCGCACCTCGCCCTCGCCCATCAGCGCGAGCGTCATGTGCGACAGCGGCGCGAGGTCGCCCGAGGCGCCCACCGAGCCCTTCACCGGGATGAGCGGCAGGATGCCGGCGTTGAGGAGTGCCAGAAGGGTGTCGACCACCACCGGGCGCACGCCGGAGTAGCCGCGCGCGAGGCTCGCCGCCTTCATCACCATCACCAGCCGCACGCAGGCGTCGGACATCGGCTCACCGGTGCCCACCGAGTGCGACAGGATCAGGTTGCGCTGCAGCTGCTCGAGCTGCGCATCCGGGATGCGGGTGCGGGCGAGCTTGCCGAAGCCGGTGTTGATGCCGTACGCCGCGTCGCCCTTGGCGACGATGCGGTCGATGGTGGCCGCGGCGGCTTCGATCGCGGCCTGTGCCGAAGCCGGCAGGGACAGCGTCTGCGGGCCCAGCCACAGCGCGCGCAGGTCGGCGAGGCTGAGCGCGCCGGGGGTCAGTACTCGTGTCATCGTCGTTCTCCTCAGCGGCCGATCATCGGCAGTTTCAGGCCATGCTTGCGCGCGGTGGCGATCGCAAGTTCGTAGCCGGCGTCGGCGTGACGCATCACGCCCGAGCCGCAGTCATTCACCAGCACCCGCGCGAGGCGTTCGGCGGCGGCATCGCTGCCGTCGGCGACGATGACCATGCCCGAATGCTGAGAATAGCCCATGCCCACACCACCGCCATGGTGCAGGCTCACCCAGCTCGCACCGCCGGCGGTGTTGAGCAGCGCGTTCAGCAGCGGCCAGTCGGAGACGGCGTCGGTGCCGTCCTTCATGCCCTCGGTCTCGCGGTTGGGGCTCGCGACCGAGCCGGTGTCGAGGTGGTCGCGACCGATCACGATCGGTGCCTTCAGCTCGCCGTTCTTCACCATCTCGTTGAACGCGAGACCGGCGAGATGGCGCTCGCCCAGGCCCAGCCAGCAAATGCGCGCCGGCAGACCCTGGAAGGCGATGCGCTCGCGCGCCATGTCGAGCCAGCGGTGGGTGTGCTTGTTGTCGGGGAAGAGTTCCTTGATCTTGGCATCGGTCCTGTAGATGTCTTCCGGATCGCCCGACAGCGCCACCCAGCGGAACGGGCCCTTGCCCTCGCAGAACAACGGGCGGATGTAGGCGGGCACGAAACCGGGGAAGTCGAAGGCGTTCTTCACGCCCTGGTCGAAGGCCACCTGGCGGATGTTGTTGCCGTAATCCACGGTGGGGATGCCCATCGACTGGAAATCCAGCATCGCCTGCACATGCACCGCGCAGGATTGCGCCGCCGCCTCGGTGAGGCGCGCATGCTGGCTCGCGTCCTTTTGCGCCGTCTTCCATTCCTCGACCGTCCAGCCGCGCGGCAGGTAGCCGTTGATGAGGTCGTGGGCGGAGGTCTGGTCGGTGACGAGATCGGGGCGGATGCCGCCGGCGCGGGCGCGCTTCACCAGCTCGGGCAGCACGTCGGCGGCGTTGCCGAGCAGCGCGATCGACACCGCCTCGCGGCGCGCGGTGTGATGCGCGATCAGTTCCAGCGCGTGGTCGATGTCGCGCGCCTGCTTGTCCACATAACGGGTACGCAGGCGGAAGTCGATGCTCGACTGCTGACACTCGATGTTGAGCGAGCAGGCACCCGCCAGCGTCGCCGCCAGCGGCTGTGCGCCGCCCATGCCGCCCAGGCCGGCGGTGAGGATCCAGCGGCCGGAGAGGTCGTTGCCGTAGTGCTGACGGCCGGCCTCGACGAAGGTCTCGAAGGTGCCCTGCACGATGCCCTGGCTGCCGATGTAGATCCAGCTGCCGGCGGTCATCTGGCCGTACATGAAGAGGCCCTTGCGATCGAGCTCGTTGAAGTGCGCCCAGTTCGCCCACTTGGGCACCAGGTTGGAGTTGGCGATGAGCACCCGCGGCGCGTTGGCGTGGGTCTTGAACACGCCCACCGGCTTGCCCGACTGGATCAGCAGCGATTCGTCGTCGCCGAGCTCGCGCAGCGAGGCGAGGATCTGGTCGAAGCACGCCCAGTCGCGCGCCGCGCGGCCGATGCCGCCATACACGACGAGATGCTGCGGGTTCTCGGCGACTTCCGGGTCGAGGTTGTTCTGCAGCATGCGGTAGGCGGCCTCGGCGATCCAGTTCCGGCAGTGGAGCTGGGTGCCGCGCGGCGCGCGGATCACGCGGCTGGCGTCGAAGCGCGGGTCGTGGGCAGGGGTCTGGTCGGCGTGGCTCATGCTGTTCTCCTTGGTGTCGGTCAGGGTTGCGCGGCGATATTCGCACGTACAACTATCGCTCTCTTGGCGCTAAGTTGTATATACATAATATTAGTGCAGATCACGCTTTGTCAATACAATTCAGCGCTCGCCCTATCGACGTGTGCCCCCAGAATGAACACCGCCCGAACCGAACCCGCCCGCGCGCCCGCCTACCGCCAGATCAAGGATTACGTGCTGGCGCAGATCCACGCCGGGGTGTGGAAGGAAGGCGACGCGATCCCCGCCGAGGAGGCGCTGGCGCGTCAGTTCGGGGTGTCGCGGATGACGGTGAACCGCGCCATCCGCGAGCTCGGCGACGAGCGCATCGTGGAGCGGGTGCAGGGTTCGGGCACATATGTGGCGCAGCAGAAGTACCAGTCCACGCTGGTCGCGATCCGCAACATCGCAGAGGAGATCGCCGCGCGCGGCCATCGCCATCGCAGCGAGCTGCAGTCACTCAGCCGCGTCAAGGCGGGCGAAGCCCTCGCGCGCGCATTCGGCATCGCGCCGGATCAGCCGCTGTTCCATTCGGTGGTGGTGCACTTCGAGGAAGAGCAGCCGATACAGGTCGAGGACAGGCATGTGAACCCGCGCGTAGCGCCCGACTACATGACGCTGGATTTCGCCACGCAGACCCCCAACGAGTATCTGATGCGGGTGGCGCCCTTGCAGGGGGTGAATTTCTCGATCGAGGCGAGCCTGCCCACCCGCGCGGTCGGCGAGCTGCTGCGCATGCCGCTCGCCGAGCCCTGCCTGGTGCTGCACCGCCAGACGCTGTCGCAGGGTCAGGTCGCGTCGGTGGCGACGATGTGGCACCCGGCGGCACGCTACCGGTTCACCGGCAGCTTCTGAACGCCCGGTAGACGCAATACGGGCCGGCGCAGCTGTCGCCGCCCGGCCCGTCGCCTCCCTGCGTCGCAGGAGAGCTCAGCCTTCGCCCGGCTCCATGTGTGCCTGCAGGTAGTTCGGCAGGCTGACCTGCTCGATCAGGCTGTGCTGGGTTTCCAGCCAGTCGATCGTTTCCTCGCAATGCGCGAGCAGATCCTCGAGCAGCTCGCGGCTGACGTAGTCCTGCAGTTCCTCGCACAGGGCGATGGACTCGACCAGCAGCGGGCGCTGGATCTCGCGCTCGTACTTCAGGTCGCACTGCAGGCATTCGACCACGTCCTCGCCGATCATCAGCTTGCCGAGGTTCTGCAGGTTGGGCAGGCCTTCGAGGAACAGCACGCGCTCGATGAGCGCGTCCGCCTCCTTCATGACCCGGATCGACTGCTTGTACTGGTAGTCGTTGAGTTTATCCAGGCCCCAGTTGCGGAACATACGGGCGTGCAGGAAATACTGGTTGATCGCGGTGAGCTCGTTCTTCAGGACCTTGTTCAGGGCCTCGATGACCTTCTTGTCGCCTTTCATCTGCACGCTCCTCAAGCCGGGTTGCCGGAGCCCATCTGGCTCTGCTGGTAGTTGTGCAGGCCGACCAGCTCGATCAGGCGCAGCTGCTTCTCGAGGTAGTAGGCGTGATCCATCTCGGTGTCCTCGAGCTGCACACCGAGCATGTCGCGGGTGACGTAGTCCTTTGCCTTCTCGCACGCGGCAATCGCCTTCTTGAGCTCGCCCACCACCTTGTACTCGAGCGCGAGATCCGACTTGAGCATCGCGACGACATCCTTGCCGACATTGAGCGGGTCGCGCTTGCCGAGGTTGGGCACACCTTCGAGGAAGAGGATGCGCTGGATCAGCGCACGCGCATGCTGGCGCTCATGGTCCGACTCGTGCAGCGCCTTATCCGCCAGGTGCGTGAGGCCGAAATCGGCGTACATCTCGCCATGGATCAGGTACTGGTCCACCGCGGTCAGCTCGCCGGTGAGCAGCTCGTTGAGGATGTCGATGATTTTCTTGTCGCCTTTCATGGCTGGCTCTCCGTGTCTGGGGTTCACTCAAAATGGCATGCAATCGGCCGGGAATCAATGCCTTTGGCGAATTTGATTAATGCGAACGATTTCCACCTGGCGCACCCAGGTAGTAGGATGTCAGTACTCGCCTTCAGGATCGTCTCTCATGCCCAACCTCTCGGTCAAACTCGATGACACCACGCGTCGGCGCCTACATGACGCCGCCACGAACCAGGCCATCACGCCGCATGCTTTCATGGTGAGCGCGATCCATTCTGAACTGGAGCGCGTCGAAGCCGAGAGCGCGTTCATCGCGCGTGCCCTGCAGGCGCGCGACACGCTGATCGCCAGCGGTCAGGCCTTCGACGGCCCCGCGTTTGCCGACTACCTGCGCGCCCGCGTACGCGGCACCGCCCAACAACGCCCCGCCGCCCTGCTTGCCATGCGTCACCAGCGGGAGCAGGACTATCGTTGAATGCGCTGGTCGTAAAAAAACCCGCGGTCTTGGCGACCGCGGGTTTTGGTGACACCAGAACGTGTTGCAGCTTACGCGCGTGCAGCCTTCAGCGCGGCGTTCAGCGTCGGGCTCGGACGCATCACCGCCTTGCACTTGTCGGAGTCGGCCTTGTAGTAGCCGCCGATATCCACCGGCTTGCCCTGCACCGTCTTCAATTCGGCGACGATCTGCGCCTCGTTGTCGGTCAGGGTCTTGGCGAGCTTGGCGAAGTGGGCTGCCAGTTCGGCGTCCTCCTTCTGCGTGGCGAGTTCCTGCGCCCAGAACATCGCCAGATAGAACTGCGAGCCGCGGTTGTCCAGTTCGCCGGTCTTGGGCGACGGCGACTTGTTGTTGTCGAGCAGCTTGCCGGTGGCGGCGTCGAGCGTCTTGGCGAGCAGCTTGGCGCGGGCGTTGTTCTCCTTGATGCCGAGCTCTTCCAGCGACACCGCCAGGGCGAGGAATTCACCCAGCGAATCCCAGCGCAGGTGGTTTTCCTGGGTGAGTTGCTGCACGTGCTTGGGCGCGGAGCCGCCGGCGCCGGTCTCGTACATGCCGCCGCCGTTCATCAGCGGGACGATGGAGAGCATCTTCGCCGAGGTACCCAGCTCCATGATCGGGAACAGGTCGGTCAGGTAGTCGCGCAGGATGTTGCCGGTCACCGAGATGGTGTCCAACCCGCGGACGACGCGCTCCAGCGTGAAACGCATCGCACGCACCTGGCTCATGATGTGGATTTCCAGGCCGGTGGTGTCATGATCCTTGAGGTAGGTCCTGACCTTCTTGATGAGCTCGTTCTCGTGCGGGCGGTACGGGTCAAGCCAGAACACCGCCGGCATGCCGGAGTTGCGCGCGCGGGTGACGGCGAGCTTCACCCAGTCGCGGATCGGTGCGTCCTTGACCTGGCACATGCGCCAGATGTCGCCAGCCTCGACGTTCTGCGTCAGCAGCACCTCGCCGGTGTCGATGTCGACGATGTTGGCGATGCCGTCCTCGGCGATCTCGAAGGTCTTGTCATGCGAGCCGTATTCCTCGGCCTGCTGGGCCATCAGGCCGACGTTCGGCACGGTGCCCATGGTCTTCGGGTCGAAGTTGCCGTTCCACTTGCAGAAGTTGATCATCTCCTGGTAGATGCGGGCGAAGGTCGACTCCGGCATCACGGCCTTGCAGTCGTAGGGCTTGCCGTCGGCGCCCCACATCTTGCCGCCCTGGCGGATCATCGCCGGCATGGAGGCATCGACGATGACGTCGTTGGGCGAGTGGAAGTTGGTGATGCCCTTGGCCGAATCGACCATCGCGAGGCGCGGGCGGTGTTCCTGGCAGGCGTGCAGGTCGCGGATGATCTCGTCGCGCTGCGATTCCGGCAGCTGCTTGATCTTCTCGTAGAGATCGACCATGCCGTTATTGACGTTGATGCCGAGCTCCGCGAAGGTGCGGGCGTGCTTCTCGAAGGCTTCCTTGTAATAGATCTTCACGCAGTGGCCGAAGACGATGGGGTGCGACACCTTCATCATCGTCGCCTTCACGTGCAGCGAGAACAGGATGCCGGACTGACGGCAATCTTCCAGCTCCTTCTCGTAGAAGTCGCACAGCGCCTTCTTGCTCATGAACATCGAGTCGATGATCTCGCCTTCGAGCAGCTTCACCTCCGGCTTCAGCACCGAGATCCTGCCGCCCTTGGCGATCAGCTCCATGCGCACGCGGCGGGGGCGATCGAGCGTCATGGACTTCTCGCCGTGGTAGAAGTCGCCATGGTGCATGTGCGAAACGTGGGTCTGCGACCACTGCTTCCACTCACCCATGGAGTGCGGGTGCTTGCGGGCGTAGTTCTTGACCGCGCCGGGCGCGCGACGGTCGGAGTTGCCTTCGCGCAGCACCGGGTTCACTGCCGAGCCGAGGCACTTGCCGAAGCGGGCCTTGAGCGCCTTCTCCGCGTCGGTGGTGGGGTTCTCGGGGTAATCGGGGATGGCGTAGCCCTTTTCCTGCAGTTCCTTGACGCAGGCCTTGAGCTGGGCGACCGAGGCGGAGATGTTCGGCAGCTTGATGATGTTGGTCTCGGGCTCGAGGCACTTCTTGCCGAGCTCGGCGAGTGTGTTGGGCAGACGCTGCTCTTCGCTCAGGAACTCGGAAAACTCGGCAATGACACGCGCGGAAACGGAGATATCGGCCTTCTCGATCTCGATGCCGGCCGGCCCGGTGAAGGTGCGGATGATCGGCAGGAAGGCGCAGGTGGCCAGCAGCGGCGCCTCGTCTGTGAGCGTGTAGATGATCTTGGATTTCCCTGCAGCCATGTCATTTCCCTCGATATTGTTTGAATGTGCCCGGGCGGGGCGGTCTGGGCCGCCTGCCACCGTGCCCCACGGTGTGCCGCTCCCGTAGACCTCGGGAAAATACCATGTATGCCACCGCTGTGCATCCCGATCTGCGCATTCCTTTTTCGCAATGCGACACGCGCATCGGCAGCGCGCCGCCCGCGCGGGCCTGCAGTAAGATGGCCATGACAGCCGCCCGGCCGTGCCACGCCTGCAGAGAGTCGGCCATACACAAGAGAAGAGAAGGAGCCCCGGATGGACCTCGAATCCTTCGTTCGCGCCCTGCCCAAGGCCGAACTGCACCTGCACATCGAAGGCACCCTGGAACCCGAACTGATGTTCGCGCTGGCGCAGCGCAACCAGGTGCAGCTTCCGTGGAGCAGCGTCGCCGAGACCCGCGCCGCGTACGCGTTCACCGATCTGCAGAGCTTCCTCGACCTCTACTATGCCGGCGCTGCCGCGTTGGTGCGGGAGGAGGATTTCCACGACCTCGCGCTCGCCTATTTCACCCGCGCACATGAAGACGGCGTTGTCCATGCGGAGCTCTTTTTCGATCCGCAGACGCACACCGAGCGCGGCATCGCCTTCGAGACCGTGCTGGATGGCCTGGAGCGGGCGTGCGACGAGGCACGGGCGCGCTTCGGCATCAGCTCGCGGCTGATCCTGTGCTTCCTGCGTCATCTCAGCGAGGACGAGGGCTTCGCCGCGCTCGAGCTGGCAATGCCGCACCTGCACCGCATCCACGGCGTCGGGTTGGACTCGTCGGAAAGGGGGCACCCGCCCGCCAAGTTCGCACGCCTGTTCGCACGCTGCCGGGCGCTCGGCCTGCACGTGGTCGCACACGCCGGCGAGGAAGGGCCGCCTGCTTACATCGTCGAAGCGCTGGATTTACTCAAGGTGGAGCGCATCGACCACGGCGTGCGCGCCAGCGAGGATGCCGCACTCATGCAGCGCCTTGCGCGCGAGCAGGTCGCGCTGACGGTGTGCCCGCTCTCGAACGTGAAACTATGCGTGTTCGAGCGGCTCGAGGCGCACAACCTGCGGCAATTGCTGGAGGCCGGGCTGAAGGTCACGATCAACTCCGACGACCCGGCCTATTTCGGCGGCTACATCGCCGAGAACTTCCTGCAGACTGCACGTGCGCTGGATCTCGGCGCCGCGGAGCTGAAACGCATCGCGCGCAACAGCCTGGAAGCAAGCTTCGTCAGCGACGCCGAGCGCCAACCCTGGCTCGCCCGCCTGGAGGCCTTGGAGGGCTGACACCCGGCCGCACGCGACATACGCCCGACACACGTCCCGGCAGACAGAACCGGCCACGCACAGCGCTTCGCAGCGCGTACTCGGTAGCTCGCGGTGCTAACATGCCGTGTTTTGCTCCTCTCAGCCCGCGCATGACAGCTCCGTTCACGCTCCCCCAGGATCTCCTGCTCGACCTCTCGCTCGACGAGTTCGACCCGGGCGTCCTGACCCGCGGCACGGAGTACGCATCGCGCAGGATGGCCGAGGTCGAAGCGATCTCGGGCGAAGGCAGTGCGCTCACGATCACCGGGCACTGCCGTGGCAGTGGCGGCCAACGCTACCGCCAGGTGATCGAGCTGATGTCGCTGAAGGGCCACACGGTGCTCGGCTTCAGCGAGTGCTCCTGCCCCGTGGGCGGCTACTGCAAGCATGTGGTCGCGCTGCTGCTCACCGCGGCCGGAGACGCCCCAGATTCGGACCATGTCGAGGACGACAACGCGCTGGACGACGACACACGCGCCTGGCTCGCTCGCCTCGACGCCCCGGAGGCGCCTGCCGAGCATGGGGTATCGCCACGTGGCGACTGCCTCATCTACGTGCTCGACCCCGGCCCGGCGCAGCTCACGGTGGGCAAGAGCCGACCGCTCAAGCGTGGCGGCATGGGCCGGCCCGGTGCCTTCAGGCTGCAGGAGAGCGACCTCTCCGCCTACGGTCGGCGCGCCTACATCGGCGACGCAGACGACAGCCCGCTACGCCTCTTCCACGCGATGCAGGCCGGCCAGTACAGCTACAACGCGCAGACGACGGTGGCGCTCACCGGCGAGACCGGCGCGCTACTGCTGATGGCCGCCGCGCGCTCGGGGCGCCTCTACCGTGTCGATGCCCTCGACACACCGCTGCGCGTCGAGCCACCGCGAACGATGCAGCTCAAGTGGGTGCTCGACCACCGCGAGCGCCAACAACTCGCGATCGATGTCGCCCCGCACATCTTCCTGCTGCCGACCTGGCCGCCGCATTACTTCGACCCGATCTCCGCCAGCGTGGGCGCACTCGCGTCCGAACTCCCGGATACGCTGTTGAAGACCCTGCTGCAGTCCCCCGCACTGACGATGCGCCAGGCGATCGAGGCACGCGGCCGGCTGGAGGCGCTGTCGCAACGCTTGGGGGTGAGCCTGCCGCTGCCGGAAGCGCGCACCGCGGAGCAGCCCTCGGCACCGCCCGAGCCGCGCGTACGGCTGACGATGGGGCGTTTCCGCCACGATGCGCTCTTCAGCCTGCATGAGGAATACGCGATCGCCGAGCTCCATTTCGACTACCCCGACGGTGTCAGCGTCGCCGGCAGCGAGCGGCCGGACCCGCTGCTGCCGCTGCAGCAGAATGGCCGTAAGGTGTTCCTGCGCCGCGATCTGCAGACCGAAAACGCGGTATGGTCGAAGCTGCAGGCGGTGGGGCTGGAGAGCTACCAGCGGCGCATGCCGCGCTACCTGCGCGTGGACAGCGACGCCGACTGCCTCATGGCCGCCCCCGCCGATGCGCGCGGCTGGCTGCCGCTGCTGGGCTCGGGGCTGGCCGCGCTGGAGCTCGACGGCATCAGCATCGAATACGAGGACGACTTCCCCTTCCGCCTCGCCGAGGTGGACGAGTGGTTCGTCGAGGTGGACGAGAGCGAGCGCGCCGACTGGTTCGACCTCGACCTGGGCGTGATGGTGGGCGGCGAGCGCATCAGCCTGGTGCCGCCGCTCTTGCATCTGCTCAAGGAGCAGCCGCAGCTGCTGCGCCAGCTCGAGAAGCTCAAGGACGAGGACAGCCTGCCGGTGCGCCTCGACAACCGCCGACTGCTGCCGATTCCCGTGCCGCGCCTGCGCGCCTGGCTGCGCCCCTTGCTGGAGTTCCTCGACGACGAGCGGCCGCGCCTGTCGCGTTTTCATGCCACCGCGCTCACCGCGCTGGACGAGCATCCCACCCACTGGCTGGGCGGCGAGGGCCTGCTCGAGCTCGGCCGGCGCCTGCGCGACTTCACCGGCATCACCCACGTCGCGCCACCCGACGGCTTCAACGCCACGCTGCGCAACTACCAGCAGGCCGGCCTCGACTGGCTGCAATTTCTCAGCAGCTACGGGCTCTCGGGCATCCTCGCCGACGACATGGGCCTGGGCAAGACGGTGCAGACCCTCGCCCACCTGCTGCTGGAGAAGCGCGCCGGCCGTGCCGACCGCCCCAGCCTGGTGATCGCGCCCACCAGCCTGATGCCCAACTGGGCTGCCGAGGCGCGCCAGTTCGCGCCCGACCTGCGCGTGCTCACCCTGCACGGCCCGGCCCGCGCCCAGCTCTTCGAGGACATCGACGACGCCGACCTGATCCTCACCACCTACCCGCTGCTGGTGCGCGACCAGGCCGAGCTGCTCGCGCGCGAGTTCCACCTGGTGGTGCTGGACGAAGCGCAGTTCATCAAGAACCCCAAGGCCCAGTCGCACCAGGTCGCGCGCCGCCTGCAAGCCCGCCACCGTCTGTCGCTCACCGGCACGCCGCTGGAGAACCACCTCGGCGAGCTGTGGGCGCAGTTCGACTTCCTCATGCCCGGCCTGCTCGGTGGCGCCAAGCGCTTCAACGAGGTGTTCCGCACCCCGATCGAGAAGCACGGCGACAGCGAGGCGCGCGCCCGCCTCGCCGCGCGCGTCGCCCCCTTCATGCTGCGCCGGACCAAGGAGCAGGTGCTGCAAGAGCTGCCGCCGCGCACCGAGATCGTGCGCTGGGTGGAGCTCACCGGCGCACAGCGCGATCTCTACGAATCGCTGCGCATCGCCTTCGACGGCAAGCTGCGCGCCGCGCTCGCCAGCCAGGGCATCGGCCGCAGCCAGATCATGATCCTGGATGCGCTCCTCAAGCTGCGCCAGGCCTGCTGCGACCCGCGCCTGGTGAAGCTCGAGAGCGCGCAGCGCCTGGGCGAGCGCGGCGCGGTGGAATCCGCCAAGCTCACCGAGCTGATGACGCTGATCGAGGAGTTGGTCGACGAAGGCCGGCGCATCCTGCTGTTCTCGCAATTCACCTCGATGCTGGCGCTGATCGAGGCCGAGCTGTGGAAGCGCAAGCTGCCCTTCGCGAAGCTCACCGGCCAGACCAAGGACCGCGACACCCCGGTGCGCGACTTTCAGGAAGGCCGGGTGCAGCTCTTCATGGTGAGCCTCAAGGCCGGCGGCACCGGCCTCAACCTCACCGCCGCCGACACCGTGATCCACTACGACCCGTGGTGGAACCCCGCAGTCGAGGAGCAGGCCACCGCCCGCGCCCATCGCATCGGCCAGGACAAGCCGGTGTTCGTCTACAAGCTGCTCGGCCGCGGCACGGTGGAGGAAAAGATCCTCGCCCTGCAGACCCGCAAGCGCGGCCTCGCCGACCAGTTCCTCGCCGGCAAGCCGCAGGACGACGGCGGCCACCTCCTCACCGCAGAGGATCTCGACGTGCTGTTCGAGCCACTGGGCTGATGATCGGGCCTCGACGCAGCCGCCCGACAGAAGCACACCGCAGCAGCCTGCATGGGCGGCGTCGATCGCCCGAGGAGACCCTGCTCAGCCGCTGCACCTGCCGACACTGGCGCTGTCGTGCCCTTGTCGTGCCGCTGTCGCCCTGCTGTCGGGTGCGTGTCGTGGGCATTCGCGGCAAAATCGGCCACTGTTCGGGCTGTGAAATCAAGGAGTCACCATGCTTGTCCAGAAACTCCGGCTGCAGCGCGGCTAGTCGCAACAACAACTGGCCGAACTGAGCGGCCTCAGCGTCCGAACCGTGCAGCGCATCGAGCGCGGCCAGGCCGCGAGCCCGGAAACCTTGAAATCACTGGCGTCGGTCTTCGAGATCGACTTCTCCGAACTCACCAGTGAGCCTGCCATGTCCGTCGCAAACCCCACCGCAGTCGAAGAACAACTCGCCCTGAACCACGTCCGCAAGGTGCGCGGCTTCTACATCCACTTGCTCCAGTACGTGGTGGTCATCGCCGCGCTGATCGCCATCAACCTCGTCGCCAGCCCGGGCTACTTCTGGGCGAAGTGGCCAGCGCTCGGCTGGGGCATCGGCATCCTCATGCACGCCACCTCGGTGTTCCAGTGGCTGCCCTTCATGGGCGCGGAATGGGAGAAGAAGCAGGTGGAGAAGCGGTTGGGGCGACCGTTGTAGGGAAGATGCAAGCGGCTTACCCGGGGCGGCATCGTCAGCCGATGGCCGCTCGGGTTGCCGTCGCCCCCCCTACACCAGATTCCGCGGATCCCCGGCAACGAAGCGCTCGATGTTGTCGATGAGCTGATCGGCGAGCGCCTGCTGGGCCTCGTCCGACGCCCAGGCGACGTGCGGGGTGAGGATGACGTTGGGGCGGGCGGCGATGCGCATCATCGGGCTGTCGGCGGCGGGCGGTTCGCCGTCGGTGACGTCGAAGCCGGCGCCGCTGATGAGGCCTTCGTCGAGAGCCCGGACCAGCGCGGCCTCGTCCACCTGGCCGCCGCGGGCGGTGTTGATGAGCAGCGGGCGGCGCGCCATCGCGCGGAACTCGTCGATGCCGATCATGCCGCGCGTGGCGGGGGTGAGCGGGCTGTGGATGGTGATGACGTCGCTGGTGGCGAGCACCTCGTCCCACGGGGTGTAGAGCCGCCCCGGGCTGGGCTTGCCCTTGCGCGCGGCGAAGAGCGGCTGCATGCCGAAGGCGCGGCCGATCTCGGCGACGCGCTGGCCCAGCCCGCCTTCGCCGATGATGCCGAGGCGTGTGCCGGCAAGGTCGTTGATGGCGTGGTTGAAGAAGCAGAACTGCGCGGCGCGCTGCCATTCACCGTCGATGACGTCCTGACGGTAGGCGACGAGGTTGCGGCGCAGCGCGAGGATGAGCGCGAAGGTGTGTTCCGGCACGGTGTTGCGCGCGTAATCGCGGATGTTCGTCACCGCAACGCCGTGCGCGGCACACCAGGCCTTGTCCACACAGTCGGTGCCGGTCGCGGCGACGGCGATGAGCTTGAGGCCGGGCAGCTGCGCCAGCGCCTCGGCGCGCAGCGGTACCTTGTTGGTGATCGCGATGCTGGCGCCGGCAAGCCGCGCGACCACCTCCTCGGGCGTGGTGCGCGCATGGGTTTCGAGCGTGTGTGCGAAAGCCGGGCTGCGCAGCCGGATCTGCGGGGCGATGGTGTCGCGGTCGAGAAAGACGATCTTTTCCATGGTGGGGCGTCCTGATGTCCGATCTGGAATACTGCTAGCGTAACCGCGCGTGGATCTTCACGACCAGCTGAGCTATTCCCCGCCCCCCAACCCCAGCACCCGCGCGAACACATGGTCCCGCGCGCCGGGTCGCGGCCGGCACAGGACTGCCGGCCGGCCGCGGCCGCCTTCGGGCGGCCCCTCGCCGACCACCTCGAGCAAGCCGGATTCGTCCATGCGGCGGCGGAAGGATTTCTTCTCCAAAGGCGCCTCCAGCAGGGTCTCGAAGGCACGCTGCAGTGCGCCGAGCGTGAAGGGCTGGGGCAGCACGAACACCGGCAGGGCGGTGTAGGCGGTCTTGTTGCGCAGCCGCGCGCGAGCCTGCATCGCAAGCGCCTTGTGGTCGAAGGCGAGGTCGAGCGCGAGCGCGTCGTCCCATCGCCACCAGCGCGCCTCGCCATCGGCGGCGACCTGCGTGGGTGTCGGGGCGTGCGCGATCAGCGCCATGTAGAGCACCGTGATCGACCAGCCGCGCGGATCCCGCTCCGGCCCGCCGACGCTGCACACCTGCTCCAGCCATGGGGTGGCGACGCCGGTCTTGGCCAGGAGCTTGCGGTGCGCGGTGGCCTCCAGCGAGACATCCTGCGCGAGATCGACGAAGCCGCCCGGCAGCGCCCAGCGGCCGCGGCACGGATGCTCGCCGCGCCGCACCAGCAGGATCTGCAAGCCGCCTTCCGCCAGCGTGAAGATCGCGAGATCCACGGTGGCGAGCGGCGCGGCATGGGCGCGGCTGTCGTAGCGGGCGAGGAAGGCGGCTTCGGAATCGTTGGAGTGGGACATGGCGTGTCGATACCGCATAGTGGCGATTGGCCAATAATCGCCACTACGATAGCTTTAACCGGGGTGGGTGTCACCCTGGAACATGCGCCGGAGGGCGACCGGTCCGATGCGGGTTGTACCGCTGCGTCCTCGGCGCTAGGATTCCAACTTGGAATTCTTACCAGTTCGTTCGCTTATCAGTGAGGTCGCAATGCTCGTAACGGACAAGGGGCAGGTCACGATCCCCAAGCACATCAGGGTGGCCGCAGGTGTTGCACCAGGCAGCGAGGTCACGTTCAGCCTGGAGGGCAGCAAGATCGTCATCACTCCGGTCGGCACCAACGTCAGGGAGGACCGTCGGGCTGCGCTCAGGGCGGCTGCGGCCCGGGTTCGCAGCAGCCTGGGCGCCGACTTCCAGCAACTCGGCGCAGACGAGATCATGAGCTTCATCCGAGGCGACGAAGCCAGCAAGGACGATACGCCCGGTGCCCGCTAGCCTTGCGCGCTACGATGGCTCTGCAGGCGTGCTTGTCGACACCAATATCTGGATTGACTGCATGGACGAGGCCAGTCCTTGGCACGGCTGGGCGATCGATACGCTCCAGGCGTGTAGCGAACGGGCGCCGCTGCATGTCAACATCGTCATTTACTCGGAGTTGCTGATTCCGGCGCCGGATGTCGGGGCGCTGGATGCGATGCTCGACGTTTACGATACCTTGCGATCCCCGATTCCCTGGGCGGCCGCCGCACTCACAGCCGCGGCATACAGCCAGTACAGGCGCAAGGGTGGTTCGCGGCAGAGGCCGCTGCCGGACTTCTTCATCGGCGCACATGCAGCCGTATCCAACCTGAGCGTCCTGACCCGCGACCCTCGCCCCTACAAGAGCTACTTCGCGCGGCTGAAAGTGGAACATAGTGGCTCATAGACAATAAAACCCTTACCATGTCCGCACCCGGGGCGACCGTCATCCCGGTCGGCGTGCCGGGCAGACCGGCGCGCTGCAATCGCCAGCAAGGAGCTTGCGGCCATGTCTGATGCATCCCCCCTTTCCGGCGCTGCGCCGGAGTTCGACTTCGCGGTCTTCATCGGCCGCTTCCAGCCCTTTCATGTCGGGCATCTGCAGGTAGTGCAGGAGGGCCTGCGGCGTGCCGGGCGTCTGATCGTGCTGCTCGGCTCGGCCTGGCAGGCGCGCAGTCCGCGCAACCCGTGGACGCACGCGGAGCGCGAACGCATGATCCGCGCCGCCTTGCCCGCCGAGGACCAGGCGCGGCTGCTGGTATCGCCGCTGATGGACGTGCCGTACAACGACGACGCCTGGGTGCGCAACGTGCAGGCCACGGTGGCCGGCCTCGTCACTGCCCACCACCGCAGCCCGCACCGCAAGGCGCGCATCGCACTGATCGGCCACGCGAAGGACCACACCGGCTTCTACCTCGGCCTGTTTCCGCAGTGGCAGGCCATCGCCGTGCCCAACCACCGCCAGATCAGCGCCACGCCGCTGCGCGAGCGTCTTTTCTCCGACCCGGATGCGCCCCGCCGGCTCGTCGACGAGGGCCTGCTCGCCCCCGGGGTGGGTGCCGAGCTTGCCGGCTGGATCGCCGGCGCGGCCGATTACGCTGAGCTCCGCGACGAGATCGCCTTCGTCCGCACCTACCGCGCGAGCTGGGCGAACGCGCCCTACCCGCCCACCTTCGTCACCGTCGATGCGGTGGTGGTGCAGTCGGGCCACGTGCTGCTGGTGGAGCGCCGGGCGCGCCCGGGCAAGGGTCTGTGGGCGCTGCCGGGCGGCTTCGTCGACCCCGCCGAGCGGCTGCTGGACGCGGTGCTGCGCGAGTTGCGCGAGGAGACCCGGCTGAAGGTGCCCGCGCCGGTGCTGCGCGGCTCGCTGCGCGCGAGCCGGGTGTATGACGACCCGCACCGCTCGGCGCGTGGCCGCACCATCACCCATGCCTTCCACTTCGAGCTCGCCCGTCAGCCCGAGCTGCCGCGCGTGAAGGGGGGCGACGATGCCGCGCGCGCGTCCTGGGTGCCACTGGGCGAGCTGGACCCGGTGCGCATGTTCGAGGATCACTACTTCATCCTGCAAGACCTGGTCGGCAACCCCTGACCGCGAAGGCGTGCGTGAAAACAGGACTTGACTTATTAGTGGCCTATAGCCACTATTCAATCACCGCGACGGCAGGGCGCCTGCCCGCGGTGCGGCAGATTCGCCGCGGGCCGCGCCGGACAGACCGGCGCCCGACATTCGTGACCGGAGGAGTTCCGTCATGCGCAACCTGATCCTGAACACCGATTCCTACAAGACCTCGCACTACCTCCAGTACCCCGAGGGGACGGAGTACGTTTCGAGCTACATCGAATCCCGCGGCGGGCGCTTCGCGCGCACGCTGTTCTTCGGCCTGCAGATGTTCATCAAGGAGACGCTGCTGCAGCCGGTGAGCCACGAGGAGGTCGAGGAGGCCGAGGCGGTGTGCGCGCTGCATGGCGTGCCCTTCAACCGCGAGGGCTGGAACGCGCTGGTGCGCCGCCACGGCGGCCGCCTGCCGCTGGAGATCGAGGCGGTGCCCGAAGGCAGCCTGGTACCCAACGGCAACGTGCTGCTGCAGGTGGTGAACACCGACCCGCAGTTCTTCTGGCTCACCACCTACATCGAGACCGCGCTACTGCGCGCGATCTGGTATCCGAGCACGGTGGCAACGCTCTCCCACGCCTGTCGCCAGGTGATCGCCGCCTACCTGCGCGAGACGGCGGACGACCTCTCCGGCCTGGCGTTCAAGCTGCACGACTTCGGCGCACGCGGTGCCAGCTCCGCAGAGACCGCCGCGCTCGGCGGAGCCGCGCATCTGGTGAACTTCCTCGGCACCGATACGGTCTCGGCGGTGCTTGCGGCACGACGCTTCTACGCTGCCGAGATGGCGGGCTTCTCGATCCCCGCTGCGGAGCACAGCACCATCACCGCCTGGGGCCGCGACGGGGAAGGTTCGGCCTATGCGAACATGCTCAAGCAGTTCGGCGGCAAGGGCAAGGTGCTGGCGGTGGTGAGCGACTCGTACGACCTCTTCAACGCGATCGACCACCTGTGGGGCGAGACCCTGCGCGACTGGGTGCAGCAGATGGGCGGCACGCTGGTGATCCGCCCCGACTCCGGCAACCCGGTCGAGATCGTGCCGGAAGCGCTGGAGCGGCTGATGGCCCGCTTCGGCAGCCGCACCAACACCCGCGGCTACCGCGTGCTGCCCGACTGCGTGCGGCTCATCCAGGGCGACGGCATCACGGTGGACAGCATCGGCGAGATCCTCGAAGCGCTGAAGCAGCGCGGCCTGTCCGCCGATAACCTCGCCTTCGGCATGGGTGGCGGCCTCCTTCAGCATGTGAATCGCGATACCCAACAGTTCGCGATGAAGGCGTCGGCGATCCGCGTGGCCGGCCACTGGCGCGACATCCGCAAGGATCCGCGCACCGACCCGGGCAAGCGCTCGAAGGCCGGCCGCCTCGCGCTGGTGCATGACGCCGACGGCTACCGCACCATCGCGCGCGATGCGCTGGGCACCCAGCACAACGCGTTGATCCCGGTGTTCCGCAATGGCGAGTTGCTGGTGGACTGGCGCTTCGACGACATCCGCGATCGCGCCGCGCGCGGCTGAAGGCGCAGTCAGCCCGCCTGGTCCCCGCCCTGCCGACAGGCGACCGCGCCGATCGCCACCAGGCGATCGACCTCGGCGGCGCTCAGACCGGCTGCGAGCAAGCGCTCGCGCGTGTGCTCGCCGAGCAGCGGCGGCTGGTCGTGGATGGCGCCGGGGGTGCGCGACAGCCTGGGCGCGGGCGCGGGCTGGACCACGCCGCCGATGTCGACGAAGCTCGCGCGTGCCCGGTTGTGTGGGTGCGCGGGCGCATCGCGCATGCTCAGCACCGGCCACACGCAGTCGTCAGTGTCGTCGAAGAGCGCGAGCCACTCGGCGCGGTCACGCGAGCGGAAGAGCGTGACGAGGCGTTCCTTCATGAGCGGCCAACGGCTGTTGTCGTATTGCTTGCCGGAGAAGTCGGGGTCGTCGCCAAGGCCGAGGCGGGCAACGAAGGCGGTGTAGAACTGCGGCTCGAGCGGACACACCGTCAGCCACTCGCCGTCCCGGCATTGATAGACGTCGTAGAACGGCGCGCTGGAATCGAGCGCGCAGTGACCGTTCCACTCGCCCAGCGCGTCGAGGTTGTAGAGGCCCTGGGCCAGCACCGCCGCACCCTCGCACATCGCCGCGTCGATGACCTGCCCCTGGCCGCTGCGCTGCGCCTCGAAGAGCGCGCAGGCGATGCCCCAGGCGAGCATCAGGCCGCCGCCGCCCATGTCGCCGACCAGCGTGGGCGGTGCCCAGGGCGCGCCGCCATGACGGCGCCCGGTGTCCAGCACGCCGGCGATCGCCGCGTAGTTGGCGTCGTGGCCGGCGCGCTCGGCGAGCGGCCCGGTCTGGCCCCAGCCGGTCATGCGGCCGTAAATCAGGCGGGGGTTGCGCGCGAGACACACTTCCGGGCCGAAACCGAGCCGCTCCATCACGCCGGGGCGGAAGCCTTCCAAGAGCACGTCGGCGCTGTCGATCAGCGCCAGCACCAGGGCCTTGCTCTCCGGGTGCTTGAGGTCGATGCAGATGGACTTCTTGCCGCGGTTGGCGACGGTCTTCCTGCCGCCGCCGAAGAGCTGTGACGAGAAGGTGCCGCCAGCGCGCTCGAGCAGCGTCACCTCCGCGCCCATGTCGGCGAGCAGCATGCCGCAGAAGGGGCCGGGGCCGATGCCGGCGAACTCCACCACTTTCACGCCGGCGAGCGGTCCGCTGCGCGTTGCCTGTGAATCCTGTTGCATGTCGTTCCTCGTTCAGCCGGCAGGGGGTGCGAGCGCACGCAGCTTTTCCGCGAGCTCGGCCTGCCGGATCGGTTTGGTCAGGTAGTCGTCCATACCGGCGGCCAGGCAGGTCTCTCGGTCGCCCTGCATGGCGTTGGCGGTCATCGCAATGATGACATGAGGCTGCAGCCCGCGCGCGATCTCGAGCTCGCGGATACGCTGAGTGGCCTCCACGCCGCCCATCACCGGCATCTGCATGTCCATGAGCACGAGGTCGAAGCGCTCGCCGCGCGCGATCAGCTCCAGCGCAGCCTGGCCATTGAGCGCAGGGATCACCGTCTGCCCCCACTTCTCCAGCACGCGGGTGGCGAGCATCTGATTCACCGGGTGATCCTCGACCAGTAACACGCGCAGCGCCGGCAGGGTGTCGAGACCATCCGGCGCGCCGTGCCGCGGCGCCGCGGTCGGCGCGGGTGCGTGATCCGGTTCGCACGGCAGCGTGAAGCGGAAGGTGCTGCCGTGGCCCACCTGGCTCTCCAGCGTCAGCTGCCCACCCATCAGGCGCACGAGCTGCTGGCAGATCGTGAGGCCGAGGCCGGTGCCGCCGTAATTGCGGGTGGTGGAGGTGTCGGCCTGCGAGAAGGCCTCGAAGATGCTGCCGAGCTTCTCCGGCGGGATGCCGATGCCGCTGTCGCGCACTGCGAAGCACAGGCTGAGCCCTGCGTCGCTCGCCGCTCCGCGCGTCACGGACACGACGACCTCGCCACAGGCGGTGAACTTCACTGCGTTGCTGACCAGGTTGAGCAGGATCTGGCGCAGCCGGGTCGGGTCGCAACGGATCGCGTCCGGAACGTCGTCGGCGACCTCGCAGCGCGCCACCAACTGCTTCTCGCGTGCGCGCATGAAGAGCGGACGCAGGGCCTCGTCGATGGTCGCGCGCAGCGCAAAACCCACCACCTCGAGCGACAGCTTGCCCGCCTCGATCTTCGAGAAGTCGAGGATGTCGTTGATGATCTCGAGCAGGGATTCGGCCGAATGGCGCACGATGAGCATGTACTCCAGCCGCTCTTCCTCGCTTTCCGCATCCAGCGCAAGCCCGGTCATGCCGAGGATGCCGTTGATCGGGGTGCGGATCTCGTGGCTCATGTTGGCGAGGAAATCGCTCTTGGCGCGGTTCGCCGCCTCGGCCGCGTCGCGTGCGAGCTTCAGGTCGTGCTGCGTGTGGCGACGCTCCATCGCCTGGCCGATCTGCGCGGCGATGCTGTTCAGCAACACCCGCTCCTCATCCAGGAAGGGTCGGCTCTCGCTCGCCACCGCGCGCCGGAAGACCTCCACCACCGACTCCGGTCCGCCGTTGGGGATGTTCGCTCGCACGCACCACGGCGATTCGCGGAAGCCGGGCGTGGTGCAGCAGATGCCGCGGTAGCGGATGCGCGCGCAGGTCATGTCCGGGTCCAGCCAGCCGGGAGGAATCAGCGTGACGGCCACCTGCAGGATGGCCTCGTCGTCGAGCGACTCGTCCTGCAGCGCCTGCGTGACCGCGTTGAGGCAGCTCCATTCCTTGACCCGCTCGCCCAGCTCGAACACCGAGCGCTGCAGCGCCGCCTCGGCCTCCTTCAGCGGCGTGATGTCGGTACGGATCGAAAAGTACTGGTAAGGCCGGCCGCGCTCGTCGAGGAACGGGACGATCGTCGCCCCCACCCAGTAATGGCTGCCATTCTTGCGCCGGTTGCGAATCTCGCCCTTCCACACCTTGCCGGAGGCGATCGTCCGCCACATGTCGACGAACATTTCGTGCGGATGCAGGCCGGAGTTGACGATGCGGTGATTTGCGCCGATCAGCTCCTCGCGGCTGTAGCCGCTGATCTCCACGAAGCGGTCGTTGGCATGGATGATGGTGCCGGCGAGATCCGCGACGGTCGCGATCGTGTGCTGGTCGATCGCATAGATCTGTTGCTCCAGCATGCGCTGGGTTTCGCACAACTTGCGGTTCGCCGCCTCGGTCTCGGCCAGCGCGCGGGCGAGTTCCTCGGTGCGCTGCGCAACCTGCCGCTCGAGCTGCTCGGTGGATGCCTGCAAGGCGAGGTTCGCGTTGTAGAGCGCCAACGACTTCTCCTCGAGCAGGCGCTCGGCCTCCTTGCGGGCAGCACGCTCGCGCGCGAGGCGGCGCTCCAGGCGCTGGATCTCCTCGCTCATGAACGGGTGAGGATGAAGCGCTCGCAACGCTGAGCACCCTCGCCCAGCGCCTCGCGACGAATCTCGACCATCTCGAGAAACTCGGTGAATACGATGCCCTTCATCGCTGATCCCTGCGCCGGAAAACAGCGGAATGCTAACTCAGGGGGCTGGGATTTGCGCAAATATGAAAAATTTGGTGATTCCGCACAGGGCCACGCGGCGCTTGTGATTCAACCCGATGAAGACAATACAAAACCCCACCCTGAAAAAGCGCTCCAGTGCCTCGTGAGGCGCTCGCAGCCCTGTGCAATCACACCTCCGCCGTCGCACGCATGGGCAACATTCCACGGCACCGAGGGAAATCGACGCAACCCCAGAATCGGCCCCGCTTGCCTTCGCGGGCCCTGAGCTTGGCTCCGCACGCCGGACATGTCGGGGTCGTCCAATCGCCTTCGGTCGCAAAGGAAAGCAACTCCAGCCGCGGTGCTTCAGGCAGGCGCTGGAGCATGGCGAGAAACAAGCGGCCATCCAGAAGCGTGATTCGATTCGCCGCCGCAAAATCAGTCGCATCCCGGGTAAAGCCGTTTGGCGCCATGAAGAAGGCCTTCTCCACCTTCTCGTGCGCCATCACCCCACGCAACTCGCGCACCGGCTTCACTCCTACCTGCTGGTTCCAGGCCTTGCACTGGACGATGGCGGTGCAGCGCTGCGGATCGTGTTCGTCCTGGTAAAGACGGATGTCGACGCCGCCATCTGCTCCCAGACGGGTGGTCTCTGCGCGAATACCCTTCACCCGATAGAACGCGCAACAGAGATCTTCAAACCGCTTCCACTCCATGCGGTCGATGACCTCACGCGACCACATCTCCGGTACTGGCGGCAAAGGTGCCTCTTCCTCGGCATCCTGACGCGGTGCGAAAGTCTTCACCGCCAGCGCCTTGTCCACGTCACTGAGTTCCGACTGCGTTGACGGCACCTCGACCGCCCCGGCTCTACCACGATCGCTCGTCCCGCCAAGTTCAGATCCCGACGCGGCATCGCGCGCCTTCTTCAGGTAACGCACGAGCGAGATTCCCCCGAAGGCAAAGGCCAGAAGCCATCCCACCATGCTCAACAGCGGCACCACCCCGGCCAGTATCCTGCTGCTGCCGAACAACGCGGGGATCACGACGCTTGCCGCAATCACGCACGCAAGCGCCATACCTGCGGAAACTTTCCAGTCGGAGGTCGCTGCGAATTCCATCAACCCGGGCTCATGCCGGGATCTGCGCCTGTATCGTTTCATGAATCTTGTGAAATTGTCGTCTGCAATAGACCCGGATTTGAACAGGTCAGACCGTATCCATTGTGAATTTCTGCGCATGCGAACCGCACATCCTCGATGCTGTCGGTGGAGAAATGGCACCATCACCGGCCCAACAGGCAAGAAGCGCTTCCGCGATCACGCTACAGTCGAGATGTTCTCGGACTCGACATCATGCTGCATCGGCCTGCGATCGATCTTGCAGGACCGTCGCATTGGGCGCGCGCCCAATCCCGTTCCGACTCAACCCACACGGAGATACGACCATGCACAACGACATCCTGCGTTTCTGGTTCGAGGAGATCGAGCCGCAGAAGTGGTGGAAGGTCGATCCGGCTTTCGACGCCCTGCTCGGCGAGCGCTTCGGGGCCTTGCTAGAGCGCGCTGCGCTGGGCGAACTTCAGGGCTGGCGCAGCAGCGCGCGCGGCCGCTTGGCGGAGGTGATCGTGCTGGATCAGTTCTCGCGCAACATCCATCGCAACACGCCGCGCGCCTTCGCGCAGGACGGCATGGCGCTGGTTCTGGCGCAGGAGGCGGTCGCGGGCGGGGCGCTGGAGGCACTCGAGCCGATGCAGCGCGTCTTCCTGCTGCTGCCCTTCATGCACAGCGAGTCGCGGCGGATCCATGTCGAAGCCGAGCGCCTGTTTCGTACCTGGGCGCCCGCCGACAACCACGACTTCGAGCTGCGCCACAAGGCCATCATCGACCGCTTCGGCCGCTATCCGCATCGCAACGCGATCCTCGGGCGCAACTCCAGCGCCGAGGAGCTCGCCTTCCTGAAGGAACCGGGCTCGAGCTTCTGACGCACGGTCCCTTGCCCGCTGCGTCAGCCGGCCCCGACGCAGCGGAAGCTGTCGCGGATCACCGCCCGGTCCGAGCGGCGGATGAGAAACTCCACGCCCCAGCGCCACACGACTTCGCCGTGTTCCTGCGCGATCAGCATGCGCGCCTGCCACACCGGCCCTTCACGCGCATCGGAGGTGGCGATGGTGGTGACCTGGATGGAGTTGCGCATCTCCGGGTCGCCCTGTTCGGCCAGGAAGCCGCTCAGATACGCGCCGATGGTGTCGTCGCCGGGCTCGGTGCCGACATGGCTGCAGGACGGATCGGTACCCAGGGGGAGGTTTGCACTTTGCAGCACCGCGTGGATGATCGCCTTGTTCGTCGGTGCGCCACCGGCTACCGGCGCGGGCAGCACAAGCGGGCGCGCCGACACGATGGGATCAACGCCTGCGCAGGCAACGAGCGCGAGACATCCGGACAGGCACAAGCCGCGTGCGAGGGATCTGGCGAACGCATTCATGACCGGCTCCCATGCGGAAAGGTGCCCCAGAACATCGCGTTGTCGGGCGCCGGGTAGTGGCGCGCAAACTGTTCGGGGGTCTGGCAGACCACCTTGTCCTTGGAGTTCGAGTAATGCCAGATCTTCCGCTGGTCACCGCTGAAGATGCCGACATGCTTGCGTGGGACGTTCACCATCGATTTCCCTTCCAGGTTCACGTTGCTCGAGCGGGTGATGAATACCAGTCCGGCGCGCACGGTGGCCGGCAAAGTGTCCCAGCTACCGACTTCCGGACAGTGGGGAAAGATCTCCTGAACCCGAATCGACGCCGCTTCGCCTTCACCGCGTTTCATCGCGCTGCATGTGATGCCGACCTTCAGCCCCAGGACATGGCTGACGAAATGCGCACAGTGGTTGTCCGCATTGTCGGCGAACCCGATCGGACAGATATCGCGGATGTGTTTCTCGAGCAGGGTATCGAGTTCGACTTCGTTCATGGCATGGGCTCCGGGCGCAGGTTCGATGCTGAGGAAATGGCTCGCAATCTCGCGAGCCGGGACCGGATTATGCCAAACGCAACATTTGTGCGCACCAATGATGTCAAATACATCATCCATACGACATCAACCGTGCTATTCCATTGGCAATCTGGCGAACCCGCGCAGTCCGCTCAAGCGGGCTTTCGCAGTACATCCACCCGCTGCGGCGGAAAGAAGGTGGCGCCTTCGGGTGTGAGGTGTGCCTCGAAGCGCTGACGTACCGCCTCGTACAGCGCATCCGAGAGGCGGTGCTGGGTGTGCGTGACCTGGATCATGCGCCGGTCGAAGGCGGCGAAGTCCTCGAAGTGGCTGCGGGTGCGGAAGAAGCGCTGCGCTTGCAGCGCCAGGAGGCCACGGTCGACCGCGCGGCGTACCGCCGCGAACGCGGCCTCGCGCACCTGCTGTTCGTCATGGAAAAGGCGCATGAGCTCGTTGAAGTCGCCGTCGAACACCGGCTCGGAGATCCACGCCACGCCACCCGGACGCAACACCCGGGCAATCTCTGCGAGCGCCTGATCCATGAGTGCGACCGGCACGTGGTGCAACGACTTCAGCATGACGACGATATCGGCGCTGCCATCCGCGGCGGGGATCGCCTCCGCGCCACCTTGCACGAAGCGTACCTGCGGCAGGTCCGTGATCTGCAGGTTGCGCGCATGCTGGATCGCGTCCACCTCCAGCGCGACAAGCTCCCGCACGCGCCCACGCTCGGCCAGCGTGCGCGTCTTCTCGGCCTTGCCGCAGCCGAGCTCGACGACCACCGCGCCATCGAGCGGCAGGGTCTCCAGCATCAGCTGGACTTCGTTGCAAACCTGGGTCTGACTGGGGTCGGCGATCTTCATGTGTAGGCGGCTTCCTGACGGCAAGCCTGGAATATTAACAGACTGTGATATGTAATCTTGCTCCGGTACGGCCACGACGACGACTCTGCACTGCCAATACGCCAGGGGCGGTCATCAGCGGTAACAGACATCCCGAACACCCCGCTGGCCTCAACCCGGGCCGCTGGACTCAGCCGGCTATAATCGAGCGCATCTTCCTTCCTTGCCGAGTGAATCGCCATGTCCCCGCAGAAACGACTCGCGCCCCTTCCCCCCCGAGTGCTGCTGGCCGGCGTGGCAATTCTGGCGTGCATCTCCGCAGCACAGGCGCAGACCGCTGCAAGCACAGCGCCGATCGAGGCGGTGGTGCTGTACCCGGGCAGCGCGCTGGTCGAGCGCGGAGCACAGGTGCGGGCAGGTGACGCGCTGCTGGAGATCCGCGGAGTTCCGGCGAACTTCGATGCCGAGACCTTGCGTGTCGAGGCCGAACCCGGCATCGACGTCGGCGAGATCACGCTGCGCGACAGCGCCCGCAGCGGCCCGCTGAACGCAGAAGAGGCGCGCCTGGAGGACGCGGTGCGCGTCTTGGGCGAGCGGATCGCGGCACTGGATGTGGATCGCCAGGCCGCGGAGAGGGAGCTCAAGGTGCTCGACGCCCTGCCCCCGGCCGGCCTCACCACGCTACCCGCCGATCTGCCCGCCTTTCTGGCCGCAGTGCGTGAAAGCAGCAGCCAGGCACAACGGCGCATCCTCGCCGCCGACGCGCAGAAAGAAGGGCTCGCACGCGAGCTCGCGGCGCTGCAGAGCGACCTCGAGCGGGTGCGCCCGGCAGTGAGTGCGGTGCGCACCCTGCAGATCCGCCTGGCGGCAGCGCGCGACGGCAAGGTTCGCATCCTCTACCAGCTCGCCGATGCCGGCTGGCGGCCGGCCTACCGCGCGATGCTCGACAGCGACAAGGGCGCGGTCGCGCTGGAGCGCACGGCGCAGATCGCCCAGCGCAGCGGCGAGGACTGGAGTGGCGTGAGGCTGCGCCTGTCCACCGGGCAGCCGCGCCAGCGCGTGAGCGGCCCGGATCCGCAGCCCTGGGATGTGACGCTGCAGGCCGAACGCCGCGCCGACGCACCGGTGGCGGCCATGGAGGCGATGCCCGCCCCGGCGCCGATGATGCGCAGCAAGGCGGCCGCGGGGTCGGAACCGCAGGCGCCGCTGTTCGACGCTGCCGAGGTCCACGGCGAGTTCGCCACCGAGTACGTCATCGCCAACCCGCTGTCGATTCCGGCGGACGGGCGCAAGGTCAGCGTCTCGCTCAGCCGCCAGGATCTGCCGGTGAAGCTGCAAGTGCAGGTGTCGCCGCGCCTGGAGCAAGCGGCCTACCTGATGGCACGCGCCGAGCTGCCGGAGGGCGTGTGGCCGGCAGGCGAGATGCAGCTCTACCGCAACGGCGCCTACGTCGGCAGCCGGCGCTGGGACGCGAGCCGGCACAAGGGGCTGGAGCT
This sequence comes from Rhodocyclaceae bacterium, assembly GCA_041916775.1. GTDB lineage: Bacteria > Pseudomonadota > Gammaproteobacteria > Burkholderiales > Rhodocyclaceae > UBA2357. The sequence continues at coordinate 102,082 of JAYRYZ010000008.1, read as the reverse complement.
CGCGTTCGGGCGCGACGAGCAGGTGAAGGTGAGCGCGCAATCGCTGATCGCGAAGAACGCCAGTGGCGGCTTCATCGGCCAGCTCGCGGAACGCCAGGTCGCCGACGCCTACACCGTCACCAATCTCCACAAGAAACCGGTAGACCTTCTGGTGCTGGAGCCCAGCCCGGTGAGCCGCGACGAGAAGATCGAGGTGTCGACGACCTTCAAGCCGGCGGTGAGCCACAAGGACTGGGAGGGCCGCAGCGGCGTCGCCGCCTGGGTGCAGCGACTGGATGCGGGCGCGAGCCAGACCTTCAGTGCGGAATACCGCATCCGCTGGCCCAAGGACCGCGCGGTGATCGGGCTGCCGTAGGGCACAGAGTCGTGTGAGAAGCCCCACACGGGTGCAGTGCCATTCCGAGATGTTCATGGTAGGACCAAGGCGGGAATGACGATGCGACGTTGGCAATGGCTGCTGATGCAACTGACACGAAAACTCTGGCTACGTGCATCAGCCCTGGGCATGCTGGGCGTTGTCGCGGCCGTCGCCGCAATGCTCGCGGAACGCTTCATCCCCTGGCAGTTTCCAACCTCGATCGGGGCCGAGGCTGTCGACAGCCTCCTCAACATCATCGCTTCGAGCATGCTCGCGGTCACGACGTTTTCGCTCAGCGTGATGACCTCGGCCTATGGCGCAGCCACGAGCAACGTCACCCCGCGTGCGACACCGCTGCTGATCGCGGACAGGATCACCCAGACGGTGCTTTCCACCTTTCTCGGCGCCTTTCTCTTCAGCGTGGTCGGCATCATCGCACTCAAGACCGGCATGTACGAGGCGCGCGGCCGCGTGGTGATGTTCATCGTCACAGTGGCGGTGCTGATCATGATCACGATCTCGCTGCTGCGCTGGATCGATCACCTCACCCGCCTCGGCCGGGTCGGCGAAACCACCGCACTGGTCGAGCAAGCCACCAGCGCGGCGCTGCAGGCACGACGCGACAACCCTTTCCTCGGCGGCACACCGCTCCGCACTCCGGCGGAGATTCCCGGACACGCACGAGCACTCAAGGCCGCCGAGACGGGCTATGTGCAGCACATCGACATACCATCTCTCGCTGCCTGCTGTGAAGAAGCCGGCCTGGTGGTCTACGTCGACGCCATGCCGGGCGCGTTCGTCCACCCGGAAACGCCGCTCGCGTGGCTCGCGCGACCTCGCGAGGATGAGCGACTTCAGGACGAGGACGCCAATCCGATTCCCTGGGATGCATTGCGCGAAGATTTCTCGATCGGCGAGGCACGCAGCTTCGACCAGGACCCGCGGTTCGGCTTCATCGTGCTCAGCGAGATCGCATCGCGCGCACTGTCGCCGGGCATCAACGATGCAGGCACTGCAATCGATGTCATCGGTCGCAGTGCCCGATTGCTCTGGCTGTGGACCAAAGGTGCCGACGCCGCCAGGCACGACGAACCCCGCCATCCACGCGTGCACGTGCCGCCTCTGCGGACGGCCGACTTGTTCGAGGATGCCTTCATGCTGCTGGCACGTGACGGGGCAGGCTTGGTGGAGATACAGCTGCGCCTGCAAAAATGCCTGCTGGAACTCGCGCGCTCGCGCGATGCGGAAACGCGGGAGGCCGCCCTGCAGCAATCGCGGCTTGCGCTGGAGCGGTCGAATGCCGCACTTCCCCAGCCCGACCGGACACGCCTGCTGAACCTGGCGGGCCTTGCAGCCCATGAAGCCGGCGCACCGGCAAGCGACTGAGGCGCCACCCCCGACGCGGAAGCTGCGTGTAGCTGGCTGGCGTCGCCAAGCTTTGCGAGAATGCCGGATCCCAACCGACCGGTGAAACGCATGCCCACCTTCCCCGCGCCCGTTCAATCGCGCCTGCCCGACGTGGGCACGACCATCTTCACGGTGATGTCGCGCCTCGCGCAAGAGCACGGTGCGATCAACCTCAGCCAGGGCTTCCCCGACTTCAACGCCGACGATGTCCTGTTCGAGCGCGTCGGCCACTGGATGCGCGCAGGCCACAACCAGTACGCGCCGATGACCGGCGTCGAGGCGCTGCGCGGCGCGATCGCCGACAAGGTCGAGGCGCTGTACGGCACCCGTTACGACCGCGACAGCGAGATCACCGTCACCGCCGGCGCCACCCAGGCGCTGTTCACCGCGGTGGCAGCGCTGGTGCATCCGGGCGACGAGGTGATCGTGTTCGAACCGGTGTACGACTCCTATGTACCGGCGATCACGCTGCAGGGCGGCAAGGTGGTGCGCGTGCGCCTGCAGGCGCCGGAATACGGCCCCGACTGGGCGGCGGTACGGGCCGCGATCGGGCCGCGTACGCGCATGATCATGATCAATTCGCCGCACAACCCCACCGCCACCGTGTGGGATGCGGCCGACATGGCCGAGCTCGCCGCACTGACCCGCGACACAGGCATCGTCGTGGTGTCCGACGAGGTCTACGAGCACATCGTGTTCGATGGCGCGCGGCACGAGAGCTGCGCGCGCCACCCGGAGCTCGCGGCACGCTCGCTGATCGTGTCGAGCTTCGGCAAGACCTACCACATCACCGGCTGGAAGGTCGGCTACGTGGTGGGGCCCACCGCGCTGATGGCGGAGTTCCGCAAGGTGCACCAGTTCAACGTGTTCACGGTGAACACCCCGGTGCAGCTCGCGCTGGCGGACTACATGCAGGATGCCTCGCGGCATGCGGCGCTGGCGGCCTTCTATGCGGCGAAGCGCGACTTCTTCCGCGCCGGCCTGCAGGGCTCGCGCTTCGAGCTGCTGCCATCGCGCGGCACCTACTTCCAGCTCGCGCGCTACGGGGCAATCTCCGACGAAGCGGATACCGCGTTCGCGACCCGGCTCACGCGCGAGATCGGCGTTGCGGCGATCCCGGTGTCGGCCTTCTTCGCGGACGGGCACGACGACCGCGTGGTGCGTTTCTGCTTCGCCAAGAACGAGGCCACGCTGGCCGCGGCTTGCGAGCGCCTGCGCGCGGTATGACCCGCAGGCCGCGCGTTGCGGCCGGTGGTGCAACCTCCGCAGAATGCCCGGCTACGGCCTGAAGGAACCCGCGATGCGGCGCGTCACCCGGTCGTAGCGGCCCGCCTGTTCGCGCGCGTAGGTGAACTGGAACTGGGTGCACCAACCCTCCACCGTGAACACCTTGTCGTAGTAGATGCGCCCGTCGCGATGGCCGGACACCACCGCGAAGCGCTGGCCCGCGTGGCGGTAGCTCACGCTCAGGCGCCCTTCCCGCGCCGCCTCGCGGTAGCTCGCGATGACCTCGGCCGGCGTCGCGTTGCTGCCCTCCAGGCAGGCGCTGGCGAACACGCGCAGCTCGGCATCGCCCGCAGGCGACAGGAACACCTGACCGTCGCCGGCGTCCGCCACCCCCTGGGGCAGGAAGTCGGCCGGATATTCGATGTGATAGCCGTAGCGATCATTGACGTATGTCAGGTAGTCATCACCGGCATTCACCGGGGCCATCGGGCCAAGACCCAGTGCGACAACGAGGCTCAGCAAGCGGTACATCACGATTCGCCTCCCGCGACACGCCGGCGCAGCCGGCCGCTGCCTTCATCCTACGGCATCGGCCCGTGCGGCGGGCGCGACACACGCCACAGGCCACATGCGAACATTGCCCGCCCCGTGCGTACGGTCTATACCTCCATCAGGCGGCCAGCGGCGGAGGACGACATGCAAGCGCACCCCATCGAGGATCCCGATGCAGATCGCGAGGCGGAACGGAAGCTCCGCATCGACCTGGCCGCCTGCTACCGCCTGGTGGCGCTGTTCGGCTGGGACGACCTCATCTTCACCCACATTTCGGCGCGCCTCCCCGGGCCCGAGCACCACTTCCTCATCAACCCCTACGGCATGGGGTTCGACGAGATCACTGCCTCCAGCCTGGTGAAGATCGATCTGGACGGCAACAAGGTCGAGGACAGCCCCCACGACATCAATCCCGCCGGCTTCACCATCCACAGCGCGATCCACGCAAACCGCGAGGATGCGGCCTGTGTGCTCCATGTACATAGCGTGAATGGCATCGCGGTGTCGGCACAGAAAGGGGGCATCCTGCCGCTGTCGCAGCACTCGATCTTCGTCCTGGCCTCGCTCGCGTATCACGACTACGAAGGGGTCGCGCTCGAGGCGGACGAAAAGCCCCGCCTGGTGCGCGACCTCGGCCACAAGCGCTTCCTCATGCTGCGCAACCACGGGCTCCTGACCGTGGGGCGCTCGGTGGCGGAGGCCTTCGTCGCGATGTATTTCCTCGAAACCACCTGCATGATCCAGGTGCGCGCGCAGAGCGGCGGTGGTGCGTTGCGCCACATCGGTCGGCACATTGTGGACGGCGCCCAGGCACAGTGGGAGAAGGTGACCCGGGGCGCGGGCGGCGGCCTCGCCTGGCCCGCCCTGCTGCGCCGCTTGGACCGCCGCAACCCCGGCTACCGGGATTGAGCGCGCCACGCCTCTGCGGACGAACGGATGCAACCCCTTGCCTTGCTCAGGTATCACCCGAGGCGATGGGTTGATGCTGCAACACCGCCCATTCCTCGTCGGCATAGAGCCGCGAGCGCGTCAGGAAGCGCAGGCCCTCCGGGCCCTCCAGCGAGAACATGCCGCCGCGGCCGGGGACGACGTCGATGATGAGGTGGGTGTGCTCCCAGTAGGCGAACTGGGAGCGACTCATGTAGAAGGGCTGGCCGCCGATCTCGCCCAGGCGCACGTCGGCGTTGCCGACCATGAAGTCACCGCGGGGATAGCACATCGGCGCGCTGCCGTCGCAGCAACCGCCGGACTGATGAAAGAGCAGCGGACCGTGCCGTGCAACCAGGCGCGCGATCAGCTCGAGCGCGGCGGGTGTGGCGGAGACGCGTGAAACCTCGGTGGACATGTCGGACCTCAACGAAAAAAGAGGCCGGCAGAGCCGGCCCGAACGTCGATGTGAGGGAAATCCAGGCAACGCGCCGGCGGGCGGCTCAACGCCCGCCGGCGGCGGCGCTCAGAAGAAGCCGAGCGCGTTCTGCGAGTAGGACACGAGCTGGCACTTGGTCTGCTGATAGTGATCCAGCATCATCTTGTGGTTCTCGCGGCCGATGCCCGACTGCTTGTAGCCACCGAAGGCAGCGTGCGCCGGGTAGTGGTGGTAGCAGTTGGTCCACACGCGGCCAGCCTGGATGCCGCGGCCCATGCGGAAGGCACGCGAGGTGTCGCGGGTCCACACGCCGGCGCCGAGGCCGTACAGGGTGTCGTTGGCGATCGCCAGGGCTTCGTCCTCGTCCTTGAAGGTGGTCACCGACACCACCGGCCCGAAGATCTCTTCCTGGAAGATGCGCATCTTGTTGTGGCCCTTGAACACCGTGGGCTTGACGAAGAAGCCGCCGGCGAGATCGCCCGACATCAGGTTGCGCTCACCGCCGATGAGGCATTCGGCGCCTTCCTGGCGGCCGATGTCCATGTAGGCGAGGATCTTCTCGAGCTGCTCGCTGGAAGCCTGGGCGCCGATCATGGTCGAGGTATCGAGCGGGTTGCCCTGCTTGATCTTCGCGACGCGGTCGACCGCGCGCTTGATGAAGGCGTCGTAGATCGATTCCTGCACCAGCACGCGCGACGGGCAGGTGCACACCTCACCCTGGTTGAGCGCGAACATCGCAAAACCTTCCAGGCACTTGTCGAAGAACGCGTCGTCGGCGTTCATGACGTCCTCGAAGAACACGTTGGGGCTCTTGCCGCCCAACTCCAGCGTGACCGGGATCAGATTCTGCGAGGCGTACTGCATGATCAGACGGCCGGTGGTGGTCTCGCCGGTGAAGGCGATCTTGGCGATGCGGCTGCTCGAGGCGAGCGGCTTGCCGGCCTCGACGCCGAAGCCGTTCACCACGTTGACCACGCCCTTCGGCAGCAGGTCGGCGATCAGCTCCATCAGCACCAGCACCGAGGCCGGCGTCTGCTCGGCCGGCTTCAGCACCACGCAGTTGCCCGCCGCCAGCGCCGGCGCAAGCTTCCACACCGCCATCAGGATCGGGAAGTTCCACGGGATGATCTGGCCGACCACGCCCAGCGGCTCCTTGAAGTGGTAGGCGTAGGTCTCATGGTCGATCTCGCTGATGCCGCCTTCCTCGGCACGGATGCACGCCGCAAAGTAGCGGAAGTGGTCGATCGCCAGCGGGATGTCGGCCGCCATCGTCTCGCGCAGCGGCTTGCCGTTGTCCAGCGTCTCGGCGGTGGCGATCAGCTTCAGGTTGGCTTCCATGCGATCGGCGATGCGCAGCAGGACGTTCGAGCGCTCGGTCGGCGAGGTCTTGCCCCAGGCGCCCTTCGCGGCATGGGCGGCGTCGAGCGCGGCCTCGATGTCCTTCTCGTTGGAGCGCGGTACCGCGCACAGCACGCGGTCGGTGATCGGCGTGCGGTTCTCGAAGTACTGGCCATCGATCGGCGGCACCCACTCTCCGTTGATGAAGTTGCCGTATTGCGGCTTGAAGGGGGATTCGATGCTGATATCGTTGATCTGCAGTGCCATTGACGTCTCCTCGTCGGTCATGTCCGTGTGTGTCGAACCCGGTGATCCGGGCTGCCAGCGCTCCATTGCAGACACCGTGCCAGGTCTCATCAATTTTGCAACGCAGCAATCACGGCCCTGCGCCGCAGCTGCGTTCGCGAACTTGAATACTGCAATGCAACAATCCGGCTCGTGTCACGGCTTGCCCGCCTGAGGTACAAATGGCTTAATAGCCGCATAAAAAACGACAATCTGTCGCAAATTGCGACGGATTGGCGCGACATGTCGCGACAGCGCGACATCCGGAGACAAGACGATGGAACTCAGGATCGACACGGCAAAGGCCTTGCAGCCCCGTCCGCTGCCCAGCGCGGAGGATGTCGCACTCGCGCGACAAGCTCTCTTCCGCGAGGGGCGCCTTCCCACGGTGAGTCTGCCGGGGCGCCTGCTCGCCTCCTGGCAGCGCTGCCTGCAGCGGGGCATGGTGATCGACCGGCTGCACGCTCCGGAACCGATCGCGCGCAGCGCGCTCGACGAGGCGCTGTGCCGCAGCGAGGTGTTGCGACAGCTCGCCGAACCGGAGTTCGAGTTCCTCACCGAAACGCTCGCCGACAGTGCCAGCCAGGTGATCCTGGCCGACCCGGACGGCCTCATCCTCGATACCCGCGGCGACACGCGCGCGATGAACATCGCCACGCGCGAGGCGCTGCTGCCCGGCGTGTGCTGGTCCGAGAGCGCGATGGGCACCAACGCGATCGGCACCGCGCTGGCCGAGAACACCTTGCTCGAAGTGTGGGGCAACGAACACTTTCACGACCACCACAACCGCATCTGCTGCACCGCCGCCACCATCCTCGACCACACCGGCGCGATCGTCGGGCTGCTCGACGTCTCGGGCGACGCCCGCCTGCCGCGCGGCTATGCGCGCGCGGTGGTGAAGCGCGCGGTGCGCGAGATCGAACACCGCTGGCTGACCAACGCGCCCGACCGCTTCGCGCGCCTGCGCTTCCATCCCAGCCGCGCCTGCGTCGGCTCCTATCAGGAAGGCGTGCTGCTGCTGGACGACGACCGCATCGTCGGCGCCAACCGCACCGCGCTACGCTGGCTGGGGGGCGACTGGACGCGCGTCGGCCAGTCGCTGCGCGAACTCTTCGACCTTTCACGCGCGCCGGCCGACCTCTCGCGGCTCACCACCTGGGATGGCCAGAACTTCCATGGCAGCCTGCGCCTGCCCCAGCGCGCCAGCCTCAGCGAAGCCGGCCGGGTCTCCACACCGACGCGTGCGTCCGAACCCCCGCCCGCCGCACCGGTAGAGACAGCAGAGCGGCCCGGCACCTGGCTCGGCAGCGCCCACCAGACCGCGCTGCAGCGCACCCGACGCGCGATCGACGCGGGCCTGTCCACCATCGTGCTGGGCGAGACCGGCGCCGGCAAGGAGGTGTTCGCGCGCACGGCTCACGCGCTGTCGGCACGCGCGGGTGGCCCCTTCGTCGCGATCAACTGCGCCGCGCTGCCCGAGAGCCTGATCGAGGCGGAGCTTTTCGGCTACAGCGAAGGCGCCTTCACCGGCGCCCGCCGCAAGGGCGCACCGGGCCGGATCCTTGAGGCCGACGGCGGCATCCTGTTCCTCGACGAGATCGGCGACATGCCATTGGCCCTCCAGGCGCGTCTGCTGCGCGTGCTGCAGGACCGCCAGGTCGTACCGCTGGGCGGCGGCAGCCCGCGACCGGTGGACTGCGTGGTGATGTGCGCGACCCACCGCGACCTCGAATCCCGCATCAATGATGGCACTTTCCGCGCCGACCTGTTCTATCGCCTGCAGGACCACTGCGTGCACCTGCCATCCTGGCGCGAGTTGCCGGACGACCAGCGCCAGCTCGCCTTCACCCAGCTCTGGGCGCAATCCGGCGGCCCGGCGCGCGGCCTGCGCCTGACCCCGGATGCGCGCGATGCGATGCTCGGGCACACCTGGCCAGGCAACCTGCGTCAGCTGGCGAGCACCCTGCGCACACTCACGGCGCTCGCCGACGATGGCGCAACCATCGGCCTGGAGGCGCTCCCCCCGCAGCTACGGTCCAGGGACACTCCGGTGGCGCAAGCTGCCCGATCCCTGGAAGCGCTGAGCGATGCGGCCATCGCAGCGGCATTGGCGCGCCACGATGGCCGCGTGGCTGCCGCTGCGCGCGAGCTCGGCATTCATCGCGCCACGCTGTATCGCCGCATCAACCAACATCAGGCGTCCGGTGGCGGCTCACACGGAGGCGCGCGTCACTGATGCTGCCGAACGTTGCAAACCGACACACCTCTGCACTTGCCACGAACTCGTCCGGGGTGGAAGCTCCGCGGGTCTGAAACCTTGCGACCCCCGGAGAATTCGCATGCCCCCCTCCGCACCGCGCAACACGCGCCACTTTCTCACGTTGTTCGCAGGGCTGTTCGCGGCGCTGCTGTTGCAGGCATGCGACCAGATCGCGATGTACGAGCTCAAGCCGGGTGTCTCGACCGTCATGGAGGTGCGCGACCGACTCGGCCCGCCGGGGCAGGAGTGGCGCAATGACGACGGCTCCACCGTGCTGGAATACTCGCATCAGCCGGCTGGTACGGAGTGCTTCATGCTCACCATCGGTAGCGATGGCATCCTGCGCGTGATCGATCAGGTGCTGGTCGATGCGAACTTCGCGCGTATCCGGCCCGGGATGAGCGGCGACGAAGTGCGCCGCATCCTCGGCAAGCCTGCTGCCCGCCATATCTATGCGCTCAAGAAGGAGACGATGTGGGAGTGGCACATCGGTCAGGACAACCCGCTGGCGGAGCCGCTGTACTTCAACGTCACCTTCGATGACAGCGGAAGGGTCACGAGTACGGGACGACATACCGCCGGGCGCAATCGCTGATACGCGACGGCGACGAGGCGACACAGCATGCTCCCAGGCGATTTAAGGTTAAAAATGGTAAAAAATGATCGTCACTCCTTGCACAGGACGCATGCCCCGGCGGCACTGAAGCGGGTCTCGACGAAACGATAGGCAGCCCATCACGTCGTTGGCGAACGCAAAACTCTGTTCCGCGCCGCAACATTCGACGGGAAGGAAGATTTCGACATTTTCGCGTTGTCGTACTGTTTCATATTTGTGATACACTTTTCAGCGCGCAAATACCTAGACACGCCATGGACAATCTTGACAGCACCCGCTTTTGCACGACACGCGAGGCCGCGCGGATTCTCGGTATCTCCGTGCGCACGGCGCAGCTGTGGGTCGAGAACGGCATGCTCGAAGCCTGGAAGACGGAGGGCGGCCACCGGCGTATCAGCCTGGAGTCGGTGCAGCGCCTGCGCAAATCCAACAGCGGCGGCGGCAGAGACGGGGGCAGCGAACCGTTGAAGATCCTCGTCATCGAGGACGACAACACCCTGCTGCGCCTCTACAAGCTGCGCATCGAGGCGTGGAAGCTGCCGGTTACCGTGGTCACGGCGCACAGCGGCTTCGAGGGCCTGATCCTGATCGGCCGGCTCAGCCCCGATCTCCTCATCACCGATCTCTCCATGCCCGAGTTCGACGGCTTCAGCCTGGTGCGTTCGCTCGACCGCTCCTCCTACCGCGAAGGCATGGAGATCATCATCGTCACCGGCCTGGACAGCGACGCGATCGCCGAGGCCGGCGGCCTGCCACAGGACATTCCGGTGCTGAAGAAGCCGGTGCCCTTCGCCGAACTGCGCACGATCTGCGAGCGCCTCATCGCCCGCCGCAAGGAGCTGGCGGCCTGAGGGCTGCCGGCTAGCGCTGTTTCCCCAGCCGCGCAGCCTGTCCGGCGCTTCGGCCAATCCCGCGATGAGAATCCGTGACGTCGTCGATCTGCTGTTGCTCGCAGCCGTGTGGGGGGCCTCGTTCATCTTCATGCGCCGCGCCGCGCCCGAGTTCGGGCCGGTACCGCTGGTGGCGGTACGGGTCGGCATCGCCGCGGCTTTCCTGCTCACGATCATGATGCTGCGTGGCCGCACGGCCGAGCTGCGCGCACAGCCGCTGGCGCTGCTGATGGTCGGCATCCTGAACTCCGCCCTGCCCTTCGCGCTCATCGGTTTCGCGGTACTGCACATCAGCGGTGGCCACGCTGCCCTGCTCAACGCCAGCACTCCGCTGTGGGGCGCGCTGGTGGCGTGGCTGTGGTTTGGCGACCGGCTCAATGCAAGCCGCGTCTGCGGCCTTCTGCTCGGGCTTGCCGGGGTGGGGGTGCTGAGCGGCGGCTCGGGCAACAGCGGCGCAAGCTCGCTGCCCGCCGTCGCAGCGATGCTGCTGGCCACATTGAGCTACGGTGTCTCGGCAAGCTACACCCGGCGCTACCTGTCGCAGCTGCCCGCGCTGACGATCGCCAGCGGCAGCATGCTCGGCGCCACCGCGAGCCTGATCATTCCGGCCTGGCTGCTGTGGCCCGCCGGCGACGTCTCGCTCACCGCGTGGGCGAGCGCGGCGATCATGGGCGTCGTCAGCACCGGCATCGCCTACATCATCTACTTCCGGCTCGTGGCGAGCATCGGCCCGGCGCGAGCGATCGCGGTGACCTTCCTGGTGCCGGCCTTCGGCATGCTGTGGGGCGCGCTCTTCATGGACGAGACGGTGACGCTGCGCATGCTCGCCGGTGGCGGCGTGATTCTGCTCGGCACGGCGCTGTCCACCGGCCTGCTCGCATTCCCGCGCAGGCGCGTCGGGTCGGGCTGAGCGCGCCCCGCGCGGCCTGTGGCCGGGTAGAATCGGCTTCCCCTGCGTCGCGAGGCGAGACCTGCGCGCGATGCACACCGAACCCAAGGGATTATCCCGACGCACTCTAGGAGACAACCATGCCCGGCCTGCTGCCCGATGTCGACCCCGATGGACTGCTCGAATACTCGGTGGTCTATACCGACCGCTCGCTGAACCACATGTCGAAGCGCTTCCAGGGCGTGATGCGCGACCTGTCGGCGACGCTCAAGCGGGTGTACAACGCCGACGCCGTCGCGATCGTCCCCGGCAGCGGCACCTTCGGCATGGAGGCGGTGGCACGCCAGTTCGCCACCGACCGCAAATGCCTGGTGATCCGCAACGGCTGGTTCAGCTACCGCTGGACGCAGATCTTCGAGATGGGCCGCATCCCGTCGGAGTCCCTCGTGCTGAAGGCGCGTCGCATCGCCGAAGGTGCAGCCGCGCCCTTCGCGCCCGCGCCGATCGCCGAGGTGGTGGCGACGATCCGCGCCGAGAAGCCGGCGCTGGTGTTCGCGCCGCATGTCGAAACCTCGGCCGGGATGATGCTGCCTGACGACTACCTGCGCGCCGTCGCGGACGCGGTGCATGAAGTCGGCGGCCTGTTCGTGCTCGACTGCATCGCCTCCGGCGCGATGTGGGTCGATATGCGCGCGACCGGCGTGGATGTGCTGGTGAGCGCGCCGCAGAAGGGGTGGAGCGCGTCGCCCTGCTGCGGCCTGGTGATGCTGAGCGCGGCCGCACGCAAGCGGCTGGACGAAACGACCAGCACCAGCTTCGCCTGCGACCTGAAGAAGTGGCTGCAGATCATGGAGGCCTACGAGCAGGGCGGCCACGCCTACCACGCGACCATGCCCACGGACGGCCTCGCGCGCCTGCGCGACATCATGGCGGAGGCGGACGCGCTCGGCTTCGACCACCTGCGCGAGCGCCAGATCGCGCTGGGCAGCCAGATCCGCGCGCTGCTCGCCGCGCGTGGCGTGACGAGCGTGGCCGCGCCCGGCTTCGAGGCACCGGGTGTGGTGGTGAGCTACACCGGCGACGACGACATCCGCAGCGGCAAGCGCTTTCTCGACGCCGGCCTGCAGATCGCCGCCGGCGTGCCGCTGCAGTGCGACGAAGGCGCCGACTTCAAGACCTTCCGCCTCGGCCTGTTCGGACTCGACAAGCTCACCAACGTCGAGCGTACCGTCGCCACCTTCGCCGCCACGCTCGACCGGGTGATGTAAGTCCGCCCGCACCAGACCAGGCCTGGCCCTGCGCGGTCCGGGCCACCCGCCACGTGCTCAACGCGTGGCGGGCGCGGGCTGGATGACATGCTCGGCGCCGACCGCCTCCAGCCTCGGCACGCCCATCAGCCCCAGCGTGCGGTCGATCTCGCCGTGCAGGATCTGCAGCGCCCGCCGCACCCCCGTCTCCCCACCCGCAGCCAGGCCATAGAGCGTGGCGCGCCCTGACATCGCCGCGTCCGCACCGAGCGCGCGCGCCTTGACGAAATCCGCGCCGCGGCGGAAACCGCTATCGACGATGAGGGTCATCTCCGGCCCTATCGCACGCCGGATGTCGGCGAGCAACTCGATCGGCGCGAGGCAGCCATCGAGCTGACGGCCGCCATGGTTGGTGACGACGATGCCATCCGCCCCCACCGCCTGCGCGCGCAGCGCGTCCTCCACGCACAGGATGCCCTTGATGACGAGCTTGCGCGGCCACAGGTCGCGCAGCCAGCGCACGTCGTCCCATGCGAGCGAGGCGTCCATCTGCGCGGTGAGAAAGGCGGCGGCGTTGCGCGCGCTGTCCTGCCCCGGCGGCAGAAAGTCACCCAGGTTGCGAAAGCGCGGCATGCCGTGCGGCACGAGCACGTCGAACACCCAGCGCGGGTGCAGCGCCACGTCGAGGAGGTTGCGCCAGTCGAGCTTCATCGGCGCGCGGTAGTTGCGCTTGTCCCAGTGGCGGTTGCCGAGTACCACCGCGTCGGTGGTGAGCACGATCGCCTCCGACCCCGCGCGCTCGGCGCGCCTCACCACGCCCGCCAGGTTGTCACGGTCCTTGAACGGGTAGAGCTGCATCCAGTGACGCACCCCGGTCGCCACGACCTCCTCCAGCGCCACGGTGGACACCATGCTCTGGCACATCGGCACCCCCGCTTCACGCGCCGCCCGCGCCAGCGCGAGATCGCCGCGATCGGCAAGCAGGCCGTTGAAGCCGGTGGGCGCGATCAGCAAGGGCATCGCGATGCGCTCGCCGAACAGCGTACAGGCGGTCTCGCGCTGCGACACATCCACCAGCGTGCGCGGCCGGAACAGGATTGCGTCGAGGCTCGCGCGGTTGCGTGCCAACGTGAGCTCGTCGTCGCCACCACCCTCGAGATACTCCGCGCAGAAATTGGGGATGCGGGCATGCGCACGCGCCCGCAGGTCGTCGATGGTCTGGGCGCGCTGCAGGTCGCGACCGGCATAGGGTGTTCTCTTCATGGCGTGCAGCATGCATGCATCCGCGGCGCTTGTTAAGCGTGGCCGCGCATTCATGCGTTCGGACTTGCGTGCGTCTGTGCTATACATAGTGACATTCTGTTACGGCAGGGCCTGCGCATGATCATGAGAGAAGAAAACCCCGTCGTCTTCGGCACCGAGGACATCCTCATCAGCCTGTGCAACTCGGTCACCAAGGTGCTGAACGCGGCCACCGGCACCGAGCTGCGCTACTCCGGCATGGTCCAGCGCATCACCCGCACCTGCCTCAAGCCCGACATCGGCTGCTTCGTGCTGTTCGACGGCGGTTTCTCCGGCCTGGTGGTGATCAACTTCTCGGCCGAGTCGGCAATGGAGCTTTACCAGAGCTACATGCTCAACATGGGGATGTCCAAGCACGACCTGGCGAGCTTCTACACCGCGGACGAAGTCAGCAACGTGATGGGCGAGTTGATGAACCAGATCGTCGGCGACTTCACCGGCAAGGTCGGGCGCGAGCTGCAGACCCACATCACCCAGAACCAACCCAAGATGCTGGTGCTCAACAAGCAGGTGATGCTGAGCGTGGACACCAACCTCGAGAAACCGGAGGCGCGCCGCGTCACCTTCTACACCAGCCACAACAACATCTTCTATCTGGAACTCGCGATCGACCACACCGAGTTCATCAAGCTCTTCGACTTCGAGACGCAGGAAGCGCAGGACACCGATGCCCTGTTCGAGGAAGCGGGCAACGGTTCGGCAGGCAACGGCACGGAGCCGGTCGCCGTCAGCAACTCAGACACCGATGATCTGCTGAAATCGCTCGGCATGTAGCCGAGTGTGCTGTGGATGGCTCCGGGCCTGCGGCACCGCATCCTTCCGCATCGTTTCAAACCAACAACCAGGGATCTCCGATGAGTGGTCTGCCCAGCTGCCCGAAGTGCAGCTCCGAATACACCTATGAAGACGGCGGCCATTTCGTGTGCCCCGAATGCGCGCATGAATGGTCCGGTGGCGCAGCCGAGACCGGCGAGGAGACCACCCGCGTCTTCAAGGATGCCAATGGCAACCTGCTGCAGGACGGCGACAGCGTCACCGTGATCAAGGACCTGAAGGTCAAGGGTTCATCCCTGGTGGTGAAGGTGGGCACCAAGGTGAAGAACATCCGTCTGGTGGAAGGCGACCACGACATCGATTGCAAGATCGACGGTATCGGCGCGATGAAGCTGAAATCGGAGTTCGTGAAGAAGCTGTGACGCAGGTGCCCGCAGTGGCACACCTGCGCATGGGCCCGTCCGGACGAATCAGCTGCGCCGACGCACAGCCACACCGGCCAGTGCCGCCAGACCGAGCAACGCCAACACGCCGGGCTCGGGCACCTGGCCGCCCGGCTGGCCAGTGACGGAGGGCGAGGCAGGAACGCCCGCCGCGGGGAAGGCCGGGTCCCCGGTCAGCACCGGCGCAGTGGCCCAGGAAGCCTGATAGGGCGCAGCGGTCGGGGCATAGTTTGCGGTGAAGCCAAACCCGCTCAGTTCCTGCTCAGGCGCAATGCCGTTCTGCAGATTCCATTCGCAGCCAATTCCGCCGTCGCCCCCCTCGATGAAACCGGTGAAGCACTGCGAGTACCAATGCAGCACCTGGGTGCCGGTGGTGTAGGGACTGGTTGGCCCCGCGTACCACGGGTCGGCCGGATCCTGCCATGCGGCCACGCCCGCCCAACCGGTAAAGGGGTTGGGCGTACCGATGGTCTCGATCGCATAGGTCCAACCCCAGGGCGAGGTCACGTCGGTGATGCCCATGTCACTGAACCAGGGCAGTTCCCAGTCGACGATCCAGGGCGTCTCGTCGAAATCGACATCGTTTTCGCCCGTGCTGGTGTTCTGCAGCGTGTAGCCGTAAGTCCAGGTGCCGTTACCGTTGTCGACAACGGAATCGACCACCCAGGACGAGCGGGTCCATTCGGCGTGGGCGGTACCCGCAAGGGTCACCGCAGCGGCACAGAGCAGCGCATGCAGGGCGGATTTCGCTTTGATCATTTCCATCTCCAGTCAGCGTTTCGGGTTATGCATCGACGCAGCGGAGAAGCAAGCACTATGCCTTTTGCAATATGCCTTTCATCATAATGATGATTTCATCGATTCGCGCAAATCCGCATGGAGGGAGTGTAAGAAATACCGACAGCATTGCCCGGCAGGCGGGCCGACTGGACGACATTGCCCAGATCACGCCTTGCGCCCCGGCTTGGGCTGGAACAGCAGGCAGTGCTCTCCGGAAGCGCGTTCGATCTCGCGGCTGGGCAGGATGCGGCTGCGGAATCCGAAATGCCGGCAGGCGTAGGGCCAGGCGGGGTCGTGGGTGATGCGCAGGCCGGTGCAGTGAAAGCAGTTCGGCGTCTTGTTCCAGGGTGGGGCGTCGGTGGGGTCGGCCATGCTCCGCACCTCATCGCAGATCGCCGCGCAGTGCGGCGATGCGCGCATGCAGCGCGTCGGGCGTAGCCTCGTCTGCAGCCAGCGGGGGCGCAGCCTCCAACTCCACCTTGCTGAACAGGCCACGCCTGAACGGGCGCGTCATCGCCCGGCCGTCCATGCGGCTGAAGAAGCTGCCCCAAAGGCCGCGCAGTGCGAGCGGCACCACCGCCACCGGGTTGCGCGCGAGGATGCGGACAATGCCCGGCCGGAAAGGCTGCAGCTCGCCATCTCGAGTGATGCCACCCTCCGGGAAGATCGCCACCAGCTCGCCGTTGTCGAGCGCACGACCGATCTCGTCGAACGCGGCCTCCATCAGCGCGGGGTTCTCCCTGGCGGATGCGATCGGGATCGCGCGCGCGGTGCGGAACAGAAAGGACAGCACCGGCGTGCGGAAGATCTGGTGGTCCATCACGAAGCGCACCGGCCGCCGGCTCGCCGCCGTGATGATGAGGGCATCCACATAGCTGACATGATTGGCCACCAGCAGCGCCGGCCCCTGCTCGGGGATGTGCTGCGCGCCTTCGATGCGCAACCGGTAGATGGAGTGCACCAGCAACCACACCACGAAGCGCAGCAGGAACTCGGGCACCAGGGTGTAGATGTAGATCGCCACCACGCCGTTGAGGATGGCGGTGACGAGGATCAGCTGCGCGATGCTGAAGCCGGCGGCGAGCAAGCCGGCCGCCAGCCCGGCCGCCACCACCATGAAGAGCGCGTTGAGGATGTTGTTGCCGGCGATGATGCGCGAACGGTGGGACGGCACCGAGCGCGTCTGGATCAGCGCATACAGCGGCACGATGAAGAATCCGCCGAAGACGCCGATCATCACCAGGTCGAAGAGCACGCGCCAGGTCGTCGCATGCGACAGCACCTCGGCCAGCGGCTGCGCGCTCCCCATGCTGCCTGCCGCCGGGCTCGCCCACCACAGGTCGAGCGCGAACAGGGTGAGGCCGATCGAGCCGAAGGGCACGAGCCCGATCTCGACCTTGCCCTGCGACAGCTTCTCGCAGGCCAGCGAGCCCACGCCGATGCCCACCGAGAACATCGCCAGCAGCAGCGTCACCGCCTTCTCGTCGCCGCCCAGCACATCCGCCGCGTAGCCGGGAAACTGCGACAGGAACAGCGCGCCGTAGAACCAGAACCACGAGATGCCGAGGATGGACAGGAACACGCTGCGGTTGCCGCGGGTGAACTGGATGTTGCGCCAGGTCTCGGTGACGGGATTCCAGTTGATCACCAGGTGGCGGTCCGCCGCTGCGGCCTCGGGGATCGCGCGGCTCGCGAGATAACCCAGCACCGCGACGAGGATGACACCCGCCGACACCCAGGCGGCGCCGTCGGGTACGGCGATGAGCAGGCCACCGACGATGGTGCCGAGCAGGATGGAAACGAAGGTGCCCGACTCCACCAGCGCGTTACCTCCGACGAGTTCCTCCTCGCGCAGCTGCTGCGGCAGGATCGCGTACTTCACCGGGCCGAACAGCGAGGACTGCGTGCCCATCAGGAACAGGCAGGTGAGCATCAACGCGAGCGATTCGGTCGCGAAGGCGAGCGCCCCGAGCACCATGATGACGATCTCGAGCAGCTTGGTGAAGCGGATCAGCCGGCTCTTCTCGTACTTGTCGGCGATCTGCCCGGCGGTGGCCGAGAACAGGAAGAACGGCAGGATGAAGAGCCCCGCGGCGAGGTTCACCAGTACGCCGGGCGGCAAGGTGGTGAAGCGCGCCGCCTGGAAGGTCATCAGCACCACCAGCGCGTTCTTGTAGAAGTTGTCGTTGAACGCACCCAGGAACTGGGTCAGGAAGAAGGGCAGGAAGCGGCGTTCTTCCAGCAACTTGAACTGCGAGCTCATGCGGGACTCCGGACGGCGGCGCCTGCGAGGGCGGTGGCGGGGCGATCGAACAGGGTGCGCGTCTCGAACACACGCGGGGAAAAGCCCTGCCCGCGGTGGCTGAGGCTGCGCATCAGCACGAAATTGAACAGCAGCGGATTGTGCGCGCGAATCTCCTCCAGCGGGGCGACCGCGGCCGTGTCGAGCAGGCCGTCGCGCGCGAGCCCGGCGACGCTGATCAGGGGGATCACGCCGGGCAGCGGGTAGTCGCTGCCGTAGAGCAGGCGCGCATGCCAGTCGGTCCGCTCGAGCAGGGTGCGCACCGTGTCGGCATCGCGGTTGCGCAGCACGATCGCGGAGATGTCGCCGAAGAGATTGGCCTTGTAGGTATCGTCTTCCATCAACCGCGCGAACAGGCTGAAGCTGCTCACCCGCGGCCCCGCCCCGGTCGGCGACGGGCGCTCGAAGTCGACATCCTCGCCATGGCTCGCGCAATGCGCCATCACCACCTTCACGCCGCTGTTCAACGCACGCCGCAACCGCAGCGGGTTGCCGAACTCGGGGCGTTCGGCGCCGGCCACCGCCTGCTCCTCACCGACGTGGGTGATCAACGGCAGCTGCAGGTCGGCAAGCGCACGATAGAAGCGGTCGTAAGCGGGCGAGGCCGGGTCGATGCCCTGCGCCGGCGGCAGCCATTTCACCGCACGCGCGCCATCCGCCACCGCCGCCTGGAGCGCGTCGATCGCGTCCGGCCGCGCGGGGTGGATGGAGCACACCCATTCGAAGCGCTCCGGCATCGCGCGCGCCACCTCCAGCGCGTAGCGGTCCGGCACGTAGAAAGCGGAGCGCTCGGGTTGCGCCACGCCATGCTCGTCATGCACATGGTCGAACGCGAACAGCATCAGCTTCGCGCCCGGCGGAAAACCCTCCATGAGGTTCTCGATGCGCGCAACGTAGCTCTCGTCCACCCGACCGGGCGCATCATGGGCGCAGCCGGCATTCAGATAGAAGAGCCGCTGCAGGTATTCGAGCGGGTTCAGCGGGCTCAACATGCGCGGCGAGATCATGATGCCGCTGCCGGAATCCCCGCTGCCGGCGAGGTGGGCGTGCACATCCCATACGCGGGCCGGGTCGAGGCCTTCCCACGCCGCCTGCACCAGCGGGTGTACGGCGAGCGATGCGGGTAATGTCGCGCGGCACGGGTTGATGACCGCGTCGCGCGAGAACACCGCGGCAAAGCCACCCAGCGCGGCCACGCCACCCAGGCCGAGCGCTGCGCGCAACAGGCGGCGGCGGGCCGGGTTGTGGCGGCGGTCTGTCGAATCGCGCATGCTCACGCCGCCTCCGCCCACTGCTTCAGGGTCACATAGTCGATCTTGCCGGTACCGAGCAAGGGCAGCGCATCCACCGGCACGATGCGACGCGGGATCGCGAGCTCGGGCGCGCCGAGCGCCTTCGCCGCCGGCAGCAGGGTGTCGCGCGCAAGGCCGCGGTCGGTGGAGAACAGCACCAGCGCCTCGCCCTTGGCGGCGTCGGCCTGGGTGGTGGCTGCATGCTGGGCGGCGGGCGAAGCGGCAGCGGCGATCTTCTCCACCACCTCCAGGCTCACCATCTCGCCGGCGATCTTGGCGAAGCGCTTGACCCGTCCGACGATGCGCACGAAGCCGTCGCCGTCGAGCTCGACCACATCGCCGGTCTCGTACCAGCCGCTGCCCACCTCGGAGGCCGGCGGCTGCACCACGCCCGGCCTGTCATGGCGCAAGTAGCCGCTCATCAGGTTGGGGCCGCGCACATGCAGCATGCCACGCCGCCCGTCGGCCGCGTCGATGCCCGGCACCGCCACGAGGCGGGCCTCCACACCGGGCAGCAGCTGGCCGACGGTGCCGCGGCGATAGGCCATGGGGGTGTTCACCGCCATCACCGGCGCGGTCTCGGTGGCGCCATAGCCTTCGAAGATGCGCAGGCCGAACTTGTCGAACCACAGCTCGCGCACCGGCTCGGCGAGTTTCTCGGCGCCGGCGATGACATAGCGCAGGCGGTGGAAGTCGTAAGGGTGCGCGTGCCTGGCGTAGTTGGCGAGGAAGGTCGAGGTGCCGAGCAGCACGGTACAGCCGCGGTCGTAGGCAAGCTCCGGGATCACACGGTAGTGCAGCGGACTGGGGTAGAGGAACACGTTGGCACCCGACAGTAGCGGCAGCAGGCCGCCCGCGGTGAGGCCGAAGGAGTGGAACAGCGGCAGCGCGTTGAGGATCTTGTCGTCCACCGAGAAATCCACCACCGCGCGGATCTGCGCCACATTCGCGAGCAGCGCGCGATGCGACAGCACCACGCCCTTGGGCTTGCCCTCCGAGCCGGAGGTGAACAGCACCACCGCGGCTTCCTCGGCGTCGCCGATGCGTGTGGCGGCGTAGGGGAAGGGCAGCGCCCACAGCATCAGCCACAGCTTGTCGGCGAGGGTCATCGCGGCGCGCAGGTCCTCCAGGTACAGGAAGCGCACGCCCTGCAGTGCGGCGAGCTTGTCCTCCAGCCGCGCCTGGGCGACAAAGGCGCGCGAGGTCAGCACGGTGCGCACCTCGGCGGCAGTGCATGCGGCCTGCAGGCCGTCGATGCCGGCGGTGTAGTTGAGCATCGCCGGCACGCGGCGGAAGGCCGACAGCCCGCACACCAGCCCGAGCGTGGGCTCAAGGTTGGGCAGGAGCACGCCGACGTTCTCGCCATCGCGCGTCTCGCGTGCCACCAGGCGGCCGAGCGCGAGCGCCATCTTGACGAGATCGCGATAGCTGTATTCCTCCTGCTTCAGGTCCTCGACCAGGCGGCGCTTGCCGCCGTGGATGCCGGCCGCGTCCAGCAGGGCCTCGAACAACGTCTGGCGCGGACGCGTCGAAAAGATCATCTCCTGCATCAACCGGCGCATCGCCTCGCCCGCCTTGCGCCGGCGCTCGCGTGCGGTGGGCGCTTCGGGCATGGCGATCGCGGTCGGCGCCAGCATGTGCAGGCCGATGCGCGGGAACAGGCGGCGCGGGAAACGCCCGCCGAGGCGCGAGAAGTAGGTGCGCGCGGCGCCGTCGATGCGCACCGGCAGGATGGTGGCGCCGGTGCGCGCGGCGACGAAGGCCGGGCCGTCGTAGGTTTTCATCAGGCTGCCGGTGGTGGTGATGCGCCCTTCCGGGAAGATCACCACCGGCCGGCCGGATTCGATGAGGCGCACCACCTTCTTCATCGCCATCGGGCTCGTGGGGTCCACCGTGAGGTAGTCGACCAGCATCAGCACGAGACGGAACATCGGGTTCTTCACCACCGTGGTGTGCACGACGAACACCGGGTTCAGCGGCAGGAACAGTCCGAGCAACAGGCCGTCGAGGAAGGACTCGTGGTTGGCGATCACGAGCAGGCGCTCCTGCCCGGCCGGCACGCGGCCTTCGATGCGCACCCGGAAGAGGACGCCCGCGACGAGGCGCAGCAGGGATTTGGCGAAACTTCGCAACATGGCGTGACTCCGAAAGATTCTTGGGTGTGTGAAGCGGCAACGGGCCGGGAAGCCCGCGCAGGGTGTGGGGTCAGCGCGCCACATCCGGCCAGCGCGCGTCCTCGCGCAGCATGTCGCGGAATGCCGCCATCAGCCAGGAGCGCATCGCCAGCACCAGCGTGAAGGGCCGGCGCTGCGCGGCGGGCAGCTTCTGGTCGGCAAGGTGCTGGCTGGAGAAATCCTCGCCGATGCGGGTGAGCCGGTCGCGGAAGCTGGTCGCGAGGCCGGCGCCGATCTGGCCATGGACGACCATCAACAGCTCGTCCTCGCCATTGAAGTCGCCGCCAAAGTATTCGCCCACCACGTCGGCACGAAAGTAGCGCATCACCGGGCCGTCCGGGCGCCAGCGGCAACCCTTCGCGACACGCAGGCGGTAGCGGTTACCCGCACGCAGCTCGATGACGCCCAGCCGGTCGAGCTGCGTCAGGCATTGCACGCACTCCGCCTCGGTCAAGGCGTAGGTGGCGACGATCTGGCTGAAGCTCCACTGGCTCAGGCAGCAGGTGGCCACGAGCAGCAGCCGGCGGTCGGCGACCACCGCCTGTTCCTGCTCCAGCGTGAGCATGCGCGCCAGCGGCTGGCGTTCGGCGATGCTGCGGGCGAGCTCGGCGAACTCCATGCCGAGTACGTGCAGGATCGCATCGACACGCGAGAGCGGCAGATCACCGCCGCGCGCGAACATGCGCTTGACGCTGGACTCGGCCATGCCGAGCCGATCGGCAAGCATCGCGTAGGTGATGCCGGCGGCCTTGAGCTCGGTCTTCAACAGTGCAATGAGGTCGGCGGAGGTGCTCATGTGGATCTCTCTTGGTCGAACTGCGACGCGCTGCAGCAATGGGGGTGAAGACTACGCTGGCCGGACGGACGCGACCAGCCGAACTTGCATGGTATCGAATGACGATACTTCTCGCGCCTCGGCGTGCCACCGGACACGCATCCCTGTCGTCACGGAGCCTGCTGCTGACAATGCGGCGCAACATCCGTGCGCGCAGCCGGTGTCACGGGGACGGATGCGCATGTTTGACGAACGCATCGCGCCGGGCCCTGCCCGCCTGGGCTAAACTGGATCGGTCGCAGCCTGCAGTCCCCGCCTTCGATGAACGCTCCAGCCGCCCGCCCGCTGCACGACGTCGTCACACCCGAGCGGCTCGGCGCGGCAGGGGCGATTGCCCTCGTCTGGTCGCTGGTACAGGTCTGGGTGGCATCGCCGCTGCCGCTCGCGACCGGCATCCTGCTCATCGACGAAACCCGCTTCCGCTCGCTCCACCTGGCCTTCGCGCTGCTGCTCGTGTTCATGCTGTACCCGGCGCGAGGCACCGCGACGCACGAGCGTGCGGGTTGGACCGGCTGCATCACGGGCGCCGTCGCGGCGGCATGTGCAGGGTATCTGGCCCTGTTCCACCACCACCTTGCAGCTCACCCGGGCGACCCGGGCCGGCTCGACCTCGCGGCTGCGCTGGTCGGCATGGTCCTGCTGCTCGAGGCCACACGCCGCCTGCTCGGGCCACCGATGGTGTTGCTCGTGCTGGTGCTGCTCGCCTACACCTTCCTCGGCCGCTACGCGCCGGACCTGATCGCGCACAAGGGCGCCTCGCTCACCAAGACGATGAGCCACATGTGGCTGTCCAGCAACGGCGTGTTCGGCGTGGCACTGGGGGTGTCGTCCGGCTTCCTGTTCCTCTTCGTGCTCTTCGGCGCGTTGCTGGAGCGCGCCGGCGGCGCTGCCTGGCTGGTGCGCGCCGCGATGTCGCTGCTCGGCCACCTGCGCGGCGGGCCTGCCAAGGCGGCGGTGGGTGTATCGGCCGCAACCGGCTTGGTGTCGGGCTCGTCGGTGACAAACGTGGTCGCCACCGGGCCGATGACCATTCCGCTGATCAAGCGCATCGGCTTCCCACCCGAGAAGGCCGCTGCGGTGGAGGTGGCCGCCTCGGTGACGGGGCAGGTGATGCCGCCTGTGATGGGCGCAGCGCCCTTCCTCATGGTCGAGTATGTCGGCATCTCCTACATCGAGGTGCTGCGCCACGCATTGATCTCGGCGCTGATCTCCTACCTCGGCCTGCTCTACATCGTGCATCTCGAGTCGGTGAAGGCCGGCCTGCAGGGCCTGCCGCGGCTGCAGCCGCGCAACTGGCGGCGCAGCCTCGCACGCGCGCTCGGCGCTTGCGTCATCGCCTGCGCGGCGCTCGCCGCCCTGGTCCTGTTGAGAGGCGGAATGGCGCAACTTCCACCCGCCGTGTCCGTCGCGCTGACGATGCTGCTGGTGCTGATCGCCTATGTCTGGCTGCTGCGCGTCGCCGCACCCTACCAGCCGGAGCCGGGCAAAGCGGAGCTGCCGCTCACCCGCATCCCGCTGCGCGCGCCGACGTTGAAGTCCGGCCTGCACTTCCTGCTGCCCATCGGCCTGCTCGTATGGAATCTGGTGGTGGAGCGGCTCTCTCCGGGTCTGGCCGCGTTTTGGGCGACGCTGCTGCTGATGGTCATGGTTGCAAGCCAACCTGCCCTGCTGCTGTGGATGCGCGACACGGCACGCGAAGACCCTGCCGCACTGCGTCGTGCGCTGCGCGATGGCCTGCACGATCTCATCCACGGCTTGGTGAGCGGCGCACGCATGATGGTGGCGGTCGCGGTGGTCACCGCCGCCGCCGGGATCGTGGTCGGCACGGTGACACTCACCGGCGTGGGTCTGGTTCTTGCGGACGTGGTCGCGCAGCTGTCGGGCGGCAACATCCTCGTCATGCTGGTGCTGGTCTCGCTGATCTGCCTCGTGCTCGGCATGGGCCTGCCCACGGCGGCGAACTACATCGTCGTATCGTCCCTGATGGCACCGGTGATCGTCAGTGTCGGTGCTCACAACGGCGTTCCCATCCCGTTGATCGCGGCGCACCTGTTCGTCTTCTACTTTGGCCTGCTGTCCGACGTGCTGCCACCTGCAGGTCTCGCGACCTACGCCGCCGCCAGCATCGCCGGCGCGAATCCGCTGCGTACCGGTCTGGTCTCCTTCAGATACACGCTGAGGATGACGCTGCTGCCTTTCCTGTTCGTGCTAAACCCGCAGTTGCTGCTGATCGGCGTGCATGGCACGGCGCACACGCTGCTGGTGTTGGCAAGCGCGACACTCGCGGGACTGGTATTCATCAGCGTGAATCAGAACTGGCTGCTCGTGCGCAATCATCGCCACGAGCGCCTGCTGTTGTTGCTCGCCGTGCTGATCCTGCTTCACCCCGGCATGCTCATGGATTGCCTCGCACCGGCGTATCGCAGCGTGACGGGTGACGAAGCGCTCGCTGCCATCAACCGCGCGCCAGCACATGCGCATTTGCGCCTGGTGCTCGAGCAGGACGCGGAGCGTGGCGGCAAGACCACTCTCACGGTTTCGCTACCGTTGGGCACGCCCGCGCCGGATGCACTTCAACGCCTCGCCAAGCTGGGAATCACCGCCGACGCGGTGGAGGGTGAGATCGTGGTAGCAGGCGTGCGCTTCGGCAGCCACGCTGCCAGGGTGGGTTTCAGCGCCGGACAACGTATTTCCACGGTGCAGGTGCGCAGCGACCGACCACGTGAAGAGTGGATGTTCTTGCCCGCCTTGGCGCTGATCGCCTGGATCGCCTGGAGACAAGCGCGCCGCCGCCAGGCCACCCGAAGTGGCTCGGCAGCGGACGCTCCGACCTAGAGGATGACCGTGATTTCCTCGCGCCGCACCAACTCCTGGCTGAACGCGATGGCGTCCAGGGCCAGCGCGTCGCGGGCACTGACCATGCCCAGCGGCCGACCGTCGGGCGTAACCACCGGCACGTGGCGAAAACCACCCTCGAACATCATGTGCAGCGCGTGGCCGAAGGGATGATCAGCGCGGATCGTCTGCGGGTTGTGGGTCATCACCTCGCCAACCGGAACCTGGTCGGGGTCCAGTCCGGCAGCAAGCACCTGGAAGGTCGCGTCGCGCTCGGTGAAGATGCCGGTAAGCACGCCGTGCTCGGTCACCAGCGCTGCGCTCTGGCGTGCCTCGCGCATGCGCCGAGTGGCCTCGCGCACCGGGGTGTCGATGCTCACGCTGACGAAGGTCTGGTCGGCGATGATCTCTTGGATGGGTCGGCTGGGCATGCTGTGTCTCCTCGTTCGGATGAATGCACTTCGACGCGACGCGCGCCGGATCGTCAAGCTTCAAACGTGCCAGTTCTCCTCCCCTTCTTCACCCCCATGTGGAGACACATGCAATTTACTGATTTAGCTATTCAATCTTGTAATGCAAAGACTCATGGGTCGAGATGCTGCAGAGCACAATGTCATCATTTTTGACCCATGCCGGTGCATTGCGCACCGCAGCAGCACATTCGCGGTGCGCGTCAGCCGTGCAGGCGCAGGTTGGCCTCGACCACGCGCGCGAGTATCTCGGCCGCGGGGCCGATGCGCTCGACCGGGACACTGGCATAGCCCAGATTGAGCCCCGGTCGCGCGAGCTCGGCGCGCTGGTAGTACACCGACAAGGGACGGACCACCACATGCCGCGCCAGGGCTTCGTCGGCAATCCGCCGGTCATCGACGCGCAGGTCCTGGAAGTGGTAAAGCAGATGGATTCCGGCGTGGCCGCCGGACACCGCGAGCGCGTCCCCCAGCCGACTGGCGAGCACGTCCTGTAGTGCGTCGCGACGCTCACGGTAGATGGAGCGCATGCGCTTGATGTGGGCCGCGAAGTGGCCCTCGGCGATGAACTCGGCCAGCGCCGCCTGATCGGTGAGACGGCCCTCGCGGAACAGTTCGGCATTGCCCACGGCAAACGCGTCGACAAGGGCGGGCGGAACGACCAGATAGGCGATGCGCAGCCCGGGGTACATCACTTTGCTGAAGGTGCCGAGGTAGATCACCCGACGCGCGCCGGCGAGCCCGAACATCGACGCAACCGGGTTGGCGTGGTAGCGCAGTTCGTTGTCGTAGTCGTCCTCGATGATCCACGCCTTGTGGCGCTGCGCCTGCTCCAGCAGTTCCAGCCGGCGCTCCAGCGCCAGCACGGTGCCGGTCGGGTACTGGCTGGACGGCGTGGTGAAGATGAGCTTGGGCGGGTGGCGCCAGTCCTCGGCCGAGGGCGCGATCCCCTTGTCGTCGAGCGCGATCGGACGGATGTCGATACCCGATGCACCGAGCACGTTGCGCACGCCCCAGTAGCCGGGCTCCTCCATCCAGGCGCGATCACCCTCGTCACAGAGCATGCGTGCGCACAGATCGACAGCCTGATGCGTGCCGTTGAAGATCATGACCTGACGGGGATCGCAGGAGATAAGACGGCTGGTGCGCAGGTACTCCGCGATCGCCACCCGCAGGGGCGCGAAACCGCCCACTGCGTACTGCAACAGATGCGACTGGCGCGGGTGCACATACTTGCTCAGCAAGCGCCGCCAGGTGTGAAAGGGGAAATGCTCGACATCCGGAATGCCCGGCATGAAGGCACCATGTTGCACCCGGCTGCTGCCGGTGAGCCGCGACAGCGTCTCGCCCCGCCGCGAAAGCATGGCGACATCGCAATCGGGTGCGGCGCGCATGCGTGCAGACGGGCCTGCGGCGCGCTGCAGGGTTTCGCACACATAGGTGCCGTCACCCACTCTGCCCTCGAGGTAACCCTCGACGGTGAGCTGATCGTAGGCCTTCATCACCGTATTGCGTCCCATGCCGAGCTCGACGGCCAGCCCACGGGAGGGTGGCATGCGGGTGCCGGCGCGGATGCCGCCATCCAGGATCGCCTGGCGCAAGGCGAGGTACAGGCGAACCCGCAGCGCCAGCGAGGCCGGCTGGCGCCCCAGGTTCTGCAACACCACATCACCGATCAGCCCAACGTTCATCGCGCCTTCCAGTCCGAGCCACCCGCCATCGTCACGGCGCACCAAGGCACACCACGTGCCGTCCACGTGCAACCATAGCATGCGACGATCGGCGTCGAATCCGTGACAATCGATGCTCCGCAGTGCATCGCGATTGCATGCCCCACGCGTGCGGCGTAGCATCCCTGTGAGGTGAACCGCCGATCGACACGAAGAACCGTGCCCATGCCCGACCGCACCGCGACCGCTCGCCCAGCCGTTCTGCCTGTCGTCCTCGTCGCGGGAATCATGGGCGCCTTCGCGCTGTACAGCTGGCTGGCTGGGCATGACAAGACCCTTCACGAGAGTTGGTGGTTGTGGTTGCTCGCGGCCATTGCGGCGAGCTTGGCGTCGTGTGCAAGCGCACGCTGCGCTGGCAGCTCGTGCACTGCGGAAGAGGGTACGGCCAGTCTCGCCGAGCAGGCTGCTCCTGAAGTCGCCGCCGTGGCGCAGGACGCGCCCGATGCAGCCGAGATTGCGACACTCAGGCGCGCACAGGCGCTCGCAGACCGCGCACTGGAACTGACCGGCTCGGCGCTTTGGGAGATCGCCGGCAACAACCTCAACCAGGTGCGCGCCTCGCCCCGCTATGCCACCATCTGCGGCGAAACGCCGCGCCCACCCGACTGGTGTTACGACCTGAACCTCGAGTTCTGGAACCGTATCGACGCCGCTGACGGCAGCGCCGGCGCGGCGTTACGCGCGACGCTGCGCGAAGTGATCCGCAGTGGCGCATCGCATTTCGATGCCACCTATCCTTACCGCCGACAGGATGACGGTCGCATCATCTGGCTGCACTCGTTCGGTCACTTCGAGCGGCAGAGCGACGGCAGGATCGCCCATGTCCATGGCGTGACACAGGACGTCACCTCGATCAAGGAGGCGGAACAGGCGGCCATGCACGCAAAGGTCGCCGCAGAGGAGGCCAGCCAAGCCAAATCCCAGTTCCTTGCCAACATGAGCCATGAGATACGCACGCCGATGAATGCGATCATCGGCATGTCCGACCTTGTCCTGAACACGGAGCTCGACTCACGCCAGCGTGCCTATATCCAGAAGGTTCATGGCTCGGCGATCGGCCTGCTCGGAATCATCGACGACATCCTCGACTTCTCGCGCATCGAAGCCGGCCGGATGGTGCTGGAAATGAGCGATTTCAAGCTCGACGAGCTCATGAGTCACCTTGCCGCGCTGGTCGCGCCGCAGGCGGAGGCAAAGGGCCTGGAGCTGGTATTCGACATCCACCCGGATGTCCCGCTCATGCTCGTCGGCGACCCGGCGCGCTTGGGCCAGGTACTGTCCAACCTCACCAGCAATGCACTGAAGTTCACCGAACGCGGCGAAATCGTGATCGGCGTCGAGCCAGGTACCGGCCTGCACGACATGGGCACCCCGCCCGAGGCAGACCAGGTGGATCTTCATTTCTGGGTGCGCGACTCCGGCGTGGGCATCCCGATACGCCAGCAACAGCGCCTGTTCGAAGGTTTCACGCAGGGCGACGGATCGAGTGCGCGACGTTTCGGCGGGGCAGGGCTCGGGCTCAGCATCGCGAAGACGCTGGTCGAGCTCATGAACGGACGCATCTGGTTCAAGAGCGAGGAGGGCACGGGCAGCGTGTTTCACTTCAGCGCGCGCGTCCACATCCAGCCAGGCAGCGAAGAGGGTGGAGCCGGCCGGTATGCGCTCGGTGCGTACAAGAACAAGCGGATGCTCGTCGTCGACGACAACGAGCTCGCGCTGCAAATCGCAAGCAACACGGTGGCAGCGCTGGGGCCACGCGTGCATGTGGCACGCGGAGGACGTCAAGCGATGGAGCTCGTGGCGCGTGCACGCGAGGATGGCGCACCGTTCGACCTGCTCCTGCTCGACTGGAAGATGCCCGACATGGACGGCCTCGAGACCTTGCGCAACCTGCGCCGGATGCCCACCGAACAGGTCCCGAAGATCGTCATCGTCACGGCCCACGGACGCGAGGACTTTCTCGATGCCGCGCAGGAGGCGGGGGTCGCTCCGGATGGCGTGCTCGCCAAGCCACTGACCATGTCGATGCTGAACGACACCTTCGCGGCGCTGCTCGCGCCGGCGGCGGGTGCGGCATTCGCCGAGGCTGCGCCGGTACGGGAACGCAATGCGCTGATGCGCCTGCATGCGCGACAGCTGATGGGCCTGCGCGTCCTCCTGGTAGAGGACAACGAGATCAACAAGGAGCTCGCGGCAGAGCTGCTGGAGAACGCCGGCATCGAGGTGGACACCGCCTCCGACGGGCAGCAGGCCATCGCCGCGCTGCTCGCCCGACCGTACGACATGGTGCTGATGGACTGCGAGATGCCGTTGATGAACGGCTATGTCGCGACCCGCCACCTGCGCGCCGACCCGCGCTTCCGGGAGTTGCCCATCATCGCGATGACTGCGAATGCAATGGCCGGCGACCGCGAGCGCGTCATCGCGATCGGGATGAACGATCACATTGCCAAGCCGGTCAATGTGAAACGCATGCTGGAAGTCATCAGCCGCTGGGATCCGCGGCCACGTGTGGCGCAGCCGGGGCCGGTCGAGGGCGGCGAAGCCGAGCCGCCGGCACCCGCCGCCACGCCGCAGGACGCGTTCGCGTTGGACGGCATCGACAGCCGCGCCGGGCTCGAGACCGCCGGCTTCAATGCGACGCTCTACCGACGCCTGCTGGAACGTTTTGCCGAGACGGAGCGAGACTTCCCGGAGCGGTTCCGAAGCGCTGTCGAGGCGGGCGACCGCACGCTGGCCACTCGCCTCGCTCACACACTCAAGGGGCTTGCCGCGAACCTCGGCGCCACTAGGCTGGCTGCATGCAGCGCGGATCTCGAGGGCGCTTGCGGCGACCTGGCCGGGACGCCCGAACGAGTCGACGCGCTGCTCACCTCCGTCGATGCCGCGCTCGCCGAGGTCGTCGCGGCAATCCTTCACCCGCAGACGCAGTCCGCCGACGGCGGCATACCGGCACCACTGGAGGTGCTCGATGACTTGCGGTCACAGGCGCTGGGCAGTCAACTCGACACCCTCCAGCAGTTGGTCGACGACAACGACGCGGACGCCGTCGAGCTTGGCAGCGAGATTGCTGCCAAGCTCGCGGACACTCGGCTTGCGAACGACGCGAAGGCGCTGGCGCGGGCACTCGACCAGTTCGATTTCGACCACGCCACCACCCTGCTCGCCGCGTTGCGGACGAACCTCACACGTTGAAATCGGTGCCCTTCCGATTACATTGGAATCATTGGCTCCCATGACATGACCTTCATTGGCTCCTTCACAGGCACCATTCTGCCTCTACACTGAATTACGCACATCACGCATGTGCCCGTCGCAAAGACGGCATCAACCCGTCCATACAGAGACGGGAAGCCATCGAATCGATTCACCAGGAGGATGACAGTCAGTGTCGAGACCCATGCCCGACGGCAGCCCCGCGGCTGCGGCAAAGAATCCGGATGACGTGCTGGTCCGCTTCAGCCACGTGAAGAAGACCTACGATGGCGACACGCTGATCGTCAAGGACCTCAACCTCGACATCCGCCGCGGTGAATTCCTCACCTTGCTCGGCCCCTCCGGCTCGGGCAAGACCACCTGTCTGATGATGCTCGCCGGCTTCGAGACACCGACCTCGGGTGAGATCCGCCTGGACGGCCAGGTCATCAACACCCTGCCGCCCTACAAGCGCAACATCGGCATGGTGTTCCAGAACTACGCGCTGTTCCCGCACATGACGGTGCAGGAGAACCTGCGCTTCCCGCTCACCGTGCGCAAGTTCCCCGCTGCCGATATCGACGCCCGGGTGCGCCGCGCGCTCGGCATGGTGCAGCTCGAGAATTTCGCCACCCGCTATCCGCAACAGCTGTCCGGCGGCCAGCAGCAGCGCATCGCACTCGCGCGGGCGCTGGTGTTCGATCCGCAGCTGGTGCTCATGGACGAGCCGCTCGGTGCGCTCGACAAGCACCTGCGCGAGCACATGCAGCTCGAGATCAAGCACATTCACCAGACGCTGGGCGTGACTTTCGTGTTCGTCACCCATGATCAGAGCGAAGCGCTGACGATGTCCGACCGCATCGCGGTGTTCGACCGTGGCGTGATCCAGCAGATCGACACCCCGAGCGCGCTCTACGAGAAGCCCGCGAACGCCTTCGTCGCGAGCTTCATCGGCGAGAACAACGCCCTGCCAGGACGGGTCGCGGAGAGCGCGGACGGTGTATCCACCGTCGTGCTCGCCGACGGCAGCGCGGTCACGGCACGCACCGGCGACGCGGGCGGCCCGGGCAGCGAGGCCATCGTCTCGATCCGCCCGGAGCGGGTGCGCATCGCACGCGCCGACACCCCCGCCAGCAGCCGCATCAGCGCGCGCGTGCTGGAACAGATCTATCTTGGCGACCACATCCGCCTGCGCATGCAGGTGCCGGGCTGCGACAACTTCACGATGAAGGCGCCGATCTCGCAGGTGGCACGCTTTCCCGGAGCGGGCGAAACCGTCGACGTCGAGCTGTCGGCCGATCACCTGCTCGCGCTCGCGCCGACCCGGGCCGCCTGAACCCCCAGACCCGGGGCGGCGCTGCCGGGCGCCGCCCTTCTTTGAATGTCCGGCATGCAGTCCCTTGGATCCATTCGTCCATCAATCAGGAAGGAGCAGGAAGACACATGAACAAGAAAGTCATCGCAACCCTGGTCGCAGGCTTCGCCAGCATCGGCATCGCCCATGCGGATGTCACCGTGATCTCGTTCGGCGGCGCCAGCCAGGCTGGCCAGGCCAAGGCCTTCTACGAGCCCTTCACCGCCGAATCCGGCATCAAGGTCATCCCGGGCGAATACAACGGCGAGATGGCCAAGATCGCTGCGATGGTGCAGGCCAAGAACGTGACCTGGGACGTGGTCGAGGTCGAATCTCCCGAGCTGGTGCGCGGCTGCGAGGAAGGTCTGTTCGAGAAGCTCGACTACGGCCGCATCGGCAACAAGGAAGACTTCGTGCCCGAAGCCGTGAAGGCCTGCGGCATCGGCACCTTCGTGTGGTCCACCGCGCTCGCCTACAACGCCGACAAGCTGAAGGAAGCACCCAAGTCCTGGGCGGATTTCTGGAACGTGGAAAAATTCCCGGGCAAGCGCGGCCTGCGCAAGGGCGCCAAGTACACCCTGGAGTTCGCACTGCTCGCCGACGGCGTGGCCCCGGCCGACATCTACACCGTGCTCGCCACCCCCGAGGGTGTGAACCGCGCCTTTGCCAAGCTCGACCAGATCAAGCCTCACCTCGTGTGGTGGGAAGCCGGCGCCCAACCGCCGCAGCTCCTCGCCTCGGGCGACCTGGTGATGAGCTCGGCCTACAACGGCCGCATCGCCGGCGCGCGCAAGGAAGGCCGCAACCTGGAAGTGGTGTGGAACGGCAGCATCTACGACTTCGACTACTGGACAATCCCCAAGGGTTCGCCGAACATGGAAGCGGCCTACAAGTACATCGAGTTCGCCAGCCGCCCGGCGCCGCAGGCGCGGTTCTCGGTGGAAGTGCCGTACGGCCCGACCCACAAGGCCGCCGTGGGCACGATGGATCCGAAGGTCGCCGCGACCCTGCCGACTGCGCCGGCCAACCTTGAAGGTGCTTTCGCCACCAACACCGAGTTCTGGGTGGAATACGGCGAGGACCTCGAGCAACGCTTCAACGCCTGGGCTTCGCGCTGAGCGTCGCCTGAAAGGCCTTGCCCGGGCAGATTCGCCCTGCCCGGGCTGCCAGCCGCAACACGAACACCGAACAGGATTCCCCGATGACCGCTGCCAGCGAATCCCCTGCCGCGCTTCCCGCGCAGGCCATGCCCCTGAAGAAGCAGCTGCGCCGCGCCGAACGACGCAAGAACCTGCTGTTCATGGCGCTGATTCTGCCGCTCGCGATCATGGTGCTGGCGAGCTTCGTGCTGCCCATCGGCTCGCTGCTGGGCCGCAGCGTCGCCAACCCCGAGGTGCATGACAACCTCCCCGATACCCTCGCCGCGCTGGAGGACTGGTCCGGCGAAGGCCTGCCGCACGACGTCGCGTTTGCCGCGCTCGCCCGCGAGCTCGCCGCCGCGCAAGGCACACCGAGAATCGCCGACATCGCCAAGCGCCTCAACCGCGAACAACCCGGCCTGCGCACCGTCATCATGCGCACCACCCGCAACATGCCCCTCGCGGAGGGTACACCTGCCCGGGAGGGCCTGATCGCGATCGACCCCGCCTGGGGCGACCCGGCCCTGTGGCAGACGCTCAAGCGCGCCGGTGCCCCGACCACCGCGTTCTACCTGCTGAGCGCAGTGGACCGCACCACCGACGCCAACGGCCAGATCGTCAAACTGCCCAAGGAAGAGGCCATCTATGTCGACGTGCTGGTGCGCACCTTCGAGATGGCCCTCGTCGTCACGCTGGTGTGCCTGCTGCTGGGTTTCCCGCTCGCCTACCTGATGGCGACCCTGCCGGTGCGCCAGGCCAACACCATGATGATCCTGGTGCTGCTGCCGTTCTGGACCTCGGTGCTGGTGCGTGTCGCCGCGTGGATCGTGATCCTGCAGAACGAGGGCCTGGTGAACCAGCTGCTGATGTGGCTGGGCGTCACCGATTCGCCGCTCAAGCTCCTGTTCAACCGCTTCGGGGTGTACGTGGCGATGGTACACATCCTGCTGCCCTTCATGGTGTTGCCGCTGTATTCGGTGATGAAAGGCATCTCGCCGGTGTACATGCGCGCCGCGGTGTCGCTCGGTTGCCCGCCGTTCCGCAGCTTCTGGCGGGTGTACTTCCCGCTCACCCTGCCCGGCATCGGCGCGGGTGCGCTGCTGGTGTTCATCGTCTGCATGGGCTACTACATCACCCCGGCGCTGCTGGGCGGCCCGGGCGACCAGATGATCAGCTACTTCATCGCCTTCTACACCAACCAGGCGGTGAACTGGGGTATGGCGGCGGCGCTTTCCGCGGTGCTGCTGACTGCAACGCTGGTGCTCTACGCTGTGTATTCCCGTTACCTGGGCGACACCGGCAAGGCCCGGGCGCGCTGAGGAGGAGACGAACATGCTGCAACCTTACGCTTCCCCGCTCGAGCGCGCCTGGCACTACGGCCTACGCGCCCTGGTCGGGCTGACACTGCTGTTCCTGATCCTGCCGATCCTGGTGATCATCCCGCTGTCGTTCAATGCGGATTCGTTCCTGATGTACCCGATGACCGGCTTCTCGCTGCGCTGGTACGAGGAGATCTTCACCTCCGCGACCTGGCTGCGCTCGATCACCAACAGCCTGATCATCTCGCCCTTCGCCACCCTGCTCGCGATGGTGTTCGGCACCCTCGCGGCGATCGGCCTGGTGCGCGCCAACTTCCGCGGCAAGGCGCTGCTCACCGCGGTGCTGATCTCGCCGATGGTGGTGCCGGTGGTGATCGTGGCGGTGGCGATGTACATCGCCTTCGCGCCGCTCGGCCTCACCGGCAGCTACACCGGCCTGATCCTCGCCCATGCGGTGCTGGGCGTGCCTTTCGTGATCACCACGGTGAGCGCCACGCTGCAGGGCTTCGACTTCAACTTGGTGCGGGCGGCAAGCAGCCTCGGGGCGAACCCGGTCACCACCTTCTTCAAGGTCACGCTGCCGCAGGTCGCGCCCGGCGTGATCTCGGGCGGGCTGTTCGCTTTCGCCACCTCGTTCGACGAGGTGGTGGTGACGCTCTTCCTCGCCAGCCCCGAGCAGGCCACGCTGCCGCGCCAGATGTTCTCCGGCATCCGCGAGAACATCAGCCCGGCGATTGCGGCGGTCGCGACCATCCTGATCCTGATGTCCACCCTGATGCTGATGACCCTGGAAGCCCTGCGCCGGCGCAACGAACGCCTGCGCGGCGTGAAGCCGGCCTGAGGCACCGCACCCCACAACCACACGATGCATCCCCGCATGCAGACACCATAAAACGGAGAACAGCACATGACCGTCACCCTGAAGAATCCCGATCTCTTCCGCACCCGCTGCCTGGTCGGCGGCGAGTGGGTGGATGCCGACAGCGGCGCCACCCTTGAAGTCACCAACCCCGCCACCGGCGCGCTGCTCGGCACCGTGCCCAGGATGGGCGCGGCTGAAACCCGTCGCGCGATCGAGGCCGCCAACGCCGCCTGGCCCGCGTGGCGCGCGCTCACCGCCGGCGCGCGTGCCAAAGTACTGCGCAAGTGGTTCGACCTGATCGTCGACAACCAGGAAGACCTCGCGGTGCTGATGACCTCGGAGCAGGGCAAGCCGCTCACCGAATCGCGCGGCGAGGTGCTGTACGCCGCCTCCTTCATCGAGTGGTTCGCCGAGGAAGGCAAGCGCATCTACGGCGACGTGATTCCCGGCCACCAACCGGACAAGCGCATCGTCGTCACCAAGGAGCCGATCGGCGTGTGTGCCGCGATCACGCCGTGGAACTTCCCGCTCGCGATGATCACCCGCAAGGCCGGTCCGGCGCTCGCCGCGGGCTGCACCATGGTGCTCAAGCCTGCCAGCCAGACGCCCTACTCGGCACTCGCGCTCGCCGCGCTGGCCGAGAAAGCGGGCGTGCCGGCCGGTGTGTTCAGCGTCGTCACCGGCTCGGCCGGCGAGATCGGTGGCGAGCTCACCGCCAACCCCATCGTGCGCAAGCTCACCTTCACCGGCTCGACCGAGATCGGCGTGAAGCTCGCCGCGCAGTGCGCACCGACGGTGAAGAAGCTGTCGCTGGAGCTCGGCGGCAACGCACCCTTCATCGTGTTCGACGATGCCGACCTCGACGCCGCTGTGGAAGGCGCGCTCGCCTCCAAGTACCGCAACACCGGCCAGACCTGCGTGTGCGCCAACCGCCTGCTGGTGCAGGACAGCGTGTATGACGCCTTCGCCGAAAAGCTCGCCGCCGCGGTCGCCAAGCTCAAGGTCGGCAACGGCCTCGAGGGCGGCACCAGCCAGGGCCCGCTGATCGACATGAATGCGGTCGAGAAGGTCGAGGAGCACATCGCCGATGCGCTCGAGAAGGGTGCGCGCATCGTCACCGGCGGCAAGCGCCACGCGCTCGGCCGCACCTTCTTCGAACCCACCATCCTCGCGGATGTCACGCCCGCGATGAAGGTCGCGCGCGAGGAGACCTTCGGCCCGGTCGCACCGCTGTTCCGCTTCAAGGACGAGGCCGAGGCCATCCACATGGCCAACGACACCGAGTTCGGCCTCGCCGCCTATTTCTACGCTGCGGGGATGAACCGCGTGTGGCGCGTGTCGGGGGCGCTGGAGTACGGCATCGTCGGCATCAACACCGGCATCATCTCCACCGAGGTCGCCCCCTTCGGCGGCATGAAGTCGTCCGGCCTGGGCCGTGAAGGCTCCAAGTACGGCATCGAGGATTTCCTCGAGATCAAATACCTGTGCATGGGCGGCGTGCAGTAAGCCCGCCCGTATCGAACCCAAGGAGAACCGCATGAACGCAAACACCCAACTGCCCAAGCTCACCAACGCCTCCAACATGGCGCGCCGCGCCGCTGCGCTGCCGCGCGGTGTCGGCCAGGCCCACCCGGTCTTCGCCGTGCGCGCGAAGAACGCCGAACTGTGGGATGTGGAAGGCCGCCGCTACATCGACTTCGTCGCCGGCATCGCGGTGGTGAACACCGGCCATTGCCACCCCAAGGTGGTCGCGGCCGCGCAGGCGCAGATCCCGCTCTTCACCCACACCGCCTTCCAGGTCGTGGCCTACGACGGCTACGTGAGCCTGTGCGAGCGCCTGAATGCGCTCGCTCCGGGTGACGGCCCCAAGAAGACGATGCTGATCAACACCGGCGCCGAGGCGGTGGAGAACTCGATCAAGATCGCGCGCGCCTTCACCGGCCGCCCGGGCGTGATCGCCTTCAACGGCGGCTTCCACGGTCGCACCCTGC
Source organism: Rhodocyclaceae bacterium (assembly GCA_041916775.1). Lineage (GTDB taxonomy): Bacteria > Pseudomonadota > Gammaproteobacteria > Burkholderiales > Rhodocyclaceae > UBA2357. Next base: position 64,850 of record JAYRYZ010000008.1, on the reverse strand, counting down.
TCGCGCTGGGCCTCACCGGCAAGATCGACCCGTACAAACTCGGCGTCGGCCCCTTCCCCAACGAGATCTTCCACGCCCCCTTCCCGAGCGAACTGCATGGCATCAGCGTCGATGACGCGATCCACGGCGTCGAGCTGCTGTTCAAGAACGACATAGAACCCAAGCGCGTCGCCGCCTTCATCGTCGAACCGGTGCAGGGCGAGGGCGGCTACTACCCGGCTCCGGCCGAGTTCCTGCAGCGCCTGCGCGCACTCGCCGACAAGCACGGCATCCTGCTCATCGCCGACGAAGTGCAGACCGGCGTCGCACGTACCGGCAAGTTCTTCGCGATCGAGCACAGCGGCGTGGTGCCGGACATCATCACCATGGCCAAGGGCCTGGGCGGCGGCTTCCCGGTCGCGGCGGTGGTCGGCCGTGCCGAGGTCATGGATGCGCTCAACCCCGGTGGCCTCGGCAGCACCTATGCCGGCGCCCCGCTCGCGGTCGCCGCCGCGCTGGCGGTGCTGGACGTGGTCGAGGAAGAGCAACTCTGCGCCCGCGCCGCCGAGATCGGCGAGCGCATGCAGGCCCGCCTGCGCGAGATCGCGGCGAAGCACAAGACCGTGTCGGACGTGCGCGGCCTGGGCGCGATGGTCGCGATCGAGTTCTGCCACGACGGCGACCCGCACCGCACCAACGCCGAGCTGACCAAGGCGGTCATCGCCGAGGCCCTGTCGCGCGGCCTGCTGCTCCTGTCCTGCGGCAGCTACGCCAACGTGCTGCGCCTGATGGTGCCGCTCACCATCGAGCACGCGGTGCTGGATGAAGGCCTGGACATCCTCGCCGCCTCGATCGACGCGGTTGTGGCGCGCGGCTGATCGACAAGCGGCCGAGCTTCGGCCGGAAGGACACATGAAGCCGGCCGCGAGGCCGGCTTCGTGCTTGGATGCCAGACGAAGTTTGCTGTCGTCGGTATGGCCGTTGCCTATCCGTTGCCTTACGCGGAATGCACCATTGCCTACCTGCTGCCAGTTGGCGCTTCAAGCTGCGCGATGATGTTGGCTCGTCCCGGATGCGGGCGTTTTGTCTGCACTTCGCGCGCGCGATCCAGCGGCGTCATGCCCTCCGCGTCCTTCGCGGCCTGGTCGGCACCGGCTTCGAGCAACGCCTCCACTGGCCAGAGCCGCGTATCCATCGCCACGATGTGCAAGGCGGTCCAACCCACTTGCACCCCCGAATCCACCGCATTGATGTCAACGCCATTGCTCAACAGCAATTGCAGCATCTCGCGTCCGCGTGCCTCGTCAGTCATCAGGAGCGGAAACAAGACTGATCCGGTCTTGTTCAGTTCGGAAACGATCTCGGGCGATTTCAGTTTTCGCGCGAGCACCTGCTTGCATGTCCAAGCGATCGGCGCCGGATTCGTGTCGTAGCAAACGAGCAGCCGGCTAATGCTGTTCTGGCTGATCTCGTGCACCGCCTTGCCGGCAACGGCTGCACCGACAAGAACGATGAGGCAAGCGAAGAGCGCAAGTTTGCCTTTGCGGGTCATGCGGCTACCGTCCCCTTCGTGTAGATCATCGGCATGTTCTGGGAGATGGGCATACCATTTCGGACCATGTCAAACCGCAACCGCATCTGCCAGGCAAGATCCCTGCGGATGGTCTCGTAGACCTCCACGTCCTCCAGATCCTTGGTCCTGGCATGCCTGAAGTGGTGCTGGAGCGCACTCTTGGCGAACTTCTGCGCGATCTTCTTGATGCCGGCGCCGGGCTTCGCACTCGACTCCCACAGCGCATGGACGAAGCCCATTGCGTAGCTGCCGTCAATCGCCGCGACAAGCATGCTCTGCGCAAGTCGTCTGGCATCCGTACTCACCACGATGTTCTCGGCTCCGGCTTGGGGCCAGAAGAACTTGAGCACCAACCTTGTTTCCTCTTCATCCAGCACGAGTTCATCATCACGAAATTCCTTGACCGAAAGCAGCAATGGTGAGCTCATCATTCATCCCCCATGAGTATGTCAATAACGTTAAGCCATTTGGCATATTATCAATCCAACCAAAGGGCAGCACAAGGGATCGGGAAAATGGAAATCATGCCTCCCTTCTGTGCGGCAAGCACCGAGCCCCAACACTGGCCGGCAATGTCACAGAGCCGACCGCCTGCGGGTCGCCGATTGGCATCGAGCGATTTGGTATGCACTCGTACGCTGCTTTCCGTGACGTCGAAACGCTCGGCGAACGATGTTGACGATCACAGATTGTCGAGACCCGTCCGGATCAGGTTGATGCCCATGATGATGAGCGCAGCCAGGACAGCGAGCATCACGAGGCCGATGACGAGGCCTGCAGCTGATCCATCCGAACGGTAGTGCGCAGCATCGAATGCGCCCAGCAGGAAAAGCCAGGCGGGTGAGAGGACCAACAGGCCGCCGATCGCGATCCCGAGTCGCGGCAGATGGGTGGCAATCCACATCAGGCCGAGCAGCACCGGGACCGTGATCAGGATGAACTTGAACATGGCATGTTCATTTGCGTTGCGTTGGAGCGGCAGTGTATCCGCATCGCCCCGCCCACGCATCGGCTGCCGCACCTCGGCCACACCCGGCGCGCATGGCGCATCGATCATCCGCCGAGCACGGAACGCCCCGTCCTGGCGAGCAGGGCGGTCAGGGCAGCAAGGCTGCGCGTGGCGGTCTTGGTGTGGAGCGACTTGATGTGCGTGCGCACGGTGTTCTCCGTGATGCCGAGGCGTTCGGCGATCTGCTTGGGCGCTTCACCCGCGAGCAGCGCCCGGGCGATGCGGCACTCGGCGGGGGTCATGGCGAAGAGCCCGGCGAAGAGCTGCTCCGCAGCGGGCCGGGGGCTCACCGGATCCTCGATGACGAGCACCACACCCGGTTCGGCAGCGACCGAAAGACGCGCCGGCAGGTGGATCACCGTCACCACCAGCGGATCCAGGCCCTGGGGGCCGTGAATGATGAGTGGATCCGCGCGCGCCGATTCGCCGCCGGGTGGGTGCTCGCCCGGTGGTCGCAGCACATGCTCGATCGCCCGCTGCAACGCGGCGTTCTCGCGCACATTGGCGGCCTCGAGCGCGCAGACGCCGGACTTGCCGCGCCGCGCCGAGAGTCCGCGCGCGGGGGTACACAAGCGCTCGGCGCTGCGATTCATGAATAGCAGGCTGCGGTTGCGATCGAGGATCGCGATGCCGCAGGCGAGGTCATGCAGCAGCTCGCGCAGCGCGGCGCGCTCCGCCTCTGCGAAGCCGAGTCGGTGCGCGAGTTGCAGGGCGCGGCGCATGTGCGCGGCCACGTGCTGCAACACGCGCGACTCCGCGTCGTTGAAGGAACGCGCAGCGATGCCCCGATAGATGCTGAGATAGGTGCGCGGCAGGCTGGCATCCCCGTCGCCCGCGACCACCGCACAGCACAGCCTGCCGACATCCAGCGGTACATGCGCCTCATGGTAGAACGCCGTCTTGCGCAGCACGTCTTCGGGCACCAGGAACTCGTCGGTTGCGGTCATGCCGGTGCACATCAGCTGGCGCCGCTCGCCCGCCTGCTCCCAGGGAGATGCCTCGCGCAGCTCGAAGCGAAACCGTTCCCACAGCGCGACATCGAAGTGATCGACGTAGCCGAACCCGCCTTCTTCCTGACCATTGAGTGGCGTGAACAGCATGCCGCTCGACCCGTCCAGCATACTCACGACGCCGCGCAAGGCGCCGTCGAAGCCGTCGGGGCTGCCGACTGCAGCGTAGATCTCGGAGATCACGCCGTCCATGCGTTCGAATGAGATCTCCATATGCCTCCTGCTTGGAGCCCGATCATGGCGAACCATGTCATTGCGATCAGCATCAGCACATGATGCAGATGCGATCGCCGACATGCCCGACATTCAGCATAGACGAAGGCGTAAGAAATCTCGACTCACCAGAACTGGTGATGTGCCGGGCATGCACCCCGTCTAGATTGTGTTCAACCGACCGAGCGAAGGAGGCCGGCTCCTGTCGGCGCCGCATGCCATCGCGCGCTGCGCCGATGGTCCTCGTCCGAACACCGCAATCCGATGGAGAACACGCCGTGAACATGCACCCGACACGCCAGCGACTGGCCCTTTCCCTGCTCTGCCTCGCCGGTCTGTACGCCGGCGGCGCGAGCGCCGCACCGACGATCAGCGGCGTCTTCCACCAGCTCGATGTCCGCGGCGCCAACTCGGTCGGCATCCCCGTGGGTGCATTCCAGCATGTCGGTGCAACCACGGTCGTCGACGACAACGGCGTCTCGAACACCCTCACAGGCTACGCCAGCCAGGACGTTACGACGCGCACCCTCTTCCACCAACCCCAGACCGTCGCGCCGCACTTCTTCAGCCGCGTCGTCCCGATCGACCCGGCGCTGGACGGTGCGTGGACGCTGGCCTTCTTCGATGCAGACGGCAACAGCAGCTCGGCAGTGACGCAGGACATCTTCGGCGCGACAGCGATGCCCTTCCCGACCAATGTCGCGATCACGGGAGGCGGAAACGCCCCGACCTTCAGCTGGACCCTGCCCACCGGGGTCGATGTCGATGCCGTGCGGCTGCAGATCTGGGAGCCGGACAGCATCATCAACCCCCAGGGCCAGGCCGACATCATCCGTGTGATCCCGCTCCCCGGGACTGCGAACAGCTTCACGGTGGATCCCCTGCAGCTCACGCTGGTGGCCGGCACCCGCTACTCGCTCGAGATCGGCCTGCTCGACCTGCGCGACCCGGACCTCGCACCCAGCAACCCGAACATCGTCTCGCGCTCGCGTTCGTTCTTCGACTTCATCCTCCTCGACCCCGGCATGACTGCGCAGGTCTTCCTGCCCACCATCGCCAACGACAACGGACAGCCGGTGTATGAGTTCTCGGTGGATGTGAGCGCCGACGAGCTGATCTTCATCGACCCCATCGTCGCGATCGGCTACGACTACCACATCGGCGCGACCGACCCCTTGATCAAGAGCGCGGTACTGCCGGCCGGCATTGGCGACGGTCTATACGACATCTGGTTGAAGAACGGCAACGATTGGGTGCAGTTCATGACCAATGTGCCGGGCGGCAACACGATCGACTTCGGCCAGAATGGCATCGATGCCTTCCGTGTGACCGGCATCGAACCCGGTGCCGGTCTCGACCCTGAAGACACCACCGCCTTCGTCACCGGCCTCGTGTTCGCGGAGTCGGGCCGCTTCACCGGCACCATGACCCCCCTCACCCTGTATGTGCCCGACGCCGCCGTACCCGAGCCCGGCATGCTGTGGCTGATCGGGATCGGCGCGATCGGGCTCGGCGTGCTGCGCGGGCGACGCGCGGCGGTGAGCCTCTGAACGCTCAGGGCGGATCGCGCATTCGCCGCCTGCAGCATGAACACGCCACGCTGCAGGCCGATGGTGCGCCGCCTCAGCCAGCCGCCTCAGCCAGCCGCCTCAGCCAGCCGCCTCAGCCAGCCGCCTCAGCCAGCCGCCTCAGCCAGCCGCCTCAGCCAGCCGCCTCAGCCAGCCGGCTTGGCGGCCGGTGGAGCGGGTGGCGCAGGCGGTGCGGCCTCGGGCGCGGCCGCGGGTGCCGCGGCCTGCGGATTGATCCACGCCTGCAGCACGCCGTTCTGCCACAGCGCGGCGAGCACGGCGACGATGATCAGCAGGAACACATAGCGCTTCCAAGGGGTGCGCTTCTCGGCGTAGGGGTCGTCGAGCGAGCGCGAGGCGCCGGCGGGCAGGGTCGCGAGGCCGGTGAGGGCGCCGCCGAAGGGGATGTTGATGCGTGCGCGGGTGTTCACCGCCCAGCCGTTGGCATCCAGCAGCGGGCCGAGGTTGCGCTGGCGCAGCTTGAGCCAGGCGAGCAGCATCGAGGGCCCCGAGATCAGCAGCACGATGCCGGCGACGACCAGCGGCATCTGCCACACCGGTAGCGCGAGGAAACCGGTGATGATGGCCGCGAGGGCTGTCCCCAAGGCGCCGAGGGCCAGCCCGATCGCGGCGAAGATACCGGCGAACTTGGCAATGTCGAAAGGGGCTGGCGGTGCGGCCGGCGCGGCGGCAGGGGCTTCGGCCTTGGTCGCGGTGCTGGCGACGCCGGCCGCGGCCTTCTCGTCCACCGCCTTCTCGCGCGCGGCGGCGAACTTCTGGATCTGATCGCCGATCATCCGGCCGATACGCTTGTATGGCGACCAGAATGCCTGGCGCACGCTGATCGGGTTATCCACCACCTTGACCACGGTGGCGTTCCAGTCGCGGCCGGCGCGATCGTAGAACACGCCGTTGCGACCGGGCGCCATGAGCTCGTCGGCGTCGCCACCGGTGAGCGCCGCGACGATCGTGATCGGCGCCTCGTCCTTGCGCGTGCAATTGCAATAGACGAGGTAGGTGCCGGAGAACGGCGCGAGTGCGGCGTGCTTGTCCATGTTGGCGACGCGCAGGCACAGGTCGCAGCTGCGCTGATCGAGGTACAGCGTACCGGCCTGAAAGATCGCCTTCTTGCGCCTGCTGTAAAAGTCGGTGAAGGACACGAAGTTGTTCAACAGCGTGACGAGATCGCGGCGGTAGTGCAGTGCGCGCTCGACCGAGTCGATGTGCAGGGCGGCTTCGGCGGCTTGCAGGTCCTGCGCGATCAGCGCGGCGAGTTGCACACGTGTATCGTCAGCGGCGATGCGTGCCAGCACGGCCGGGTCGATCGCGACCACCGGGGTATCGGGCTTTGCGGCAAGCCAGGTGCGGTATGCGCCGAAGCGTGCGCTGAGGCCCTGCCATTCGTCGAAGCCGAGTGCATCGCACTCACCCAGGAGTGGCACCACCACGGTGCTGCGGAAGGCTGCGATCTGGTCGGCCCAGGCCGGGTTGAGGCCTCTCGCAAGCGGCAGCGCGGCATCGGCGGCAACCCGCGCGAGCGGCAATGCGGCGACCTCGCTCGCAGTGGCGTTGATCGACTGTGCCGACAGTGCCGCATATTGCGCATCGACCGGGTTGAGCGCGCCCGTAGCCTGCGGGTCGAAGGCGGCGAGGCGGCAACGGGTGAAGAAGTCGTCAACCTTGGCCTGCAAGCCGTCGAACAGGCCGGCCGCCGCCGCGGTGGCGTCGCCGAGCGGCAGGATGTCCGCCGGGTTGGCGCCGGCCTGCGCCTGCCAGGCGAGGTAGGCGTCGGCCTGGGTAAAGAAGGCGTCGCACTTCGCGGACCCCACGCCGGGCTGGCCGCTGCGGTCCGTGTCGGCGCCCAGCGTGGCGGCGATGAGCGTGATCGTCTCGGCCAGCGGCGCATCGGGCGCAAGCTCGGCGGGCACGATGCCGTCACCGTTGAAATGATTCGGCGCGAACAAGGTTGCGGGATCGGCCAGGTCGGCGAGCGCGATCGCATCGCCGTCCGGCTTGCCGAGATCGCTCAGCACCTGGCGCGCGGACCGCAGCACCTGCGCGCCCTCGGTGGAAGCGGCGTCGATGTCCGCAAGCGCGAGCACGTCACCCTCCTTGAACAGGATGGCCGGATCCTTGAACACCGCGCAGGCCCACCGCACCGCAGCGATCAGTTCCGGGCTGCGGATCTGGCCGTCGCCGTCGCTGTCGATCATCGCCAGCGTGCGCGAATCGAACTCCAGGCCAACGGTGGGGCAACCCAGCACGGACCACAGCTTCTGGTCGAGCGTGGCGAGGTTGCGCAGGTCGTCCGCGGTTTCCAGCCGGACCTGATCGAAGCCGCCGGAGCGGAAAAAGCGCCAGCGATGGGATGAGGGAGAGGACGCAGTGCTCATGGGGGCTCCGTCGGAAACAGTGGAATACGCCGGAATCGGCGTGCCGGTGCGATCGCGCAAGCATTGTCCTCTGCAACCTGCCGAATTTCCAGCCCGGCCGCATGCTCGGCCGTCATGAAACCCGGCCCCTCCATGGTGCAGTAATGTCACTCCGCTGCGGCTTCACCCACGTGGTGCCGCGTACGGTAGGCGGCGGCCTCGGCGAGCAGCCAGTCACGGAATGCGGTCAACGCACGCGTCTCGGCCTTGCGCTCGGGAATGATGAGGTAGTAGGCCTTGTCGATGCGCAAGGCCCTGTCGTTCGCGATCACGAGTCGGCCGCTCGCGAGCTCCTCGCGGATGAGGAAGGGCGGGATCAACGCCACCCCCATATGGTGCGCGGCCGCCTCGGCGAGCATGGAGAAGAGCTCCAGGCGGGCACCGGTCATGTCGTGCTCCACATGCAGACCGCCGGCATCGAACCACTGCCGCCACGCATGCGGACGGGTGGTCTGCTGCAGCAGCGGCAGGGCGGCCACCTCCTCGGCGCTCAGCCGAGCACGCCCGGCGAGCAAATCCGCGCTGCACACCGGCACCGGGTCCTCGTGCATGAGGAAATGCGCCTCGGTGCCGGGCCAGCCGGCTTCGCCGAAGTGCAGCGCCGCGTCGAACTCGGTTTCGGCGAAGAGGAAGGCGCGGGTGCGGTTGGTGAGATTCACCGTCACCTCGGGATGCAGTTTGCGGAATACCGGCAGGCGCGGCAGCAGCCAGCGCGTGGCGAAGGTGGGCACCACCGCCAGCTCGATCGTCGCGCCGCTGCCGTGGTGTGCCATCACCGAAAGCGTGTCGCGCTCCACCGCGTCCAGCCGCATCGCCACCTGGCGGCTGTAGTTGCGGCCCGCCTCGGTGAGCTGCACGCCGCGCCGGGTGCGGCGGAACAGCGGCACGCCGAGGAAGTCCTCCAGGCCGGCGATCTGGCGGCAGATGGCGCTCTGGGTCAGCGACAGCTGCTCGGCGGCGCGGGTGAAGCTCTCGTAGCGTGCCGCCAGCTCGAAGGCGACGAGCGCTGCGGTGGTGGGGATCTTGCGGCGCATGCTGGATTCTCGAAGTGCGTTCTACGCACAAGATACTTCAAAATAGTCGCTTGCTTCAGGATTCAACGATTCGTACAGTCTGAACCCGGAAAGAATGCGCCCACGCGCCCCCCGAACCCGGCATCAACACATCCACCTGAGGACGACAGACCATGGCAAACACCCGCGCACGCTTCGACTGGGCCGACCCGTTCATGCTGGACAGCCAGCTCACCGAGACCGAACGCATGGTGCGCGACACCGCGCGGGCGTACTGCCAGGAAAAGCTCATGCCGCGCGTGCAGATGTCCTTCCGCAACGAGCACACCGACCGCGAGATCTTCAACGAGATGGGCGCGCTCGGCCTGCTCGGCCCGACCATCCCCGAAGAGTACGGCGGCGCGGGCATGAACTACGTGTGCTACGGCCTGATCGCCCGCGAGGTCGAGCGTGTGGACTCCGGCTACCGCTCGATGATGAGCGTGCAGTCGTCGCTGGTGATGGTGCCGATCAACGAGTTCGGCACCGAAGAGCAGAAGAAGAAATATCTGCCCAAGCTCGCCACCGGCGAGTGGGTGGGTTGCTTCGGCCTCACCGAACCCAACCACGGCTCCGACCCGGGTAGCATGATCACCCGCGCGCGCAAGGTGGATGGCGGCTACAGCCTGTCCGGCAGCAAGATGTGGATCACCAACAGCCCGATCGCCGATGTGTTCGTGGTGTGGGCGAAGGACGACGAAGGCCAGATCCGCGGCTTCATCCTGGAGAAGGGCTGGAAGGGCCTCACTGCGCCGGCCATCCACGGCAAGGTCGGTCTGCGCACCTCGATCACCGGCGAGATCGTCATGGACGAGGTGTTCTGCCCGGAAGAGAACGCCTTCCCGACGGTACGCGGCCTCAAGGGTCCCTTCACCTGCCTCAACTCCGCGCGCTACGGCATCGCCTGGGGCGCACTGGGTGCGGCCGAGTTCTGCTACGAGACCGCACGCCAGTACGTGCTCGACCGCAAGCAGTTCGACCGCCCGCTGGCCGCGAACCAGCTCGTCCAAAAGAAGCTCGCCGACATGCTCACCGAGATCACCCTCGGCCTGCAGTCCTGCCTGCGCGTGGGCCGCATGAAGGATGAAGGCAACGCGCCGGTGGAGATTACCTCCATCATCAAGCGCAATTCCTGCGGCAAGTCGCTGGACATCGCACGCGTCGCGCGCGACATGCTGGGCGGCAACGGCATCTCGGACGAGTACGGCGTGATCCGCCATGTGGTGAACCTCGAGGTGGTGAACACCTACGAAGGCACGCACGACGTGCATGCGCTGATCCTCGGCCGCGCGATCACCGACATCGCCGCCTTCGCCAACTGATTCCCTCCCCTCAGCCGGACCGTTGCGGCATGCCGCGAAGGTCCGGCCCCTTTTTGACCCACCCCTTTCCGTTGGCGGAGACAACCGCATGGCCGGCGCGCTCTCACATATCCGTGTCCTCGACCTCTCGCGCATCCTCGCGGGCCCGTGGGCGAGCCAGATCCTCGCCGACCTCGGCGCGGACGTCATCAAGGTGGAAAAACCCGGCGAGGGTGACGACACCCGCGGCTGGGGCCCCCCCTTCCTCAAGAACGAAGCGGGCGAAGACACCTCGGTGGCGTCGTACTTCCTGTGCGCCAACCGCAACAAGCGCTCGATCACGGTGGACATGACGCAGGACGCGGGGCGCGAACTGCTGCATGCGCTGGCGCGCGAATCCGACGTCGTCATCGAGAACTTCAAGCAGGGCGGCCTCAAGCGCTACGGGCTGGACTACGCCACGCTCGCGGCGATCAACCCGCGCCTGGTGTATTGCTCCATCACCGGCTTCGGCCAGAGCGGCCCCTACGCGCCGCGCGCCGGCTACGACTTCCTCATTCAGGGGCTGGGCGGGCTGATGAGCCTCACCGGCCGGCCGGACGGCGAAGCGGGCGGCGGCCCGATCAAGGTCGGCGTCGCGCTCACCGACATCCTCACCGGCCTCTATGCCGCCAACGCGGTGCAGGCCGCGCTGATCGCGCGCGAGACCACCGGCCGCGGCCAGTACATCGACCTCGCCCTGCTCGACGTGCAGGTGGCCTGCCTCGCCAACCAGGCGATGAACTATCTCACCACCGGCACCTCGCCCGGCCGGCTCGGCAACGCCCATCCCAACATCGTGCCCTACCAGGATTTCCCCACCGACGACGGCTACATGATCCTGGCGATCGGCAACGACGGCCAGTTCGCACGCTTCTGCGAGGCCGCCGGGGCGCCCGAGCTCTCGGCCGACCCACGCTTCGCGACCAACAAGGCGCGGGTGCAGAACCGCGCGGCGCTGATCCCGCTCCTCAACAAGCTCACGATCCGGCGCAGCACCGCCGACTGGATCCAGCGGCTCGAATCCCTGGCCGTGCCCTGCGGTCCGATCAACAACCTGGCCGAGGTCTTTGCCGACCCGCAGGTGCAGGCACGCGGTCTGCGCGTCGAGATGCCCCACCCGGAAGCCGGCAAGGTCGCGCTGGTCGCCAACCCGATGCGCCTCTCCGACACCCCGGTGGAATACCGCGACCCACCCCCGATGCTCGGCCAGCACACCGACGCGGTGCTGGGCAGCGTGCTGGGGCTTGACGCCGAGGCGATCGAGGCACTACGACGGGACGGGGTGATCTGACAGGAGCGCCCGTAGCGCGCATCACCCTCGGTGGAGCCCACTGGCTGGGCGTCGGGAAGGCGTCGGGAAGGCTTGAAGCTTTGCTGTTGACGATGTCTAATCCGACGTCAGGATGAGGAGAGCGTCATGGGCTACGCCGAGTTGATTCAACAGCGCCTGCAAAGCCTGCCACCGGACAAGCAGGCCGAGATCTATGATTTCGTCGAGTTCCTCGTCGCCCGCTCGACGCCTATCGAACCGGCAACACCGCAACCTGCGGAAAATGCCCGGCTGAAGCACGCACTCGCCGAGGCGCGTGCAGCCTGGCCGCACCGGATGACTGCCGAAGAGATAGACAGCGAAGTTGCAGCGATGCGCGACCGTGAGTGGAATGGTCGTAGCTGATGTCCTGCATCATCGACACGAACCCGCTCATTTATCTGATTGGCGGCTCTGCTCCGCCCGATGTTCTGGAACGTATCGAGCACGCGACCTACATGGGTGGCCGTTTCTCGGTGCTGACCAGGATCGAGATCCTGGGCTGGCATCGTCACACCTCCGAGAGTCGCCGCGCGACCGTCGCCTTGCTCGACCAGCTCGTCGAGATACCCCTCACCCGGGCTATCGTCGAGCGCACCATCGAGCTGCGTTCGATGCTATTGATCAAGCTGCCCGATGCAATCATCGCCGCGACCGCACTGACGGAGGGACTACCGCTGATGACACGCAACAGCAGTGACTTCAAGCGGATTCCAGGATTGACCGTGATCGATCCCTTTGCCACTTAATCCCGCGTTCATTGAGATGTAGGCAGTGAGTCAATCGCCACGGATCACTCCTCGAACAACTCGGAGTGCGTGCCAGCCCGTACAAAGATGATCGCGTTGCCGTCCAGACGGTAAATGAGCAGGAAGTCACCGCCAATATGACATTCGCGATGATCGGCCCAAGCACCCTTCAGCGGATGATCCATCCATTCGGGCCCCAGCGGCGCATCGTTGCCGATGAGCAGCAACATCGCTTCCTTCAGCCGCTTCAGGTCGTAGCGGCCCGAGCGCGAGAGGCGTTCCCAATCCTTGAGGAAAGTCTTGGTGTAGTCGCTCGCCTTGGGCGGGGGTACCCGCTTACTGCTGGCGGGCTTTCTGGCTTGCACCGAAACTTGCGTTCTCGAGGTCATCGATCAGGGCGTCGGCAGCCTTGAAGCGGGCGGTGCGCGCCTTGGCCATGGCGCGGGCTTCTTCCATCGCGACGCGGGTCTGGGCGTTGGGCACCTTCAACTCCAGCGGAAAGGCCTGGTCGTTCACCACCCGCTTGAGCAGGATGCGCACAGCATCAGACACCGACAGCCCCATGGCTGCCAGTGCCTCAGCAGCTTGCGTCTTGATTTCGTCGTCCACCCGGACGTGCAGCATCGTGGAACGGGTCATGATTGAGTCCTCCGTCTCGGCAATTATGTATCTCGATTGCGATACGATCAAGTAGACGCTCGCGATGCTCTGGTCCGCAGGAGGCCTTCCGCTGCAGGTAGTCGAGCGCGAGAAAGTGCAGGCGGTTGATCACCGGAACTCTCCCTGATGCCGACGAAGCGGTCGAACTGGCACACGCAGCCGAGAGAGTTCTCACCCATCAAGGGCTGTCAGGGGCGATCTCACAGCTGGCCACGTTCGATCAATTCATGACGCAGCGGAATTCGCGACCCGCGGAAACCCCCGCTCGACCTCTGCCGCGGCTGTGAGCAGGAACTGGATGAAATCCTGCATGCGGGGTTTCTCGAGCGCGGATTTGTTGACCTTCAGGTAGTAGCCGCGATTCACCCGCATCGGGGCATCGAACAGGGTGACCAACGCACCTTCCGCCACGTGCGCGCCGACCAGATGATGCCAGCCGAGGACGACACCCTGGCCTGCCAGCGCGGCATCCACCAGCAGCGGATAGCTGTTGCTCACCAGCACCGGCGGCTTGTCCGGCATGTGGATGCCCTTGGCGGAAAACCAGTCGTTCCAGGTCACCGGAAACCAACCGATCGCCTCGGAGGACCAGTGCTTGCGGTGTAGCGACAGCAGCTCGGCATCGACCAGCTCCGCTGGCTCGGCGAACGGACCGCGGCGGTGCAGGTATGCCGGGGCGCACACCGGCTCGACGATCTCCTGGAACAGAAAGTAGAGGTTTTCGCCGACATCGCAGCGTTCGTTGCCGCAGATCAGCGACACATCCACCTCGTCGAAATTGCGCAAGGTGTCGTCCTCGTCAGACGCGAGGAGAACGAAACGCACCTCGGGATGGGCCGCGCTGAAGCGGTCGATCTGCGGCTTGAACCAGCACTGCACCGCCGCGTTGGTGCCGGAGCAGGTGATCAGCGGAATGTCGGCCGGTCGATCGAGGCTGTCGACCACCGCGCAGATCCGGTCCAGCCCGCTGCTGACTGCCGCGAGCACCTGCTGACCGGCCGAGGTGAGTGCGAGACTGTTGTGGCCGCGCACGAACAGCGCGACGCCGAGCGCCTTCTCCAGCCCGCGGATCTGCTGACTGATCGCCGCCTGGGTGACGTTGAGCTCGTTGCCGGCCAGCGTGAAGCTGAGATGCTTGGCCGCGACCTCGAAGGTCGCGAGCGCACCCAGCGAGGGTAGATAACGCCGTCTGTAGACCATTCGCCAACCCTCACATCAGATCGAAGTCACTCCCGCCGCGCCAGCCACTCCTTCCAGCGCAGCACGGCGGTGGCACCCAGCGCGGCGATCGGCGCGGGTGGCAGCCGTGCCGGCTCGGCCTGCGCGGCGAAGTACGCGGTGATCGGCGACGACACGCCGCTCGCGAGTTCCGCTGCGCAGATGCCGGTAAGCGTGCCGCGGGTCGCACCCAGGCCGTTCTGGCAGCACGCCGCGAAGAGATTCTGTTCGAGTTCGCCCGTCACCGAAACCCCGTTGGACGACAGGCAAAGATGACCCGACCAGGTGTAGGCCATCTTCACGGCCTTCAGCTCCGGGAAGCGCGCGTCGAACTTCGCTCGCATCACCGCGCTGGCGCGGCGCATGCCGTGTGCGGTGGATTCCATGTCCGGCCGAAACTCGGCGCAGGTACGGGTGACGATGCGGTTGCCGCCCTGGCCACTGTCTATCCGGCGCATGGTGGTGCCCATCGGGTCGGACGGAGTGATGCCCCAGCGGCTCTGCCCCCCCAGGCGGGCCAGCACGTCCCGCGGGAGCTCCTCGGTCATGCAGGCAAAGAGAAAGATGTGCATCAACCGGCCGGGCTTGAAGCCGAAGCTCTCGATCTGGCCATTGTTAGCGAGCACTACCTTGCCCGCTGAGATGTTACCCGCCGGGGTGCGCACCTGCCAGGCCGCACCCCGGCGCTGAAAGCCGGTGACGGGCGTGTTCTCGTGGATCTCGACCCTGGCGGAGAGCCCCGCCGCGAGGCCGCGCACATAGCCTGCGGGCTGGATCATCACCGTACCGGGGGTGAACAAGCCGGAGCGGTAGTAGCGGCTTCCTGTGAGCGCGAACATCGCGTCCTCGTCGAGCAGCTCGAAGGGTTCGCCGAGTTTCTTCAGATGCGCGGCGTAGCTGAGATTCTGCGCATGGCTGCGCGCGGTCGCGGCGCCGTTGACCTTGCCCGCCGGGTCGAAATGGTTCGCGTCGATGCCGTACTCCGCAACCGCCTCGCGCGCGAACGCGATCGCCTTGCGGTTGAGCGCGATCAGGGTGTGGTCCGCGCTGTCGCTGTCGCCGGCGTAGTCGGACGAAGTGAGCTCGTGCGGAAGGTCGATCATGAAGCCCGAGTTGCGCCCGGCCGCACCTTCGCCGATCACGCCGGCATCGAGCAGCAGGATGCGCGCGCCCGGGTTGAGCTGTGCCAGCCTGCGGCTCGCGCACAGGCCGGCGAAGCCGGCGCCGATCACGACGAAATCGCAGACGAGGTCGCGATCGAGTGCCGGAGTCGGCACCCGCCGGCCGAGGATCTCGCTCCAGGCCGCCGGGCCGGCATGCCTGGGCAGACGTTTCGCGATATGGTCCTTCATCGTGATCCTCCGTGTCCGGCTGCGCCGCACTCAAGCAGCGACGGTGGCTGCGTCCGCCGCGAGATCCAGCCAGATGGTCTTGAGCTGGGTGTATTGGTCATGGGCATGGATGGCGTTGTCGCGGCCCCCGAAACCCGATTGCTTGTAGCCGCCGAAGGGCGTGGTGATATCGCCTTCGCCAAAGCTGTTGACCATCACCGTTCCCGCGCGGATTGCACGCGCACCGCGGAGCGCGCGCCTGCCGTTGGCCGTGAAGAGCGACGCGGCGAGGCCGTACTCGGTGTCGTTCGCAACCGCGATCGCTTCCTCGAAGCTCGACACGGTGATCACCGTCAGCACCGGGCCGAAGATCTCCTCCCGCGCCAGCACTGCGTCATTGCCGCTCACCTCGACGATGGTCGGCTCGACGAAGGCGCCGTCGATCGCATCCCCGCCGAACAGGATCTTCTCTTCGTGGGCCTTGGCAATATAGCCGCAGACCTTGTCGAAGTGCGCCTTCGACACCAGCGCGCCGACGCGCACCGTGGGGTCGAGCGGATCGCCCACCTTCCATTCGCGGGCGAGCGCGATCACCTTGTCGAGCAACGTCGCCTTGATGTCCTTGTGCACGATCAGGCGCGACGCCGCCGAGCAGTTCTCGCCCATGTTCCAGAAGGCGCCATTCACCACATGCGCGGCGACTTCGTCGAGCCGTTCGGCGTCGTCCATGACGATGCAGGGGTTCTTGCCGCCCATCTCGAGCACGACCTCCTTGAGGTTGGAATCGGCCGAGTAATGCAGGAAGCGCCGCCCGGTGACGGTGGAGCCGGTGAAGGACACCATGTCGACATCCGGATGGCGGCCCAACGGTTCGCCCACCGCACCACCGCTGCCGGTGACGACATTGAGCACACCCGCAGGCACACCGGCCGCATGAGCGAGCTCCGCCACACGCAGCGCAGTAAGCGAGGTCTCGGCCGCGGGCTTCAGCACCACCGAGCAGCCGGAAGCCAGCGCCGGGCCGATCTTCCACGCCATCATCAGCAGCGGGAAGTTCCACGGCAGCACCAGGCCGACCACACCCACCGGCTCGCGTACCACCATTGCGATGTGACCGTCGGACGCGGGCGAGACCTGGTCGTAGATCTTGTCGATCAACTCGGCATGCCACTTCAGGCAGTGAATCGTCTCGGGCACGTCGATGGTGACGCAGTCGAGGATAGTCTTGCCGCTGTCGATGCTCTCCATCACCGCGAGTTCGTCGGCGTGCTCGGCCATGAGCGCACAAAGGCGCAACAGAATGTCCTTGCGCTCGCCCGGGCCCAGCCTGGACCAACGCCCGTCCTCGAAAGCCGCGCGTGCGCGCGACACGGCAAAGTCGACATCCTCCGCGGAGCAGGCCGCGATGTCGGCGAGCTTCCCGCCGGTGGCGGGGTTCACCGTCGCGAAGGTCTTGCCGGACCGTGCCGGGCGAAACGCCCCGTCGATGAAGGCCTGGGTGGGCAGCACCAGCGTCCGAGCGATGGCCTCATACGCCTCTTTGCTCAGCAAGATCATGGTTCAGCCCTCCGCCCTGATCGCCGCGATCGTGGTCTTGAGCGTGCGCACGACGGCGTCGAGCGCAGCCTTCTCTTCGTCGCCGAGCCCTTGCAGCGGAGGACGCACCGGCCCGGCCCGCAGGCCGCTCGCCTCGGTGGCGTGCTTCACGCACTGGATGAACTTTCCGCCCTGCTCCAGCACCCGCATCAGCGGCATCATCGCGGCCATGATGCGCCGCCCCTTGGCGAAGTCGTTGCGGAGCACGCAGGTTTCGTAGAGGTACACATGCTCTTCGGGCAGGAAGTTCGAGCCGGCGCAGGTCCAGCTCTTCGCGCCCCAGGCGAAGAACTCCAGCGCCTGATCGTCCATGCCGCAGGAGACCTGCAGTTGCGGGTAGTCGAGCGCGAGGAGATGCAGGCGGTTGATGTCGCCGGAGCTCTCCTTGATGCCGACGAAGCGCTCGGACTGGCACACGCGGTCGAGGAAGACCTTGCCCATCGTGATGCTCATGCGTCCCGGATAGTTGTAGAGGATGACCGGCAGATCGGCCGCCCCGGCGATCGCGAGCGCGTTCGCGGCGTTCTCTTCCTCGGTGGGCACGGCATACGGCGGGGAACCGAGCAGGATGGCGTCTGCCCCCAACTCGCGCGCGCCCTGCGCCAGCGCGATGCTGTCGGGGGTACGCATCGCACCGGTGCCCACGGTGAGCGGCAGGCGACCCTTGAGCCTTTCCTTGATGAAGCGCGCAAGCTGCAAGCGCTCCTCGACGGTTTCGGCATAGTTCTCGCCGGTCGAACCGCCCGAGATCAAACCATGTACGCCCTTGGCGACCAGGTCATCCACGAGGTCGGCGAGCGCGTCGAGATCGAAGCTGCCGTCGGCATGCATCGGGGTGATGACCGGGGTGTGGATGCCATCGAGCTTGAATGTGTAGCGCATTGTCTTCTCCAATCTTTCGGGTGACGGTCCGATGCAACGCGAAGCGCGTCACGCCGGATCGTCGGTTGTGGAATCAGCTTGTTATCCGGATAACCCACCAATCACTGCACGAAGCCGAAAAGCCGCGGCAGATACATCGCAAGCGGCGACCAGTAGGTCGTCACCAGCATCACCGGGAAGGCGGCGAAGGCGATGAAGTACAACGCCGGCCGCATCACCCCCGACATGCCGACATTCCCGACCCGGCACGACATGAAGAGGATGGGCGCCATCGGTGGGCTGTTCGCGCCGATCACCACGCTGGTGCCGATGATCGCCGCGAAATGCACGGGATGGACACCGATCTCGGCCATCACCGGCACCATCAGCGGGCTGACGATCGCGATCACGCTGACGTCGTCCATGATCATGCCGATCAGGATCAGGAACACGTTCACCACCAGCAGGATCACGAGCGGATCCGACAGCGTGGAGAGCAGCAACTCCGTGAGCTGCTGCGGCACCCGCTCCAGCGTGAAGATGCGGCTCGCGACGAAGGAGAACACCAGGATGATCATGATCACGCCGGTGGTCTTCGCCGCCTCGATGATGGCAAAGGCCACCTTGCCGAAAGTGAGCTCCCGATAGACGAAAAAGCCCACCGGGATCGCATACACCACCGCCACTGCAGCGGCCTCGGTCGGCGTGAAGATGCCGCCGTAGATGCCACCCAGGATGATCACCGGCAGCATCAGCGCGGGAATCGCCCGCCAGCCGGTACTGGCGCTATCGGCCAGGCGCTTTCTCAGTGGTAGCTTGACGATCTCGCCCGCGAAATTGCGTCGTACATGGACCGCGTTGAGGATGGAGAGCATGATCATCAGCAGGATGCCGGGACCGACGGTTGCGAGAAAGCATGCCGCCACCGACTGGCGCGTGACCACGGCATACAGGATCATCGTGATCGAAGGCGGAATCAGCAGGCCGAGCAGCGAAGACACCGCCAGCAGCGCGCTTGCGTAGCCACGGCTATAGCCGTGCTTCTCCATTGGCCCGATCATGATCGAGCCGATGGACGCCACCGCCGCCGAAGCCGTGCCCGAAATCGCACCGAAGATGCCGCAGGCGCCGACCATCGCGGTGCCCATGCCTGTTCGCGACTGGCCCACGACGGCCTCGACGAACTCCACCAGACGTCGCGCGATGCCACCCGTCTGCATCAGGTAACCTGCAATCACGAACAGCGGCAGCGCCACCAGGATCACCGAATTGATCGACCAGAAGCCGGTGGTCATCAGCGACGAGATATCCACGTCGTAGAGCACGGACAGGATCAGCGTCATCGCGGCAAAGGAAAACACCACCGGTACGCCGATCATCATCAGCACGACGACGGCAAGGATTGCAATCAGTGATTCCATGCCGGTTCACTCCGCAGCCGAGGAAGGATCCCCGGAGCGGATGATCCGCCCGGAGAGCTCGAGGACCAGGTCGCGCGCGAGGTAGAGCACGAACGCGATCGCCGCAACGAAGAGACTGAGCTGCGACACCCACCAGGGGATCGCGAACACCGGTGTGCTCTGGCCGCGTTGCAGGCCGAAGGTGAAGAGATTCCACGCCCAGATCGCGAACATCACCGCCACGACCAACGACACCAGCGTCGACACGAAACCCGCAACACGCCACACCCTGGGGTTGCTGGAGATGACCTGTACGAAGTCCGCCGAAAGATGCGAACGATCCCGGGATGCGAGCACTGCGCCCAGCATGTAGAACCACATCACCGATAGCAGCATGAGCTCTTCCAGACCGAAGATCGGCTTTTGCAGGACCGAACGGCTGACGATGCCGGTCGCGAGCATCACGGCCACCGCGAGCCCGATGACGACGAGAACGGGATTGATGATGCGCACGATGAGCGCATCGAGAAACCTGAGTATGGGCACGACGACCTCCTTGCGCGCGAAGACAGGCATGCAGTCGCCGACGTGCTGCGCTGTGACGGCAGCACGTCGGCGATATTCGCCAAAACCGGATTACTTCGGCGTGGAGGCGTTGGCGCGAACCACCGCCATGATCTCGCTGCCCAGCTCCTTCTCGATCTGCGGCCATACGCTGGTGCGCACCCGTTCGATCCAGGCTGCCTTCTCTTCCACCGTCGGGACGATGTACTCCATGCCGGCCTCCTTGGCAGCGGCAATCCATTTCTCGTCCTCGGCCTTGGCATTTGCAAACTGCGCTTCGATCACCGCGCGTGCGGCGGATTCGACGATGCCGCGGTCCTCCTCGTCGAGCTTCTCCCAGGTGTCACCGTTCATCAGTAACGAGTAGGAGGCGAAGTTGTGCGAGGACTGCACGAAGTAGTCGAGCTGGTCGCGGAAGTACTGGTAATCCCAGAAGATCACGTTCGACGAGTCGCCATCGACGACGCCGGTCTGAATCGAGGTGTACACCTCGGCCCAGTCGATGGGCACCGCCTCGAATCCCATCGCCTGCACCGTCTGCGGCAGCGGGAAGATCGGCTGCGAGCGCACCTTGATACCCTTCGCCTTGTCGAAGCTGGTCGCGTAACGGCCCTTCGTGGCGATGCCGCCGAAGCCTTCCGGGAAGGGGCCGAAGTACTTGAGCCCCATGTCCTTGTACACCGGATCCATCAACGTGCGCACCCAGCCGTCCTGGCCATAGGATTTGATCGCGTCATCCCAGTCCAACACCAGATAGGGGATGTAGTTGACCACAATGCGCTTGTCGTACGAGGTCTGCGGCCAGGTCAGCATCATGTGGATGTTGCCCTTCACCAGCTGGTCGAACATCTCCTGCTGCCCACCGAGTTCACCTTGGAAGAACACGTTGACCTTCATGCGGCCCTTGGACTTCTCCTCGATCATGGCCGCCCAGCTCTGCACCGCCTTGCCATTGACCGAATCACGGTCGCCCGACTCCGCGGCCAGTACGAACTTGTAGCTGTTGGTGCCCGCTTGCGCAGCAATCGGCATGAGCGCCGAAACAGCAAGCGCGGCGCCGGCGATGAATGCAGTCCTGAACATTGTTTGTCTCCTCGGTGGTTATCCTTGATCCGCCACGATCAGCTGTGGCCGGTGATGCAGGCCGCAGGTTAATTGCGCCGGGGAGAGCGAGACAAACGAGACTTTTCACGGGTTGGGCATAAGTTTGAGCTTATGCGAGGACCGTGATTGCCAGAATCATTCCAAGGTTTGGTGGTCTGGAACAGCGCTGCGTAGCGCCGTTCCAGACCCGTAGAGAGTGCGCCTCAGCGCGATGCGATCTTGCTCTCCAGCCGTTTTGCGCGATCACCCGGTGCCGGGTGGCTGGAGAACATGCTGCGCTCATTACCATGCAACTTCTCGAGCTTGCGCAGTGCGGTAACTGCACCCGCAGTCGGTTTGCCCGATTTTTTCAGGAGCTCAACCGCGAAATCATCTGCCTCGTTCTCCTGAGCCTGCGAGAACTGGGCACCGATCAGGGCCTGACCCAATTCGCCTATGCTCGAGGCCGATAGCGAGGACACGGCCGCATTGCCGCTGGCCGCACCAGCCTGACGAGCCGCAAGCGTGGCGTACTCCACCTGCATCGCCTTCTTGGAATGCCCGAGCACGACGTGGCCGATCTCATGCGCGATCACATAGCGCACTTCGTCGTCGTTCATGGCATCCAGCAGGCCACTGTAGAAGCGGATCGAACCGTTCGGCACGGCAAACGCATTCACTTCCGGGGACATGTAGACCTTGTATTCGAGATTCTTGCCATCAACCTGCTTCCAGCCCGAGGTCAACCCGGATAGCCGCTTGGCTTGCTTGCTGCCCGCAGCAGCGACACGGTTCTCGCTATCGGAGTGGGCAGTGGTCTGATCGCCAAGCTTCTTGACGTCGCCATCCGAGAGGGTTGCAGCCGTCGCGAGCGAAGTCCCTGCATCCAGCATCCCGCCAAGATCCGTACCCGTCGTCTTGCAGCCAGCCATCGCCAGGCCGGAACACAGCGCCAGCATCCACAGCTTTCTTGTTTGCATTACATCCTCCGTATCTTGCGTATCAACAAAGGATACGGATTATGCATACATCGAACACGAACTCGTTGATCAATGTCAAAAGAATTTATTGATGACTATGTAATTAACGCAAATTAATGATCTCGCTTAGAACGGCGCCTCTCCGGACGGGGTGGTGAGCTCGCCGCCGAGTGCTTCCACCACGGCAGGCAGAAGGTGCTGCAATTCACCTGTCATCAGCGCGAAGCCGGCGTCGAAAAGGGCCTGGGCGTCTTCCGCGCCGGCTTCGTCGACCTTCTCCTTGACCACGTCCAGGAAGTCCAGGCGCTTGATCTCGAGCTTCTCGGTGAGGACGAAGCTCACCCGATCGTCGTAGGTCAGGGCGAGGCGGGTGGGCATCTTGCCGGCTTCGAGGTGGCCGCGCACCTCGTCGCCTTCGAGCGCATGGCGCACGTAGCGCACCGCGGCCTTGTCCTCGGTCACCGCGCGCAGCTCGCAGTCCTGGTCGATGCTGAAGCCGGCCGGCGCCTCGCCACCCGCCAGCCAGTCAGCCATCGCGGATGCGGGCGAGCGCTCGGTGCGCACGAGCGCAAGGGGAAAGCTGTCCAGCGCCTGGCGCAGCGCCTCGAGCACGTCCTCGGCACGTGCCTGGCTGGGTGCGTCGATGCCGAGCCAGCCATTCACCGGATCCAGCCACGCAAAGACCTTGCGCCTGCGCGTGAAGGCACGCGGCAGGAACTCCTGCATCACCTGCTCGCGCAATTCCTTCATCTGCTTGCGCCCGGGCTTGTAGCCCTGCTGATCGGCGAGCGCCTCGGCGCGTTCCTCGGCTTCCTGCTTCACCACCGACGAAGGCAGCAGGCGCTGTTCGAAGCCGAGCGCGATCAGCCACTGACCGCCGACGCGATGCACCAGGGTGT
The DNA here is from genome assembly GCA_041916775.1 of Rhodocyclaceae bacterium. Lineage (GTDB taxonomy): Bacteria > Pseudomonadota > Gammaproteobacteria > Burkholderiales > Rhodocyclaceae > UBA2357. The sequence continues at coordinate 42,021 of JAYRYZ010000008.1, read as the reverse complement.
CACCGGCGGTGGGTGTCGTCCAGCCGCGGGTTTCCTGATCCTGGCTGCCACAGGGCTGGAAGCGCTTCTTGCCGAGCTGCTCTTCAAGCGCTTCGGCGCTGAGGTCCCAGTTGGCGGGGATTCGATAGATCTGCAGGTTCTTGAACCACATGGGAAAAATTCCAGTTCCATTAACGTGACCAAGCCGGGCGCGGTGATGCGGCCCGACGGGAAAGCCTATTGAGGGCGGCCGACCGCCGCGATCGAGCGGATCACCTGCACCATATCGAGATCCGACGCATGGTAGGCGGAGCGCACGAAGCCGGCGTAGGCGCCATCCGCATCGAGCGCGTCCTCGGGCAGCGAGGTCTGATAGCTGAAGCGCAGCACGAGCACCCCCTCGGCGGGCTCCTCGATACGGATCGTCAAGGTGCCGCCGGGGTGTTCCGCGGTAGCCGCACTCTCGAACGCCACCGACTCCATCGGCGCGAGGCGCACGCTGTCATCGATGACGGCCGCACCGAAGTGCAGCCGCCGAACGAGCCGGTCGGCATGCCGTTCGACGATCTCGCAGCGCTCCAGCCCGGGCAGGAAGAGGGTCGGATCCTCGGCCCGGCACAGCAGCCCGAACCAGAGCTGCTCTCGGCTCAGCGAAGGTACCAGGGGGTTGTCCGGATCGTTCACGACGACCACATGTTCGAACTTCAACACGCTGCTCCAGTTGAGAAGGCGCGCAGTGTAGCGCGCTTCACCGCAGCTGGAAAACCGGCGCCGCAGCCTGCCTCGGTGGGTCTTCTGGTGAACTTCTCATATATTCAGGATCATGTTTACGATGCTGGCGCGGAAGTTGTGGACAAGCCTGATTTGTTCAATTCAGTCATCACCTTGTGCTGTTGATGACGCTGTGCGCGAACACCTGTTGGCGCTGTGCGTGGATTGTGGTCGAATCCGGGCGCAACGACAGAAGCACGGGTTGTCCACAACTGACGAAGCCTCTTGCAACAGGCTTTCCCACGCCAATACACGGTTTCATCCCCAACTTTTTTGTAACAGCGCCCCGGTGCGACTCCTTCAGGCCTCCAGAACATGAAAACCGAACGCATTCTCCAATCCCAGGGCTTCGGCAGCCGCAAGGAGTGCCGCGCCCTGATCGAGGCCGGCCTCTTCAGCATCGATGGCGAGGTCATCGACGACCCGGGACTGGAGGTGAACACCGACGGTCTGCAGTTCGCGGTCGACGACGAACCCTGGACCTACCGCGAGAAGGCCTACCTGGTGCTGCACAAGCCGGCCGGCTACGAGTGCTCGCGCAAGCCGACCTTTCATCCTTCGATCTACCGCTTGCTACCGCCCCAGTTCGCGAATCGCGACATCCAGCCGGTGGGGCGTCTCGACCAGGACACCACCGGCCTGCTGCTGCTGTCCGACGACGGCCAGTTCATCCATTTCTGGAGCTCCGGCAAGAAGCGTGTGCCCAAGACCTACGAGATCCTCACCAGCGACGTGCTCACAGACGGGCAGTTGCAGCAGCTGCTGACCGGCGTGCAGCTCGACGACGAACCCGCACCGATCGCGGCGCTGGCCTGCGAGCGGCGCGGTGAGCGCGCACTCGCGATGACGGTGACCGAGGGCAAGTATCACCAGGTGAAACGCATGTTGGTTGCGGCGGGCAACAACGTCGCGAAACTGCACCGCAGTCGCGTGGGGGGGCTGTCGCTGCCCGAGGATTTGTCCGAGGGATGCTGGCGCTGGCTGGAAGCTGGCGATCTCGACCAGCTTGCACACTACACGGTGTGAGCATGCCGGGCTGCGTAGTTGTTTCTTTGTTTTCCTCTTTATATAAAGACCATCATTACTATAGCGGGCACAAAACTGTGGATAACTTGGATTCGTCCAGTACGCACAGGCGTTTTGTATCAATGAAACCCGGTAGACAACCCTGTCTCGGGCGTGTGCACGAATTGTGTCGGGTTTTGCCCGATATCGGCCCAAAGGCCTTTGTCCACAAAGCATTCAGCGTCCCTCCCCATCGTTCTCATCAGATATCGTGACGCGCTCGCCTTCATCCACATCGCGCTGGGACATCTTCTGCAGGGTTGTTGATAACTTCGGGGATATGGGCGTGTGCTGGCGCGCTGCGCGCGATCTCGCGCGCCGTCCGGGCATTGCGGTACGCCTGTGGGTGGATCGTCCCGAAGTGTTCTGGCGCATGCGCCCGGATGAGCTTGCGACGCCACTGCCGGTCAGGCGGGACGGGGTCGAGGTGGTGGCATGGGCGGAGCCGTTTGCGGAGATTGGTGCGGGCGAGGTGGCCGATGTGGTCATCGAGGCCTTCGCCTGCGAGCTGCCGGAAGGCTATCTCGCGGCGATGGCACAGCACCCCGAGCCGCCGCTGTGGATAAACCTCGAATACCTCACCGCGGAGGATTGGGCGGCTGGCTGCCACGGCCTCGCGTCCCGGCATCCGCGTCTGCCGTTGGTGAAGCATTTCTGGTTCCCCGGCTTCAGCGCGGGTACTGGCGGGCTCCTGCGCGAGTCTGCGTTGATCGAGCGCCGCGACACCTTCATCGCCAGCCCCGGGGGCCGCGATGCCTTTCTGCACGCGCTTGGCTGGCGTGGCCTGGCTGACGCCCTGCGTGTCTCGCTCTTTGCTTACGAGAACGCCGGCCTCGCCGAACTGCTTGCCTGTTGGGCAGGCGGCGAGCGTCCGGTGTCGTTGCTGGTGCCGGAGGGGCGCGTGCTGCCCGAGGTGGCGGCCTTCTTCGACGCGGAGAAGCTCGTGCCCGGCGAGCGGCGCGAAGCGGGTGCGTTGTCGGTGCAGGTCTTGCCCTTCGTCTCCCAGGATTGCTACGACCGGCTGTTGTGGAGTTGCGATCTGAACTTCGTGCGCGGCGAGGATTCCTTCGTGCGCGCGCAGTGGGCCGCGCACCCCTTCGTGTGGCAGATCTACCGGCAGGACGAGGATGCCCACCTTCCCAAGCTCGAGGCCTTCATGGATGTTCTTTGCGAGTCGCTGGATGGAGAATCTGCCGCCGCGCTGCGTGCATTCTGGCGCGCGTGGAACGGCCAGTGCGGCGCTGGAGGCGCCGCCGCGGCATGGCCGGCGTTTGCTGCCGCCCTGCCGCTGATCGACGCCCATGTCCGGGCGTGGGCATCACGGCTCATGGCGTGCGAGGATCTTGTGTCGGGCCTGGTGAGATTTCACAAAATGCGTTTATAATCCGCGGTTTTCCAAATAATTGCGGCCCGGGGGTCGCAGCGCTCAGACTTCAGGAATCAGCATGAAAACCGCACAGGAACTCCGCTCTGGCAACGTCATCATGGTCGGCACGGAGCCGCTCGTGGTACAGAAGACCGAATACAACAAGTCCGGCCGCAACGCTGCGGTCGTGAAGATGAAGCTCAAGAATCTGCTCACCGGTGCGGCGTCCGAATCGGTCTACAAGGCTGACGACAAGTTCGAGCAGGTCATGCTCGACCGCAAGGAGGTCAGCTACTCCTACTTCGCCGACCCGATGTACGTGTTCATGGACGCAGACTACGAGCAGTACGAAGTCGAAGCCGAGAACATGACCGACGCGCTCAAGTATCTTGAAGACGGTCTCGCATGCGAAGTGGTGTTTTACAACGGCAAGGCGATCTCGGTCGAGCTGCCGAACTCGGTGGTGCGCGAAGTGACCTACACCGAACCCGCCGTGAAGGGCGACACCTCCGGCAAGGTGCTGAAGCCGGCCAAGATCGCCACGGGCTTCGAGTTGATGGTGCCGGCCTTCGTCGAGATCGGCGACAAGATCGAGATCGATACCCGTACCGACGAGTACCGCAACCGGGTGAAGTGATACAGCGCTTGCAGCGCAACCACGACAAGCCCGCCAAGTGCGGGCTTTTTGTCGTGGGGCGGATAGAATCCACCGCACGCTTGCCCAACATGGGCACGAACGACCGAAGGAGTGATCCGCCATGTTGAAGTTCCTGTTCGCATTCGTCGCCGCAATCTGCCTGATCGCACCGGTTTCGGCCCAGCAGGCGTTACCTGCGCCCGTTGGCAAGGTGATTCTGACGATGGAAGGTGAGATCGGCAGGACCAACGCCGACGGCAAGGCCTTGTTCGATCTCGACATGCTCGACGCATTGCCCGGACGCGAGATACGCACACGCACGCCATGGACCGAGGGCGTGACCGCATTCGAAGGGCCATTGGGCACGGCCTTGCTGGAGGCCGTGGGCGCACGTGGTACACGCCTGGTGATTACCGCGATCAACGATTACAGCGTCGAGGTCCCGGTTGACGACCTGCAACGTCACAAGGTGATCCTCGCACTGCGCCAGAACGGTGAGTTGCTGCGGGTGCGCGACAAGGGTCCGTTGTTTCTGGTGTATCCCTTCGACGAAGATCCAGCCCTCAATTCCGAAGTCATCCAGTCCCGATCCATCTGGCAGATCCGAGCGATCCGGGTGCTGCCCTGAGCCGAGATGAGCGCCAGAAAGTGCATCTGATCTCCGGCATGGTATCGGCATGAAGCGGTGGCCGTTGCCACCACTGCGATTCATCGTCCTCGGGCTGGTGTCCGTGACCTTGATCGTGGGTGCGGTGATGATGTTCAGTCGCGTGCTGGAGCGCGAGCGCGAGATCCTCAACGGCGCGCAGGAGGATGTTCTGTGGATGGCCACGCAGCTCGAGCGCGACGTCCTGATGTTCGCCGCTGCGCTTGACGCCGTGCTGAGTCCGGGCCAACCGACCTCCGGCGAGACGGTGCTGGAGCGTTTCGACGTGTTGTACAGCCGTATCGGCCTGATGCGCAGCGGCCAGGTGCGGCGCATCTACGAGACCGATGCCCGGATCTGGGCGCAGATCCAGGCCATCGGCGCCGGTATCGAGGCACTCGACGCGCAGGTGAGCGCGGTTCAGCTCGAGCCCGCGGCAGCGCGGGCCCTGCGCGAGCGGACCGTGGAGCTGGAGCAGCAGGCGCGCAAGCTGTCACTGGATGTGCTCAAGTTCCGGGTCGACGCCAAGGTCGCTGAACGGCAGGAGATCGTGGGCCTCCTCAATGCACTGGCGATCATGATCCTGGCGCTGTTGCTGTCGTTTGGGCTGGCCTTGTTCTTCCTGCACGGCACGATCTGGAAACTGCGCCGGGGACGCGCCCGCGTCGAGCAGATGGCGAGCGAGCTTCAATCCGCACTGGTGAATGCGGAAGCGGCGAACAAGGTCAAGACCGAGTTTCTCGCCACGATGAGCCACGAGATCCGCACGCCCATGAACGGGATCATCGGCATGACCGATCTCTTGCTGCAATCCCCGCTCGATGGCGAGCAGATGTCGCGGGCCAGGATCATCCGTCAGTCGGCAGAGGGATTGCTGACCATACTCAACGACATCCTCGACATCTCCAAGCTCGAATCCGAGCGCTTCCGTCTGGACTCCGTCTCGTTCGGGTTGCGCGAGGTCGTCGTTGGTGTCGTCGAGCTGATGCGCCCGAAACTAGGCCAGGGGACGATCGAAGTCGACGTGAACATCGATTCGGCGATAGACGGGTACTACCTGGGTGATCCGATGCGCCTGCGCCAGGTGTTGCTCAATCTGCTCAGCAATGCAGTGAAGTTCACCGAGAAGGGGCAGGTCGACATCCGGGTGCGGGGCACAGCCCAATCCCGGACGGACGTGACCGGCTTGCGGTTCGAGGTGCGGGACACCGGCATCGGTATCCCCGAAGCCGTTCAGTCACGTCTCTTCAACACCTTCGTGCAGGCGGACGCATCGACGTCGCGGCGCTATGGCGGTACCGGCCTCGGCTTGGCGATCTGCCGCCGCATCATCGAACACATGCAGGGCCGCATCGGTTTCGAGAGCCGCGAGGGCGTGGGCAGCTGCTTCTGGTTCGAACTCGCGCTCGTGCGTCTGCCGGACCCGCCAGCGCGGTCCGCGGACGAGACTCCGGCCGTGGTGGCTGAGGCGGCAGCTGCGCCTGAACCGCAGCCACAGGACGAATCGCCGCTGTCCATCCTCGTCGCCGAGGATAACCTGATCAATCGGAAGGTCATCGTCGGAATGCTCAAGCATCTGGGTCATGCCGTCGAAGTGGCGGAGAACGGTCTCGTCGCGATCAACATGCTGGAGCATGGCGATTACGATCTCATTCTCATGGATGTGCAGATGCCGGAGCTGGACGGACTGGAGGCCACACGCCGTATCCGCGCCCGCACGGATCACAAGGGGCGGCTGCCCATCATCGGCGTGACCGCGAATGCGATGGAGCATGACCGCGACAACTGCCTCATGGCCGGAATGAACGAACATCTACCCAAGCCAGTGCGACAGCAGGATCTCAAGGCCGTGCTGATGCGCTGGCAGAAGGCGATCCGCGGCGCACGCAGCTGACTCGCACGCGGCTCGGGGTCGCGGTGTATTCTCCGCAGACTCTGTGCGCGGGTGCAGGAAGGACATGGACTGGAACGGAACCTGGCAGCGGATCATCGGTACCTTGCGTGAGCCGGAGGTGGATCAGACGGTGCTCGCCGAGGCGCTGGGCGCCGCACGTGCGCGTGCGCCAGTGCCCGTGCTCTGGCTGCTCGGCAAGACGCAGGCCGGCAAGACCTCGATCATCCGCACCCTGACCGGCAGTGACGACGCGGCGATCGGCAACGGGTTCCAGCCCTGTACCCGCTCGGCGCGCTTCTACGACTTTCCCGCCGGGATGCCGGTGTTGCGCTTCCTGGATACGCGCGGGCTCGGCGAGCGCGCCTATGACCCAAGCGAAGACATCGCATTCTGCGAGTCCAGCGCCCACCTGGTCATGGCCGTCGTGAAGATCGCAGACCCGGGTCAGGAAGCAGTGTTCGACGTCGTCCGCGCGGTGCGCCGCCGCCATCCCGACTGGCCGGTACTATTGGCGCTCACCGGCCTGCATGAGCTGTATCCGCCGGGGGCCGGGCATCCCCTTCCCTACCCGTTTGATCCCGGGCAGGCATCGGACAGCAGCGGATGGCCTGCGGACATTGCCCGTGCCTGTCAGGCGCAACGTGACCAGCTCGGCGCGCTGGCGGGCGATGCACCGGTGCGCCCGGTGCTGGTCGATCTCACCTTACCGGAGGACGGTTTCGTGCCGCACGACTACGGGCGCGACGCCCTGTGGTCGGCAATAGAAGCGCTCACGGCGGAACGCCTGCGGCGGGAGCTGCTTGGCGACGTGGTCGTGCGCGATACCCTCGCGCGCGCTGCTCATCCGCACATCGTCGGCCACAGCCTGACCGCAGGCGCACTCGGAGCCGTACCGGTGGTCGATCTGGTCGCGGTCACCGCTGTGCAGGTGAAGATGCTGCATGCCCTTGCCGCCCTGCATGGCGAGCGCTGGAGCCGTCGCCTCGCAGGCGAGTTCGTGGCCTTGCTCGGCACCGGCATTGCCGGCGGCGTGGTCGGCCGCATGCTCGGCAAGAGCGTCGTCAAGCTCGTACCCGGCTGGGGGCAGACCCTTGGTGCAGCCTGGGGGGCGAGCACCAGCGCCGGCGTGACCTATGCGATTGGCAAGGCTGCGGTGGCCTTCCTGGCGGCCCGCAAGGCCGGCGCGGTGGACGCGGAGGTGGTGCGCGCGGCCTATGCGGAAGCCTTGAAGGATGCCGGCAGGCTGCTGGTCGAGCGGCGCGACGGGGTGCATGAGCCGTGAGCTTGCCACCCCTGCTGCGTCGCCTGAACGCGCTCCACCTCATCGCGCTCGGCCTGATCGGCAGCCCGCTGCTGGTGCTGCTGATGCTTGGTGTTGCCTGGCTTTGGCAGGCTGAACAGCGTTGGTGGTGGCTGGGCGGCATGGCGGCCGTGGTTGCCGGCGGCTACCTGTTGCACGCCGGTTTGGCACGGCGTGAGCGGCGCCTGCTGGAAGCGGGCGAGATCCGCCCGGATCCGGCGTGGCCACCTGGCGCCGAGTCGACATGGGAAAAGGTGGAAGCCTTCGCCGCCAGCGTCGAACCGGCCGACTGGCCGGTGGGAGACGGCTCGGCGATGCTCGCGCTCGGAAGGCACACGCTCGAGCTGGTCGCGCGCGATCATCATCCGGAGGCAGAGCGCCCGCTGCTGGAACTCACCCTGCCGCACACACTGCTCATCATCGAGCGCGCCAGCCGCGACCTGCGTAAGGAGCTCCTCACCAACGTGCCATTCAGCCATCGGCTCGGCATCGGCGACCTGATGCGCCTGCGCCGCTGGGGGCAGAATGCGGCGCGCCTGTACGATGTGTATCGTGCCGGCCGACTGGTGGCGAGCCCACTCGAGGCCTTGCTGGGCGAGCTCAAGGGACAGCTCTTTGGCCTCACCGTGGGCAGCGCGCGCGACGATCTGCTGCGCTGGCTGCTGCAGACCTATGTGCGGCGTGTGGGCTGGTATGCGGTGGCTCTCTACGGCGGGCAGCTGTCGCTGGAGGACGGCGATCCGGTCGCAGCGCCGACGCCGGCCTCGACGTCCGATCTCGTGCAGGCCAAGGATGGGGATGCACCCGTCGAACCTTTGCGCATCGTGATTGCCGGGCGCCGCAATGCGGGCAAGTCCAGCCTGGTGAACGCGCTCTTCGGCGAGCTTGTGAGCGCCACCGACGTGCTCGGGGATACCACACGCGAGATCTCGCCGCGGCTGCTGGTGCGCGACGGCATCACGCGTGCGCTGGTGTTCGACACCCCTGGTGTGGATGCGGGTGAAGTGGCCCTGCAGGCCTTGACCAAGGCCTGTGAGGGTGCGGATCTGCTGCTCTGGGTCAGCCCGGCGCACCGGCCGGACCGCGAGCGCGAACGGGAATGGCTGGATGCGCTCCGCGCCGCGCGCAGCAGTGCGAAGCATCCGCCCTTGCCACTGCTGGTGGTCATGAGCCATGTCGATCAGTTGCGCCCCATCGGCGAGTGGCAGCCGCCCTACGATCTTGCGGATGTCGCACGGCCCAAGGTGGCGAACATGCGCGCTGCCCTGGAGGCCGTGGCGGCGGATCTGGGCGTGCAGGTCGAGAAGGTGGTGCCGGCCTGTCTCGCCCCGGGCCGCGTCTACAACATCGATGACGCGCTGTGGGCGGCCCTGCTCTCGGAACAGGATGCGATGCTGCGCTCGCGTCTGCTGCGCTGCCTGGATGCACGCCGCCAGGCCGAGAACTGGGGCCTGGTGTGGAAGCAGCTGCAAGGTGCCGGACGTTGGTTGTGGAACCGACATGTGGAGAGATCTTGAGTCATCCCGTCGCTAAGAATCAGAAGCGCGCGATGCTGCTCGGTTTGTCGGCGGTGCTGCTGTGGTCCACCGTCGCGACCGCGTTCAAGCTCTCGCTCCAGGTGATGACGCCCACCCAGCTCCTCGCCTGGTCCGGCCTCTTTTCCGCGCTGGTGCTGGCGGCATTCGTCGCGCGCGCACATGCCTGGGACGCGTTGATCGCGAGCCTGCGAGCGCGTCCACTCTATTACCTTGCGATGGGGGCGCTCAATCCCTGCCTGTATTACCTCATCCTGTTTCGCGCCTATGATCTATTGCCCGCGCAGCAGGCGCAGGCGATCAACTACACGTGGGCGCTCACCCTATCGCTGCTCGCGGTGCCGTTGCTGCGCCAGCGCCTGAGTCTGCGCGACAGCCTGGCGCTGCTCGCCGGTTATGGCGGTGCGGTGATCATCGCCACGCGTGGAAATCTGCTGGCGCTGTCCTTCGACAGCGGCCTCGGCGTCGCGCTGGCGCTCGCCAGCACGGTGCTTTGGGCGCTCTACTGGGTGCTCAACACGCGTGCCAGCGCATCCGGTGCGGTGACGCTGCTGCTCTGCTTTGCACTCGGTACGCCGATGGTGTGGGCGGTCATGATCTGGCAGGGCGAGCTCGTGTGGCCGACGCCGCAGGCGCTCGCCGGGGCCGCCTATGTGGGCCTCTTCGAGATGGGCATCACGTTCATGCTGTGGCTCGCGGCGATGCGCCATGCGGAGAACGTGAGCCGGGTCGGCAACCTGATCTTCCTGTCGCCCTTCCTGTCGCTGTTCTTCATCAGCCACTTTCTCGGCGAAACCATCGTCCCGGCCACCTGGCTGGGCCTGGTGCTGATCGTGGGTGCGGTGGTGATGCAGCAGCGCGGGCGCAAGCCGAGCTGAGAAGTTACGGGCCGCAGTGGTCGTGCCTGGAGCAGAGCGGTTTCAGGGCGGCTGCTGGTCGATGTACGGTTTCGACAGCAAGGTGTACGCCTCGTCGAAATCGTAGGCCGCAATGCGTTGCTCAACCTCGGCAAAGCGTTTGCCGAGTGCGGCGGCAAGCAGGTCGCGATGCGCATCGAAGTGGTCGACAGCGTCGCCTTCCTGCTCCCGCAGCAAGGTCGCCAGTTGCCGGAGGACATCCCCCGCCATGCCGTCCGGCGGCAATTGGGCGGTCGGCATGGTTGTGGATTGCAGTGCCCGCACCAGCGGCGTCAGCGCCGCCTCCGCCGCAGCCATCAGGCGTGCAAGTTCGGCTGCGTCCGTTGTTTCAAGCAAACCGCATTCGAGCGCCTTGGCAGCGTGGAAGAGGGGGATGGCACCGATGTTACCGGCGAGCCCCTTGAGCGTGTGTACGATGCGCTCTGCCTCGGCGTAGTCCCGCTGTGCCAGGGCTGCACGTACGCGCTCGATCGCGTCCGCCTCCCGCCTGGTGAATCCGTGCAGAAGCCGCTGGAAGAGTGCCGTATTGCCACCCGCAAGTCGCAGCCCGCGTGCGTGATCGAGACCAGGGATTTCCAATGGGTCACGGGCTTCGTCGCCGCCGTCGTCGGACAAGCGGTGGATGCTCTCGGAACCGCCATCGTCTCGCAGCTCCGATCCTCGCTTTGCCGTGCTGCGGCCCTCCAGCCAGTGCTGCAGGCGCGTCCACAACACCTGCGGATCTATGGGCTTGGAGAGGAAGTCGTCCATGCCAGCGGCCAGGCAGCGCTGGCGGTCCGCATCCATCGCGTTGGCGGTCATTGCCAGGATCGGCAATTGCGCGGAAGGGATGCACTTGCGAATCTCCAGCGTGGCCTCGATACCGTCGAGCTCCGGCATCTGCATGTCCATCAGAACGAGGTCGTAGTGCCGGGTCAGAGCCATGTGCACCGCCATCCGGCCGTTGTTCGCGATGTCCACACCGATGCCGACCTCGCGCAACAGTTCGCTGGCGATTTCCTGGTTGAGCTCATTATCCTCCGCGAGCAACACGGCAAAGCCTGCAAGCGTTGCGCGGAAGCGGCCCGTCCCGTCGTCGTCGGTCAGTGCGGTGCCGGGCATCGGCTGCCCGAGCAGGCGCAGCATGCTGTCAAGCAGGATTGAGGCGCTGACAGGCTTCAGGAGAATTTCTGCTACGCCCAGCGCGGCGGCTTCGGTCTCGATCTCCTGACGCCCGTGCGCAGTCACCACCGCACGGCGCGGCGGATACGTCAGCGGAAGGCCTGTCACCGCGCGCAACAGTTCGGCCCCGTTCATATCCGGCATGACCCAGTCGGTCAGGAGCACCTCGCACGGCTGTCCGGCCGCATCGCAGGCCTTCAGATGCTGCAGCGCGAGCGCGCCTCCATCCACCCACTCGGCATCGAAGCCGAGTCGCTTCAGAAGGTCCGAGAGGGTTTCGGCGGCATGTGGGTTGTCGTCAACCACGAGCACCCTGCAGCCGCGCGCGGTGGACGCGGGGAGTCGCGGCATGACGGTCGTTGCAATACCCAGCCTGGCAGTAAACCAGAACTGCGAGCCTTCGCCGAGCACGCTCTTCACCCCCACGGCACCACCCATCAGCTCGGCGAGACTCTTGCTGATCGCCAGCCCAAGGCCGGTGCCGCCATACTTGCGCGAGGTGGATTGGTCGGCCTGTGAGAAGCTCTGGAACAGGCCCGCGGCCTGTGCCGGGGTCAGGCCGATACCAGTATCGTCCACTTCGAAGCGCAATAGGACGTCGTGCAAGGCCCGTTCGACGACATGAACACGCACCATGACCTCGCCGCATTCAGTGAACTTGATTGCGTTGTTGACGTAGTTGATCAGGATCTGGCCGAGGCGCAGCGGGTCGCCACGAAGCCGCGTTGGTACATCGACATCGGTGGCAATCACGAGCTCCAGACCCTTGGCGGCCGCTTTCTCGGCGACCACGGTGGCAAGGTTCTGTAACACCTGATCGAGGTCGAAGTCGGTGCTTTCTATGCCCAACTTGCCAGCTTCGACCTTGGAGATGTCCAGGATGTCATTGAGTATGCCGAGCAGATGTTGTGCAGCGCGTTGGGTCTTCTGCAGGTAGTCGCGCTGGCGTTCGTCGAGCTGCGTCTTGAGGGCGAGGTAGCTCATCCCGATGATGGCATTGATCGGGGTTCGGATTTCGTGGCTCATGTTGGCGAGGAACTGGCTCTTGCTCCGGGTGGCTTCCTCGGCGCGCTGCTTGGCTTCCTGCAACTCGGCCTGCCGTTGCTGGAGCAGATCGTTGGTCTGCTGCAAGGTCATCGTCTGTTCGGTCAGCGCCAGTGTGCGTTCCTGCACCTGAATCTCTAGGTTTGCCGACAGCTTCCGCAGCGCCTCCTCCATGGTCTTCCGATCGGTGATGTCGGTGGAGACACCCGCGACCCCGATGATCCTGCCGCCCTCCAGCATCACAGGAAAGCGCCGGGACAGAACGAAGTAGATCCTGTCGCCTGCCACCACCCGCTCCTCGTGCTCCACCGTCTGCAAGCTGCGCAGTACTTCCCCGTCACGCGCGAGCAACTCGGGGTGCGTGTCGCCCGGCAGGTCTGCGGGAGTCAGGCCGAGCAGTTGCTCCGGAGTGGTGCCAAAGGCCTGCGCATAGGCCTGGTTGGCGAACATGTAGCGGCCGGCGCGGTCGCGCATATAGACCGCAGCTGGCAGCGCATCGACGAGCCGCTGATTGAGCTGCAGGTATGCTTTGGCCTCGATATGCAGCCCCACGCTCAGCAGCATCAGCATCACCGGCAGTCCGAAGGGGCCCAGTGGCGGCATGTCGAGTATGCCAAAGCGTGCGAGTAGCCCCTGCAGAGCGCTCAGCAGGAAGACGCTCAGGCCCATCGCGACCCAGCGCTTGCCATATCGCTGCGGCATCCTGGCAAGCGCGTAGAAGCCGTATAACAGCACGAGGAAGATGCCGATGCTACCTAACAGCGCAGCTGGGCTTCCAGTGCCGATCGCGCGTGTCCAGTGCTCGCCCCAAGGCAGTACGATCGTCTCGAGGGTAGGTAACCTGGCGAACTGCAAGGTGAAGGGCTGTACCCAGTTCCACGCCCAGCTCACCGAGAACACGGCAATGCCGACGTAGATCACCCAGCGCACCACTACTCCGGTATAGAGTGGGATGAACAGTACCAAGCCGATGTAAAGCGGGCCAATGGTCGCGAGATTCCAGCGCACGGCCTCGACGTAGATCGCGACATCCGTGGTGGAGATCATGCGCAGGTATGCGAGGTTGCCGCATGCGATGCAAATACACAGCACCGCCAAGAGGTGCTGGGCTCGTCGCAGCCGTGGCAGGTTGTTCTCCAGCGCATGGCTTACCGCCGCGTAGGAGCAGAAGCCCGTCACAAGGTACAGCGCGGGTTCCATTATGACCATGAGACGACCTCTTGCAGGCGTGCCGCTTGGCTGTCCAACTGCACAGGCATGGAGCGTGCGGTTCCGTCGCACCATGTTAGGCGACAATGACGCTGCGGCTTATCCGACAAACGTGGCTGCCCGGGCTCCGGTATCAGGACGGATGTCGGCTAGGCGCCGACGCCGGGGACTGGTATCAGCCCGACTTGCGCAGGCTGGCAAGCGACCGCCTTTGCCGACCTTCAGTGTCGAAGTTGGCCGGAGAGAGCCACGCCTCGAAAGTCTCGGCGAGGAGCGGCCACTCCCTGTCGATCACCGAGAACCACGCGGTGTCGCGGTTGCGCCCCTTCACCACCACCGCCTGACGAAAGATGCCCTCGAAGCTGAACCCCAGCCGCACCGCGGCCGCGCGCGACGGTGCGTTGAGCGCGTCGCACTTCCACTCGTAGCGCCGGTACCCGAGCTGGAAGGCCTGGCGCATCATCAGGTACATCGCTTCGGTGGCCGCTACGGTGCGCTGCAGGCGCGGGGAGAGCGCGATATGTCCGACCTCGATGCAGCCGTTGGCGGGGTCGATGCGCAGGTAACTCGCGACGCCGACCGCCTTGCCACTCGCTGCATCGACGATGGCGTGGAAGAGCGGGTCGCGGCTCGGCGCATATTGTGTGAGCCAGGCCTGGTAGTCGGTACGAGCGGCAAAAGGTCCGTAGGGCATGTAGGTCCACATTCGGCCGTCGTCGGCGCTGAAGGCTTCGAAGAGCTCGTCTCCATGGCGTGCCGCGTCCAGCGCCTCGATGCGGCAGAATCGGCCGCTGAGTGTGGCGCCTGACGGCAGCGGGCGTGGAGTCCACCCGGGTACGGGAAAGCCGACGGGTTGGAGCGATGCGGGGGAAGGAGACATCGGCGACCTCGGTGCGAACGGTTGGATGACAGCGCGCGACCGCGCGCCTCAATGGCTGACGGATTTCGAGAAGACGTTGAGCACCACCACACCGGCAACGATCAACCCCAGACCCAGCAACGCCGCACCATCAAGGGCCTGGCCGAAGAGCAGCCAGGCGATCAGCGTGATGAGCGCGACTCCGGTGCCGGACCACACCGCATAGGCGATGCCGATCGGCATCGTGCGCAGGGTGAGCGACAGGAACAGGAAGGCGATGCCGTAACCGATCACGACGATCAGCGACGGCCACAGGCGGGTGAAGCCTTCAGCCGCCTTGAGGGCCGAGGTGGCGATCACTTCGGCAACGATGGCAATGCCCAGATAAACCCATTGCATGATGAAGCTCCGCTGCGTGCCGTCTGGCGCTTGTGGATTCGCTGGATTCTGCCAGAGTTCGCGCAATTGCGGCCGGGCACGCGGCAGCGGTGGACAAGGCTCCGTCGCAATCGGGACAGATTCATGCAGTACTTGATCGAAGCTGATGCAGTGGACGACCTGCGGAACAACTGACGCGGGCAGCGTTGCTGCATCCGCAAGAGACTGGTGCCTTGGGCGAGACTCGAACTCGCACGGCTTTCGCCACTACCCCCTCAAGATAGCGTGTCTACCAATTTCACCACCAAGGCAATCCTGCATCGCAGTACGATGCAAGGGGCCGGATTATAGCCGCAATGCCAGTGCTGCCGTCAACGGGAATGTGTTCCGCCATGCACCGCAGGTGGGAGTGGTGCGACGGGCTGCGGGTCGGAGGGCCCATCAGCGCAGCGCGATCGTTCCGGCCGCGACGAGGAAAAGCGCTGCCAGCACCCAGGGTACCCAGCCTCCATAGGCGCGCGTCTCGAGAAAGGCCTGCGTCGGATTGGCCGGGTCGTAGTGCACCGTGACCGCGTCGCCTTCGCGGTAAGGGTGGATGCGCTGGCGCGCGAAGCTGTCGAAGGTGGCATAGACGCGGCCACCGGGGCTGATGCGGGTGCTGCGGTACTCGACCCCGGCGACGCGGTAGCGATAGACGACGTCGGGCCGGAACAGGCGCACCCAGCGCATGGTGATGAAGCTGTCGGACTCGGATTGGTTGGGGCTGCGCTCCAGTGACATGAAACGATCGACCATCGCGCTCTCGATTCGTCCCTCGGTGGTCGGCCAGGCCTGTACGTCGCGCACCTGGCGGCGCAGCGCGACCCCCATCAGTAACAGGAAGGCGGCGAAGCCGAGGCAGGCGGCCACCGGCACGGCACGTGCCGGATCGCGCATGCTGGCCTGGAGTGTCGCAACCAGCCTGTCGAAGCCGATGCTGCCACCCACCGCGAGCGCTACCAGCACCACCACGAAGATCACCATGGTGCGCAACACGCCTTCAGGCGCGTCCCGCTCCAGAACCGCCTCGGAGGGGTTCGCAGGGTTGTAGTAGACCGTGACGCCGCTGCCCTGCGGATAGCGCTGCAGCGTGCCCGCCACGTCGTGATCGCCGAGATCCTCGCCGATGCTCACGCGCTGCCCGGTGTAGCGCTTGCCGTTCACCCGGTACTCGTAGCGGATCTCGGCGAAGTTGCGCAGTTGTTCGTCGCCGCCCTTCTCCGCACCGGAACGGGTCTCGGCGGTACGCACCCGCCGCGACACCGCCTTTGCGCTCAGCACCTTGCCGCTGGTCTGCAGCCAATTCGCAGCCTTATGCACCTGGTAGAACTTGAAGCCGGTGGCAAAGACAATCAGGCCGATCATCAGCGCGCCGGTGATGTACACAACCTCCATCGTAAGCCCTCCAGTGCTTTCCGCCCCGTGTGCCGGGGTTGGCGGAATCGGTCCGAGTCAATGTAGCCGATTCCGGCGCAGCGCTCCAGATCGTCAGATCACCAGCTGCGTGCCCAGCTCGACGACGCGGTTGTTGGGGATGCGGAAGAAGTCGGTGGCGCTGGTCGCGTTCTTCGACAGGAAGGCGAACAGGCGTGCCCGCCAGCTGGCGATGCGCTTGCGGCTCAGCTTGGGGATGACGGTCTCGCGCGAGACGTAGAAGGTCGTCTCCATCATGTCGAAGCTCTCGCTGAAGCGCTTGCAGTGCGCGAGCGCGTCGGGAATGTCCGGATCCTCCATGAAGCCGTAGCGCAGGACCACGCGGATGAAGCCCTTCTTCAGCCGGTGCAGGTAGATGCGGTCGATATCGCTCACATGCGGCGTGTCGGCGGTCTGTACCGTCAGCAGCACCACCCGCTCGTGCAGGATCTGGTTGTGCTTGAGGTTGTGCAGGAGCGCGGCGGGCACGCCTTCCTTGGAACTGGTCATGAAGATCGCCGTGCCGTTCACGCGATGCACGTCGTCGATGATGTCGATGAAGTCGTTCATCGGCAGGCCCTGCCTGGCCATCTCCTCGCCGACCAGGCGCCGGCCGTGGCGCCACGTCGTCAGCACGGTGAAGGACACCAGTCCGATCACGAGCGGAAACCAGCCGCCCTGCGGGATCTTGATCGCGTTGGCGGCGAAGAAGGCGATGTCGACCAGCAGCAGTCCGCCCGCCAGCAGCGCCACCAGCAGCCTGTTCCAGCGCCACAGCAGCACCATCACGAAAGCGATCAGGATGGTGTCGATCAGCATCGTGCCGGTCACGGCGATGCCGTAGGCCGCAGCGAGATTGGACGAGCTGCCGAAGCCGACCACCAGCGCCACCACCGCGATGTAGAGCGTCCAGTTGGTGAAGGGCACGTAGATTTGGCCGCGCTCGTGGCCAGAGGTGTGGATGATCAGCATGCGCGGCAGCAAACCCATCTGCACCGCCTGACGCGCGACCGAGAAGGCACCCGAGATCACCGCCTGGGATGCGATCACGGTCGCAAGCGTGGCGACGATCAGCAACGGGATCTGCGCCCAGGCCGGCCCGAGGTGGAAGAACGGGCTCTCGATCGCGCCCGGTTCGCGCAGCAGCAATGCGCCCTGGCCGAAGTAGTTCATCACCAGCGCCGGCATCACGAAGCCGAACCAGGCGATGCGCACCGGCGATTTGCCGAAGTGGCCCATGTCGGTGTAAAGGGCCTCGCCGCCGGTCACGGCGAGCACGACCGCACCCAGCGCGAAGAAGGCCAGCAGCGGGTATTCCACGATGAAGCCCGCCGCATGGGCCGGGTTCAGCGCCGCGAGCACCTCAGGGTGCAGGACGATCTCGATGATGCCGAGCACGCCCAGGGTGGTGAACCAGCCCACCATGATCGGCCCGAAATACAGGCCCACCGCGCGCGTGCCGTGGCGCTGGATCACGAACAGCGCGGTGAGGATGGCCACCGTCACCGGGATGACCCACGCCTTGAGCTCGGGGGCGACGACGCCGATGCCCTCCACCGCCGAGAGCACCGAGATCGCCGGTGTGATCATGCTGTCGCCGAAGAACAGTGCGGCGGCGAAGATGCCGAGAATGGACACCAGCCAGGTGAGCCGCCCGCCGCGCGTGCGATCCACCAGCAGCGACAGCAACGCCAGCGAGCCGCCCTCGCCGTGGTTGTCGGCGCGCATGATGATCAGCACGTACTTGAGCGTCACCAGCAGCATGATCGCCCAGAGGATCAGCGACAGGATGCCGAGCACGTTGTCGGGGGTGACGGGGATGGGGTGATGGCCGTTGAAGATTTCTTTCAGGGCATAGAGCGGACTGGTGCCGATGTCGCCGAACACCACGCCCATCGCCGCCAGCGTCAGCGCTGGCAGGCCGTTGCGGGATTGCATGACGTGAATCCTCTTGTTGCGTTTGCTTGCAATCGTATGCGGGCAGACGTAAAGATCTCGTAAAGCCTTTGCAGTGCACCATGAGCGCGCGTGACGTGGGTCACGTGTTCCGGGTCGCCAGAGGGGGCCGGGCGGTGTGCGATACTCGCGCCCGACCCGCGCACCAAGGAAGCCCATGCACACACCCGACCCCGCAAATGCCCAGCTGGACGATTCCGGCTACTACTGCTTTGCCCCGATCATTCCCAGCCTCGTCATCGTCGGGCGCACGGCGCGCTTTCCGGTGCGGCGGGTGTATTGCATCGGCCGCAACTACGCCGACCATGCGCGCGAGATGGGGCACGACCCGGAGCGCGAGCCGCCCTTCTTCTTTACCAAGCATGCGGACAGCGTCGTGCCGGGCGGCGGCGCGTTCCCGTATCCGCCCGCGACCCGCGATGTGCACCACGAGATCGAACTGGTGGTGGCGATCGGCGCCGGCGGTGCGGATATCCCTGTCGAGGCGGCCCTGGATCATGTGTTCGGCTACGCGGTGGGCCTCGACATGACGCGCCGCGACCTGCAGGCCGAGGCGAAGCGACTGGGGCGCCCCTGGGAGATCGCAAAGGCCTTCGATGCCGCCGCCCCCTGCTCCGCGATCGTCCCGGCCGGGGACATCGGCCATCCGCAAACGGGCGCGATCTGGCTGGACGTGAACGGCGCAGCGCGCCAGCGTGGCGACATCGCCGACATGACCTGGGGTGTGGCGGAACTCATCGCCCAGCTATCGCGCTGGATGCGCCTCGGCGCGGGCGATCTGATCTTCACCGGTACGCCGGCGGGGGTCGGGCCGGTGCAGGCCGGTGACCGGCTTGAAGGTGGCGTTGACGGCGTGGGCCGCATCGTGGTCGAGGTGGGCCCGGCGGGCTGATGTCGGTCTGCCTTTAGGACGTGGCATTGAAGCAAGTGCGCAAGAACCGGGTTGAGCCGATGGCCTGCTGTGACCTATCTTGGAGCCCGTCATCGACTTCACTCCGCAGGGGCACGCCATGGTGCATGAATCCGACGAAGCCTCCCACCATTACGCGCTGGTCGCTCGCGCCATCGCCTTCATCCGCAGCCGGGCGCGGGCGCAACCGACGCTCGAGGAAATTGCAGCAGCAGTGCATGTCAGCCCCTACCATTTGCAACGGCAGTTTGCAGAGTGGGCGGGGATCTCGCCCAAGCGCTTCCTGCAGTATCTGACCAAGCGCCATGCCAGGGCACGGCTGCGCCAAGCGCTGGACAACCTCGCCGTGGCCGAGGACGTGGGTCTCAGCAGCACGAGCCGGCTGCACGACCTGATGGTGAGCTGCGAAGCGATGACGCCGGGCGAGATCAAGCGCTGTGGCCTTGGCCTGACGATAGGGTTCGGCGTCGCGCCCTCGCCGTTCGGCGAGGCACTCGTCGGGTGGACCCCGCATGGCGTCTGCCATTTTGCGTTCCGCGTGGCGAGCCGCGAAGCGATGGTCGACGATCTCGTGCGCGACTGGCCCAAGGCCACGCTTGCCCGCGACGATGCGCGGGCTACCGCGCTGATGGCCGAGATCTTTCCCGAGACGCCCAGCCGCGGCCGAGTGCACCTGGTGCTGCGTGGCACGAACTTCCAGATCAAGGTGTGGGAGGCGCTGCTCCGGACCGCGTCGGGCGAACTCCTCACCTATGGCCGGCTCGCCGGAGAGATTGGCTCGCCGCGCGCACAGCGCGCCGTGGGCAGCGCGGTAGCGGCCAACCACATCGGCTACCTGATTCCCTGCCACAGGGTGATTCGCGAAGGCGGTGATTCGGGCGAGTACCGCTGGGGGCCGGAGCGCAAGCTCGCGATGCTGGCCTGGGAGGCGGGGCGTCGCGATTCAGGGTGTGAGGAAGCGGGACATGCCGTGCCGGCATGCCGATGACGCGGGTTCAGCGGGTGAACAGCGGTGGCACGTGGCTTTCGTGCAGCAGCAGCCAGCGCTTGACCTCCGGAAGCCAGCCCTGCGCGTGGTGGCTGAAGCCGCCCATGCCGCTGCGGGCAACGACGCGGTGACACGGCACGACCAGCGGCAGCGGGTTGTCGCCGCAGGCCTGCCCCACTGCACGTGCGGTGCTGCCCAGGTGGGCCGCGAGTTCGCCGTAGGTGCGCACCTCGCCGCGCGGGATGGCCGCGATCGCCGTCCATACGCGACGCTGAAAGGCCGTGCCGGGCGAACGCGTTGGCAGCGCGAATGCATGGTTCGGATCGCGCAGGTAGGCCCGAAGCTGACGAGCGGCCTCGGTCGCGAGCGGGTTGGCGGGAGTAAGTTCCGGGCCTTCGGGTAAAAACGCGATCATGTGGACCGCCTCGGTGTCACAGCGCACGCCAATCGCAAAGCCCGGCGCGGCGACGATCGTCTGCCAGTCGTCTTGCGGGCGAGTGAGTCCCGCCAGCGCGCTCATACCAGCAGCAACCCGCCGCCCAGCCCGAAGCCGATCGAAAGCAACCCGGGCAGCGCGCGTCGTGCAAGGGGCCTGCCGCCGATGCTGATCACCAGCCCGATCTTGAACACCAGGTTGGCGACCAGCGCGAGCGCCACCGCGATCACCGCGTCGCCGCCGATGATCCGCTCGAGGTTGAACATGCGCAGCGTGGACAGCACGCTCGCGTCGGCGTCGGTGAGGCCAGACACCAGCGCGACGATGAATAGGCCCTTGTTGCCGGCGATGTCCTGCAGCCACGCGGCGGCAAGCAGCACGAGCGCGTAGAGCGCGCCGAAAGACAGTGCGGTCTTCAGTTCGGTCGGGTTCTTCACCTCCGGCATGGGTAGCTCGCCAGCCGCACTGAGGATCTTCCAGCCATATGCGGCCATCAGCACGCCCGGCACGATACCGCACACGAATACCGTGGCGATCGGCATGATCAGCCCGGGCGCGACCACGCTCGCGATGATGCCGAGGCGGATCATCACCATCACGTTGGCGATCAGGATGACGATCGAGGCCATTCGTACCAGATGGGGATGATCGGCCGCATGGTGGGAGAACATCATCGTCGTCGCGGTCGAGGATGCGAGCCCTCCGAAGATGCCGAGCAGCGCCGCACCATGGCGCGCGCCGATGATGCGCAGCGCGAGATAACCGGCAAGCGCAAGGCCCGAGATCAACACCACCATCCACCACACCTGGCGCGGGTTGATCGCGCCATAGGGGCCGAAGTCGCTGCTCGGCAGGATGGGTAGAATCACCAGCGACAACACCGCGAACTGCAGCATCGAGTTGATGTCCTTGGGCGTCATCCGCTCGCTGAACTGCTTGAGCTCGGTCTTGAAGTAGAGCAGCACGGTGGTGGCGATCGCCAGCATCACCGCGAGGGTCGCGTAACCCAACCAGACCGCCGCGCCCAGGCCGTAGGTGACGATGATCGCGGCTTCGGATGTGAAGCCGCGGAACTTCTCCTCCTGCTGCGCGGAGAAGTTCGAGCCAACCATCGCCACCGCCACGACCACGAGCCCGACCGCCAGCAGCCAAGGGCCGTTCGTCTTCTCGCCGAGCATCGCGAACAGGCAGCCGAGCATCGCCACCAGCGCAAAGGTACGCAGGCCGGCGGCCGATTCCGGTTGCCGCTCGCGCTCCATGCCGATCAGCAGGCCGATGCCGAGCGCGGTTCCGAACGCTTCGACTGGCGCCGCCAGTTCCGGGACGACCAGGTTCATGATGTCTCCTCGCTGTGCGCCCCCGCCGCGATGTGTCCCCGCGGCGTTGGGCGGAACAGGTTCAGGCGATGCCGGGTTCCGGCACCTGTCGACAGCGTAGCAGCACAGTGGCGGGTCGGGAACCCGCACTGCTGCGTGCTTCAGGTGAGTCCGGCGAGGGTGCGGGTGACGGTCGCGGCGTCCAGCCCGGGGTAGCGCGGCGGATGCTGACCGCACCATAGCGGCGAGAAATCCCCGCTGCCTTGCGCTTCTGCCGCAGCGCGCAAGGGTGCAAGTGCGCCGGAGGCGAGCGGAAACGCGGGTGCGGCGGGGCTTATCGGGCCCTGTTCGGCGATCAGGCGATTGACGATGCCGCGCGCCGGACGACCGCTGAAGAGGTTTGTGATGACGCTCCGCCGCGCCGCCGGCGATTGCAGTGCGGCGCGGTGGAGCGCGCTGATGGTCGCTTCCGGGCACAGAAGGTAGGCCGTGCCGGCCTGCACCCCGGCCGCGCCGAGTGCGCGTGCTGCGGCCACGCCCTGAGCGTCGGCAATGCCACCCGCTGCGATCACCGGGATGCGCAGCGCACGCACCACCTGAGGTAGCAGCGCGAAAGTACCGGCCTGCGTGGCGACATCGGAATCGAGGAACAGACCGCGGTGGCCACCCGCCTCGGCACCCTGCGCGATCACCGCGTCCACGCCGGCCGCCTCCAGCCACAGTGCCTCCTCCACGGTCGTCGCGGAGGACAGCACGCGCGCCCCCCAGCCTTTCACCCGTGCAAGCAGCGTCTGCGATGGCAGGCCGAAGTGAAAGCTCACCACCGGTGGGCGAAAGGGTTCGACGAGTTCGGCGATGGCCTCGGAGAACGGCGCACGCGCCGGCCCGGAAGCACTGCCGTCCAGTGACACACCGAACTCTGCATAGTACGGAGCGAGCAGCGTGCGCCACGCCGCTTCGCGCGCCGGATCGGGCGCGGGCTCGGTGTGGCAGAAGAAGTTGAGGTTGAAGGGCTTGTCGGTACCGGCGCGGATTGCGCGCAACTCGGCGACGATTGCATCCGGCGCCAGCATCGCGCACGGCAGCGAGCCCAGCCCGCCGGCGTTACTGACGGCCAGGGCCATTGCGCTGCCCTGTGCGCCTGCCATCGGCGCCTGGATGATGGGAATTTCGATGCCGAGCAGTCGTTCGAGCGTCATGGGGATGTCCGGGGAGCGGGAGAGCGGGAGGGAGAACGGCGCATCCTAAACGCAAATCTGCGCATCGGGGCAAGGCCGATCCCGCCCGCCACCTCCCGCCTTTCACCCGTCTGTTCAGGGCGCGGTGCCGAAGGAGGTGTTGCGGGAACGCTCCGGAAGGGAGACGGCGATCGCGGCAAGCAGGGCCTCGGCACTGACGGGCTTGCGCAGCACGGCGCTGAAGGCCCTCATCGAAGGGTCGTTGAGGTCGATGTTCTCGCCGGTGAAAACGACCGTGGGGATGTCGTCCAGGCAGGCTTTCGCGCGGCGTGCGACATCGAGCGCGGTATGACCGTTCGGCAGCCGGAAGTCGCTGACGATGCAGTCCGGGACGCGCTCCAGCCTGTCCATAGCGGCCGCACAGCTCTCGTAGGATTCATACGTCTCACACAGGATGCCCTGCGAGTCGAGCAGCTGCATCGTGGCCCTCAGCACGAACTCGTCGTCTTCGACCAGCAGCACATAGCAGTTCTCCAGTAGTGCGAGCATGTGTGGCGCCAGTTGTGGCGATGGATCGATGCGCGCGGCGGGCTGCGGCGAGGCGGAGATCGGCATGTACAGGGTGAAGCGGCTGCCAGCCCCGACGCGGGATTCGACCTCGATGTGGTGTCCGGGCAGGAGGTCGAGCATGTTCTTGACGATCGAGAGTCCCAGCCCCACGCCGCGTCGCGCTTCCCTGAGCTGGTTGTTCGAGGCCTGGAAGAAGGGCTGGAAGATCCGCCCCTGGGAGACAGCGTCTTCCGGAATGCCGGTACCGTTGTCCTCCACCATGACGCTGAGCCGGTTCGGCTCGCGGCGCAGGCGCACATCGACCCGGCACCCGCCCTCGGCCCCGCTTCTGCGGTACTTGATGCCGTTGGTGACGAGGTTGCCGATGATGCGCTGCAGGAAATGCGCATCGCTCTGGGTGAGGAACGGAGCGCCCTCGCCGCACTCCAGCCGAAGGCTGACGCCGTCGCGGTTGGCGAGGCCGGCGAACTGCTCCACCTGCGACAGAAGCATGTGCTCGAGATCGAGCGTGATCAGTGTCGGCTGAAGGTGTGCGGACTGCAGGTGCGACAACTCCAGGATTGCACCGAGTTGCTCGCGCATGAGCTTTGCGGCTGCGCGGGTCAGGTCGAGCATCTCGAGCATGCCGCGGCGGTCATCGCGCGCTGCCGCCATCAGCGCCGGTTCGAGCGCGTTGCCGATCGCCTGCAGCGGTTGCTTGAGGTCGTGCACCGCGCTGGCGAGGAACATCGAGGTCTCGCGGCTGCGCGTCTCGGCGGCCTGGCGCATCTCCTCTTTCGCACGCAGCAATGCCGCCGCCTTCAGCTCCTTGGCCCGGCTGGCTGCGGAGAGTTGCTCGTTGAGCTGCTTGATGTCGGCATGACGCCGCTTCAGATCCTCGGAGGTGCTCGCGAGCTCGCGCTCGCGCAGGAAGCGGCTGCGTTCGGCGCGCTCGCCCATGTTGCCGACGAAGATCCCGAGGACACAGAATGAGAACAGCAGGTGGAAGAGGACCACGCCATGGACGCGATGCGCATGTTCGATTGCGCTGGCCGGATCCGGCACGGCTGCGCCATACCCGACCGCCGACATCAGCAGCGCTGCCGTCATCAGCACGATGATCGTCCGGGCGCGCAGCCGCAGCACCGAGTAGCTGAAGACCACGCTCAGGTAGGAGGCGACGCCATACAACAGGCTCAAGGGGTAGCCGACGAGGTAGGTCGTGGCGCTGAAGCTGACGTAGCAGACCAGTGTCACGACGATCAACACCAGGGTCGCAAAACGCTCTTCGGATTCGAAGCGTGCGTGCAGCGACACGAAGAAGGCGATCAGCAAGGCAATGAAGTTCGTCAGCCGCAATCCGATGATTGCCGCGAGCGACAGGGGGAAATCGGGCTGCCCGGCGTAGTGGATGAGATCCCAGGGCAGGAAGGACAGCGAGGTGAATACCGAGATCGCCACCGCGATACGTCGCTGCAACACATGTCGCCGAGAGTAGTCGTAAAGGAAATCCCGCTCCGCCTCGGCTGCAAACAACGGGGGTGGCAACAGCATCGCGCGAAGCACCTTGCGCGCGGAGATCGTCCCGCTGGGCATCGAACGCGTCCTGTTCCTGTATGTCGTCTCCATGCTAGCGAGGCTGGCGAGGACGATTTGTAAAAATTCAATAAATCAGCGTTCGGCGCATGGGTCGATGTGCGCAGACGGACGCCACGGCTTCGGCGACAATGCAGGACGATCAATTCCGACGAGGTTCCGTCCATGCACATCTGGGTCGATGCCGACGCCTGTCCTGCAGTCGTGAAGGAGATTCTGTTCCGTGCGGCGACGCGCCGGCAGGTAGCGGTGACGCTGGTGGCGAACCAGTACTTGCGCATCCCGACCTCGCCGCTGATCCGCATGACGCAGGTTCCGGGTGGCTTCGACGAGGCGGACAAGTACATTGCGGCCCATGTGGAGACGGGCGATCTCGTGATCACCGCGGACATCCCGCTCGCCGCCGAGGTGGTGGCCAAGGGCGCGCGTGGCCTGTCGCCGCGCGGCGAGCTGTTCACCCGTGAGAACATCCGTGGCCTGCTGGACATGCGCAACTTCATGGACACGCTGCGCGGCACCGGTGTCGATACCGGCGGTCCGCCGGCCTTCGGTGCGGGGGACCGGCAGGCGTTCGCGAACCAGCTCGACCGCCTGTTGCAGGCCGGCGCGGGTGCCTGACACTTCAGCGCAGCGGACGCTGTTTGGGGCCGCGCCGGGAGTTCCGTGTGCAGGGCAGTCAGGATCGGCCCTGATTTTCCTTTTGCCCAAATGAATGTAAGGTGCCTGTTCCAACCCGATGTTCAAGGTGGCCCAATGAACTACGAGACCATTCTTTATGCGCTGCAGGACGGCGTCGCCGAGATCCGGCTGAACCGGCCGCAGCGGCTCAATGCGGTGACGCAGCAGCTCTACGACGAACTCGACCACGCCCTCGACCGCGCCGAGGCCGAGCGCGATGCGCGTGTGGTGCTGATCAGCGGCGAAGGGCGGGCCTTCTGCGTCGGCGCGGACCTGAAGGCGCACAAGGCGGGCCGTAGTGCCTTCGAGCGGCGCCAGTACCTGAAGGGCGAACAGGACGTGTGCCGCCGGCTGTTGCACCTGGAGAAGCCGGTGGTCGCGGCGGTGAACGGCTATGCGCTCGGCGCCGGCGCGGAGATCGCGATGGCCGCGGATTTCATGCTGATGGCCGAGAGCGCCGAGATCGGGCTGCCGGAGATCTCGATCGGCAACTTCCTCGGCGGCGGTGTCACCTGGCTCCTGCCGCGCCTCGTCGGCCTCGCCAAGGCGCGCGAGCTGGTGTTCCTGGGCGAGCGCATCAAGGGCGCGGAGGCGGTGCGGATCGGCCTCGCCAGCCGGGTGTTCGCGGATGCCGGCTTTCTCGATGCGGCACGCGGCTTTGCGCTCAGGCTCGCGGGCAAGGCGCCGTTCTCGATGCAGCTCGCCAAGGCGCAGCTCAACCTCTCCGCCGAACGCACGCTGGATGCCTGCCTCACCGCCGAACTCGAGGGCATGATGTTCGTCGGCACCACCCGCGACTGGCAGGAGGGCGTGGATGCCTTCGCCGAGAAGCGCGCGCCGGTGTTCAGGGGGGAATGACATGAGCACGCCTGCTGATCAGGAGACGACGCCCGGGGTCGTGCTGCACAGCCCCCTCCACGCCTTTCTCGCGCCCGATGCGATCGCCATCGTCGGCGCTTCGGCCGACCCGACCAAGCGTGGCTACAAGGCCATGGTCGGCCTCATCAAGGGTCACTACCGTGGTCGCATCCTGCCGATCAACCCCAAGGTGCCGGAGATCCTCGGGGTGCCCACCCATCCCTCGCTAGAGGCGGTGCCCGGCGCGATCGATCTCGCCCTGATCTGCACCCCGGCGGCCACCGTACCCGGCCTGATCGCGGCCTGCGGGCGCAAGGGCGTGAAGGGGGCGGTGATCCTCGCGAGCGGCTTCCGCGAGACCGGGCCGGAGGGTGCGCGGCTGGAGCAGGAGGTGCTCGACGCCGCCCGCGCCGGCGGGGTGCGCATCATCGGGCCGAACACCTCGGGCATGTTCAACCTGCACAAGCAGGTGAACCTGCTCGACCTGCGCAACGTGCAGGCGGGCGACATCGGCTTCATCTCGCAATCCGGCAATATGCTGCTGTCGCTGGTGCTGGAGGCCGAGCACAACGGCCACGTGGGCTTCTCCACCTACGTCGGGCCGGGCAATCAGACCGACATCGGCTTCAACGATTACCTGCGCTACCTCGGCGAGGAGCCCAACACCCGCGTCGCGACCCTGTATGTCGAGGGTTTCCGCGACGGCCAGCGCTTCCTCCAGGTGGCGCGCGAGGTCACCCCGATGAAGCCGGTGGTGGTGTACAAATCCGGCGCCACCGAGCTCGGCAAGCAGGCGGCGAGCTCGCACACCGGAGCGCTGGCGGGCAGCTACGCGATGACGGTGGATCTGCTCCGCCAGGTGGGCGTGAGCGTGGTGCACAACTCCGACGAGATCCTGCCGGTGGCCGAAGGGCTGGCGCTGATGCAGCAGGCGCGCGGCCGCCGGGTGGCGGTGATCTCGGACGGCGGCGGGCAGGCGACGATCACCTCCGACCGCCTCTCCGAGGCGGGGCTCACGCTCGCGGAGCTCTCCGCCGACACGCGCGCGAAGCTCGGCGCGATCCTGATGCCGCAGGCCTCGCTGGCGAACCCGGTGGATGTCGCCGGAAGCTCGGACGCCGATCCGGAGGTGCTGGCGCGCTGCCTGGAGATCGTCGCCGCCGACGACGCGGTGGACGCGGTGTTCCTCGTCGGCATGTTCGGCGGCTATCACATCCGCTTCGCCGAGTCCTTGCTGGGTGGCGAGATGCGCGCCGCCGAGGCGATGGTCGAGCTCGCCCGCGACGGCGGCAAGCCGGTGCTCATTTACAGCCTGTATGCGCCGGTGAAGCCGCCCGCACTGCGCCGCCTGCACGAGGCCGGGGTGCCGGTGTATGCGTCGATCGAGCACGCGGTGAAGGTGTTGCAGGCGCTCGCCGAGCGCGGCATCTACCTCGCCGAGCAGCATGGCCAGCCGCTGCAGCCGGGCGCTGGGGCCGACGAGGTGGTGCAGGCGATGTTCGCCCGCGCGCACAACGAGGGGCGCGACCTCTACGAGTTCGAGGCGCGCGCGCTGCTGCGTGCTCACGGCGTGGCAGTCGCCGAGGAGATGGTGGTCAGCGATGCGGAATCCCTCGCCGCGGCAGCGGCCCGCTTCGGCACGCAGCCGGTGGCGATGAAGGTGGTCTCGCGCGACATCCTGCACAAGTCCGATGCCGGCGGAGTCGCGCTGAACCTGGTCGGCGAGGCCGCGTTGCGCGCCGCCTACGATCAGATCATGACGCGCTGCCGCGCCTACGCGCCGGATGCCGACATCCGCGGCGTGCTGGTGACGCCGATGGCGAGGAAGGGCGTGGAGGTCATCATCGGCGTGGTGCGCGACCCGATCTTCGGCCCGGTGCTGATGTTCGGCTTGGGCGGCATCTTCGTCGAGATCCTGGAGGATGTCGCCTTCCGCGCCATCCCGCTGTCGCGCCACGACGCCGGCTCGATGGTGGACCAGCTCAAGGCGCGCCGCATCCTCGCCGGCGTGCGAGGCGAGGCGGCGGTGGACAAGGCCGCGCTGGTGGATCTGCTGCTGCGCATCTCGAGCATCGTCAGCGCCTATCCGCAGCTCTCCGAACTCGACCTCAACCCGGTGATCGCCTACCCGGACGGCTACGCGGTGGTCGACGCGCGCATCATCACAAACCGCAGCGTGCTGGGCGGCTAGCGGAGTACGCCGGGGGCAGGTGCGTCGTCGAGATCAGCCCCTGCGCGTCGATCTCGTGAACCGGGATCGACGGCCATCCGCGCGGCTGCGTCACTCCACGTTCTGCACCTGCTCGCGCATCTGTTCGATCAGCACCTTCAGCTCCATCGCGATGCCGGTGACGTCGGTTGCGGCCGACTTGGAGGCGAGGGTGTTGGCTTCGCGGTTGAGCTCCTGCATCAGGAAGTCCAGCCGCTTGCCGGCGGCGCCGCCGGTCTTGAGGATGCGCTCGACCTCGTCGAGATGGGTGGCGAGGCGGCTGAGCTCCTCGGCGACGTCGATGCGTTGCGCGAACAGTGCGACCTCCTGGCGGATGCGGTCCTCGTCGAGGTTGGCGACCGCATCGCGCAGGCGGGTGGTGAGCTTCTCCTGCTGTTCGACGACCAGCGCGGGCACGCGCGGCGCGACCTGGGTGACGAGCTCGCGCATGCGCTCGATGCGGGTCTGGATCATCGCGGCGAGTTTCTCGCCCTCGCGGCGGCGGGTGGCGACGAGCTCATCGACCGCGGCGCGGGTGATGTCGACGATCGCCGGCACGAGCTTCTCGAAGTCGATGCCGTCGTCGGCGAGGATGCCGGGCCAGCGCAGCACCTCGCCGACCGAGAGGGGCGAGGCTTCCGGCAGGCTCTGCCGCACCAGCTGCTGCGCCTCGACGAGCTGCGCGAGCAGGCCGCGGTTGACCGCGAGCTCGGCCGTCGCGGCGCCGGTGTTCTGCACATTGACCCTGCACTCGACCTTGCCGCGGCCGAGCTTCGCGGCGATGCATTCGCGCATGGCCGGTTCGGCGGCGCGGATGTCGTCACCCATGCGGAAGAACAGGTCGAGGTAGCGCGAGTTGACGCTGCGCAGCTCGACATGCAGGCTGACGTGACCCAGGTCGCGCTTCTGCACGGCAAAACCGGTCATGCTGTGAATCATGTTGGACTCCGTTGAATGCTGTTCAGCGGCGATTATCCAACAAGCGGCGCGGATTTGCGCTCTGCAACATCTGCGGCCTGTTGCGCATGGCGGGATATGCCCCGGGGTTGGCGGCGTGACGCAATCACGGCCCCAGGCATGCGCGTCATGAGTAGAATGTCGCCAAAGCGCCGCCCGCGTTCCGGAACACGATGCCACCTCAAGTCAATGCAGCCCTGCCAGCGGGTTTCCAACTCGATCAGTACCGGATCGAGCGACAGCTGTCGCTGGGTGGCTTCTCGATCGTGTACCTCGCCTTCGACCCGGAGGGCAAGCCGGTGGCGGTGAAGGAATACCTGCCCAACTCGCTCGCGTTGCGCAAGGATGGGCAGGTGACGCCGCTGGTGCCGGAGGAGAACCAGCCCGCTTTCCGCTATGGCATGAAGTGCTTCTTCGAGGAAGGCCGCGCGCTCGCGAAGCTGATGCACCCCAACGTGGTACGCGTGCTCAACTTCTTCCGCGCCAACGAGACGGTGTATATGGTGATGCAGTTCGAGCGCGGCCGCACGCTCAACGAGTACATCGGCAAGCACCGCGGCGAAGTCAGCGAGCGCTTCATCCGCGCGGTGTTCACCCGCATGCTCAACGGCCTGCGCGAAGTGCATGCGCACAAGCTGCTGCATCTCGATATCAAGCCGTCGAACATCTACCTGCGCAACGACGGTACGCCGGTGCTGCTGGACTTCGGTGCCGCACGCCAGACGCTGATGACCGACCAGCCCATCCTCAAGCCGATGTACACCCCCGGTTTCGCCTCGCCCGAGCAGTATCAGCACCGTGACGCGCTCGGCCCGTGGAGCGACATCTACAGCGTGGGCGCGAGCCTGTATGCCTGCGTGGTCGGTACCGCCCCGCCGCGCTCGGACGAGCGGGTCAAGGAGGACACACTCGTGCCGGTGTCGCGCACCCACGTGGCGCGCTATTCCGAACAACTGCTGAAAACCATCGAATGGTGTCTCAAACTCGATCCCCTGGAACGTCCGCAGAGCGTGTATTCGCTGCAGAAGGCGTTGATGCGCAAGGAAGCCGGCGAATCCATGCCAGCCACCTGGTACGCCGACATCGGCACGCGACTCAAGTCCTTCATCGGACGCAACTGAGGCCGTCACAGTGAAGTTCACGATCTTTCAGGAAAGCCGCATCGGCAAACGCAAGGCCAACCAGGACCGTACCGCCTACAGCTACTCGCGCGATGCGCTGCTGATGATCGTTGCCGACGGCATGGGGGGGCACCTGCACGGCGAGGTCGCGGCGCAGATCTCGGTACAGTTCATCACCGAGGCCTTCCAGCGCGAGGCGGCGCCAGCCCTGCGCGACCCGGTGTTCTTCCTGTCGCGCGCGCTCACCAATGCGCACAATGCCATCGTCGACTACGCCTTCGACAAGAAGCTGCCCGAGGCGCCGCGCACCACGGTGGTCGCCTGCATCGTCCAGGAGGGCTTCGCCTACTGGGCCCACGCCGGTGATTCGCGCCTGTACCTGATCCGCAAGGGGCGCATCGCGGCGCGCACCCGTGACCACTCGCGCGTGCAGCTGATGCTCGACCAGGGCCTGCTGGACGCGGAGGGCGCGGCCCATCACCCCAGCCGCAACCGCATCTACAGCTGTCTGGGTGGTAATCATCCGCCCCAGATCGAATACTCCAAGCCCTTCCAGCTGCACGACCGTGACACCGTCGTGATCTGTTCCGATGGCCTGTGGGGCCCGCTCACCGACAACGAGCTCCTGCTAGGTCTGGCGGACCAGGACGTGATGCGCGCGGTTCCCAGCCTGCTCGACAAGGCCGAGGCCGCTGCCGGGCGGACCTGCGACAACCTCTCGATGATGGCGATGTGCTGGCGTGACGATACCGCGCCCGCGCTCGGCAACGACACCGTCTCCACCCAGACGATGGCGCAGGACAACTTCACCACCCGGCTCGACTCGTTCGACCGCAATCGCAGCAGCGCCAAGGCCTTCGACCTCACCGAGGACGAGATCGAACGCGCGATCGCCGAGATCAACGCGGCCATCCAGAAATTCAGCAAATAGGATACCCATGCGTACCAACCAGCGTCAGGCGAACCAGCTTCGCCCGGTGAGCATCACCCGCAATTTCACTCGCCATGCAGAAGGGTCGGTCCTCGTAGCCTTCGGTGACACCCGTGTGCTATGCACCGCCAGCGTCGAGGAATCCCTGCCCCCCTTTCTGCGTGGCAAGGGCCAGGGCTGGGTCACCGCAGAGTACGGCATGCTGCCGCGCGCGACCCACACCCGCGGCGCGCGCGAGGCGGCGAAGGGCAAGCAGACCGGCCGTACCCAGGAGATCCAGCGCCTGATCGGGCGCAGCCTGCGCGCGGTCGTCGATCTGCCTGCGCTCGGCGAACGTCAGATCCTCATCGACTGCGACGTGCTGCAGGCCGACGGTGGCACCCGCACCGCGTCGATCACCGGCGCCTTCGTCGCACTGCATGACGCGGTGGGCACCCTGCTCACCTCGGGAAAGCTCGTAGCCAGCCCGATTCGCGACTTCGTCGCCGCGGTGTCGGTGGGCATCGTCGCTGGCGAGCCGCGCCTCGATCTCGATTACGAGGAAGATTCCGGCTGCGACACCGACATGAACGTGGTGATGACCGGCAGCGGCGGCTTCATCGAGGTGCAGGGCACGGCGGAAGGCCATGCGTTCACGCGTGCTGAGCTCGACAGCCTGCTCGCGCTCGCCGAGGGCGGCATCGCCGAACTCGTCGCGCACCAGCGCCGCGCGCTTGCGGCTTGAAGGAGGCCGCGATGTTCGAACAGCTCGTCCTTGCCAGCAACAACGTCAAGAAGGCGGCCGAGATGAGCGCGCTGCTCGCGCCGCTCGGGATCACGGTGCGGCCGCAGGCGGATTTCGGCGTGAGCGAGGCCGAGGAGCCGCACGCCACCTTCGTCGAGAACGCGCTCGCGAAGGCGCGCCATGCCGCCGCCTGGACCGGCTTGCCGGCGATTGCCGACGACTCCGGGCTGTGCGTCGCGGCGCTCGGCGGTGCGCCCGGGGTGCAGTCCGCGCGCTTCGCCGGCGAGCCCAAGTCCGACGCGCGCAACAACGCCTTGCTGCTGGAGCGGTTGGCCGGGCAGGCGGACCGCAGCGCTTATTTCTATTCGGTGATCGTACTGGTCAGGCATGCGGACGACCCGCGCCCGCTGATCGCGGACGGCGAGTGGCACGGCGTCATCCTCGAGGCGCCACGCGGCCAGGCCGGCTTCGGCTACGACCCGCTCTTCTACGTGCCGGAGCTCGAACAGACCGCGGCCGAGCTCGATGCGCCGCTGAAGAACACCCTCAGCCACCGGGGCGCCGCGATGCGCCACCTGCTGCAGCGGCTGGCGCCCTGAACCGGCCCCCGAATCGTCCCCCGCACCGTTCCACATTCCCCTTGTTGCAGCACCCGCAGTGATGAAGGTCATCCCCATCCATCCGATGTCCGCAGCGACCGATGAAGCAGTGACGCGTCCGCAGCTCACCGCCTCGCCGCCGCTCGCGCTCTACATCCACTTTCCGTGGTGCGTGAAGAAGTGCCCCTACTGCGACTTCAACTCGCACGCACTGCGTGGCGGCCATGCGCTCGACGCGAAGGTCGAGCAGGCCTACATCGACGCCCTCGTCGCCGACATCGAGACCGCGCTACCGCAGGTGTGGGGCCGGCGCGTGCTGAGCGTGTTCATCGGCGGCGGCACCCCCAGCCTGATCAGCGCCGCCGGGTTGGACCGCTTGCTCACCGCAGTGCGCACCTTGCTGATGCTGGATCCGCTCGCCGAGATCACGCTCGAGGCCAACCCCGGCACCTTCGAGCATGCACGCTTCCGCGACTATCGCGCCGCCGGCGTGACCCGCCTGTCGGTCGGGGTGCAGAGCTTCGACGACGCGATGCTGCGCGCGCTGGGCCGCATTCACGGGGGCGACGAGGCGCGCCGCGCGCTCGAGATCGCGCTCGGCACCTTCGAGAGGGTGAACGCCGACCTGATGTACGCCCTGCCCGACCAGAGCCTGGAGATGGCGCTGGCCGATGTCGAGTCGGCGCTCGCCGCCGGGGTGAGCCATCTGTCGTGCTACCACCTCACGCTGGAGCCGAACACGCCCTTCCATCACAGCCCGCCCCCCTTGCCGGACGACGAGCTTTCGGCCGACATGCAGGACGCGATCGAGGCGCGCCTCGCCGCGGCGGGTTTCCAGCACTACGAGACTTCGGCCTTCGCCCGGCCGGGCGAGGCCTGCCGCCACAACCTCAACTACTGGACCTTCGGCGACTACCTCGGCATCGGCGCCGGTGCCCACGGCAAGCTCTCCAGCCACACCGGCATCGTTCGTGAGATGCGCCACAAGCACCCCGAGCGCTACCTCGCTGCGGCCGCGACGCGCAGTTTCGTGCAGGAGCGGCGCGAGGTGGGCGTCGATGCGCTGCCTTTCGAGTTCATGATGAACGCGCTGCGCCTTGCAGATGGCGTACCGGCGGCGCTTTTCCAGGCCCGCACCGGCCTGCCGCTGGCGGTGGCGCGTGAGGCGCTGAAGGATGCGCGCGTGCGCGGACTGCTGGAGACCGACCCGACGCGGCTGCAGCCGACCGAACAGGGGCGGCGCTTCCTCAACGATCTGCTCCAGTGCTTCCTCGACGAGGCGCGCTGAGCGGCCGCGTTCAGCCCGCCTCGCGTATCGCGTCGTCGTTCTCGTCCGCAGCGCTGTCCAGCGCCCACACATCCTGCAGCACCGAGACCAGCGCGCGGATCACCGGGTCGTTGGCGCGTTTCCTGGCGTAGGCGAACTGCAGCGGGATCGGGATCACCGGTACCGGCAGTTCGAAGGCGTTGTCACCGGCCGCATCCAGCATGCCGGCCCGCACGATGCCCAGCCCTGCGCCGGAGCGCACCAGCTCGACCACCGCGTCGTCCTGGTTCACCAGCGCGGTGCGCACCGGTTCGCAGCCATGCTTCTCGAACAGCGACTGCATCGCGAGGTAGTAGGCGCAGTCGGGCGAGGTGAACACCCATGGCAGTCGCGCGAGTGCCGCGACGCTGAAATCGTCGCCGAGGCGTTCGCGCAGCGCGCGCGGCGCCGCAATCGCCACCGGCTCGTCGCACAGGTGCAGCATCGTGAGCGTGGGCTCGTCCCGCTCGCCGGAAATGAACGCTGCATCGAGCTTGCCGATGCGCAGCGCGGGCAGGTTGGTGGCAGTGGAGCCGCCCATGATCTCCACCTCCAGCCGCGGATAGCGCTCCGCAAGCCCAGCCTGCAGCGCCGCGATGCGCAGGAAGCGTGCGTCGCTGTTGAGGCCGATGCGCGCGCTCGCGATCAGCTCGTGCTGCAGCCCCTTGGCGTGTTGCACGAAGGCGCTGGCGGCGGCGAGCGCCTGGCGTGCGCGCGGCAGCAGGTCCTCGCCCACCGGAGTCAGGCGCATGCCTTTCGGCGTGCGGTCGAACAGCGTCACCCCGAGCGTTTCCTCAAGCGCCTTGATGTGTGCGCTGATCGCGGGCTGGCTGGTGAAGAGGCGTTCCGATGCACGGGTGAGGTTCTTCTCCTCGGCCACGGTGACGAAGGTCTTGAGGTGGTAGAGCTCCATGATTGCGTCCTGCGCTGTTGGGCTGCGTTACCTGCAGTAAAGCGCAGACGGCGCCGCAGCGCCATCGCATTTTCCGAACCCCCGCTTCCGATCATGTGATTGGACTGTCATCCGCTTCGGGATCACGCTGGCATCACCTTCAGCGAGGAGACCACCATGAACGCCACCATCAGCATCCGCCCCACTCTCATTGCCGCGGAATCATCCCGCAGGACCGTGTCCGGCCGTTTGCGCGGCTTCGTCGCGCTGCTCGCGCTCTGGGCGGCGCGTCAGCGCCAGCGGCGCGAGCTCGGCGAACTCGATGAACGCCTGTTGCGCGATATCGGCGTGACTCGCGCCGCAGCGCTACGCGAAGCCGACAAGCCGTTCTGGCGGGCCTGAGCGTGACCGCGGCCGCGGCGCCGCCGGGATGGCTCAGGGCGATTCACACAGGCAGTGGGCATACACGTGCTGCGGGTCGTTCCAGGTGAGCAGGTCCCGCGCTTCGGCCTGCAGCCCGGCGAGCATGCGCTCGAAGGGCGAGGCGGTGATACGCGCCGGCGGAAACGTTGCCTGCGCCATGTCCCCGAGGCGGCGAATCAGGCGTTGGCCGGGGGTGAGCTCGCCCTCGGGCCAGACCACATCGAACTGCTCGATCCCGGCGCGCTTCGCCGCGGCGCGTACCGCATCCTCCAAGCCGCCGAGCTGGTCGACGAGCCCGAGGCGAGACGCAGCCTCGCCGGTCCACACCCGGCCGCGAGCCACCTGGTCGACCTCGCTCACCGCCATCTGGCGTGCGTCCCCGACGATCTTCAGAAAGCGGCCGTAAGTGTGTTCGATGCCGCTCTGCAACGCGCCGGCGGCGGCGGTGTCCAGCGGGCGACGCGGGTCGAGTGCGCCGGCGAGCGGGCCGGTGGCGACGCCATCCACGGTGATGCCGAGCCGGTCCAGCGGTTGGGAGAACTCGGGGAACATCGCGAATACGCCGATCGAGCCGGTGACGGTGGCCGGATGTGCCCAGATCTCCTCTGCGCCCGCGGCAATCCAGTAGCCGCCGGAGGCGGCGGTGGAGCTCATCGACGCGACCACCGGCTTGCCCGCCTTGCGAGTGATCTCCATCTCGCGCCGGATCAGCTCGGAGGCCCAGGCGCTGCCGCCGGGGCTGTCGATGCGCAGGACCAGCGCCTTGATCGCCGGGTTGTCGCGCGCCTGGCGGATCATCGCGGCGATCGCGTCGCCGCCGGCCGAACCCGAGCTGCCGTCGCCGTCCACGATGCTGCCCTGCACCGCGATCACCGCCACCTTGTCGGTGCTGGTGATGCGGGTCGTGCGCAGCTGCGCGAGATAGCGCTGTGTGCTCAGCGCCTGATAGCCGCTGCCATCGAGGGTCGCACCGACACGTTCCTTGAGGAGCGCCAGCCACTCGTCGCGGCTGCTGAGGCGATCGACCAGGCCGGCCCCGAGCGCCGCTGCGGCAGCGTCGCCGCCTTGTGCCGCGAGTTGGGCGGGGTAGTCGGCGACGTAGCGGTCGAAGCCCTCGAGACTCAGTTTGCGGGCGCTGGAGATGTCGTTGCGGAACACGTCCCATAGCGCAGCGAGGAGATCGCGCGAGCTTTGGCGGTCCTCCTCGGACATGTCGCTGCGGGTGAAGGGTTCGCTGAACGATTTGTACTCGCCTACCCGGAACACGTGCATCTTCACGCCCAGCGCATCGAGCGCCCCCTTGAAGTAGGTGAGGTAGCGGCTCAAGCCGCTCACGAGCACGAAGCCGTCCGGCGCCAGGTGCAGTTCGCTCGCGGCGCTGGCGAGGTAGTACTGCCCCTGGGTGAAGCGCTCGCCACGCGCCAGCACCGGTTTGCCGGCGTCACGGAAACGCTGCAGTGCGGCGCGCAGCTCGGACAGCTTGGACAGCCCGGCGCCGTCCAGGTCGTCCGTCTCCAGTACCAGCGCGTTGATGCGCGGGTCGTCGCGCGCCGCGTCGATGGCCTCGATCAGGTCGGCCAGCGAGGTCTCTGCGGCAAGCGGGCGTGAGGACAGAAAGGCCAGCGGGTCGGTGACGCTGCGTTGCTCGACGAGTACCCCCGTTGGGCGCACGTGCAGCGCGGCACGCTCGGGCAGCGGCAGCGCGGGGTGCCAGATGGCCGTTACCAGCGCCAGCACCAGTACGATGAAGACCAGGTTGAAGAGTGCGCGCCGGACGAAATCGAAGGCTCGCCACAGGAAGGCGAACAGGCGGCCGATGAGGCGGAACAGGGCCTTGATCATGGAGTCTCCTCAGCGAGGGCGATCGGATTCGTGTGTGAGCCAGCGGGTGAGCGCGGTCCCGAGGGTGGCGAGCGTGATGGGTTTGGCGACATGGTCGTTCATGCCGGCATCGAGGCATCGTCGCACATCCTCGGGCATTGCATTGGCGGTGAGTGCGACGATGGGCGTGGCGCGCGCGGCTTCGCCGGCCTCGCCGGCACGGATCCGGCGGGTGGCCTCGTAGCCATCCATCACCGGCATCTGGCAATCCATCAGCACGATATCGTAGGTCTTCGCGCGCAAGGCCGCGAGTGCCTCCTCGCCGTTGTGCGCAGCGTCGACCTGCAAGGCCTGTTTGCGCAGGATGGCGAGCGCGAGCTTCTCGTTCACCGGGTTGTCCTCCACCAGCAGCACCAGGCCGCGCACCTCCGCGGGCTGCACTGCCGACGCTGCAGCCGGCGCTTGCGCCGCGGCGATGCGCTCCAGCGGTAGCTCGCACCAGAACGTCGAGCCGGCCCCGGGGGTGCTGTCCACGCCTATCGTGCCCTGCATGGCATCGACGAGGCGCTTGCAGATGGAGAGCCCAAGCCCGGTGCCGCCGTACTGGCGGTTGCTCGCGGCGTCGATCTGGGAGAAGGGTTTGAAGAGCTTGTCGAGGCCGGAGGCGCTGATGCCGATACCTGAGTCGCGGATCTCCAGCCGCAGCCTGCAGATGTCGGACGTTTGCGCCTGCCCCGTCACGCGCACGTCCACGATGCCCGCCGGGGTGAACTTGATCGCGTTGCTGAGCAGATTGACGAGTATCTGTTTGAGCCGGTTTGCATCGCCAAGCAATGCCGGCGGCAGTGCCGGGTCGAGCGTGCGCGTGAAGGCAAGCCCCTTGCGCCGTGCCTCGGGCACGAACAGGTTGCAGCATGCGTCGAGCACCTCGCGCGGCGAAAAGGGGCGTTTCTCGAGCTCCAGCTTGCCCGCTTCGATCCGTGAAAAGTCGAGGATCTCGTTGATCAGGCTGAGCAAGGCCTCGCCACTCTGGCGGATGGTTTCGGCGCAGTCCCGTTGCTCATCGCTCAGCCCGGTGTCGAGCAGCAGGCTGGTCATGCCGATCACGCCATTCATCGGCGTGCGGATCTCGTGGCTCATGTTGGCGAGGAACTCGCTCTTCGCGCGGCTCGCCGCTTCCGCCTGAGTCTTTGCGTCGATCAGCGCCCGCTCGACCGCCTTGCGGTGGGTGATGTCGGCGAAGCTGCCGACCATGCGCAGCGGGCGTCCATCCGCGGCGCGCAGCGCGACGTCGCCGCGGTCCAGCACCCACAGCACGCGGCCGTCGCGGCAGCGCATGCGGTGTTCGTGGTGGTACGGCCCCTCGCCGCGCAGGCAGCGCTCCACCGCGTGGGTGATCTCCTCGCGCTCTTCGTCGAGCAGGGCGCGGAAGAAGTCGTCGACCGTGCCGCTCATGTCCTCCGGGCCATAGCCGAGCAGGTCGTACCAGCGCTGGTTGTGCATCAGCGCGTTGGTGGTCAGGTCCCAGTCCCACACGCCTTCGCCGGTGGCCTGCAGCACGAAGCGCAGGCGCTGCTCGCTCTCGGCGACCTGTGCCTGTGCTCGGCGCAGGTCGGTAACGTCGTGCGCGATGACGAGAATCTGCATCTTCCCGTCCGTGCCCATGAAGGGCTTCTTGATGGACTTGAAGTAGCGCACCTCGCCCGTACCGTCGTCGGTGGATTGCTCGTAGACGACCTCGGTGCGGCCCTCCGCCATGATGCGCAACACGTTCTCGCGAAAGAAGGCCGCCTGTTCGGGGGTGGCGCTGAAGTCGCCGTCGTGTTTGCCGACCATCGCGTCCGGCGTCGTGCCGTAGAAGTCCGCGACCGGTTTGTTGCAGAGCAGGAAGTCGCCCTTGTGGTCTTTCAGGACGATGAGGTCGGGGCTCTCGTCGAGGACCGTGCGCAATAGACTGCGTTGGGCGCGCAGTTCGGACTCGGTGAGGTGAAGCGCTTCCGCCACCGCGGAGCGCTTCTCCAACTCCTGCCGCTGGGCTTCGAGCTGCTGTTCGAGCTCGGCGATGCGTTGCCGTAGCGCGGCCTCGGTGTTTGCAGGGGTCTCGCGCGCGTCGCTCATGTCCGCTTGCGGAACACCAGATCCCACACGCCGTGGCCGAGGCGCAGTCCACGCCGTTCGAACTTCGTGAGCGGGCGATAGTCCGGCCGCGGCGCATAGGCACCATCTGCCGCGGTGTTTTCAAGCAGCGGTTCGGCGGAAAGGATCTGCAGCATCCACTCCGCGTACTCCTGCCAATCGGTCGCGCAGTGCAGATAGCCGCCGGGAGCCAGGCGCGAGGCGATGAGGGCGACGAAATCCGCCTGGATGATGCGCCGCTTGTGGTGGCGCTTCTTGTGCCACGGGTCGGGAAAGAACACATGCACGCCGGCGAGGCTGCCCTCGCCGAGCATGTCGCGCAGGATCTCGACCGCGTCGTGCTGCATGATGCGGAGGTTGTCCAGCCCTTGCTCCGCGACCAGCTTGCACAGGTTGCCGACGCCGGGGCCGTGTACCTCGATCGCGAGGAAGTCCTCGTCGGGCCTACCCTTTGCGATCGCGGCGGTGCTCTCGCCCATGCCGAAGCCGATCTCGACGATATGCGGCGCGCGGCGTCCGAAAGCGGCATCGAGATCCAGCGGCGCAACCCGATAGGGTAGCCCGATGCGCGGCATCTGTTCATCCAGGTGGCGCTGCTGCGCTTCGGTCATGCGACCCTGGCGCAGCACGAAGCTGCGGATCGAGCGGCTGGAAAAGCGCTGCTCGGCCTCGTGTGCCGATGCGCCCTCCGGTGTGGTGCCGACGCTGGTGGCCGGTGCGTGAGCGGTTTGCGTCATGCGGATCCTGATGTGGCGGGCGGCGGGTGGGCGCGCTCAGGAGCCGATCAGGCCGCTGGTGGGCGAGCTCGGGTCGGCGGAATAGTGCTTGCGCGGCATGCGTCCGGCGAGCCAGGCCTCGCGGCCGGCTTCGACCGCCTTCTTCATCGCGTTCGCCATCAGCACAGGCTTGCCGGCCTTGGCGATCGCGGTGTTCATGAGCACGCCGTCGCAGCCGAGTTCCATCGCGATCGCCGCGTCCGAGGCAGTGCCGACGCCGGCATCGACGATCACCGGCACGCGCGCCTGGTCGATGATGAGGCGCAGGTTCCACGGATTGAGGATGCCCATGCCGGAGCCGATCAGCGAGGCGAGCGGCATGATCGCGACGCAGCCGATATCCTCCAGCATGCGCGCCTGGATGGGGTCGTCCGAGCAATACACCATCACCTGAAAGCCGTCCTTGACCAGTGTCTCTGCGGCCTTCAGCGTCTCCGGCATGTTCGGGAACAGCGTTTCGGCGTCGCCCAGCACCTCCAGCTTGCACAGCGGGTGCCCGTCGAGCAGCTCGCGCGCGAGCCGCAGGGTGCGCACCGCGTCGTCGGCGTTGTAGCAGCCAGCGGTGTTCGGCAGGATGGTGAAGCGCTCGGGCGGCAGCACGTCGAGCAGGTTGGGGTCGTCCGGGCTCTGGCCGATGTTCATGCGGCGGATCGCCACGGTGACGATCTCGGCGCCGCTCGCCTCGATGGCCTCGCGCGTCTCGGCAAAATCGCGGTACTTGCCGGTACCGACCAGCAGGCGCGAGCGGTAAGCCCGGCCGGCGATCAGGAATGCGTCATTCATCTTCAAACTGCCCACTCGGAACGCGGCACGCTGGCCGCCGGGTTGAAAACGCCGTCTCAGCCACCGCCTACCGCCACCACGATCTCCACCTCGTCGCCATCGGCGAGCATGGTGTCGGCGTGGCGGCTCCTGGGCACGATCTCGCCATTGCGCTCGACCGCGATCCGCTTGCCCGCCAGCTGCCGTGATTCGAGCAGCTCGAGCACGCTGGGTGCGCGTTCGAAGGCGTTGCGCTCGCCATTGACGAGGACATGAAGCATGGGACGATCCTGGGCTGCAGCACGGGCCGGGGAGTTTAGCACGCACCCCCCACCGCCTGAACGCCGAGATTGCGCCCGCCTGCCCGGGTGATTAGAATGCGGAGCTTCTCAAGCGCATGCCCGCCCGGGGCACCGCGCGCCGCGGGTGTAGTTCAATGGTAGAACGGCAGCTTCCCAAGCTGCATACGTGGGTTCGATTCCCATCACCCGCTCCACAGCGAATTCAGGCAGGTCGTTGATCTGCGGACAAAAAGCCAACCTCCAGGGGTTGGCTTTTTTGTTGTGCGCCCAGCATGGGCGCGATCTTGGAGGTGAAAGTCCTCCCACAAGCTGACCACGGCGAATGAAGCGAAGCGCAACTGCATGAGGGTGACCGAGTGTGGGGAGGAAGCGTGAAGCGAAACC
>JAYRYZ010000007.1:0-166750 GCA_041916775.1 Rhodocyclaceae bacterium | reverse complement strand
TCGCCCCTCGCATGGATCCAAACGCACGGCGTGGTCGCGTCCGATAGGTCGACCGGCAGGTCGCCCCTACGGCCTCCGGTAACACATGGCGCCGAAAGACGGCAACGACGTGTAGGGGCGACCCGCGGTCGCCCCTGCGGACATCACGGTCGCTTCGCATTGACCGGGTTCTCGCGATCGAGCGCCCATTGCAAAGGGTTGTTGATGATGTACTCTCGGATACGGGTAAGTGTTCGCTCGTCGCGGATGATGTGTTCGTAGTAGTTGCGTTGCCAGACCGGCATGCCGGGTGTTCGTCGCAGTTCGTTGATTCTTCTTGTCGTGGCGGACTTGAAACCGGCGATGATGGCGCCGAGGGAACCCGGGCGCGGGCCGGAGGGCACGAAGCGCTCCGCGGTTCTCCCGACTTCGGCGGCAATCGCCCTCATCGCGTCAATCTGTCGGCCGCCTGTGGCTGCCCATGGACCACTTCCCTGTCGATCCAAAGGATGACCCATCACCACGATGCCGTGGAGATGATTTGGCATCACCACCCATGCGTCCAAGGTAACCTCCCGGCGGATCTCGGCGGTTCTCAACCACTCATCGGCCACCGCTTGTCCGAGCGTGTTCTTGAGCACGCATCCTTCGATCACCTCGCCGAAGAGACATTGCCGCTCGTTCGTGCAGATGGTCACATAGTAGGCGCCAGGTTGTGTGTAATCGGCGCCCTGCAATCGGAGCTTGTTGCGACGGCGCGGAACGGGTCGAATCATCATCCAGATGTTGGTTTTCTGCGGGCGGGAGGTCGATTATCCACAACGGCTGGAAACGGCAATGTCATGAGGTTGCGATTTGCAACATTTGACGACCATTCCGGGGTTCAATGGGGGCGACCACGGGTCGCCCCTACGGCCGGCAGCGATGAATCCACCTCC
The DNA here is from genome assembly GCA_041916775.1 of Rhodocyclaceae bacterium. Lineage (GTDB taxonomy): Bacteria > Pseudomonadota > Gammaproteobacteria > Burkholderiales > Rhodocyclaceae > UBA2357. The sequence continues at coordinate 165,833 of JAYRYZ010000007.1, read as the reverse complement.
AACGGCGGTACAACCCAAGATGCCGTAGGGGCGACCCGTCGGTCGCCCGTCGCCGGATCCACATCGCTCGACGCTTGTTCGACCGCGACTGTACTTTCGCCTGCAACGCGCCCAACGTGGGTTCCTTGCCATTGGCGGGGCGACCGCGGGTCGCCCCTACGGACTCCGGCAACACATGGCGCCGAAAGATGGAAACGCCTTGTAGGGGCGACCCGCTGTCCCCCATCCCATGGATCCGAACGCACGGCGCGGTTGCGACCGAGAAGGCGACCGACAGGTCGCCCCCACAGCCCGCGGTAACACGTGGCGCCGAAAGTCGGCAATGCCGTGTAGGGGCGACCCGCGGTCGCCCATCGCATGGATCCGAACGCACGGCGCGGTTGCGACCGAGAAGGCGACCGACACGTCACCCCCACGGCCCCCGGTAACACATGGCGCCGAAAGATGGCAAACGACGTGTGGGGGCGACCCGCGGTCGCCCATCGCATGGATCCGCATCCACGGCGTGGCCGCGACCGACAGGGCGACCGGCGGGTCGCCCCTACGCCATCAACGCCGTCAGCCTCCGGAGCTCTTCGCGCAGTTGGCGCACGCGGCGCGGGTCGAGTTGGGCGGTGCGGTCGCCGCTGCAGACGGCGGTGCGGAAGCCGGCGAAGTCGGGGGCGAGTTCGGCGATGGCGGGCAGGTCGTCGAGGCGCAGCGCGCCGGCGAGGCCGAGTGGGCAGTCGTGACGGGTGGCGAGGTCGCGCAGCGCGGCGAGGCGCGGCAGGCCGAGTTGGGCGACGAGGCTGCCGGCGTTCTTGCGTTGGGTGTCGAGCATCACGGCGGCGAAGTCGGCTGTGCAGGCCGTGGCGAGGAAGCGGGTGTCGACACCGTCGTCCGCGATCAGCACCGGGACGACGCGACACGGCGCGCGGCGCAACGCTTCCAGCAGCGCCCGCTCGGCGGCTCCGCCCTGCCCTGCAACACCGACCTTGACGAGATCCACGCCGCAGGCGGCGACGGCGGCGACGCGTTCCAGGATCAGCGCGCGTTCGCTCGCCGGGTGGTCGCCGATGGTGGCGCTGACGGTGATGGCGGTGAAGCGCGCGCGCAGCGCGGCGACGATCTCGGCGATGCGGCCGGGTTCGATGCCGCCGAGCGCGCCGTCGTGCGGCTCCTTGAGGTCGATGTAGTCGGCGCCGGCGCGCGCGGCGGCGACCGCCTCTTCGACATCGCGTACGCTGACGAGGGTTCGGATCATGAGCGCGACTCCGCGGTGTAGTGCTGGCGTACTGCGGCATGGAGCCAGTCCCACGCCGCCTGTTCGACCGGCCCGGCGGTCTTGTCGATGGCGATCTGCAGGTAGTCGAGCTCGGATTCCACCTTCTCCCGCGGCAGCATGCCGAGACGGCTCACCAGCACGGCGGCCTCGATGACCGCGGCCTGGGCGCGGTTGAATCCGGGGAAGAGCCCGTGGCTGGCTTCGCGCAGCCGGCGCATGCGCAGCACCGGGCGCTGCGGGTCGTCCTGGCCGGAGTCGAGCACGAGCTCGACATGCGCGAGCGCATTCACCAGGCGACGGCCGGGGAAGCCCTCCAGCGCGAGCGTCGGCCAGTCGTGCCGGCCGGTGACACAGCCGGCGAACACGCGCACGTCATTGGTGAGGTTGAGCACTGCGTGGCGGGTCGCGAGGATGTTGTCGAGCGTGCGCGAGGGCTTGAACGGCATAAGCAGCACGCGCGCGCTGTCGCTGCTGTCCTCGCCTTCGTAGCGCACGCCCATGGGGGCGAAATGCAGTTGCCCCGTCGGGGACTGCGTGGTGACGATGGTTTCGTAGATCATCATTCGATGTCGTCCGGCTCGGGTTTTACGGCTGGCGCGGCCTCTCCCGGGCGGCGACGGGTCGGGCCGGGGGCGCACTGGGCGAGGAGATCGTCGCCGCTGCGCTCGACCGCGCAGCCCCAGTCCAGCGGCTGATCCTGCGCATAACGCTTGCCGAGCTGCCAGGCAATCTCGGCGCGGCCGAGCTCCACGCCCATGTAGAAGGCGTGGCCGCCATCCTGCTCCAGCCCGAGCGCGGGAAAGAGCGTGTAGGGGTCGGTGCCGCGGCGCAGGCCGTCACGGTTGTAGACATGGAGGCCGCTCTCGGAGACCTGGATGCGGAAGCTGGGGTCGCGCACCGCGCCCGCCTTCTCGACGATTTCGTCGTCCGAATCGGGAAACGGCCGCTTGGCATGCACCGTCATCAACTCGTCGCTGAAGCCCTTGGGCAGGCTGCGCAGGCTGCGCGCGGCGAACATCACGCGGCGGGCGACGTCCGCCTCGCGCACCGCGCGCCGCGCATGGCCGCTCACCTCGGTGGTGAGCACTGCGGCCACGCCGAGCTCGGCCGCGATGCCGAAGAGCACCGCGTTGATGCCGCTGGTGTCGGCCTCGGTGAGCTCGGTGACATTGCCGACGCCCATCATGATCGCAACATCCGGGTAGCGCTCGCGCAGCCGCTGGTAGCGGCACAGCGAGGCGAGCAAGCCGAAGGGTATCGGGTCGAGGATGGCATCCGCGAGAAAGGGCCGGCCGCGCGCGCGCATGTGGTCGATGGCGGCAAAGAGGCTGGCCTCGTCGGACGGTTCGGTGGCGATCAGCACCGGTGTGGCCGCGACCTCGTCCGCCACCCAAAGGGTGTCCGGGCGCAGGCTGAGGAGATAATCCGCGCCTGCCGCCCCCCCAGCGATGAGTTCGCGCGGGTCGAGCGAATCCACGCTCACCGCATGACCGGCCGCCTTCAGGGCTGCGACGGCCTCCGCGAGATGTGGAAACGGGGTCTCGGGCAGGCAGCCGAGGTCGATCACATCCGCACCGCAGGCACGCAGGCGCGTCGCGCGCGCAAGGATCGCGTCGACCGCGAGGCGCGGCGCATCGACGATCTCGGCGAAGATCGCGGTCTCGTAGCGCGACAGATCCGCGGCGCGCGCGGCGCGGTTGAAGTGACGCGGCAGATCCTTCAGCTCGTCCGGGCCGCGCTCCACCGGCACGCCCAGCTCGGCCGACAGCGCGGCAAGGTCGCCACGGCAGCGGCCGGGCACGAGCACACGGTCGAAGCCCTCGACCGCCTTCAGCCGTCGGCGGATCATGTCGGCCGTCATCAGGCCGGCGACCTGCAGGCCGAGGTCGCGCGTCTCCCACTCGAAGGGCGCCGGCTGCAGCTCGGCCAGAACCCTGTCGAGGCTGGGGCGAGCGAGCCGGCCGGTCAGGAAGAGGATGCGTTCCATGTCAGCCCGTACGCGTCCAGCCTCGCCTGCAGTGCGGTCTGCAGCGTTGCCGGCGACTCCACCACGGTGCAGAAATCCACGCGCCGCAAGCGCTCGACGTTCTCGAGGTCGATGTTGCGCGGCTTCAGCTCCACCCATTCGCGCGGGCTGCGCGTGATGACCACCGGCAGCACGTCGCAGGCGAGCACGATGGAGGGGATCTCGAGCTTGCCCGCCTGCGCGAGGATGTTGCTCGGCAAGGTATCCGAGATGCCGAGCGCGCACTTCGCGACGGTGTTGCTCGTCGCCGGCGCGATCACCACCGTGTGATACACGTCGTCGTACAGCATGCCCACCGGCACCGAGCTCGCGGTCTTGTCGCGGAACACGCGCAGGCGCTCGCGCAGCCACGGCAGACGGTAGTTGTAGAGCGGCAGGATCTCCTCCGCAGCGGCCGAGAGGAAAAGATCCACATTCGGCAGGCGCAGCGCGAGCTGCAGGCATTCGTCGAGGTAGTGGCCGGAGCCGGTCACCGCCCAGGCGAAGCGGCTGCGGCGCGCAGCCTCGCCCGCGGTGCCGCCGGTGGGGCGCATCTCCTCGTGGGCGCGGGCCACCCACGGGTTGGCTTCGGCGTCGATCGGCGATTCAGGGTTCGGTTTGTCGGACATGAATGCGCACACCTGCGGTGCGACCGTCGAAAATTGGGTTGAGGAACTGGGCAAGCACCCGAAGACGCACTGCAGCAACAAGCATGCCGGTGTCGCCTGCACGATACCCCTTGCCGCGGCAGCGCGGCATTATAAGGTCGTCGGCCCGGGCCATCGCCGCAAAGCGGCGCGAGCGCGGTGTGCCGCCCCACCTTGGCCCGCTTTTCGCTTCGGGCCTGCTATGCTGGCGCTGGTGCGCCGTCGGCCAACGCGCGTAAACAGGAGTCTCACCTTGTCACTTTCCCCCGTCCCGATGCAAACCCAGGAACCTTCGATCACGCAGGGCGCAGCCCCCGCTGCGCTGGACATCATCTTCATCGACGGTTTTGTCGGCGAGACGGTGATCGGTATCCACCACGACGAGCTACACGACACCCAGCCGATCCGCATCGACATCGCCGCCGGCCTGCCACGCAGCCTCGCCTGCGACACCGACCGCATCGGCGACACGATCAACTACGGGGACGTGCGCGAGGCGCTGCGCGAGATGCTCATCACCCACCGCTTCCAGCTGCTCGAAGCCTTTGCCGAGGGGGTCGCGAACATGCTGCTCGGGCCATTCGGCGCGCATTGGGTGCGGGTGCGCGTAACCAAGCCGCGCAAGTTTCCGGATGTCGAAGGCGTGGGCGTGATGATCGAACGCAGCCGCGCAGCGCGACCCGTGGCGGAACGTGGCAACCAGGATGCGCGCAGCTCCGCGGAGGTACTGAGCCTGATCGGTGCCGGCATCGTGCCGGGCAGCCAGCGCTGAGCGCTTCATTCCGCGGGCCGGTTGCGACCGATTCGCGCATGGGCCCGCAGCGCTTGCGCAACGCACGGCCACAAAAAAACCGGGGATTCCCCCGGTTTTTTTGTCCCTGCCGTGTGGCCCGCGCTCAGTTGGCTGCGAACGGATGGGCAGCGGTGCCCTTCTTGGCGAGCATTTCGGCCGCCGACGGTTGGCCGGTCACGGCGCGCTTGATCGCCTCGCGGGTGGCCTGGTAGTTGTAGTCCTGGATCTTCTTGTCGTCCTCGGCCATCCAGTGGATGAACACGCCCACCGAGATGAAGACGTTGTCGGCCTCGTCCGCCGGAATGGTGCCGTCCTCGACGCTGTCTGCGACCGCCATGGCCACGCCGCGCTGCGCCGGGCCGAACATCTGCACGGCCTGCTTTGCGCCCTTGATGGTGACCTTGTTGAACATGACGGTGGCGGGCTTGCACAGCAGGTTGGGCGCAACCACGGCGAGCAGCGAGGTGAAGCCGTCCTTGTTGTTGGTCAGGGCGGTGGCGAAGGCGGTCTCGGCGGCGCTGCCGCGCGGCCCGAGAATCAGGTCGATGTGCGCGACTTCGTTGCCATCGCCGACCAGCGATTCACCCACGAGCATGCGATCGATTTTTGCCATTCTGTGTTTCTCCATTCTGGTGTGTGTGATGGCCGCCGTACCGGCTGACCCGCTGTCGGGCACCCCCTTGGCTTCCCGACATGGACCTCACTGATACAGGTTTCGTGCCAGCTTGCGATTGCGCCCCGACAGCGCGGGTATTCCCTTGCCGTCTGAATGAATCCCACCGATTTGCGCCAAGGACGTCGCTACGGACGACGCGCGACTGCCGGCTCGGGCTCTGCGCGCAGCGGCAACGCCCTCCCCCGACGTGACACCTGATCAAATTTGACACACCTGTGCCATGACATCCTCGGCCTGGCCCAGCCTGCGCATGATGAGATCGTCCACGATCGCCTCGGCGATGTCGAAGCCCGTCACACGCTGCAGGCCGCGCCAGGCGGCCACGCCATTGACCTCGATCACCTGGGCGCCGGCGCGCGAAGACGCGTCCGGCACCAGATCGACCCCGGCGTAGTCCATCTCCAGCGCCGCTGCGGCGGCCTCGGCGAGCCCTGCGAGTGCAGGCGTGAGCACGCAGGGCACGGAGCGCGCGCCCTGGGCGATGTTGTGAATCCAATGCCGGCTCACGCGCTGCATCGCCGCCACCGCATGGCCGCCGATCACCAGCACGCGCCAGTCGAAACTCGACCCATCGGCGTTCGCCGTGGCAGGTGGCGGCACGAAGCGCTGCAGGTAGGCGAGCCCGCCGACGCTGGCAAGATCGGGCAGCGGCACCCATTCGCCATCGACCTGGCCGACCCGCATCAGGCCCTTGCCCTGCGAGCCGAACATGGGCTTCAACACCAGCGCATGACCGCAGGACGCCTCGCGCACCAGGATGCGCTGCGCCTCGTCGGCGCGCTCTACCGCCCAGGCGGGCGGTGTCGCCACGCCGGCCTTGTGGAGCAGCACGCTGGTCATGGCCTTGTCCACGCTGCGCTCGATCGCGCGCGCGTCGTTGTACACCGGCACGCCATACTCGCGCAGCGCATGCAGGATGCCGAGGCGCTTGGTGATCTGCTCCAGCGAGCCGCCCGCGATGCCCCGCACGATGGCGGCGCAGGGTAGCCTGCGACCGAAGCCCGGGATCACCAGGCCGTGCGGGTTGGCGAGGAGATCGACGCGGCAGTCGGCGAGATCCACGCAGCGCCCCTCGAACCCGCGCCGTGCCAGCGCCTGACGCAGCTTGCGGGTATGCCAGCCGGTCTCGTCGGTGAAGATCGCGACACGCCTGTCGAGGTGCGGCGTGATCGCGCCCAGGCCACACGCCACGTCAGCACTCACGCCGCCCGCTCCAGCCACAGGTCGCGCAGCAAGCCCATGTCGAGGGCGCCGGCGTGCCAGCTGCGGCCGCTTGCGAGGTTGCTCACCCACACCTCGGCGGGCGCGAACAGCGCCGCGTCGATCCTGTAGAAGTCGTGGTCGTAGTCACGGAAGATGTCGGCGAAGGAGCGCCCGTAATCGCGCGAGTTCGACGACGGCAGGCGTATTGCGAGGTCGCGCGCCGCCGCGTCGTCGCAATGCACGTTGAGGTGCACCTGGCCACCGTAGAGGATGGCGTCGTTGGTGCGGCCCATCGCCACGCCGCCGTCCGGGCTGGGTGCGGGCAGCGGCGCGGAGGCGCAGCCATCAACGATGGACGCCAGCGGAAAACCGAGCGCATGCGCCTTGTGCATCGCCACCTCCAGCACCCGCGCGACCACCTGGGTGGTGCCGGTGGCGCTGGTGGTGGGCGTCAGGATCAGCGTCAGCCCTTCCGGCGCGAGGCTGCAGTCGCGCAGGATCTTGTCGATCACCACCTGCGGCGGCATGCGGTCGACCTCCAGCACCAGTACGCCGTGCTCGCTCTCGTCGCTGTAGCCGAGCTCGCCGAAGAGCGTCTCGCGGCAGGCAAGCGCGCGCGCCGGCCCCGATCCGAGCGAGAAGAAGCGCTTGCCGCCCGCCTCTTCCTTGCTCGCCGAGAGGCTCCAGCCGGCGTACTGGCTCGCAAGGCAGGACAGCACCGGCTGCGCGCTCGACACCTCCAACCAGCTCGGCCAGCCATCGCGCGCCTGCTGCACCAGCCGCACCGCGCCCAGCCCCCCCATGCAGATCTCGCCGACCAGCACGCCGGCCGCCACCGAGCCGCGCGCATGGATGCCGCCGTCGATGACGCGCACCCCGCTGTCGTGCGCGCTCACGTCCACGCCAAGCTCCTCGGCGCGTGCCACGAGGGCCTCCAGCCGCGGCAGCGCGAGCCGGTTGACGCTGAGGCTGCCGCTGCCCGCCTCGTCATGCAGTTCATTCACCATCGATGCTGATCCTCGTCGTCGAACATGCCGGCACACCCCGCGCCGGCTCGGGTTGAGGTGACGGTCGCACACAGCGGCTCATGCTGCGACCAGCTCGCGAGCCTTCGCGAAGGCCTCGGCAAAGCCGAGGTAGAGCGGCTTATCGGCGTTGCGCATCGCCACCAGCAGGCCATTCTCCACCTTGTACTTGACGTTGCCGATGGCGAGCGCGCCGATGCCGACGCCCCGGCCGTCCGGCAGCGCCTTGCCGTCGTCCATGACGCCCACGCCTGCGACGCCTTCCGGCGGCACGGCGTTGACGTCGGCCGCGACCAGCAAGCCCGCGGCAGCACGCCGATCGTCCGCGTCCATGACCTGCACGCCGGCGGCCGCGGTGGCCAGCACCACGTCGCACTCCGCGAGCAAGGCCCGGCGCGCGCCTGCGTCACCCGTGCCGGCAGCGCCGAGCACACAGCCGAAGCGCGCACCGGTGGCCTCGGCGGCACGCGCAGCACTCGCCGGATCGCGATGGCTGGCGAGGGTGACACGCGCGCCGAGCGAGGCGGCGAGCACGCCCGCGATGCGTCCGACGGTGCCGGTGCCGCCCAGCACGAGCACCCGCTTGCCAGTGAAATCGGTCGCATGCGCCTTGCGCAGCTGGCGTTCGACGCAGGCGACGAGCGCCGCTGCGGTGGTGTAGGCGCCGCTCGGGTCGGCCATCACCGACACCTCGAAGGGCGGCACCATCGCCTTGCGCGCGCTGTCGAGCATGTCCGCCGCGAGCTCCACATCGCGCCCGCCGATGAAGATGCCGGTGGCCCTCACCCCCTTGGGGCCGCGCGAGAAGATCGCGTCCTGGGTCAGCCCGGCGATCTCCGCGGCGCTGATGCCGCAATACGGCACCACCACGTCGTAGCCGGCATCGACCGCCATGTTGATGTCGAAAGGGCTCATCTGCTTGCCCGGGGTGAACATGTGGAGAATGGTCTTTCTGTCCATGAGGCGTCCTGGTCGAGGTGTCTTGAAAAGGGGTCGGGTTGTTCGATTCAGCGGAGTCCGCGTGATCCTGCCCAAGCGGCGATGGTCATCCGATCAAGATGCGCCGCGCAGATCCACCGCGCAGTTGTCCCGGGCAAGACGCTGCGGCTCAGCGGGCGGAGGCGCGCCGCGGGGTTTCGCTGACGGTCGCGCCGCTGTTGCGCGCGCGGCCGACGACGAGCCGCAGCGCCGGGTCGACTACCCCGTCTGCCAGCGCCGCGGCGATCACCGCCTCGGCTTCGGCGGCGGAGCGCAGGATCGCAAAGCCGGTCGGCCCCCACGAGCTCTGGCCGATTCCGGCGGTGTAGCGCGGGCGTATCCATTCGAGCAGCCTCGCGACCGCCGCGCTGGTGTACATCGACCCGCCCTGCGCTGGCGCGAAGTAGTCGCCGATGAGCGACTGCACGCTGCTGATGCCCTCCGCGAAGGGTTCGAACGCGGCTTCCATCGCGCCGGGCAGGATGCGCATCAGCACCTGGTGGCAGAGATCCGCCGCGAGCGCGCGCGGAAAAGGTGGCAGGCGGTCCATCGCGACGCGCTCGGCGTTGCCGCACAGGCCGGTGACGCGCTCGTCGAGCACGATCAGGACGCGCCATTGCGCGGGGAAGACGACACGCGCGAGCATCGGCGCCGCCTGCCCGTCCGGCGACGGGCCGCCATCGAGGATCAGCCCGCCATGGTCGAAGCCGGCGATGCCGACGCCGGAGCGCTCGCCGCGCCCAAGCATCGCGGCGATGCGCCGTGCAGGGATGTCGAGCCCATGCCGGGCACAGAACGCGCGCCCGAACGCCAGGGCCAGCTGGGTGCCGGAGCCGAAGCCCGAATGCGCAGGTGGCGCTGCCTCCAGGCTCACCGCGAGCGGCTCGTCGAAGCCGGTCTCTCGCCGCAGACGCGCAAGGTGGTTGGCGATGCGCGTCCGGTCCGCCTCGCCGCAGCCTGCGCCGAGCACCACGCTGTCATGGTCCGCCGGTGCGATCGCGATACGCGTCGGGAAGCCGTCGACCACCAACCCCAGGCTCGCGAAGCGGCGCCCGAGGCTTGCGCTGGGGTCGAGAAAACCAAGATGCAGACGCGACGGCGCCTCGACCTGTACAGCCAGTGTCGCGCTCGTCATCACTCCCGGGCCATTCATGCCGCCTCCTCCAGGCCATGCTCGCCGGCATGGTTCTCATCGCATGGTTCTCATCTCTTCGGGCGAGGATCGTGTCTCGCACTGCGAGGGGGTAGCAAGCTTCATTCCAAGCACTTGCGCACGGATTCGCGTGCAGCGCGTCGCCAGTCTTGCCTCATGCCCTGCGCCGCCCTGCGCGGCCGAACTCCAGCAGTTCCGGTCGTAGCAGCGCGGCCGCAAACAGCGTGGCGACGGTAAGGTCGGCGCTGGTGCCGGGATTCAGGCCGCGCGCCTTGAGGGAGGCGTCCCAATCGGCGAGTTCGGTCGCAACCGCTGCGAGATCAGGGTCGCGCAGCACCTCGACACGCTGCTGCCACGCCCGCGCTTCCTCTCTGACGGATTGCGCCACCTCAGCGCCGAACTTGCGCGCGATATGCGAATCGCTGCGATCCGACAACCAGTGGAGGTAGAGCCGCAGCACGCAGCGGTCGTGGTGTGCGTCAGGCTGCGCTGCATCCTCGATGAAGCGTGGCAGCGCCGCATCGAAGAGCGCGCCATAGCCCTGCGCGTAGTGACGGGCAATCTCGTCGCGATCTGCCGCAAGCCGCATCGCCTCACGCAGCCCAAGCGTCACCGGCCCGTTGACATCCTGCTCCTCGGCCCTGCCCAAGCCGCCGGGGCTGGCGATGCGGATTGCGGCGAAGCAATCCTCCGCGTCAGTGCGGTCGAGCGCGGCAAGCACCGTCTCGGTCGATGCGGCAAGCCCAACAGGGTTTCCCGAGTGCGTGCCTTCGGCCGCGCATGCGAGCGGCGCGCACAGCAACAGAATGCCGAGATTGGTGTTGCAGCCCACCGCAGCACGGGTGGCCCCGACGGCAGCCAGGATGCGCGCGCCGACGCCCTGCCCGGGCTGGAACAGCGCATTGGCGGACACGTGTGCCGAGGTCAGGAACTGCCCCGCCTCCATTGCATGACCGGCCGAGAACAAGCTGACATTGCCGGGCTTGCGCACCGCGACGTCGGACCAGCACGCCCACAGGAAGGCGGCGCGGGCATGCGCGAATGGAGCCTCGTCGGACGCCGCGCGTCGCGCCCCATCAGGCGCTACGGGTGGCGTCTTGGCCGAACTCGCAGCTTCAGCGTTCAATTGTGTTGGCTCCGTACAAGGCTCATCCTCCTGCTTCGTCACCGCAACCCTCGTTATCGCAACGCGCCTCCGCGCCGCAGGCATCCCCGGCCAGGCCGTCGACAAGGCTGTGCACCCTGGCGACACGCAGCGCGAGGACGCTCTCCACGTCGGCAAGCGAGTCGCCGTCAGCAAGCACTGTGCACACGGGCCCCCTCCGTTCGAACACGGTGCCGGGCATGGGAATGTCGGCACACCAGCCCACATCACGCAGCGCCTCATGCAGCGCCGAGCAAACCCGTCCCGGCATGTCTGCGAACACCACCTCGAAGCCACGTGGCCGGGTGGGCTGGGTGGTGAAACAGGACAGCCTGGCACCCTGGCTGGTTGCGACATGTGCCTTCACCAAGCCCTCGGCCAGCGCGTCGGCAAAAAGATTGATGGCCGCTGTCGGACGTGCGTTGAGCTCGATCACCGATGGCGCATCGCCATCCAGCATGAAGTCGAGGCCGTTGAGCCCGACCAGGCCCATCGCGGCGCTGATCCGCGCGGCGAACGCCTGAAGCGCGACAATGATGTGGCCGGGTAACGCCGCCGGTCCCAGCCCGCCGTGAAACACCCACCGGCGGCGTCCCAGCGGCCGCACCGTCTGTCGCGCAACACCAAGCAGCACCGCGTCATGACCATCGGCGAGAAACAGCGCCGACATCGGCACCCCATCAACCTTGCGCTGGAAGTATGCACCCGGGGGCAAGGGACCGTGGCGCGCTTCAGGCGCCGCTCGGACGTGCCAGCCGCCGCAGGCGTGAGCGTTCTTGAGCAGCCATCCTGCTGGGTCGGGCGGCGGCACAACGAGCGTCTGTGGGTGTGGCACGCCCAACTCGGCAAAGAGAGGGTAGATGAAGCCCGGCGTGCGCGCCTTGCGTACCACCTCGGGGGTGTTACCGATCAGCGGCAGCACCTGCGCGGCGGATTCGAGCAGGTCCAGGTGCATCTCGAAACCGCTGCCCGCGATCCAGCCGAGGCAATCGCCGCCTGCCGCAAGCGCCGTCAGGGCGCCGTGCAGTCGCCGGGCGTCTAGCCCGGTACCGTCGGCGGCGCCGATCGCGATGCAGCGCGCGACGCTGCGCGTATCGGCATCGGCGAAGAGGTCGAGCGCATCCGGCGCGAAGCCTTCTGCAGCGGCGAGGGTCACGAGGTTGCGGGCCGACAGCGCGGCAACGGCGATGCGCACGCGGTCCGGAGCGGGCAGTGAGGCTTTCATGCACGCATTGTGACAGAGCCGCGATTACTCACCAGTCGCACCATTGCGCACCTTTGCGGCTGCGCGCCCTCCTGCACGCATCGCTGCCCCTGCCGGTAGCGGCCCGGGCGGCTTGCGCGGTCGCTTCACAACCGTCCCGGCGATGTCTCAAAAAGTAGCACCTGCCCCATATTTAAGCAGACAAAGGTCGGGTGACACAGCTGACAGCTCCGCAATTCAAGCATCAGGGCGTGTCCAAACCCCTACATCGGCACATGGGAATGGCTGTGCATCCGATCCGGACCGCTGGCACAGCCTTTGCAAACGCACTCATAAGGTGCGGCACAGCGCCGCCCTGCCTCGAAGGCCCCGCGGCCTCCGAGCCTGCCGAGCGGGCCCGTCGGAAGAGCGGTCCGCATGACGCAGAAAACGGGAGTGAATCGCTTTTGTTGCAACAGGCCTCGTTCGCCGCTGCGGGGTCGCAGGTCGGTCATGTGGCGAAACTCGACATCAATAATGTGTGAGGAGACAAGAATGAAAGAAATCGGGAAACCCGTTGCTCGCGGTACCAAGCTGCTCGTCGCAATGGCGCTCGCCATGCCGGGCCTGACGTTCGCCAACGCCGACCTCGAGGCCAAGATCGCCGACGCCAAGAACTGGGCCGCACAGGCCGGTGATTTCTTCAACCAGCGGTACAGCAAGCTGAACCAGATCACCAAGGACAACGTCGGCAAGATGCAGGTCGCCTGGATGTTCTCCACCGGCGTGTTGCGTGGCCACGAGGGTTCGCCGCTGGTGATCGACGGCATGATGTACCTGCATTCGCCGTTCCCGAACAAGGTGTTCGCGATCGACCTCGACACCCAGAAGATCGTCTGGAAGTACGAGCCCAAGCAGGATTCCGCGGTGATCGCGCAGATGTGCTGCGACACTGTGTATCGCGGCCTCGCCTACGCCGAAGGCAAGATCTTCCTGCAGCAGGCGGACTCCACGCTGGTTGCGCTCAATGCCAAGGATGGCAAGGTGCTGTGGAGTGTGGTGAATGGCGATCCCAAGCTCGGCGCGGTGAACACCAATGCGCCACACGTGTTCGGGGACAAGGTCATCACCGGTGTCTCCGGTGGCGAATGGGGGGTACGCGGCTTCCTCGCAGCCTACGACATCAACACCGGCAAGCTCGCGTGGAAGGGCTACAGTGTGGGCCCCGACAACGAGATGCTGATCGACCCGGAAAAGACCATGACCTGGACCGACGGTGCGATGAAGCCGGTCGGCAAGGATTCCTCGCTCAAGACCTGGCAGGGCGACCAGTGGAAAACTGGCGGTGGCACCACCTGGGGTTGGTTCAGCTACGACAAGGCGGCCAACCTGGTGTACTACGGCACCGGCAACCCCTCGACTTGGAACCCGTCGCAGCGCCCGGGCGACAACAAGTGGTCGATGACGATCTTCGCACGTGACCTCAACACCGGCGTCGCGAAGTGGGTGTACCAGATGACGCCGCACGACGAGTGGGACTTCGACGGCGTGAACGAGATGATCCTCGCCGACATCAAGGTCAAGGGCAAGGACACCAAGGCGCTGGTGCATTTCGACCGCAACGGTTTCGCCTACACCATGGATCGCATCAGCGGCGAACTGCTCGTCGCCGAGAAGTACGATCCCAAGGTCAACTGGGCGAGCCATGTCGACATGAAGACCGGGCGTCCGCAGGTGGTGCCCGAGTTCGCGACTTCCAAGTTCACCAACCCGAAGCACGGCCCGGACGTCAATGTGAAGGGCATCTGCCCGGCAGCGCTCGGCTCGAAGGACCAGCAGCCCGCCTCGTTCGACCCCAACACCGGGCTCTTCTACGTGCCCACCAACCATGTGTGCATGGACTACGAGCCGTTCGAGGTCGAGTACGTGGCTGGCCAGCCGTATGTGGGCGCCACGCTGTCGATGTTCCCGGCCCCGAACAGCCATGGCGGCATGGGCAACTTCATCACCTGGGATGCGGGCGAAGGCAAGATCGTGCAGTCCAAGGCCGAGAAGTTCTCGGTCTGGAGCGGCGCGCTCAACACCGCTGGTGGCATCTCCTGCTTCGGCACGCTTGAGGGTTACCTGAAGTGCGTCGATGCCAAGGACATCACGAAGGAGCTCTACTCCTTCAAGACCCCGTCCGGCATCATCGGCAACGTCTTCACCTACGAGCACAAGGGCAAGCAATACATGGGCGTGTTCTCTGGCATCGGCGGCTGGGCTGGCATCGGCATGGCGGCCGGGCTCGAGAACGACAACGACGGCCTGGGTGCGGTGGGTGGCTACCGCGAGCTGAATCAATACACCCAGCTCGGTGGTTCGCTGACGATCTTCGCCCTGCCCAACTGACTTGACGCCTGATGGCGGGTTTTCGACCCGCTGCTGAAGACGGAGGGGCGTCGTGCGCGACGCCCCTCCACTGCCCCGAACGGAGGACGGTTCATGAGTTTCAGTAAGTCGCTGTTGATGTTCGCCGTGTGCGCGAGTGCTTCGCTCGGCGCCCTGGCGGATTCCGCCAAACCCCTGTACACCGTGGTGGACGGCAACAAGGTGGACGCGGACACCCTCAAGGGCTTCAAGACCTGGCGCGCCGCCGCTTGCGATCGCTGCCACGGGCCCAATCAGGAAGGCATGGTCGGCCCCTCGCTGATCAACAGTCTGAAGGTGCTCACCAAGGATGAATTCATCGTCACGGTGCGCGACGGTCGCCTCGAGAAGGGTATGCAGAGTTTCGGCAACGACAAGCGCGTGATGGACAACATCGATCACCTCTACGCTTATCTCAAGGGGCGCTCGGACGGTGCAATCACCACGTCCAAGGTCACTGGCATCGAGTAGGACACAAGGAGATCTGCGGACATGAGTTCATTCCACAAGCGGTCCGCCCCGGCGCGATTCTTCGCGCTCGCGGTCGTGTCCGCAGCAGCGCTCGGCGCCCTGCCGGCGCACGCCGAAACCGTCAAGCCCAAGGAACTGCGCGTCTGCCAGGATCCGAACAACATGCCTTTCTCGAACGAGCAGGCGGAAGGCTTCGAGAACCGCATTGCCGAGGTGTTCGCCAAGTCCATGGGCGTGCCGGTCAAGTACTACAACTATCCGCAGCGTTTCGCCTTCGTGCGCAACACGCTGCGCTACAAGCTGCCGGATCAGGACTATCCCTGCGACATCATGCTTGGCGTGCCCAAGGGCTTCGGTCAGGTGGCCGGCACCGAGGCGTACTACCGCTCCACCTACGCGATGGTGTTTCCCAAGGGCAAGGGGCTGGACGACGTGAAGTCGGTGGAGGATTTTCTCAAGCTCGACCCAGCGCGGCTGAAGAAGCTCAGGATCGGGCTCTACGACAAATCTCCCGCCTCGGCCTGGATGGACAAGCACAACCTCGTCGAACAGGGTGTGCCCTACCCCACCGTGGATGTGAACCGCGATCACTACCCCGGCTGGCTTGTCGACAAGGAACTCGCCGCAGGAAATATCGACGTCGCCATCCTTTGGGGGCCGGTGGCCGCGCATTACGCGCGCAAGGTGCCCGGCGTGGAGATGGTGATCCTGCCGATGAAGTCCGAACCGGGTGTGAAGTTCGATTTCGAGATCGCGATGGGCGTACGTCATGGCGAACCCGAGTGGCGAAACCAGATTGACGGCCTGCTTGCGAAGCACAAGGCCGAGATCGACGGCATCCTCAAGGCCTACCATGTACCGCTCGTCAATGACGCGCTCGAAGTGGTCAGCAACTGAAGGCCGGCAGATGACGAAGCGACCACTCCGCAATCTGCTGCTCACGGGTGCGCTGGCCGTCCTGCTCACGGCAGGTACGCAAACACCCGGCATCGCCAGCGAGGACATGCAGGATTACTCCCCGGCAGAGCGGATGTTGTTCATGTCCGAGCACCTTGCCGGCGTCGGCCCGAGCGAGACGCTCAGTTACATCTTCAGGCGCAGCGGTAGCCTGGACGCAGGCTTCACCGACACGGTCTCGATCCGCCTTGACGCGAAGGATGACGGTTCCTGCTGCATCGCCCGCGGCGAGTTCCTCTCCGATGCGCGGCGGGTCAATCTGCCCGAGGTGGAAGGTGCGAGCGGCAATCCGGTGATCCTCTACTTCCTCGAGAACGACGTGCGCGGCATGCAGCGCCTCACCCGCGGACAGACCAACCACTTCCGCAAGCGCATCCGCATGGCGATCTACAACGGCGCTTCGATCAAGGAGACCACCCAGCGCTACCGGGGCACGGAGGTGCCGGTGCGCGTGGTCGAGTTCGACCCCTACGTCGACGACCCCAATCGCCATCGCTTCGAGACGTACGCCCGCAAGCACTATGCGTTCATGCTCTCGGACGCCGTTCCGGGCGGCGTGTTCGGCATTCGTACGCTGATCGCCGCCGAGCAGGGCAGCGCGCCACCGCTGGTCGTCGAGGAACTCTTCATCGACGGTGCGCAACCCGGCGACCTCATCACCGCAAAGGAAAGCTGATGACACCGACCTCAACCCTGCGTCAGGTGCTGCTGCCTGCCCTGTTCGCGCTCGCAGCGACCCCTGCTGCAGCCAATGACTTCCCCACCCTGGATCGAGTGCTGTTCGTGCAGGAGTGCATGCGCGAGAACCCCGGTCAGTACTACGAGATGGTAAGCAAGTGCGCGTGCGCGCTGGATGCGCTCGCCAGCGAGGTGAGCTACGACGACTACATGAAGATGAACACCTCCTCGCTCGCAAACAGTATCGGCGGCGAACGCGGCAGTTACATCCGCTCCAATGACGCGCTGCGCGGCGAAATCCGGCGTTTGCGCGAAGTCCGGGCGCGAGTCTACAAGGGCTGCTTCATCGGCGTGGGGCCGTCCGGCTCCTGAACCGGTACGCGGCTGACGCGATGAGAACCTGCGCTTCCGCGCGCGTGGGACGCCGGCGCCACGCGACGATGGTCGTATTGCTCGTCACGGCTTCCATGTCCGTCGCCTGTGCGGCCTCGGCCAGCCCGTTCGAACTCACCCGCGTTGCCGACGGGGTGTATGTCCACCAGGGGCGTCACGCCCCGTGGGCGGAGCATGGTCATGCGGATGTTGCCAACATCGGCGTGGTCGTCGGAAAGGTCTGCGCTGCAGTCATCGACACCGGCGGGTCGCCCGAGGTCGGCTCCGCCCTGCTTGACGCCCTTCGCGCGCAGACCGACGTGCCGGTGTGCTACGTGATCAACACCCACGGACACCCGGATCACGTTCTCGGCAATCATGCATTCGCGCAGCTGTCGCCACGGCCGCGCTTCATCGGCCATGCGCGCCTCGCGGCGGCACTGAGTAGTCGCGCCCCTTACTACCTCAATGCGCTCGGTCTGACCTCTGCCCTCATACCGGCGCCTGACTGGCTGATCGCCCCGGATGAGGAGGTCGGCAGCGAAAGCCGCCTCGATCTCGGCGGACGTCTGCTCACCCTCAAGGCCTGGCCCACCGCCCACACCGACCAGGACCTCACCGTGCTGGACGAGGCCACAGCGACGCTGTTTGCGGGCGACCTGATCTTCGACGGGCACTTGCCGGTCATCGACGGCAAGCTCGTCGGCTGGCTCGCGGTGATGGACACGCTCGCGCGGACGCACGTCAAGCGGGTCGTGCCGGGCCACGGCAGACCGACGGCCGACATCGCCGCGGCGATGGCGCCGCAACGACGCTATCTCGAGACGCTCTTGCAGGAAGTGCGCGCCGCAATCGCTTCGGGACGCACGATCAGCCAGACCGTTGCCGGCGTCTCGCCCCCCGGCGGGGATGGCTGGCAGCTCGTGGACAGCTTTCACCGCCGCAACGTGACTGCAGCGTACGCCGAGTTGGAGTGGGAGTGATCCCACTCGGCTCGATCACCCTTCACCCCAGGCTTCGGCAGGAGACGACATGACCAGCAGCCACATTTCTCACCGGGCGCGCAAATGGGCAGCGCTTTGTGCGCTCGGCATTCTTGCGGGGCTCTTGCCCGTCATGGCGCCCGACTCCGCCGCAGCAGCCGGGCTCACAACGGATCCTGACCGACCCGACGCCAACGAGAACTGGCAACGTGTGCGAACCGCGCTCTTCCAGGACAAGCCGATCCTGCCCGCTAACGACGAGCAGCTCATCCTCGAGGCGCCCAACCGTGCCGAGGATGCCGCCATCGTGCCGATCGCGGTGCGCACCCGCTTGCCGCAGTCGGCAGAGCGCTACATCGAGAAACTCTACCTCGTCATCGACAACAACCCCTCCCCGCTCGGCGCCACCTTCACCTTCACCCCCACCAGTGGCCGCGCCGACATCGAGACGCGGGTGCGGGTGGATCAGTATTCCCATGTACGTGCAATTGCCCAGACCAACACCGGCGAGCTGTTGATGACCACCCGCTTCGTCAAGGCATCCGGCGGCTGCTCCGCGCCACCGGGCAAGGACCAGGCCGCGGCGATGGCCTCGCTCGGCAAGATGCGCTTCAAGGTCGAGGGCGAACCCGTGGAGAACCAACCCACGCTGGCGCAGTTGATGATCAGCCACCCCAACAACTCCGGTCTGGTGATGGACCAACTCACGCGCCACTACGTGCCTTCGCACTTCGTCCGCGCGATCAAGGTCACCTACGGCGACGAGACGGTGATGAGCGCGGATCTGGACTTCTCGATCAGCGAGAACCCCAACTTCCGTTTCTATTTCATCCCCAAGGGCGCGGGCGAGCTGAAGGCGGAGGTCGTCGACAGCAACGACCTGCGCTTCCAGACCGCGGTCGCGGTCTCTGCCCAACCAAGATGAGCGACGACGCCCCGCAACAACGGGGCGGCCGCTTATCCACCCGACACTTCATGCCTGCCCCGTTGCGTTCGGTGTGGCTATACGCGTGGCGCACGCTCGCCGCCTTGCTGTGCCTGGCCTCGCCGGCGACGACGCTCAGCGCTGCAGATGCGCACGGACTCGAAAACATCGCACCGGGCGTGTGGGTGCTTGTCGATGATGTCAGCGACGCCAGCCCGGCCAACCTCGCCGAGGTCGGCAACGTCGGATTCATTGCGGGTGACAGCGGTGTGCTCGTCGTCGGTGCGGGCGGCCGCTTCATCCATGGCGAGCGCATCCTCGCCAGCGCCAGGCGCATCAGCGCCAAACCGGTGGTGGGCGTCGTGATCACCCAACCCTTGCAGGAATTCCTCATGGGCTCTGCAGCCTTCGCCGCGCAGGGCATTCCGCTCATCGCGCACGACGCGACGGCCGAGCTCATCGCCGCGCGCTGCGATCAGTGCGAACGCCAGCTGCGCAGCCTGCTGGGCGATGCAGTCATGCAGGGCACCCGCGTGGTCGTGCCCGAGCAGCGCCTGCACGGCCCGCGCGAGATCGACCTCGGGGGCCGCGTCGTCAGCCTGCTCACCCCCGGCTGGGGTTCAAGCCCGGGCGATGTCGCGGTGTGGGACAGCCACAGCCGCACGCTCTTCACCGGTGCGCTGTCCACCAACCGCCGCATCCCCGCGCTACGCGACGCCCGACTGCCGAGCTGGCTCGACATCCTCCACACCCTCGCCGCCCTCAGCCCCGAACATGTCGTCCCCGGCTACGGCCCACCCGGCAACGCCGGCCTGCTCGACGCCACAGCGGGCTACCTGCAGCGCCTTCAGTCGCAGGTTCGCCAGCAACTGGAGTCCGGAGCAGGCCTCTCCGACACCATCAAGCTCCCCGCCCCAGCCGACTATCGCGACTGGGCGCTCTACCCCGCCGCGCACAAGCGCAACCTGCAGTACGAATACCTGCATCAGGAGGCGGAAGCGTTCGGTCGCTGAGCGGGTCCACCTACCTGCACGCATTCATCCTTTCCGATCTGTCGGGCGATATATATACTTGGGTATATACTTCTGCGGGCAACGAGGTCAGGACGATGGAAACACGCGTGGTCAAGCTCTTCAAGAACGGCGCCAGCCAGGCGGTTCGCCTCCCTGCCGAGTTCCGTTTCGAGGGTGAGGCAGTCTATGCCACCCGCGACGCGGCCACCGGCGACGTGGTGCTCTCCAGCCGCCCCGGCAAGAAGGCCTGGGGCGCCTTTCTCGCGCTCGTGCATTCGGTGGACGACTCGGCAGGGTTCATGAGCGAACGACCGCTCAACACGCCGCCGTCGGCGCATGGCATCTTCGATGACGAGTTGGCCGAACACCGCGCAACCGCGGATCGATAGCCATGCTGCACATGCTGGACACCGATACGGCGAGCTACCTGATCAAGGGAAAATCACCGCAGATCGAGCAACGGCTGATCAACCTGCCTGTAACGGACGTGTGCATATCGGTACTGACCCGCGCCGAGTTGCAATACGGACTCAAGCGTCTGCCGGCAGATCACCGACTTCAGCTTGCGGTCCGTGAGTTCCTGCGCATCGTGCCGACCTTGCCATGGGACACCGAGGCCGCCGACTGGTACGCCGGCATCCGCCACCAACTTCTCGGCAGCGGCCAACCGATCGGCGAGCTCGACATGATGATCGCCGCCCACGCGCTCTCGGCTCGCGCCGTGCTGATCACCAACAACCTGCGCCATTACGCGCGCATCGATGCCCCTCTCATGCTGGAGAATTGGGTCTGAGCTGAACTCCAGCAGGCCCGAACACCAGTTCCGGCATGACCACTTCCCATGTTTCCGCACGGCAGCGCTGCTGGTATTCCGGGTCGCTGTCCGACTTGCGCCAGTTAATCATGGCATGGACACGGGCGCCCAGGCAGACCATCCCCGGAGGTGGTTTGAATTTCTTCGACAGGCGGCCGACAGGCATACCGGCCATGTTCAGCAGGACGTAGCCCTCCTCATCCTGCACCAGTTGCAATGCATCACCGACTTGTAGCATGGCAAGGTAGCGGTGGATGGGAGAAGCGGCCGTGTGCCAGCCTGCATGGCTGAGCACGATTTCCTTCAGTGACGGGACCAGATAACGGTACTTTAGTCCAGAAGGTGGCGGTAGCCACTGGCAAGCCGGTCGACGCAGCAGGGCCGGGCTGTCCGGCAGCGCAGCAATGAAGGGGTTGCCTTGCTCCAGAGAGGCCAGGGTCAGCGTTTCCCGGGCCCGGGTCATGGCGACGTAATAGAGCCGCCGCGCAGTATCCGCATCTTCTCCCCGTTGCGCGCCCCATTCACCGTCAAGGATGAAGACATGGTCGAACTCCAGGCCCTTGGCGCGATGGGCGGTGAGCAACAGCAGCCCTTTCTGGCGCTGGCGGCTGGCCCGACCCCATTCGGCCAACCAGTCGCGGAAATGGGGCAGGGACACTTCCGCTCCTTGGGTATCCTCGGCGAAGGTGGTCATCGCCTCTGCAAGACAGTTGCGCCATGGTGTCTCCGCGCAGTCGTCGAGCCAGGCGGAGAGGCTGGCTGCGGTCACCAATGCGCCTTGCGCTTCAGCAAAGGCCAGCAGAGCCTGGGTTTCCCGCAGTCGCCACAATGGGGGCGCTTCCTCGTCCGCCATGCTTACCGGCATACCCAGGCTCTCGCAGGCAGCGCGCAGCGGGTCGAGAAACTTCCACTGACGTGAGATGACGGCTGTTTTGTCGAGATTCAGGCCCAGGGAGCGCAAACGCTGGATTTCGGTGAGGACCGCCACGGCCTGTTGTTCCGCATCGTGGCCCGCGGGGAGGATCTGCACCCGCCCTTGCACCACGCTGTCCTGTGTCTGCCAGGCCCCGCCGGGAGGGGACTTGAGTCGGGCGCGGTTGATGCGGATGGCCTGATCCTGCTTCATGCGCGACTTTGCCGGAGCGATGAGGGCATTGGCAGTCTCGATGATGTTTGCCGTGGAGCGGTAGTTTTCTACCAGGAAGCGGGTCTGGGCCTGATAGTCCTCGGCAAACTTGCGGATGAACTGAACCGAGGCGCCAGTAAAGGCATAAATGTTCTGATCGTCATCCCCCACCGCCATCAGAGTGAGTTTGCTGTCCTCATCCATCGCCTTGCGTCCGGCCAGAGCCGAGATCAGGGCGTACTGGCCGGGGCCGATATCCTGATATTCATCCACGAGAATCCAGCGGAACCCTGCCAGTAGGCGATCGCGCTGAATGTCTGCCTCGTCGGGCGGCAGCCCGTGACCTTCGAGCAGCGCCGTGGCTTCCCGGAGTACCGCCTCGAAATCCTGTTCGCCCTGGCCTCGACGCTCGGCAAAGCTGGCACCTACCAGGCGCATGGCGAGCGCGTGGCAGGTCATGACGGTGATACCGAAGGCATCCTGGCCGATCAACTCTCGGAGTCGGCGGCGGATTTCCAGCGCGGCGTGGCGGTTATAGGCCAGCGCAATGATGCTGTGTGGATTTTCGCGGCGTACGCGTACCAGGTAGGCAATGCGGTGCACCAGCACCCGGGTCTTGCCAGAACCGGGACCAGCAAGCACCAGCACATTGGTGCTCTCGCTGTCATCGGCGACGATGGCCCGTTGATGCGGCTTGTCCAAGCTTTCCACGATGGCATCCCAGGATCTTGGGGTGGTTTGCCGTTCCAACTCGATTTCCCGGCCCGGCAGCCAACGCTTGCAGAATTCGTCGCGACTCAGGCTGAAATAATCCATGGCAAGATGCAGGGCATCGGCCATGCGCTGCAAGCCCCGTTCAGCGTACTCGGCCATGATGTGGATCTGTCGGGTCAGCTCGTTGTAGTGCAATGCCAGCGGCTGATAATTGCTCTTTCCGAACTGCAGTTTCCAGTTGCTCTCCAGGTGCAGGGTCATCGCTGTGCGGAAGATCGCCAGTCCCTTGTTGAGGCGCAGCACTTCCTGTTCGTGCAGCCAGAGCAGGGCTCGTTCCACCAGGCGGCGCAGATCGGCGGTTTCCGCTGCCAGCAGCTGGTCCCCGGCGACGCTGGCGGTCAGCTTGCCCAAGGTCGTTTCCGCGAGCTGGTCATTCCCTTTTGCCCCTTTTTCGAGACAGGACAGCCAGTGTTCGAGCAGGCGGCTAGCGGCGCTGCGGCGCCGTTCGGCAATCTGCTCGATTCTGGACCAGCTGCGCTGCAGAGTGACATGCACCTGTTCCGGGTCGCTGGCGCGCTTGAGTTGCAGGCTCCCCTTGCCTTGTCCCTCGTCCCGGCCATCACCAGCCAGCCCTAGGATGATCTGGCGCAGACGCGGCGGCAAGGCATTGCCGTGACCCTGATCCTTCAGGGTCTGGGTGAGCAGTCGAAGATTGAGCGGGTAGCCCTCCCCCGCGATCACATCCGGCGCGGTTTCGCGCAGCAGCGCAATGAGTGCCTTTTCTAGGCTGCAGGCGTCCTCGAAGCGCCTTTTCGAGGACCGTTCGACACCTATATGCACGAAGGCGGTCATGGGGGTGTCGTTGCTGGAAATGCCCAGCTTGTCGAACAGATGCAGGGCTTCGCGCAAGGTGGCCGAGCTGAAGCCCGTCTGAGCCATCAGCTCGTCGGTGGTGATGCCTTCATCCGCCGAGGCGCCGATGAGGATCTGCAACAGGTCGAGATATCTCTTGCGTTCCGTGGCGAGCGGAATAACGCCTGCGAGTTTGCTTTCCGCCTCGGCCAGGCTCCTCACGCGCAGGGAGGCAGGGAAGAGCTGCACGCTGTTCTCTTCCCGCCGCACCAGTCCAGCCTCTTCCAGCCAGGCAATCGCCGTGCGCACGCGGGTATCGTCGGTGGCAATGTCGCGCTTGAAGCTTTCCTCCCTGTCCTCATCGAGAATCTCCCCGGCGGTGGCCACCAGAGGCGCATCGCGGCTCTTCTTGCCCTGTAGTTGGCGCAGGGCACGTAATACGCTCTGAATGTCGCGCCGCGACAGGCGCGAGGCAGCCGACATGCTGTGCTGTCGCTCTACGTCGTCACTGGCATAAAGCAGCACACAGCGGGCGGCAGCGCGGTCCCGCCCGGCCCTACCGGCCTCCTGCAGGTAATTCTCGAGGGATCCGGGGATGTCGGCATGCACTACCAGGCGCACATCGGGCTTGTCGATACCCATGCCAAAGGCATTGGTAGCTGCAATGACGCGCAATTCGCCGGCAATGAACGCCCTTTGCGTATCCTTCTTGGTTTCGGGAGGCAATCTGGCGTGATAGGGCGCCGCCGCAAGTCCCTTGTCGCGCAGGAACTGGGCCAGATCCTCAGTCTGCTTGCGGGTCGCGCAATAGGCAATGGCACCGCCGCTTTGTTCGTGCGGCAGGGCCTCGGCAATCAGTCGGGCTACCTTGGAGAACTTCTCCGCCGGCGTGGTCTGGATCACATCGAAACTGAGGTTGTCGCGCCCGGCACCCCCATCAAGTACGCACAGTTCGATGTCCAGCGCCTTGCAGAAATGGCCGACGATGTCCGCCACCACTTCCGGCTTGGCAGTGGCCGTGAGGCACTGGATCAGCGGCAGGGTCTTGTCCGGCGAGGCTTCCAGATTCTCGCGAATGAAGCGGGCGACGTAGCGGTAATCGGTTCGGAAATCCTGACCCCACTTGGACAGGCAGTGAGCTTCGTCAAACACCCAGGCGCCAATTTCGCGCTGCGCAAGCACCTTCCTGACGCTGCGGTTACGCAACTGCTCCGGGGCAATGAGCAGAATGCCCACATCACCAAGGCGAACCCGATCCAGCACATCTGAACGTTCCGGCATCGAGAGCAGGCCGTTGATCGCCGCGCAGCCGACAATGCCCCGCTCGTGCAAGCCCTTGACCTGATCCTCCATCAGCGCTACCAGAGGAGAGATGACCACTGTAAGGGCGCCCGTGCGAACGAAACGCGACAATGCAGGAATCTGGTAACAGAGGGATTTACCCGTCCCCGTGGGCAGGATGCCCAGATTGTGCTGGCCGCGCATGGCCTGCTCTACGATCACCTGCTGCAGCGGTAGGCCGCTCTCCTTGTCCACCGGCGTGGGACGAAAGTCGTAGTCCGCACCGAACCAGTGCTTGAGCTGTTGGCGGGCATCGTGCTCGCGTCGACACCAGCTGCAATCGGGTGCGCTGCAAGGGGTATCGCGCAGCCGGCGGACCAACTGGCCCGCTGCGGGGAACTGGTAGCGCACCCAAGGCGGCATGACCGAGTTACCGCCCGCTACCGAGATCCAGGCCAGAGCGTACGCCAACGGCCAGCCCAGCTGTTCCGCCTGGCCAATGATCTGCTCGCTGGCCAGTTCGCAGCTCTGGCCCGACAGCAGCCGGGCGATGGCAGCACGGGCCTCCTCGTCGCGGGGTTGGGGCTGGGCGCGGATCTTCATGAAGAAGCTGTTGAGCCCGCTCACCCCTTGATCGCGGGTCGTCAGCCAGTGCCAGGCCAGCACCATATCTGGCCGATCGACCTGTGCTTGTTCAAGATTACGCACTTGGTCGATGAAAACCCCCAAGGTCAGTTCCGCGTCCAGAAGCGGGTCATTGAGGCGGCTGCCGAGCAACTGCCCGTCCTGATAATGTTTGACCAGGTGGTGATAGGGGTTCTTCGGGAAGGCCAGTGGGTTGAGCCGGAGGGTATCAATCACCGGCTTTTCCAACAGGCGCAGATTGGGATCAATGGCCCGCAGGTGGGGCAGGTCGAATGCAACCAGATTGTGGCCCAGAAGGAAGGCCGCAGTGTCCGCCAGTGAGTCCAGTTTTTCCAGCGCCTCGTTCAGCGTGCCCGGTGGAAAGCTCAGGGCGTTATCTGTGTCACCCCGAATTGCGCCTAACTGATGAATCCGGGCCGACTGCCGACCGACCTCCAGGTCGATGCTCAGGCACTTGGGTTTGAGTTGGGCCGAGTCGTCAGCAGGTGGAGTGTTGGGCACGGCAGGAGTATGTGGTTGGAATCAACACTTGGCATTTTAGCCGTAGGGGTATTGTTCAAGCGGAACAAGTGGCTCAAGACCTTGGTGGCTAACTCCGAGCGGATGCTGCCAGCTAGATCGCTCACCCGCGCTACGCGACCCTGCTCGACGCCACCGCCGGCTACCTGCAGCGTCTTCAGCCGCAGGTGCGCCAGCAACTGGAGTCCGGAGCAGGCCTCTCCGACACCATCAAGCTCCCCGCCCCGCCCGGCTATCGCGACTGGGCGCTCCATCCCGCCGCACACAAGCGCAACCTGCAGTACGAATACCTGCATCAGGAAGCAGAAGCGTTCGGGCGCTGAGGTGGATCACCGCCCCCAAACTCGCGGTCCGGGAGTTCCTGCGCATCGTACCGACCTTGCTATGGGAGTCAGGCGCGTAAAGGATCGGGATTGTCGTCAGGGATGAGCGCGCGCAGAGTCTCAATGAAGACGCCGGCACGTTCCACAATCTCCATCGCATCAGACTGCTCGACGGATGTGCCGTTGTGGTCCGCCGCCTGGCGGACTTCATGAGCTCGGTTCAAAAGGCGAGTGCGGTCTCGGCTTTTGCCATCAGGCCCGAGGGCGTCAGGGCGTGCGCATTCACAGCCGGATTCCGTCCCTTTCGATGTTTCGCAGTAGCGCCGGATTCGCGTAGTGCTCCGGGTTCTCCCATTCATCCAGCCAGACCGGCAATGGTGAGATCAGAATCCCGGTTTCCAGCATGACATCGAAGGCCAGATCGGTCATCACCAGTTTGGTGGTGAGAAAGCGCTGGTGCTCTCCACGCAGAATGATCGCTACATCCGCGTCGCTGTCGGGACGGTGATTTCCCCTTGCCCGGCTGCCGTAGACAACCGCACCAGCCGTATCGTATCGGCTGGCGACAAGATCGAGGAAGCGCCGCACTGCTTCTGCAGTTTCCTGATCAAGGAGCCTGAATTGCGCCATATCGGTCACCGTTATCCAACGGCGCTGCTCACAATCAAGCCTTGCGCGCCATCCTCCGCATTCTAGCGCGCAGCGGCCGCGCCACGACGCACATGCACCTCAAAGCCCGTATCCCGGCTCCTTTGCGCGCCGCTCGGCGATGCCGCGCAGGAGGTCGTCGAGGGCGCGGTGTCTGACGCGCTTGCGCCGCACGATCCGACGCCGGGTCAGGATCGGGCTCGTTTTGACAAATGTCGAAAGAGGAGATTGAACAATCTGGCCAAAATTAACCAATTAGGTCAATATCTGCATATGGAGAAAGGTATTCCCCACTGCAAGCTGCCCGTCGTCAAGGCCATGATCGAGGCGGGCAAGGTCCGATCGACCATGTCTGCCCTGGCCGGCGGTGCTGCATTGGGATTCGACTTCGAGGGAATCGTCAACGTGGTCAAGGCACTGACCCCGGCAGATTTCCACAAGAGCATGACGACGCACGCCGATCACCGAGTTTGGCAAGATGTGTACCGACCTGTCACGCCGGCTGGAGAGGTCTACCTGAAACTCACGGTGATCGAGGATGTGCTCATCGTGTCCTTCAAGGAGCTGTAGCCATGAAATGTCCATCTTGCGCGGCGGCCGAACTGGTCCGTGACACCCGCGACATGCCGTATGCCTACAAGGGCGAGACGACAGTCATTCCGGCGGTGACTGGCGAATTCTGCCCGGCCTGCGGCGAGCTCGTCCTCGATGTGGCCGAATCGACACGCACCAGCGCGGCGATGCTGGAATTCAACAAGCAGGTCAATGCCTCGATTGTTGATCCAGGCTTCATTGCCAGCGTTCGCAAGAAGCTCGCCCTCGACCAGCGCGAGGCGGCCGAAATCTTTGGTGGTGGGGTCAATGCCTTTTCGCGGTACGAGACCGGCAAGACCAAACCGCCCCTGGCCTTGGTGAAGCTGCTCAAGGTACTGGACCGTCACCCGGAGTTGCTCGACGAGGTTCGAGCCGCATAGACACTGCTCACGCCTGGCGCACGAACTTTCCCACCTCAAAGCCCGTATCCCGGCTCCTTTGCGCGCCGCTCGGCGATGCCGCGCAGGAGGTAGTCGAGGGCGCGGGTCCAGGATTCGTCGTTGTTGCCGCGCATGTCCACGGTGCGGGTGAGGAGAATGCGTTGGGTTTCGGCGTCGCGGATCTCGATGTTGACGTTGAGGATCAGGTTGCTCACCTTCTGCACCCAGCCGGCGGCGATGAGGCGCACGCCGCGTTCGCGGGCGATGTCGGTGAGGCAGGACTCGCAACGATAGAGAAAGGCCTGCTGCGCACGGTGGCGGTCTATCGTGGCCTGCACCGGCGCTGCGTCGAGCGGAGTGTAAAGGCCGCGCTCGCGCACGACGCGGTCGAACTGGGTCTTCAGCGTGGCGATGCGGCGCTTCTGGTCGGCCTCGCGGGTCGGATCCGGATGGTCTTCCAGGAGTTCGAAGCCCACCATCAGGATGGGTTCGGGTTCGGGTTCGGGTTCGGGTTCGGA
This sequence comes from Rhodocyclaceae bacterium, assembly GCA_041916775.1. GTDB lineage: Bacteria > Pseudomonadota > Gammaproteobacteria > Burkholderiales > Rhodocyclaceae > UBA2357. Next base: position 137,540 of record JAYRYZ010000007.1, on the reverse strand, counting down.
GTTGGGTTGAGAGTCGGGTTTGGAATCGGACGCGGCGCTGACGGCAATGAAGTTGCCGAAGGCGCGCGGGCCGTTGCCGGTCGCGACACGGCCGGTGATCGCCAGGCTGGCGGCATCGATCCGCACCAGACTGTTGTCGAACCAGTTCGCGACATACACACTGCCGCCATCGGCCGACAGCGCAATGCCTTCCGGATACTCGCCGGTCTCGATCGTCGCCAGCGTCTTGCGCGACGCCACATCGATGACCGACACCGTACCGCCGTACTGGTTGGTGACGAACATGCGTCCCTGCGCGAAAGCGATCGCATAGGGGCGTTCGCCGACCGCAACCTCTGCGATCACCTGCAGCGTGCGCGCATCGATGAGCGTGACGCTGTTGGATGCGACGTTCGCGCTCGCGAGGTGCCGCCCGTCTGGCGAGAAGCTCACGCCGAAGGGGCGCTCACCGGTGGCAATGGTCTGGAGCACGCGCCCGTCCGTAATCGAGAACACGGTCAGCTGGTTGCTGTCCCGGTCGGCGGAGACCAGCTGCGTGCCGTCCGGCGACACCGCGAGCCCGGATGGCGAACGGCCGGTGGGCCACTCTGCAACGATTTCGCCCGCATCCGCATCCACGACGTACACGCGGTGTTCGTACCAGTCCGCAACATATACCCTGCGACCGTCGGGTGCGATGGCGACCCCGAGCGGGCCGCCTGCGAGCGGGATGCGCTTGTCCAGCGCCGGCGGGTCGGTCTGCAGTACCGAGAGATACTTGCCTTCCGGGCTGGTGACGTAGGCGCGCCGCCCGTCCGGGCTCACCGCCACGCCAGCCGGCTTGCCACCGACAGCGAGCGTGGCGGTGACGCGCATCTCCGGCAGCGCGACGACCGACACCGCGTCGTCGTTCTGGGTAGTGACGAAGGCACGCTCCCCTGCGCAGGCCGAGCCTGCGAGGGCGCACAGCGCCGCCACCAGCCAGCGCGTCATTTCTCCATCGCCGACTTGAGCGCGTCCAGCCCACCCTGGTAGACGCCGGTCACCGCCTTGATCGCGGCCTCGTCGGAGAGCTCCGGCGGCGGGTCGTTGTTCGGGAAGCCGCGGTAGAACGCGCCACGCCACTGCACCTTGGACTTGTCAGCGCCGTCCGCGGTGACCGTGAGGTGGGAGGTGTAGTTGGTCACCGGCAGCACCTTCACATCCACCGCAGTGATCTTGTACGAATACGTCATGCCCGCGGCGTCGTACTTGGTGAGTGCCTCGCTGATCGTGGCGCTGCCGTCGCCCTGCAAGGTGAGCACGCGCGCGGCACCCGGTTCGTTGCCGCCGCTGCCCTCGGTCTTTGCCACCGCCGGGTGCCAGGACATGTCGTGGAAGTTCGCAATCCGCGCCCATACCTTGTCGGCCGGCGCGTTGATGTCGATCGCGATCTCTACCTTCTGCCGGCTCGGGCCGTGGGCGAGCGCGCTGCCGGCGATTGCACCGCAGGCGGCGAGTACCGCAAGTCGCTTCAGTGAGTTCATGTCGTCTCCTTGTTTCCCCTGGCGGGGCTTGTCATGTGTTGTGCTGGTCGTTGATGTCGTCTTGCAGTATTCGGGCAAGTCGCGAAACGCTCACCCCGGCTTGCCGCTCCTCTTCAACATGCCGCGCTGCGGGTCGTAACCCCAGGCTGCAAGCAGGAAGAATGCCGCGAGGCTGCCGGCCACGATCGTGAGCGACAGCCACGCGACCTGGCCGTGCAGCGCGAAGCGGATCGCCTCGACCGCATGAGTGAAGGGGTTCCAGGTGGCGAGGAAGTGAATGACGCGCGCGCCGGACTCCTCCAGCTTCCAAAGCGGATAGAGCGCGGGCGAGATGAAGAACATCGGGAAGATGACGAAATTCATCGTGCCGGCGAAGTTCTCCAGCTGCTTCACATACACCGACAGCAAGAGACCGAGCGCGCCGAGCATCATCCCAGCCAGCACCAGCACCGGCAGCGCATACAGCCAACCCGACCACGGCACATCCACCTCGAACAGCGCCGCAACCGCGAGGAACACATAGGCCTGCAGCACCGACAGCAAGGTGCCTGCAAGCAACTTGCAGAACAGCAACCAGCTGCGCGGCAGCGGCGCGGTGAGCAAGAGGCGCATCACCCCCATCTCGCGGTCGTACACCATCGCGAGCGAGGACTGCATGCCGTTGAAGAGCAGCACCATGCCGAGGAGGCCGGGCACGATGTAGGTCTGGTAAGGAATGTAGGTCTGGTAAGGGGGGATGATCGACACCCCGAACACATTCTGGAAGCCGGCCGCGAATACCACCAGCCACAGCAGCGGGCGCACCAGCGCGGAGGCGAGCCGCCCGCCCTGGCGGACGAACTTCGCCACCTCGCGGCTGGTGACCGCCTGCAGCGCGAGCAGCGCGTGGCCGAGCTTCATGGGTGATCTCCCCTCGTCATGGTTTGCAGCGGCTGTCGCGCTCGTCGAAGCCGAGCGTATCCATGTTGTTGCGCTGATGCAGGAAGCCTTCGATCGGCGCGCGTTCGATCACCGCGTTGTGGGTGGCGACCAGCATCGGCTGGCGCAGCTGGCGGTCCCACGGGCGGAAGCCGAGCTTGTTGCCCTTGAAGCCGTCGATGGTGATCTCGTCGCCGCCGAGGTACTTCACCACCGTGGCGAAGTCGGCGTTGTTGGTACGCACCACCGCCTCGACGACCGACTTCAGCGCGATCCAGGCCGCCCAATCCGCGCTCGCCATGCGCCGATCGGCCTGTTTTTCCAGCCGGCTGGATAGCTGCGGCGCGCCGTGGCGCTCCCACGCCCAATGCCAGGCCTCGGCGACCAGGCCCTCGCTGCCCACCACCGGCCGCGGGCGCACGGTGCGGTAGGGCACGCTGCGCGCGAACTCGCCCACGCTGTCGGCGACGAACACCGCGTCGTAATCGTCGCCCGCGGTGAGCAGCGCGACGTTGGCAAGATCGCGCTGGCGCGGATCGTTGCTGACGACGAAGTCCTTGCGGGCACTGATCTTCAGGCCGAAGCGCTTGGCCGAGGCTTCGAAGGCGGCACCAATCAGCCGGTCGTCCGGCAGCGGCCCCTGCAGCACCAGGATGTTGCGCCACTTGTTGGCGACGAGGAACTGCGCCAGCGCGTCGGTCTGCATCGCGTGGTTGGGGAGCGTGTGGTAAAGGTGCGCCTGGCAGCGCTCCTGGCGCAGCGCGTCGTCCGCGGCCGACACGTTGAAGAGCAAGAGATCGCGGCCGCGCGTGGCCTGCGCGAGTTCGTCCACCACCGCTCCGGGTGCGTCCACCAGGAAGTAGCGCACGCCCTCCCCGGCCAATTTATCGAGCTGCGCGAGCAGGTCGGCGCCGTCCTTGCCTTTCACCCGTTCGAGCGCGAAGCCGACGCCGAGCGCCTGACCGACGAAGCGCGCCTCGCGCAGCGCCACCTCGGCGCCGGCATAGGGTTGGCCGAGCGGCCGCGACAGGGTGCGGAAGAAGAGTTGCTTCTCGTGATAGCGCGCGTCCTTGTCGAGCTCGAGGAAGGCGAAGCGCACCGTGCTCTGCGCCGGTGCTGCGGCCGCGCCCGCCGCCTGCGGCTGTGCCTCGGCCTGGGTCTGCGCCAGTGCCTGTTGCATGGGTGCAGTCAACAGCAACACGGCGGTGAGGCCGGCGACGAGACGTGAAGGTTGAAGAAGGCATCGCGTATTGCGCATGACTGGCATTTCCTCGTTGCAAGCGTTGTCCAGGTGCTGTCTGACAGCCGGGCAGGCACATCGTGAAGCAGGCCTGCCCGTGTTGGCGGGCCGTGCACCCATCGTGCCCGGCCCGACAGCGTGACAGGTTTCAGTCGTCGATGACCGCGGTGTGCGGCACGCGGCCCACCGGCACCGACTTCAGCACCTTGTTGTTGCTGGTGTCGACGATGGAGATGTCGTCGGAGAGCCCGTTCACCACCACCAGCCGCGACTCGTCGCGCGACAGCGTCACGCCCCAGGCGCGCTGGCCGACGAGCACGTAGTCCTTGACCGCGCCGCTCGCGACATCCACCACCGCGACGTGGTTGGCGCGGCCGAGCGTCACGTAGGCGGTCTTGCCGTCGCGCGTCATGGTGATGCCCACCGGCGTGACGTCGTCGCGGCGGAAACCCTCGGGTTTGAACTCGACGGTGCGCTTGATCGTGTTGGCCTTGCCGTCCAGCACCGTCACCGAGCCGCCCAGCTCGTTGGTCACCCACACTTCGCTGCCGTCCGGCGTCGCGGCGAAGCGGCGCGGCCGGTTGCCGACCACCACGTTGGCGAGGATCTCGTTCGTGCCGGTATCGATCACATGCACCATGTTGGCGACCTCGGAGGTCACATACACCCGGCTGCCGTCCGGGCTGACCATGACGCCCTCGGGCTCTTCGCCAACCTCGATCTCGGCGAGCTTCTTGTTCGCGGCGACATCGATCACCGACACCGCGGCGTCTTCCTCGTTGGAGACGTAGATCTTCGTGCCGTCCTTGCTGAAGTCGAACATCTCCGGGTCTTCGCCCACGTCGATGCTGCGCTCCACCGCGAGCGATGCGAGGTCGATGACATCCACCCTCTCGCTGTTGCTCGCGATCACGAAGAGCTTGGTGCCGTCGGCGGAGCGCTTCATGTCGCGCGGCCGCTCCCCGGTGGGGATGGTCTTCACCACTGCGTGGGTCTTGCCGTCCAGCACCGTCACCGCGTTGTCGTTCTCGCTGCTGACGAAGATATGGCCCGTGTCCTTGGCGAGCGCGCCGGAAATCGGCAAGGAGAGCATCAGGCCGGCCGCGAGGGCCGCAGTTACAGTCTTGAGTCGCATCAGTTTCGTCTCCAAAAGGTTGAATGAATGCGGCATGTATCCACTCACGCCGCGGCGGCCTCCTTGCCGCCGGTCATGTTCAGGAAGGTCTCGGCAAGCGAAGCCTTCCCCGCGGAAGCGACCAGCTCCCGCGGACCGCCCTGGGCAAGCATCTTGCCCTTGTGCAACACGATCACCCGATCCGCGGCCTCGGCCTCGTCCACCAGGTGCGAAGCCCACAGCACGCCGACGCCCTGCGCTCGCAGCGCCAGCACCTCGTCGAGCAACTGGCGACGCGAGGCCGGGTCGAGCCCCACCGTCGCCTCGTCCATCAACAACACCGCCGGCCGGTGGATCAGCGCCCGCGCGAGCTCCACCTTGCGCCGGTTGCCGCCCGAGAGCGCGCGCACCTTGTCGCCCATGCGCTCGGCGAGCCCCATGCGCGCCGCCGCGTCGGCGATGCGCGCTGTCGCATCGGCGCCGCCCAGCCCGTGCAGGCGGGCATGAAAACGCAGGTTGGCCGCCACCGTGAGGTCGAGATCCAGCGTCATCTGCTGGAACACCACGCCGATGCCGCCGAGCGCGCGTACCGGCTCGCGCCGCATGTCCTGGCCGCCCACCTTCACCTGGCCGCTGTCGGCATTGAAGAGCCCGGTGAGAAGCTGGAACAGGGTGCTCTTGCCCGCCCCGTTGGGCCCCAGCAGTGCAACGAACTCGCCGTGTGCGACCGAAAAGCTCACCCCTTTCAAGGCTTCGGTGCGGCCATAGGATTTATGCACATCGACGACTTCCAGCAGCGCCGGAGCGGCAGCGAATTCAGTCATGAAGCAGCGTCTCCGCGTTGTTGGGCGTTGCGGCCAGGCCGGTCAGCAACGCCGGATGTTCGCGCAACAGCGCGTCGTGCAAGGCCTGCACGCGCGCGTCGCCCGGCACTCGCGGGCGCGGCAGCGCGATCTCGCGCTCCAGCACCACGCGGCCGGGTGCAGGCGACAGAAAGCACACCCGGTCGGCGAGCGCCAGCGCCTCGCGCAGGTCGTGGGTCACGAACAGCACGGTGGCGCGGCGGCGCGTCCACAGGCCGATCAGCATCTCGCGCAGCAGGGCCGCGGTCGGCGCGTCGAGCGACACGAAGGGTTCGTCCATGAGGAGCAGCGGCGGCTCGTTCACGAAGGCGCGCGCCAGCGCCACACGCCGCTGCATGCCGCCCGAGAGCCGGCCCGGATAGGCGGACAGCACGTCGCCGAGCTCCATCGCACGCAACAGCTCGATCGCGCGATGGCGCGCCGCCGCGCCATCGCGCGCCACCAGCAGCACGTTGTCGAGCACCGTGAGCCAGGGCATCAGGCGCGGCTCCTGGAACATGAAGCCGATGTTGGCGCCCTGCCCGCCACTGCCATCCGCAGCGGCGATCGCGCCGACGTAGTCGTGGTCGAGCCCGCCCACCAGGTTCAGCAGCGTGCTCTTGCCGCAGCCGGAGGGGCCGACCACGCACACGAACTCACCCGCCGCCGCGTTCAACGCAAGGCCGGCGAGCGCGACATGGACACGCCCGCCGCGGTCGGGGTAACGCTTCTCTTCGATGCGGATCCCGAGCATTCAGGCCCTCCAGCCGGTGAGCCGGCGTTCCAGCGGGCGCAGCACCAGCCCCTCCACCAGCAGCACGATGGCGGCGAACACCATGGTGTAGGCGAGGATGCCGGCGATGTCGAAGAACTGGAAGAACACGTTGAGCTGGAATCCCATGCCGTCGCTGCGCCCGAGCAGCTCGACGACGAGCACGATCTTCCAGATCAGCGACAGCCCCGAGCGCGCCGCCGCCATCAGGTAGGGCACGAGCTGCGGCAGGTAGACCCGCGTCAGCGTGGTCCAGCGGCCGAGCCGGTAGGCCTGCGCCACCTGCATCAGGCGCGCATCCACTGCGCGTGCGCCCTCGCGCACCGTCACCACCACGGTGGGGATCTTGTTGATCGCCACCGCCGTGATCGCCGCCCAGTCGTTGAGCCCGAACCACACATAGCACAGGATGATCGTGACCAGCGCGGGGATGTTGAGCCCCAGCACCAGCCAGGCGTCGAAGAACACGTCCAGCACCCGCCAGCGCCCCATCGCGATACCGATCAGCGTGCCGAGCAGCATCGCCGCGGCGAAGGCCACCGTGACCCGCCACAAGGTGATCGCGAGATGCCCGGGCAGCACCATTGCTGCGGTTTCTTCCCAGATCCGCGCAACGACCGTGAGCGGCGACGGCAACGTGCTGCTCTGCAGCCACCACGCCGCAAGCTGCCACAGCACGATGAAGAGCGCGAGCGAGGCGATGCGCAGGCGCGCATCCCGCCCCGGTGCCGCGAGACGTCCTGCACTCATGCCGGGAGAGGCCCGCAACGCCAGGGTGCCAGAGGCTGGATGCGCATGCCGTGCCGTCACCGCGCAGGTCCGCCCGCCCAGAAGGTGCCGGGAGCGAGCGCATCGGCCTTGCCGACCAAGGCCGGCCCGCCTTCCGCGGCGAGGACATCGAAGATGCGTGCGGCGACCTTTTCGGCGGCCTCGCGATCGACGCGCGGGATGCCGGCGCGGAAGCCGTCGCGCAGCGCGATGAAGCTCGCGTCGTCATCCACCTTCATCAGCGGGCGCAGTCCGTCCCACGCCTCGTCCGACGCGAGCATGCGCTCCTTGGCCTGTGCCGAGGCACGCAGGAAACCCTCGATCGCTGTCGGGTTGGCCTTGGCCCAGGACTCGGAGAACACCCAGCCCACGAGCGGGAGTTCGCCTTCCACCCCGAGCCCGGCGAGGATGGTACGCATGTCGAGGATCTCCACCAGCCCGGCGGCCTTGAGGCGTGCGCCATAGTGCCAGTAGTTCATCACCGCCGGCAGTTCGCCGAGCAGCGCGAGCTCGTTGAGGAGCGGCGGCGCGGCGAAGTCGGCCTTCAGGAAGCGCGCCGCATCCTCGCCGACGGTCTTCTTCGCATAGGCGCGCAGCAGCAACCAGCTCTTGTCGAGCGCGCCGCCCGCCACGCCGAGGCGCTTGCCGCGCAGGTCCGCAAAGCCGCGGATGCCGGAATCCGCATGGGTGAGGATGCTGCCCACCGCCTGCGAGAACGGCACGAAGGTGTAGTCGCGCCCTTCGCTGCGCTGGCGGGATACCCAGATCCAGTCGTTGACGATGACATCCACCGCCCCGCCCTGCAGCGCCACATTGGTGGCGTCCTTGAGTGCGAGTGGGACGACCTCGATGCGCACGCCGTGCTCGGCGGCGAATCCCGCCCTCTGCATGAGCGAGAGTTCCCAGCTAACGGTGCCGTACTGCAAGACTCCGACGCGGACCACCGCCGGTTCCGCCGCATGCGCAGCCGGGAGCGCGACAGCGAGCATGGGGAGTGCAGCGCAAACCAGAATGGTGCGCAACGCGGCAAGTGCCCGCGCCAGAAAGCTCATCGATGTCTCCTTGGTTTTTTCGCCGGGCAGATCGAGCTTTCCGGCGTATTGCGAACGATTCTTGAAGCAGCCTTTGTGCCATCGCGTCATCCGCCTGCATTTGGCGGCCATTTCAATGGGGTTGCAGGCACCGTCATGCCATCCGGATTGTTGCGATTGGGAGCAGATGTTCAATCCTGAAACACCCCTGAAAGCCAGGAATCCGCGTTTCGGGCACATCAGCCCGGACCTGCGCCGGGGCGGCATGGATCCTGCATGGTGGCGACACCCGCGACCACCTCGAAGTGTATGGCGATGACTGCCGATCCTGACGGCCCATCCGACGTGACACAAGCCCAGCCGACCACGGCGGCATCGCCTGATGACCCGCCTTCGCGCACTTGCCGATCAGCGGCCGAGTTGCGCAGGGCGCGCCTTGTGACGTTCTCGCGCCCAGCCATGGAGAGCCTGCACGAGCAGCTTGGCAGCCCCACGCTGACCGTGTTGCTGGCAGACAACCGCGGCCTGATCCTGAGCCTGGTTGGCGCTGCCGCCTCTCAGCCCTCCGGCAGCGGGCAACTCGAACCGGGGCGTGCTGCCGCTTCGTCACAGTCTTTGCCCTCGTTCCCGGTAATCGATGCCGCCAAGGTCGGCGAGATCCTCGCGTTGCCGGGGCCCGTCCAGCAATCCCTGCGTCTTCCGGGTCGCACCGTGCTCGGGGTCGCAGCCCCGATCATGGCGCCCGACGGCGGTGTGCTTGGCTTACTCGACTTCGCCGCATCGCCACAAGCCCACAGTTTCAGCCACGCCAACGCGCTTCTGCAGACGACCGCGGCGATCATCGAGCACCGCCTCATCGAGACTGACGAGCAAGGCTATCTGGTGCTGCATTTCCATACCAACGCGGGCATGTTGGGCAGCCCGCTGGAAGCGCTCGCGGTGTTCGATTGCGACAGCCGGCTGCTCGCGAGCAACCGGGTCGCGAGCAGCCTGCTCGCGCTCGAGTCGACCACCCGACCGGTCAGGAGTCCGGATTGCTTCCGCACTCATTGGGCGGGGCTGGTGGACCAGGCGAGCGCGCACCGCACAGAACCTTTCATGCTGCGTGCGCATCGTGGGCGCGCCTTCTTCGCACGTGCCAGCTTGCGCTGAACAACGCTACACTGCCGCCGAGATGAAGACCCTCCCCGACCTGACCATCCCTGACGGAAGCGGGCCAAGCCTGCGCGCGCGTATCAGCCTGGTACTGACCGGTGCGATCGCCGCGCTTCTGCTGATTGCCGCGGTCGGCTGGATGCATGGCACCCGCGCAGCGATCGAGGAAGAGGTCAACGCCGCAGCGCGCGTCGCCGAACAATGGCTGAACGTGCTGATCCCCGAAACACTGGCGGGTGGCGTGGACGCCGACGCCACCGAGAGGATGATGTCGCACCTGCGCGCAGTGGGTCGGTTGCGCGCCAATCGCCTGGAGGTGCGTGCCAACGACGGCCAGGTGTTGTACCTGTCGCCCGAACCTACCTACAAGGCCGGCCGCTTCGCACCCGACTGGTTCGCGTCGCTGCTGACGCCCGCGATCCCGCATCGTCACTTCGACGCAGGTATGCTTCAGATCAGCCTGGTGCCGGACAGCTCGCGTGCGGTGCTTGACGCCTGGGACCAGATATTTGCAGCTGCGGGCTGGGGGTTTGCGGCGCTCGGCCTCCTGTGGTTCATCATCCATGCCGCTCTCGACCGCGCGCTCGCACCGTTGCGGCAAATCGACGCGGCGATCGCACGCGGTGCGGAGGGGCACTTCGACACACGCCTGCCGGCGTTCTCGGTGAGCGAACTCGATCGGCTCGCCTGCAGCTACAACCGCCTCGCCGACAGCCTCGACCAGACCAAGGCGCGCAATGCCCGGCTGGAAGAAGACCAGGCCTTCGCACAAGCCCTGCAGCACCGGCTCGAGGCCGAGCGACGCCTGATTGCGCGGGAACTCCACGACGAGCTCGGCCAGGGCATCACCGCAGTCCGAGCGATCGCCGGCGCCATCCAACAACGCACGTCCGAACAACCCAACCTGCACGGCAGCGCCCAGGTCATCCTCGCGATGACCGGGCAGATGCAGGACGGCGTGCGGGCCATTCTGCAGCGCTTGCGCGCAACCGAGGACGGTGCCGGTCTGGCGGAGGCGGTCAGCGACCACTGTGCCAATTGGTCGGCCGCACACCCGGACATCGCCTTGCAGTGCATCGTGACACCCTTGCGCGAGCCGCTCCCCGAGCCGCTTCGCCTCGCGGTGATGCGGCTGCTGCAGGAAAGCCTGACCAACGTCGCACGCCACGCCGCAGCGCGCCATGTGGAAGTGCACCTCGCGCGCGACACCGGAGCGGTGCTGCTCACCGTCAGCGACGATGGCCGCGGCCTCGCCGGCGGCATCGCGCACGGTCGCTTCGGCCTCATCGGCATGCGTGAACGGGTGACCGAGCTGCATGGCGAACTCACGCTGGAGCAGCCGGAAAGTGGCGGTCTGCGGGTAAAGGCGCGCCTGCCGTGCCCGAACGAGGCGGAAGGAGCGGTGCAGTGAGCGCACTCACTGGCGTGCGCATCGTGCTCGCCGACGACCACGCAGTGGTGCGCATGGGCTTTCGAATGCTGCTCGAGGGCGCCGGAGCGACGGTGGTGGCGGAAGGCGACAGTGGCGAGCGCGCCCTTCAGCTGTGCGCCGAGCACAAGCCGGATGTCTTGGTGATGGACGTGTCCATGCCCGGCATCGGTGGCCTTGTGGCACTCGAACGCCTGCGCGCGCGCCAGCCGGACAGCCGCGTGCTGATGTTGTCCGCACACGATGACGCGCAGATCCCGGCGCGTGCGCTGAAACTCGGAGCATCCGGCTATCTCTCCAAGCGCGCCGAGCCGAGCGAGTTCGTGCGTGCCGTTGCGAGCGTTGCGCGCGGGCAGCGCTACCTCGATCCGGAACTCGCGCCACGCCTCGCACTGGCGCAACTTGGCGGCGCCGCCGATCCTGTATCATCGCTGACAGAGAAGGAGTTCGCCGTCTTCATCCAGCTCGCGCGCGGCCGCTCCGTGGCCGAGGTCGCGGAGAGCCAGAACCTCAGTCAGAGCACGGTGGGCACCCATCTCTACCATATCAAGCAGAAGCTGAATGCGGCCAATGCTGCGGAACTCGCGCTGATCGCGGTTCGCAGCGGGTTGATCGACGCCTGAAACGCTTGAATGGCCTGACCCGCCCGACAGATAACCGCCTGCCAACCGACCAGGCCCTCCGCCATGCCGGCCAACAAAAACAATGCCCCGCCGGGCCAAACGACGGCCGCCTCCTCGCGCCCCCTGTTCGGGCGGCTGCTGCTCGACTACTTCAACTGCGAGCGGCGCTGGCGCGTGCGCGGCGCGGTGGTCGCGCTGGTGCTGCTCACCGTGCTGCAGGTGTTGCTCGCGGTCTGGTTCAACTACTGGAACCGCGCGCTGTTCGACGCGCTCGAGGCTCGCTCGCTGGACGAGCTGGTGCGCCAGGTGCTGATCTTCATCGCCATCTTCGTGATCACGATGATCGTCACCGCCGCGCATCTGCTGGTGAAGCGCTGGGTGCAGCTCGACTGGCGCCGCTGGCTCACCGCGCTCCTGCTCGACCGCTGGATGCTCCATGTGCACCAGTACCGGTTGCGTTACTCGAACGGAGCCCACGACAACCCGGACGGGCGCATTGCCGAGGACATCCGCATCACCACCGACTCCGCAATCGGCCTTGCCCATTCGCTGCTGTACTCGCTGCTGGTGCTCGGCAGCTTCATCGACATCCTGCTCAGCGTATCCGGCAGCGCAGATGTCCCGGGTACCAACGTCACCGTTCCGGGCTACATGGTCGTGCTCGCCTTCCTGTATGCGGGCGTGGGCTCCGCGCTGGGCTGGATGTTCGGCCGGCCGCTGATCCGCACCACCAACCGGCTGCAGCAGGAAGAAGCCAATCTGCGCTTCGGCCTGGCGCGCGCGCGCGAGCATTCGGAATCGATTGCGCTGATGCACGGCGAGATGCACGAGCGGCGCGAGGCAGACCGCCTCTTCGATCAGGTCGGCCTACGCTGGAACCGCCAGAGCCTCGCGTACCTCGGCATCGTGTCGTTCTCCACCGGCTATGGCACGCTGCTTCCGGTGTTCCCCATTCTCGTCACTGCCCCGCAATACATCGCCGGCGTGATGACCCTGGGTGTGCTCATGCAGGTGGCGCAGGCATTCCAACGACTCACCTCGGCGCTGTCCTGGCCGATCGACAACATGGGCGAGATCGCGCGCTGCCGCGCGTCGGCCGAGCGCGTGGCGGCGCTGTACCGCGACACCCTGGCATTGGACGAACCGCTGCCGGGTCTGCCCGGTAGCGGCATCCACCTGAAACACAGCCATCGTCCGGAGTTGCACATCGCCACGCTCACGCTCACGACGCCGGCAGGCCAGGCACTGATCGACGGGCTGACGCTGCATGTGCGACGCGGCGAGCGCATCCTGATCGGCGGCGACCCCACCGTCGCGATCAGCCTCTTCAAGGCAGTGGCAGGGATCTGGCCATGGGGTCAGGGCGAGATCCACCTCCCCGAAGGCCACGAGATCGTATTCGTCTCGCAGCGCCCCTACCTGCCGGAAGGCAGCATCCGCGCGCTGCTGTGCTATCCGCAGGCAGCGGACCACTTCAGCACTGCGCACATCCAGCGCGCGCTGGAATGCGCCGGTATCGCGTGGCTCAAGCCGCGCCTGGACGAGCGCGACGACTGGAGCCACGTGCTGCCCTTGCGCGCGCAGCAGCGCTTGGGCATGGCACGGCTGTTCCTGCACCAGCCGGGCTGGATCTTCATCGAGGACGCCACCGACAGCTTCGACCCCAAGGGGGAGACCTGCATGATGGAGATGCTGCACCACGAGTTGCCGAACTCCACCATCATCAATATCAACCTCCACGGTCAGCCCAGCGCGTTCTACGACCGCCAGCTGACGCTGGAGCGGATACCGTCGCCGGGCGGCCCGATGTCGGTGCTGCCGTCGCTCAGCTGAAGGCGCATTTCAGCCGGAGCGACGCGAAACTGCTCGCACCGGCGCACAGTGCGCGCCTACCCGTCCTCCGCAGCCCGCGAGAGGCGGGCTCAGCGGAAATCGTCCGGCAGCCAGCCGCGCTCCACCGAATCGCGGAAGCACCACGCGGGGGTGGTCTCGGTGCGATAGTTCCAGAAGAACCAGCCACGCAGCTTCTCGAAGGTCACGAGCTGCGCCGACGCGTAGCCGCGCGTCGCCACTGTCTGCTGGAACTCGTCCATGTGCTCGAGCGCGTGGTTGTACGGCCCTTCCGCCCACAGCGAAACCACCTTCAGGTCCAGCCCCAGGCTCCACTCGCCGCAGATCGTCGGCAGGCCCAGCTCGGCATGGATCGCATCGACCTCGTCGCGCCATTCCATCGCGGCCTTGTGCATGTGGCCCTGGATGTCCATGTCGATATCCTCGCGCGCGAAACACTGGTAACGGTGGATGTCGAACACCACGTTGCGGAACGCCGGCGCCTGCATGAAGCCGAGGAACTCGCGATGCGAACGGAAGCCGTCGTGGATCACCACCGCGACGCGCTCCGGGTCGCAGTGCTTGCGGATGCGCGCGTAGGCCTCCAGGTAGTAGGCCTTGATGACCTCGGTCGGCACGTCCCAGCGCGGCTCGTTGAGCGCCTCGATGCCGTACAGCGCGGGGTGATCGCGGTAGCGCTCGGCGATGCGCTCGAGCACGTCCAGCGAGAAGGCGATGTACTCCGGCCGGGTGTGCCACTCGCACACATCCTTGATCCCGCCGTTGTCGAAGCCGTTCTGGCAGCCCGGCGCGGCGTGCAGATCCACCAGCACCTTCAGCCCCAGCTCCGCCGCCCAGCCCATCGCCCGGTCCAGCACCTCCACGCCGCCGGTCACGAAGGGATGGCGGTTGTCGCCATAGGTGCGGTGATAGGGGTAATCCCCGCCGAACAGCCAGTGCCCCACCGGGATGCGCACCGTATTCAGGCCATGGCGCGCGATCCACGCGAAATCCTCGCGCGTGATGAAGGTATCCCAGTGGCGTCGCAGGCGCTCCGCCGCACGCTCGCCCATCTCCACGCACCAGGTCGTCTCGTCGGTGGCCTCCAGCCCCTCGAACATGCTGGGAACCATCCACTTCTCCAGCACCAGCCAGCTGCCCAGGTTGACGCCGCGTATCTTGTTGCTGCCCGTATTCACGATGCACCTCCGTCTTCGCTTGCTGCATCCGCACGGCCCGGGATGAGCCGCACCGGATGCGCATTCGCCAGTCATGACCGAGTATCGGATTAGCGCAGTGCAGCAATCAAGTTGCAGCCCCGTCGACGCACAAGCGCCGGTGTGAATGCGCAACACCCGACTCGGTCGCCCCGATGGCCCCTAGCGTGTCGAAGCGGCAAATAGTGCCGCTTTTCGCCTGCTTTTCAACACGTACCGGCAGACGTTTGGCGGATAAGCTGCGGTCGTCGGAAGTCCATCCGGAAGTACCGTGAAACCTGCCCAGCGTGCGCTCGCCCTTTCAATCTCTCTCGCCAGCCCGGCGCTGCATGCGGCCGAACCGCTGCCGGCGGTATCTGATGGCCTGTTCCAGATGCTGCTCGGCCTTGCGGTGGTCGTCGCGATGCTGCTCGGCTGCCTGTGGCTGATCAAGCGTCTTTCGACCCCGCGCGGTGCCGCACGCGGGCTGAAGGTGCTGGGCGCAGTCGCGGTGGGCACGCGGGAGCGCGTGGTGCTGGTGGAGATCGCGGACAAGGTGCTGGTCCTCGGCGTCACCACGGCTCACATCAATGCGCTGCATACCCTGCAGGCGAGCGAACTGCCACGCGACGAAGGCAGCGCACGCGACGGCACGCCGAAGGTCGATTTCGCCCAATGGCTGAAGAAATCCCTGGAGCGCAAGCGCGATGCGAACGAATGACCTCGTCCGCCTCGCCGGCGGGCTGCTCCTCCTGATGCCGCTCGTCGCGGCTGCGCAGCAAGGCCTGCCCGCGATCACCACCACCGCGACCAGCGGCGGCGGCACCACCTACAGCCTCACGGTGCAGACGCTGCTGCTGCTCACCGCGCTGTCCTTCCTGCCGGCGATGGTACTGATGATGACCTGCTTCACCCGCATCATCATCGTGTTCGCGCTGTTGCGCACCGCGATGGGCACACAGACCTCACCGCCCAACCAGGTACTGCTGGGGCTCGCGCTTTTCCTTACCTTCTTCATCATGTCGCCGGTTGCCGAGCGCATCTACGTGGATGCCTTCGAGCCCTTGTCCACCGGCGCCATCCCCTTCGAAACCGCAGTCGAGCGCGCCGCGGTGCCGGTGAAGGCGTTCATGCTCAACCAGGTGCGCGAGAACGACTTGGCGCTCTTTGCCAAGCTGTCGAAAACCCCGCCGGTAGAAAAGGCCGAGGACCTGCCGATGCGGGTGGTGATTCCCGCCTATGTGACCTCGGAACTCAAGACCGCCTTCCAGATCGGCTTCGTGATCTTCATCCCCTTCCTCATCATCGACATGCTCGTGGCGTCGGTGCTGATGGCGATGGGCATGATGATGATGTCGCCGGTGATCGTCTCGCTGCCCTTCAAGATCATGCTGTTCGTGCTCGTGGATGGCTGGACGCTACTGATCGGCTCGCTGGTGCAAAGCTTCGCGGTATGACCGCCCCACAGACAAAGAGGAGTCCGACATGAACCCGGGTACCGTGATAGACATTGGCCGCCAGGCGCTCGAGATGACCTTGCTGCTGGCCGCACCGCTCTTCATCGCGGCGCTGGCAACCGGCCTTCTGATCAGCGTCTTCCAGGCCGCAACCCAGATCAACGAGATGACGCTCTCCTTCGTGCCGAAGCTGGTGGCGATCTTCATCACCCTGGCGGTAGCCGGGCCGTGGATGATCACCATGATCACCGACTTCACCAAGCGCCTGATAGAGTCCATCCCGTCGCTGATCGGTTGAACATGGCCCCGACACCATGCTGAGCGTCACCGCGGCACAGCTCGATGCCTGGCTCGCGGCGTTCATGTTCCCGCTGGCACGCATCCTCGGCCTGATCGCGTCAGCCCCTTTCCTGTCGAACCGGGCCGTGTCGCCGCGGGTGCGGCTCTCTGCAGGGCTCGCGATCGCGCTCGCGGTGCTGCCGGCATTGCCGACGATCAAACCCATCCCCACCGATTCGCTGTTCGCACTTGGCGTGCTCATTCATCAGGCGCTGATCGGGATCGCGATCGGATTCCTGATGCGCATCTTCTTCGCCGCGATCGACCTTGCCGGCGAGGTCATCGGCCTGCAGATGGGGCTGTCGTTCGCGGTGTTCTTCAACCCTCAGACGGGTGGCCAGAGCTCCGTGGTGGCCGAGTTCCTGAACCTCGTCACGCTGATGATCTTCCTCGCGCTGAACGGCCACCTGATGCTGATCAACGTGCTGGTGCTGAGCTTCGAATGGCTGCCGATCGGCGAGGCCACCAGCGACGACGCCTGGCTGCTCGTCGCGCGCCATGCCACCGCGATGTTCACCATCGGCGTGCTCATCGCCCTGCCGATGATCGCCGCCCTGCTCCTGACCAACATCGCACTCGGCGTGCTCACCCGCGCCGCACCGCAGCTCAATCTTTTTGCGGTGGGCTTTCCGGTGACGCTGTCGATCGGCTTCGTCGTGCTCTTCGTCAGCCTCAGCTTCCTGGCACCGGTCCTGCAGAACCTGTTCGAACAGGGCTTCGAGGCCATCGACCTGCTGCTGCGGGCGATGGCGGGAAGCTGATGCCTGCATCCGCTCGGGCGCAGTGTTCAGCTCAGATACTCGAACAGAGACAAGCCGCTGATGCGCAGGAATGACTGCTGCGCCGCCTGCAGGTAAGTCTGCTGCATGGTGAGGCGCGAGACTGCTTCCGCATAGTCGACGTCCTCCAGACGCGAGATCGCCTGGGTGTATTGCAGGTCGAGATCCTCGCCGAGGTTGCGCAGCTGTTCGGTCTCCACCATCTGCGAGCCCACCTGGGCCCGTACGCGCAACACGTTTTCGAGTGCGAAGTCGAAGTTCTCGAGCGCGAACGCAACCCCACCCGCGACCCCGACATTGCCCTGGTCGTCGAGTGCATTCACGAACAGGGCGTAGTTGTCGAACATCTTGGTCGAGGCGACGAACACCTCGAACGCATCGCCGTCGGCAAGCGGGGTGGGGTCCTCGTTGTTGATCGGCGCGGCATCGGCCGGAAGCTGGACGGTGATGCCGTTGAACGTAAGCGAGGTTGGCGTGGCAGGCGCAGGCGGTGCGGGTGTCGCCGCCACCGGGATGCGTCCGTCGCCGGGCAGGAACTGTTCGACCTCCCAGGTGCCGTCCACATTGGGATCCGGCTGCACGTAGCGCAGTTGGTAGCGCTTGCCGAGATCGGTGAGGGGATCGACCGTGGCGGCGTCGAAGCTCACCTCCAGGGCCGTCGCTGTCCCGCTGTTGATGTGGCCGCGGAAGCTGTAGAGGGCGTCGTTGGTGGTCGGCTTGTCGGCCGTGGGCACGGTGACCGCGTTCACATCCACGATGCGCGAGCGGTCGAATAGATCGGAACCCGGCAGGCTCACCGGCATGAAGCGCGAGGCACTCACCTGGATGGTCCGACCGCCCTCGTCGCCCTGATATTGCACACCGGACAGGCCGCCCTCGAACGGCTTCACGTTGGACTTGTAGCCGGAGAAGATGTAGTCACCCTGCCCGTCGCGGCTGTTCGCGAGCCCGAGAATGCCATCGAACTGCGACTTGAGGTCTGTTGCGAGGTAGCTCAGATCCACCGTCGTCATCGTGCCGTTGCCCGCCTGCACCGCGCGCTCGCGCGCGTACTGCAGGATGTCGCCAATGCCCTGCAGCTTGCCTTCCAGCGACTTGAGGTTGTCGTCGGCGTAGCCGATGTTGGCGGCGAATTGCTGGTTCACCGAACGTGACTGGCCCAGCTCCAGCGAGCGGGCGGAGGCGATCGGGTCATCGGCCGGCGTGAGCACGCGCCGGCCGGTAGAGATCTGCTGCTGGGTCTTGAGAAGGTTGGCCGTCTGGTTCTGGATCGAGGCCACGCCCTTGTCGTACAGCATGTTGGTCGAGATACGCATGATCGACTCCTATCGACCGAGTGACACGACTTCGTCGAACAACCGCTGGGCGATCGACATCACCCGCCCGGCGGCCTGGTAGGCCTGCTGGTAACGCAGCAGGTTCGCAGCCTCTTCGTCGAGGTTCACCCCCGAGAGCGCGTCGCGCGCGTCCGTGGCCTGGCGCAGCAGCGTCTCCTGCACCTTCATGCCGGACTGCACCTCGCGGCCCTTGGTGCCGGCCTGTGCGACGATCTGGGAGTAGGCGGACTGAAAGGTGGCGGTGTTGTCGTCGTTGGCATCCACCAGCATCGTGCGCATGGTCTGGAGCGCTCCGAGCGCAACCGCATTGCGGTTGTCCGCCACGCCCTTCTCGGTCGGACCGAAGGTGAAGCTGTCGCCGTTGGTGGGCGTGCCGACGAAGGTGAAGCCGAACACCGCTTCGCCACTGGCGGTGTCGATGACGGTGAAATCCTTGCCCGACGCATCGGTGGTCGGGTTGTAGCTCGCGGGGCTGGGCGAGAACGCGAACCCGCTCGCGGGATCGATCGCCAGCGTGTTCGTACCCGCATCGTAGGTCACCGGGAACGCGGTGAAGTAGGGATAGGCTCCGGCCAGGCTCTCCACCGACTCGATGCGGATGTTCTCCACCTTCGCGTTGCCGCCATTGCTGAGCGGCGCGCTGACCGACACCGGGATGCCCGCGGCGACGTCGCGAGGCTCGCGGATCGCGAGGCTGATGTCGCGCGCCGCGTTGCGCAGCGGCACCACGAAGTAGGTGTCGCCATTCACCGCGCCGGTCGGCGGCGTGATCGAGAGGCCGACCGTGGCGGGGTCGATGGCCACACCGTCGGACACGCGCGTCATCACGAAGCCGCCTGTCGCAGCGCTGTCATAGGTGACGCGGAAGCGATCGTTGGTGAGCAGGTTGTCGTTGGTGATCGCCACGTCCGGCAGCAGCGCCGGGTTGCCCGCATCGGCGGTGACCATATCGAGCCTGAAGAAGTCGCCGCCGAGCACCCCCTCGAGGGTGACGCCCTCGCGATGCTGGGCGTTGAAGATCTCCGCGAACTGGCGTGCAATGCGGTTCAGCTGATCGCGTGTGCCATCCAGCGATTCGCGTCGGAATGCGAGCAGGCCACCGAGTTCGCCGCCGGTGAGGAGCTTTTCCGGCAGCAGCACCTCGGTGCCGTTGGGCGCGATCAAGGCGATCGCGTTGCGCCCGACGTCGTCCGGCGTATCCACCGCGCCGAGTTGGCTCACCGCCTGCCCCAGCACCAGCGGCTGGCCCGACCCGATGAACACGGAGAGCTGGCTGTCGCGCTCCTCGATCGTGGTGGTCTTGATGAGCTTGTTGAGTTCCACGACGAGCTGGTCGCGCTGGTCGAGCAGGTCGTTGGCCGCGATGTTCGGGCCGGCTGCCTGAGCGACCACGATGCGTGCGTTCATCTCGGCGATCTGGGTGGCGAGTCCATTGATCGCATCCACGGAATCGACGATCTGACCCTCGACACCAGCGCGGATCTCGGAGAGGCGCGTGTCCATCGCCTGGAAGCGGGAGACGAAGGATTGGCCTGCCGAGATCAGCGCCTGTCTTGCCGGAATGCTGGTCGGATTTGCCGCCACTTCCTGCACACCGGCAAAAAATTCCTGCAACGCGGGGGACAAACCTGCCGTCGGATCGGCGAGCAGGTTGTTGATCTGCGAGATCTGATCGTTATAGACGGAGTACTCGGACAGGCGGTTGTCGGCGTTCATCATGTTCGCCTGAAGGAACTCGCTGTACTGGCGCTTGACGTTGTCGATGCGCGTACCTTGGCCAAAGAAGCCGACACCGGTGAAGATGGGCTCGTTGGTACTCTGCAGCACCTGCTGGCGCGAATAGCCCGGCGTGGCGGCATTGGTGATGTTGTGCGAGGTCGTGTTCAACTGCAGCTGGGCTGCGTTGAGACCCGTCAAACCAATGTTGAGCATTCCGGCCATGATGTTCTACCCCTTGAAATCCTGTGTTCAAGGGTAAGTCAGCAAGATCCCTGCCAAGTGTCAGGAAAATCCAATTGACATGGAATCCGCAGCGCATGCGAACGGTTGCAGCCGGGAGATGAACAGGCGTTGGGCGAGAAAGCCGGGAACGCAGCAGAGACCAGTCCGTCAGCCCGACAAGGCGACCTTCAGGGTGTTGCCGGAGATGATGCGCTGGAGCTTGTCCGCATAGCGCGGATCGGTGGCGTACCCAGCCTGCTGCAGGCCACGTGCGAAGTCGGCGGCATCGGTGGCGCCCACCACTTCGGAATAGCGCGAGCTGTTGGCGATCAGGTTGGCGTAATCGCGGAAAGCCTCGGCATAGGAGCCGTAGGCACGAAAGCGTGCCGTCTCGGTGTAGGCGCGGCCGTTGGCGTACTCGGTCACCGGCACCTCGACGACATCGCCCTTCCAACTGCTGCCCGCCTTGATGTTGAAGATGTTGTGGCTGGAGGTGCCGTCCGCCCGCGACAGTACCGCCCTGCCCCAGCCGGTTTCCAACGCAGCCTGAGCCACCATGAACTTGGGCGGGATGCCGGTGCGTTCGCTCGCCTCGACCGCGTGGTTCCACACCTGGCGCACGAAACCACGCGCGCCGGCGGCCACACTGCTCGCCTCGCGCACCACGTTGTCAGCGACCTTGCGCCCGGCTTGCAGGGCCTGCTGAACGAAGGCGGAGCCGGAAGAATCCGCCGCCGACGGGGTGCCTGCGGCCGCATCCTGCCGCTCGCCGGCGGCAAAGGCTGCCGTGCGTCGCGGAATGCTCTTGACGTCGAATACCCGCCCTGTGCCATTGCCCTGTTCGCCCTCGGCTGGAACCGGCCCGTTGATCGAGCCCTTGCCGCCGAGTTGGCGGTAAATCGTGTCGGCAAGTCCGGTGCCGCGTCCGTGCGCCATCTCCAGGGCGAGCTGCTGATCTTGCAGCTGCTGGAACATGCGCGTCTGGTCGCTATCGAAGAGGCCGTTCTTGGGTGTCGCGTCGCGCATCGACTTGATGACCATCTGAAGGAACATCGCCTCGAACTGCCGCGACGCGGACTTCAGCGCCTCCGGTGACTTGTCGCTGCGCGCGACGCGCTTGAGGTCCTCCAGCCCGCGCATGTCCAGCGCGTTGAGCTGAAAACCCGAGGCCATGATCAGATCACCTCCAGGTCCGCACGCAGCGCCCCGGCCGACTTCATCGCCTGCAGGATGCTGACGAGGTCCGGCGGCGTGGCGCCGATCGCGTTCAGCGCTTTCACCACGTCGGCGAGGTTCGCGCCCGCCGGGATGTTGATGAGGCTGCCTGGGGCCTGCTGGATGTCGACATTGCCCTGCTGCGTGACGACGGTATTGCCGCCCGACAGCGGCGGCGGCTGGCTGACATTGGTGTCGGTGCCAACGGTGACGGTGAGGTTGCCGTGCGCCACCGCGACGTTCTGCAGCATGACGCGCTGGTTCATGACCACCGAACCGGTGCGCGAGTTGACGATGACCTTGGCCTGCTGCTGCTCCGGCGCGATGGTGAGGTTCTCGAGGCGGCCGATGAAGGCAACCCGGTCGGACGGGTCCAGCGGCGCGCGAACCTGCACGGTGCGTCCGTCGAGCGCACTCGCGATACCGCCGCCGTAGGCCGCATTCACCGCCTCGACCACCTTGTGCGCGGTGCCGAAGTCGGTGCTGTTGAGTTCCAGCGTGACCACGTCCCCCTGGGTGAGCGAGGTCGCCACCGCGCGCTCCACCGTCGCGCCACCCGGAATGCGGCCGGCCGAGAGGTGGTTGATCGTCTGCGAGGCGCCCCCGCCCGAAGCGCCCGCGCCGCCGACCAGCATGTTGCCCTGCGCCATCGCATACACCTGGCCGTCCGCGCCCTTCAGCGGCGTCATTACCAGCGTGCCGCCACGCAGGCTCTTGGCGTTGCCCATCGACGACACGGTGATGTCGATGCGCTGCCCCGGCCGCGCAAATGGAGGCAGGTTGGCGGTGACCATCACCGCGGCGACGTTCTTCAACTGCAGGTTGGTGCCGGGCGGCAGCGAGACGCCCATGTTGCCGAGCATGTTGACGATGCTCTGTACGGTGAATGGGGTCTGGGTGGTCTGGTCGCCGCTGCCGTCGAGGCCGACGACGAGGCCGTAGCCCATGAGTTGGTTGTCGCGCACGCCGGCAATCGAGGCGAGGTCCTTGATGCGCTCGGCGGCCACACCGACGGCCGGCAGGAATCCGACCAGGGCGGCGCACAGCAGCGCGCGCAGGGTTCGGGAGGGGGTTCTGGTCTTGGTCATGATGCGCAGCGCTCCGGGTTGCGATCGTGGGCGACTCACCCGCCGCTTACAGCTGGGTGAGCCGGCCGAGCATCTGGTCGGATGTCTGGATCGCGCGTGAGTTGAGCTCGTAGGCGCGCTGCGTGACGATCATGTTCACGAGTTCCTCAGCCACATTGACGTTCGACGTCTCGACGTAGCCCTGGTTGATCACGCCCGCGCCATTTGTACCCGGCTGCACCGGGTTCGCCACGCCGCTCGAGGCCGTCTCGGCAAAGAGGTTCTCGCCCTTGCTCTGCAGGCCGCCCGGGTTGATGAAGGTCGCCAGCTGGATCGCCCCGACCTCGACCGGCGCCGTCTGGCCCGCCTGCAGCACGCTCACCGTACCGTCCTTGCCGACGGTGATGGTGAGCGCATCCTGCGGGATGTTGATGTTGTCCGCGAGTGGGTAGCCGCTGGCGGTGACGACGTTGCCCTGATTATCGAGCTGGAAGGAGCCGTCGCGCGTATAGGCGGTGGTGCCGTCCGGCTGCTGGATCTGGAAGAAGCCGTTGCCCTGGATCGCGACGTCGAGCGAGTTGCCGGTCTGCTGCAGGCTACCCTGCGAGAACAGGCGCTCGGTGGCGATCGGGCGCACCCCGGTGCCGATCTGCAGGCCGCTGGAGATCTGGTTCTGCTGGTTTTGTTGGGCGCCGGGCTGGCGCAGCGTCTGGTAGAGCAGATCCTCGAACACCGCGCGCTGGCGCTTGAAGCCGTTGGTGGAGACGTTGGCGAGGTTGTTCGAGATGACGTCGAGCTGGGTCTGCTGGGCGTCGAGCCCGGTACGGGCGGTCCATAGCGAGCGGATCATGATGGTGCTCCTTCGGGGTCGCGGGCCGCGTGACGCGGCACCCGGCCGACCCATTCGTCGATGCTTGCAGCTTACGCCGGCGGCCGTGCGGACAATGCGGCGATTACGGCTGCGATTTCCGTCCTAATCGCGCGTTTGCTCGCCCCAGCTACCTCAGCGGTTGCCCAGCACGCGCGACGCGGCCTGGTCATTGGTCTCGGCGGTCTGGATCATGCGCGTCTGCATCTCGAACTGCCGGCCGAGCGAGATCATCTGCACAAGCTGATCGACGACATTGACGTTGCTCGTCTCGAGATAGCCGCCGGCAACCCGGACGTTCTCGTCCACCGGCGCGACGCCACCATCGCGCAGCCGGAAGAGCCCGTCCTCGCCACGCTGGAGGTCGGTTTCGGCCGGATTCACGCGCTTCAGCTGCCCAACCTGGTTGACGATCGCGCCGCCGGGTTCGAGCGCCGAGATCGTGCCATCGGCGCCGATGACGATTTCGTTGTCCGGCGGGATCGTGATCGGCCCACCCGCTCCCACTACCGGCAAACCGCTGCGCGTCTGCAGGACGCCATTGGCGCTGACTTCGAGGTTGCCGTCGCGGGTGTAGGCCTCGCTGCCGTCCGGCATCTGCACCGCCAGCCAACCCTTTCCCTCCACCGCGACGTCGAAGTTGCGACCGGTGTAGTTGATTGCACCCGGCGTGAAGTCGGTGGCGATGCTCGCGTCGACCACGAAGGCGCGGCTCGGCAGAGCCTCGCTCAGCACCTCCACGCCGCGCAACTTGTGCATCTCGGCACGAAAGCCGGTGGAGTTCACGTTCGCGATGTTGTGCGCAACGGCGGCCTGCTGCCCCAGCGTATGCTTGGCCCCGGTCATTGCGGTGTAGATCAGTCGGTCCATGACAGGCTCCGTTCAACGCGTCAGCGCATTACCTCAGGTTCACCAGCGTCTGCAGGATCTGGTCCTGGGTACGGATGGATTGCGCGTTCGCCTGGTAGTTGCGCTGCTGCACGATGAGCTGCACCAACTCCTGAGTGAGGTCGACGTTGGAATCCTCGACCTGCCCCGCGCTGATGACGCCGAGCACGCCGGTGGCGGGTGATCCGATGATCGGCTGGCCAGATTCGGGAGACTCCGCCCACAGGTTGTTGCCGAGCGAGATCAGGCCGTTGGGGCTGGTGAAGTTCGCCAGCGCGATGCGGCCGATGTCCTTCGTCTGGCCGTTGCTGTAGCGGCCCTGCACGATGCCGTCGCGGGTCGTCACAAGGCCGGTGATCTGGCCCGTGGTGTAGCCGTCCTGCAGCAACTCGGTGACGGCGAATGCCGAGCCGAACTGGGTGGACTTGTTCATGTCGGTTTCGATGCTGATCGCGCCCGCGCCGGTGCCGAGTTCGACACCGGTGCGCACGATGGGCTGCAGCGGTGCGGCGGCGAGCGCAGTGGCGTCGATCTTGCCGTTCTCGGTGAAGGGCAAGGTACCCAGCACCTGCATCGGCACATTCACGATCTTGCTGCCCGGGTTGGCGGGGTCATCCACCACATCGGTACTCAGGCGCGAATACACTGTCCAGCTGTTGGGGCTTGGGGTGCCCGAGTCACGCACGAAGTAGTAGGTGGCGGTGATCGGGTTGCCGAGGCTATCGTAGGTGGTGAGCGAGGTCGTGTAGTTGTAGCTCTCGACCGGCACCGTCACCGCGTTGAGGTAAGACGAGACATCCGCCACCGGCGGCACCTCGTCGAGCGGGCTGATCTCGCGCGAGTCGAGGTTCAGCGTCAGCGTGACCTCCTCGGTTTCCTTGGGGTCGATGTTCGAGTTGTCGATGCGCAACTCCGCAGGTTGCCCCTCGAACACCGTCACGCTGCCCTGCTGGCTCGCGACCGGGAAACCGGTGAGGCGGTCGCCGATCGCGCTGACGATGAAGCCGTCCTTGTCGATGTCGAACTGGCCGTTGCGGGTGAAGGCGATCGAGCCGTCGGTGCGCTGCATGCGGAAGAAGCCGTTGCCGTTGATCGCCATGTCCAGCGCGTTGTTGGACGTCGACAGATTGCCCTGGGAGAAGGCCTGGCGCACCGCATTGACGGTGGCGCCGATCCCGATCTGCAGGCCGGTCGAGGCGCCGGAGAGCGCCGACGCATACACATCCGCGAACTGCGCGTTGCCCGCCTTGAAGCCGACCGTGCTGGCGTTGGCGATGTTGTTGCTGGTGACGTCGATTGCCTTCGATGAGGCGTTGAGGCCACTCAAACCTTGCTGGAATGCCATGATGCGTGCTCCCGGTCAGAGAATCTGTCGGATGTCGTCGAACTTGTAGATGCCGAGGTTGCCGACCTGCAGGTCGGTGCCCTGGCTGCCCTTGATCACACCGCTGACGACGCCGAACTGAAGCGTGTCGATCTTTGTTTCCTTGCCGTCGACCAGAGCCATGCCGCTCACCGTGTAGGCGCCATTCGCTGCGCGTTCGCCGCTCACCGAGGTGCCGTCCCAGATGTAGTTGTGGCTGCCGGCCTCGAGATCTTCCATTTCCACCTTCGCCACCTCCAGGCCGTTCGCGTCCTTGATCGTCAGCGTGACTTTCTCCGCGCCGTTCGGCAATTCGAAGCCGCCCACGCCACCCGCCTCTGTCAGCGTCATCGACTTGCCAGGGATGAGCACGCCGCGTCCCACGAGTGCCGCAGCCTGCATGCTCTCGGCGGACTCCTGCGCGGTGAGAAACTGCTGGAACAGGCCGTTGAGCCGCTCGATGCCATCCACGGTGCTCATCTGGGCAAGCTGCGAGGTCACTTCCGCGTTCTCGAGCGGATTCATCGGGTCCTGGTTCTTCAGCTGGGTGGTCAGCAAGGTGAGGAAGCGGGTTTGCGCATCCGCGTTCTCCTTGGCCTTGGTACCGGTCGCGGAGCTTGTGTTCGCGCGCGACAGGTTGGCGAGGATGTTCGCCGTCTGGCCGCTGGTGTCTATGGTGCTCATGGTGCTCTTCCTCTCGCCGTGTTCCGTTCAGCCGTCAGTTCTGGCCGATGGCCAGCGTGCGCTGCAACAGGGTCTTGGCGGTATTCATCACTTCGGCGTTGTTCTGATAGGAGCGCGAGGCGGAGATCATGTTGACCATCTCCTCGACCACATCCACGTTCGGCATCGCCACATAGCCGTCCTGGTCAGCCGCGGGGCTGGCCGGGTCATACACCAGCCGCAGCGGGGCGGCACTCTCCACCACCTGGGTCACCTTCACGCCCTGGGCGGTCGGGCCGGCCACCGGGGTGGCTGCGAAAACGACCTGTTTCGCGCGGTAGGGCTCACCGTCGGAGTTCACCACGCTGTCGGCGTTGGCCATGTTGGAGGCGGTGGTGTTGAGCCGCACCGACTGGGCGTTCAGCGCCGTGCCGGCGATCGTCAGGACATTGAACATGCTCATGGCGGCGCTCCTTACTGACCGGAGATCGCGCGCTGCATGCCCTGCAGCAGGCTGTTGATGAAGGTGACGCTGGCCTCGTAGTGAATCGAGTTCTCGGCGAAGGCAGCACGCTCGACGTCCATGTTCACGGTGTTGCCATCCACTGCCGACTGAGTCTCGCGACGGTAGCCGATGTAGCTTTCGAAAGGCATGGTGGTGGGCGTCGCGACATGACCTGCACGCGTCTGCGCAAGCGCGAGTGGCGCAATGCGCCCTTCCGCGCTACGGTTACCGAGCACGTCCTGGAGCGCGCCCCGGAAGTCGATGTCGCGCGCTTTGTAGTGCGGCGTGTCCGCGTTGGCGATGTTCGACGCGAGCATTTCCTGACGTTGCGCATGGACATTCAGCGCGGTCTGATGAAACCGGGTTGCGTTGTCGAGCAGGGCTTTCATGATGTCACCTCTTTCATCCGTTCCCGGGACCACACTGCCGATCCTCGAGTCACCACATCCATTGCACCATTCATGCCAGTGATGTTAGGCCCTTGGCAAAGGTGGGCCAGCCGCGAACAGACGCGGAAAAGTCGGCCAATTTCGCCGCCACCGGCCATTGCGCACCGGCACGTTTGGCTCCGCGGGCGGAAAAACTTGCCGCCGCGGACGTGCTTGTCGCCCCCGGCGAGCGCCCCTCTGGCGGATCTGCGCCTGCGGCCTGCGCGGCGACCGGCAACTGCGGCCTTGCCCTCGGCGCGCACACGTGCTGCAATCCCCACATGTCCATGTCCATCCCGCCCTCGGCTGGCCAGACCCACTTACGACCACGCACGGGTGGCGTGGCCCGCTTCAGCCGTTTGACACTCTCCATGCTCGTCGCAGCGACTTGCGCCACGGCCTCGGCGCAGCAGCAGAGTGCGCCGGTCGAAGCGGTCGTGAGGGCATTCCTCGAGCGTGAGACGACCGGCCTGCCTGGCCAGGTAAGCCTCGCCATCGGATCACTCGATGCGCGCAACAGGCTCCCCGAATGCCAACAACTGGAAGCTTTCCTGCCAGCCGGCGCGCGCGCCTGGGGCCAGGTCAGTGTCGGCGTGCGCTGCCTCGCCCCCGTGGCCTGGACCGTGTACGTGCCCTCGCGTGTCGAGGTGATCGGCGAATTCCTCGTCACCGCGAGGCCGCTGCGCCCGGGCCAGATCCTCGGGCCGGCGGATGTCGAGCGACGCAGCGGCGACCTCGCCCAACTCGGCAGCCGCACGATCATGGAGATCGAACAGGCGCTCGGTCAGCATGTCCGCTTCGCGGTCGCCGCCGGCCAACCGCTGCGCAGCGACATGCTGCGCATCCCGCCGGCAGTGCAGCAGGGGCAGACGGTACGCATCGTCGGTGTCGGCACAGGCTTCACGATTGCCAACGAGGGCAAGGCGATGAACCGCGCCGGCGAGGGCGAGGCGGTCAAGGTACGGCTGGGCAATGGCCAGGTGGTGAACGGCATCGCGCGTCAGGGCGGCGTGGTCGAGGTCCGCTTCTGACTGGGCGGAAGGTGCAACCGGTTGGCTCAAGGTGCCGCCGATGACGACGAAACCTTTGGAAACGGTGTCAGGTCACCACGCGCGATGATTCTTTTCACCTTTTTTTGCTAAAGTCGCTCAAGTTCCACCTTACGATGCCGTAACGATGATCAGAATTGGATCAATCTGAAGGGGTTCAGCCGTGAAAATCGAAGGTAGTGTCAAGGCGGCCAGCGCCATGCTCTCCAGCGAGACCAGGCCCAAACCCGCGGCAGCGTCGGCCAAGCAAGCCGGCGAACCCGGGGCGACCGTGGCCATCTCATCCCTCTCCTCCAGCCTCGGCAAGGCCGAAGCCGCAGCCGCAGCCGCACCGGAAGTCGATCGTGCGCGTGTCGCCGAATTGCGGGCGGCCATCAGCGAAGGCCGCTTCAAGATGGACGCAAGCCGTATCGCCGACGGTCTCCTCAGGAGCGTGCGTGAAATGCTCGAGGCGCAGAGCTGACGTGGCGACCCAGGCAGACCTGCATCGCATCGCCATCCTCATCGATGGCGAACGTGCATTGATGCGCCGCATCCTCGACATCCTCGAGCAGGAGGAAAAGCTCCTGATCGCCGGCGAGAGCGACGCCCTGCTCGCGCTGGTGCGCGAGAAGAGCGAGGTCTATCAACTGCTGCAGCGCCAGCACGACGGGCGCGCAATGCTGCTCGGGCGTTTGCGCCTGCCGAACAGCGACGCCTCGGTGCGCACGCTCTGCGCCAGCATGCCCGACACCCTCGCGCGCTGGGACGAGGTGCTCGCCTTTGCACGCGAGGCGCGCGAGCGCAACGATATCAACGGCAAGCTCATCACCGAGCGCATGCATCACAACCAGGCCGCCCTCTCGGTGCTGCTCACGGCGGCCGACCAGCCTCAGCTGTATGGTGCAGATGGCGCCGCCCGCCCCACCGGCGGCGGCCGCATCCTCGGCAGCGCCTGAACATCCTTCGCAGCTCGGCTTCCTTACTGCTTCCCTGCTGACGCGTCGATTGCAGCGCGTGGCGCTTGCATCGTCGCGCCGCACGGGTATCCTTGTGCGCCCCGCCAGCCTCGAGCCGGCCCTAGCACGCGCCGGACCCGAACCAGCCAGACCCACACCCATGACAGGCAAGCACTACGACGAATCCTCCTTCCGCGTCCTGAAAGGACTCGAACCCGTGCGCGAGCGGCCGGGCATGTACACCCGCACCGACTCGCCCGCCCACATCATCCAGGAAGTCATCGATAACGCAGCCGACGAGGCGCTGGGTGGGTTCGCGAGGAAGATCCACGTCACCCTGCACCTCGACGGCTCGGTGACGGTGGCCGACGACGGCCGCGGCATCCCGGTCGGCCTGCATCCGCAGGAAGGCTTGCCGGTGGTGGTGCTCGCCTACACCCGACTGCACGCCGGCGGCAAGTTCGACAAGCGTGACGGCAACACCGCCTACGCGTTCTCCGGCGGGCTGCACGGCGTGGGCGTCTCCGTGACGAACGCGCTGTCCACCCGTGTCGAGGTCGAGGTGAAACGCGACGGCAAGATTCACCGCATCGACTTCTCGGAGGGCGGCGAGCGCATCGGCGCGCTGCGCCAGGAAGGCGACTGTGGACGTCAGACCGGCACGCGGGTGCGGGTGTGGCCGGATCCGAAGTATTTCGAATCGCCGCGCATCCCCCTCCCCGAGATCGAGCGCCTCTTGCGTAGCAAGGCGGTGTTGCTGCCCGGTGTCGCGGTACGGCTGGACGTGGAACAGACGAGCGGCCCTGCGCTGTCGAAGACATGGAGCTACCCGGAAGGTCTCGCAGGCTACCTGCGCGAGGTGGCGGGCGACATCGAGCCGGTGGCGCCGATCTTCACCGGCGAACGCTATGCCGACGCCGAGGACGGCAGCTTTGCGAATGGCGAGGGCGCGGCGTGGGCGCTCGCCTGGTTCGAATCCGCGGTGCCGAGCGAATCCTATGTGAACCTCATCCCCACCGTGGCCGGCGGCACCCACGAGTCCGGCCTGCGCGCCGGCGTGTTCGAGGCGATGAAGACCTTCATCGACCATCACGCGCTGCTGCCGCGCGGCGTCAAGCTGCAGCAGGAGGACGTGTGCGGGCGGATGAGCTTCGTGCTCTCGGCGCGTCTGCTGGACCCGCAATTCCAGGGCCAGGTGAAAGAGAAGCTCAACTCGCGCGAGGCGGTGAAGCTGGTCTCCAGCCAGGTGCGCGACCCCTTCGAGATCTGGCTCAACAATCACGTCGAGGCCGGCCGCGCGATCGCCGAGCTGTCGATCAAGCAGGCGATGGCGCGGCAGAAGAGCGCGCAGAAGGTCGAGAAGAAGAAGACCTCCGGCGTCGCGGTGCTGCCCGGCAAGCTCTCCGACTGCGAATCCGAGGACATCGCCGAGAACGAGCTCTTCCTCGTCGAGGGCGACTCCGCGGGCGGCTCGGCCAAGATGGCGCGCAACAAGGAAACCCAGGCCATCCTGCCCTTGCGCGGCAAGGTTCAGAACGCGTGGGAGATCGACCCGGACCGGCTGCTGGCCAACGCCGAGATCCACGACATCGCGGTGGCGCTCGGCGTGGACGCGCACAAGGCCGACAGCACGCCGGATCTTTCCGGGCTGCGCTACGGCAAGGTCATCATCATGTCCGACGCGGATGTGGACGGTGCCCACATCCAGACGCTGCTGCTCACCCTCTTCTTCCGCCACTTCCCGCGCCTGATCGAGCTCGGCCACATCTACGTCGCCCAGCCGCCCCTGTACCGGGTGGACGTACCCGCCCAGGGCAAGAAGCGCCCGGCGCGTCGCCTGTATGCGCTCGACGACGGCGAGCTCGCAGCGATCCGCGACCGCGTCGCGGCGGAAGGCTTCAAGCCGGACGCGATCGAGATCGGCCGCTTCAAGGGTCTGGGCGAGATGAACCCCGACCAGTTGCGCGAGACCACCATGGACCCGGCCACCCGCCGCGTGCTGCCAGTGAAGGTGCGCGCCGGCGCGATCGAGGAGACCCTGAAGATGTTCAACCTGCTGATGGGCAAGGGCGAAGCCTCGAGCCGCCGCGCCTGGATGGAGGAAAAAGGCGACAGCGTGGAGGCGGATGTCTGAGAGCCACGCGCGCCGTGCTCAAGCTGTGTCGGATGGCAGCCGGCCCCAGCCCGATCAAGCCTTCCCGATCAACGCACCCGCTTTCCGGCGTATCTCCGACAGCTCGGTTGGCGACACCTTCGCCTTGAAGCTCGCGAGGCGTGCCCGCCAATCGAGGCTCTTCACCTGATCGGCCAACACCGCACTACCCTGGTCGTCGGCCAGCAACACCTCGAACGGATAGCCCTTGATCCGGGTGGTCATGGGGCAGCACAGCATCAGGCCGGTAATGCCGTTGTAGCTCGCCGGGCTCAGGACCACCGCCGGCCGGCGTCCGGCCTGCTCATGCCCGGCCTGCGGATCGAACTGCAACCAGACGACGTCCCCGGAATCCGGCACGTAGCCGGGCATTACAGGGACTCCCTGCCGATCGCAGGCCCGAAGTCAATGGCCTCATGCAGATTGTCCGGCGTGATGCCCGCGAGCAGTGCATCGAGCTCGTTTTCGGTGGGCACGATCGGCTCGATGACGATGCGTCCTTGCTCCTCGCGCACATCCACGTTCGCATCGATGGTGAGATTCGCCGCAGCCATGACCGCAGCCGGAATTCGCACGGAGGCGCTGTTGCCCCATTTCTTGACAGTTACCCGCATACCCGACTCCTCGTAACGTCACCCAACCTGGGCAAAGCGTAGCAAGCATCCGCTCTCGTAGCAACATTGTCGATACATGACCCGCCGTGGCGCGCCGCACCGGGTCAGACGCCACATCCGCAGTCGCCCCACTGGCCCGCCCCAAGGTATGATCGCGCCTCCCGGAAACGCCACCACAGCAGTTCGCCCCGATGAGCAACGACAGCCTGGACCTCTTCTCCGACGCCGCGCCCCCCCCTGCCCCGCCCCCGCCGCCAACCAGTGTGGAAGGCGCAGGCAGCGACGACGGCAGCCTCGCGCTGGATGCCTTCGCCGAGCGCGCCTATCTCGCCTATGCGATGAGCGTGGTGCGCTCGCGCGCCCTGCCGCAGGTCGAGGACGGGCTGAAGCCGGTGCAGCGGCGCATCCTGCATGCGATGAACGAGATGCGCCTGTCGGCGACCTCCAAGCATGTGAAGTCGGCGCGTGTGGTCGGCGACGTCATCGGCAAGTACCACCCGCACGGCGACATCTCGGTGTACGACGCGATGGTGCGGGTGGCGCAGGACTTCTCGCTGCGCTATCCGCTCGTCGATGGCCAGGGCAACTTCGGCTCGCGCGATGGCGACTCGGCCGCGGCGATGCGCTACACCGAATGCCGCCTCACGCCGATTGCAGAACTGCTGCTGTCCGAGATCGACCGCGGCACGGTGGATTTCCTCCCCAACTACGACGGCGCCTTCCAGGAACCGCAGTTCCTGCCCGCGCGCCTGCCCTTCGTGCTGCTCAACGGCGCCTCCGGCATCGCGGTGGGCATGGCCACCGAGATTCCGCCGCACAATCTCAACGAAGTCGCCGAGGCCGCTTGCCACCTGATCCGCAACCCCGAGGCGGGGCTCGACGAGATCCTGCCGCTACTGCCGGGGCCGGACTATCCGGGCGGCGGTCAGATCATCTCGCCGCCGGAGACCATCCGCGATGCGTATGCCAGCGGACGCGGCTCGCTGCGCCTGCGCGCACGCTGGCATGTCGAGGATCTCGCACGCGGCCAGTGGCGGGTGATCGTGGACGAGCTGCCGCACGGCGTCTCCACCGCCAGCGTGCTTGCCGAGATCGAGACGCTCACCAACCCGCAGCCGCGCGCCGGCAAGAAGGAAGTCTCGCAGGAACAAAAGAACCTCAAGCAGCTGGTGCTGGGCGTACTCGACACGGTGCGCGACGAGTCGAGCGACAAGGCGGCCGTCCGCATCGTGCTGGAGCCAAAGTCCAGCCGCCAG
Source organism: Rhodocyclaceae bacterium (assembly GCA_041916775.1). Classification (GTDB taxonomy): domain Bacteria; phylum Pseudomonadota; class Gammaproteobacteria; order Burkholderiales; family Rhodocyclaceae; genus UBA2357. The sequence continues at coordinate 104,258 of JAYRYZ010000007.1, read as the reverse complement.
GGCCGCGACGAGTTCATGGCAGTGCTGCTCGCACACACCAGCCTCGAGACCAACACCTCGATCAACCTCACGATGATCGGCCGCGATGGCCGTCCGCAGCAAAAGGGGCTGGTGCAGATCCTGCGGGAGTGGATCGATTTCCGCTTCGTCACGGTGGACCGCCGCACCCGCCACCGTCTCGACGAGGTGGATCGCCGCATCCACATCCTCGAAGGCCGCATGATCGCCTTCCTGCACATCGAGGAGGTGATCCGCGTCATCCGCGAGTCGGATGAGCCCAAGCCGGCGCTGATCGCCGCCTTTGGCCTCAGCGAGGTGCAGGCCGAGGACATCCTCGAGATCCGCCTGCGCCAGCTCGCACGCCTGGAGGGCTTCCGCATCGAGAAGGAGCTCGCCGAGCTGCGCGAGGAGCGCGAGGGCCTGCAGGAGCTGCTCGACAGCCGCGCGGCAATGACGCGCCTGATCCTCAAGGAGATCCGCGACGACGCGAAGAAGTATGGCGACGCGCGCCGCACCGTACTCGAAGCGGTGAGCCCGGTGGCCGTCGCCGAGATCAGCGTGCCGGACGAACCGGTGACGGTGATCGTGTCGAAGAACGGCTGGGTGCGCTCGCGCCAGGGTCACGGCATTGCCCCCGAGAGCATCAGCTACAAGGCAGGTGACCATCCCTTCGCGCTCATCGAATCGCGCACCACCTGGCCGCTCATCGTCCTGGACAGCAACGGCCGCGCCTACACCGTGAAGGTCTCCGACCTGCCGGGCGGGCGTGGCGACGGTTCGCCGATCGCCACCTTCGTCGAGTTCCAGGACGGCGGCAAGCTCGCGCAGGTGCTGTCGGCCGTGCCGGAGAGCCGCTGGCTGTTCGCGAACTCGGGCGGCTACGGCTTCATCTGCACGCTCGCCGACGCGATCAGCCGCCAGCGTGCCGGCAAGGCCTTCATGACCCTGGAGAAAGGCGAGCGCCCCCTCGAACCCGCCCCGCTGCGCGGCGACTGGCTGTGCGCCGCCTCGGCGAACGGCCGGCTGCTGGTGTTCCCGCTCACCGAAATGAAGGTGCAGGCCGGCGGCCGCGGCGTGATCGTGATGGCGCTGGAAGAGAACGAGACGCTCAACGCGGTGGCCGTCCCGGCCAACGACGCGGAGTTGCAGGTGGAGGGCAGCGCGCGAGGCGGCAAGCCGGCGCAGGTGACGCTGAGCCCGGCGCAGCGCGAGAGCCTGCGTCACCGCCGCGCACGCAAGGGCATGTCGCTGGCGCGCAAGATCACGCCGGAAAGGCTGCGCTGACCGGGTGCCTCAGTTGCCCGCGGCTGCCGGCGGCGGCGTGGTTGGCGCCTCCGGCAGCGGCGCCGGTGCAATCGGTTCGGGCAGCACCTCGGCGGACGGCTCCGGCATGATGGAGCGGATGGACTCACCTTCGCGGATGCGCGCGGGCGTGCTTGGCACCGGCGGCTCCTCGGGCTCGGCAAACATCGATTCGATGAGGATGGTCACGCGCCGGTTGCGCGCCCTGCCCTCCTCGTTCGCGTTGTCAGCAATGGGGCGCTGGTCGCTGTAGCCCGCCGCGGTGAGCCTGCCCGGTGCCACACCGGTCTCGATGAAGAGGCGCACCACCGAGGATGCACGCGCCGAAGAAAGCTCCCAGTTCGACGGGAAACGGAAGGTCGCGATCGGGATGTTGTCGGTGTGACCCTCCACCTTCACCGGAAAGGTCGCGCCCGCGATGACCTGCGCCACAGCCCGCAGCGGCGCAGTCGCGGTAGGGCCAAGCGTGGCCTCGCCGGGCGCGAACAGCACGCTCGCGTTGATCTGCACCGAAATGCCGTGTGCGCCCTCGGTGACGGTGACCTGGCCGCTGCGCGTGAGTGGCTCCAGCACCTCGCGGATATTGTCGGCCATGCTGCGCATGCGCTGCACCTGCTCGGCACGGCGCGCCTCGGCCTGACGGCGTTCCGGCGAATCGGCCTGGCGTGGCGGCATGGGGATCGGCAGCGGAATGGGCTGAATCACCGGCGCGACCATGTCCGGTGAACCGGTCTCGGTGACGGTGACGTTGCGGAACGCGGTCACCAGCGAATCGGACAGCACCCGGTACTTGCCCTCGTTGATCGACGAGAGCGAGTACATCACGACGAAGAAGGCGAACAGCAGCGTGATGAAATCGGCGTAGGAGACCAGCCAGCGTTCGTGGTTCTCGTGCTCGTCTTCCGCCTTGCGCCGCCTTGCCATGATCGCGGGCTCCCGGCGCTCAGACGATGTAGCCGCGCATCCGGCTCTCGATGATGCGCGGATTGTCGCCGTTGGCGATGCCCACGAGCCCATCCACGAGCATCTCGCGCACCGACACGAGGGTGGCGATGTGCGACATCAGCTTTTTCGACATCGGCAGGAACACCAGGTTGGCGAGACCCACGCCGTAGATCGTCGCGACGAAGGCCACCGCGATACCCGCACCGAGCTTGGATGGGTCGCTGAGGTTCTCCATCACGTGAATGAGGCCCATCACCGCACCGAGAATGCCGATGGTCGGCGAGTATCCGCCGGCAGACTCCCAGATCCGCGCACCGAGCTTGAGCTGATGTTCGGTGGCACCGATCTCGACTTCGAGCACTTCCCGCAGCCGCTCGGGCTCGACGCCATCCACCAGCAACTGAATGCCGCGTCGCATGAAGGGATCGTTGAGTGTGGGGATGCGTGCTTCCAGCGCCAGCAGGCCCTCCTTGCGTGCCACATGGCTCCAGGCGGTGGCCTCTTCGACCACTGCGCCGTGGTCGATCTGGGGCGGAACGAACACCCAGCGCGCCATGCGCAGGCCGTCCATGAACACCCTCACCGGGCTCTGCAGCATCACTGCCCCGAGCGTACCGCCCAGCACGATCAGGAGCGCAGTGGGCTGCACCAGCGAGGCCACATGCCCACCCTCGAGCACCTGCCCGACGAGAATCGCAGCGATCCCGAGGCCGAGTCCCAGCAGGCTGATCTTGTCCATGAACTGTTCCCGTCAGGCGGCGGCGCGCTTGGGCGGGCGGCCGCGCCGGGGCGTGGTGGGCTTCGCCCCCTCCTCACCGAAGAGGCGCGCACGCAGGCGCGCCACCGACTGGCTGTGGAGCTGGCACACGCGCGACTCGGAGACACCGAGCACCTCACCGATCTCGCGCAGGTTGAGTTCTTCTTCGTAGTACAGGGCCATCACCTGCTTCTCGCGCTCCGGCAGATCGTCGATTGCCTGCACCAGGTTCGCGCGCAGATCGGCGTCCTCGAGCAGGGCGAGCGGGTTATCGCCCTCGTCGACAAGGTAGCGCTCGAGAAAATCCTCACCGTCGCTACCGCTGAAATCCTCGATATAGACGAGCTGGTGGCCGCGCGCGTCCTGCAGCATGCGCTGGTACTCCGGCAAAGGCATGTCGAGCGCGGTGGCGAGTTCGGTCTCTGTGGGCGGGCGGCCGTGGTGCTGCTCGAGGGCGTGCACCGCAGATTCGATGCGCCGCATGTCGCGCCGCAGGCTGCGCGGCAGCCAGTCGCTCTCGCGCAGGCCATCCAGCATCGCGCCGCGGATGCGTTGCACTGCATAGGTTTCGAACTGCGCCCCCATGCCGTCCTCGAAACGGCCGATCGCGTCGAGCAGACCGATCATGCCGTTCTGTACCATGTCCTCGAGCTGTACGCTCGCGGGCAGCTTGGTCAGCAGGTGACAGGCAAGGCGCTTCACCAGCGGCGCATAGCTCTCCACCAGCTGGGCCTTGTCGAGGTTTCCGTCAGCGTCGTACATCCATATCGCCTGCGTCTTGGTGCGACCGGGCCGCGAGACCAAGGTCACGCGCACCGGAGCGGGCCTACATTGTCCCGCAGGCGCGTGCGCATTTCCAGACGAATAGGTGAGCGACATGGAATTCACCCGGCCAGCATGGCCCGTCTTGCGGTCCTGCCGACCGCAAGCGCCTCGAGTCGCCGCAGGAACGCGGCCTCCGCGCCGCGCGGCGAAACCTCGGCGGCCTCGTTCGCGAGCCCCGAGCACAGGTCGTCACGCTCGATCTCGCCCAGCCAGGCCACCGGCACGCCGATCTGGCGACGCACGAGATCGTTGATGCCGGCAAAGAAGGCAGCCGCTTCGGCACGATCGCGGGCACGTGAAACCGCCAGATGCAGCGAGCCCGCACCGGACGCGGCGAGTTCGCGGATGATGCGGTAGGCCTCCTGGAAGCCGCTGCGGCTGGTCTCGGCCACCACCAGGCGGCGCGGCGCGGCAAAGATGAAGGGCGACGGATCACTCGCCGCGTCCACGCTCGAATGGATGAGCACGAAGCCGGCGTGGCGGTGGATGTGGCGCAGCGCCGACACCAACTGGCTGCGCCGCTCGCCGTCGAGCAACGGTAGTGCGAGCGCTGCGGCGCTCACCGGAATGCGGCCGAGCAGGCCGGGAATCGGCTGGACCAGGTCAACCGGATCCACCCCGCCGCCCAGCACGCTGAGGAGATCCTGTCCTTGCGGCAGGTCGAATACGCCGGCGAGCGTATCCGCGCCGGTGGCCTCGTCCAGGATCAGCACGCGCTCGGCCTGACCGGCGATGCGGTAAGCGGTCTGCACCGTGGAGCACACCCGGTTGCGGCCGGTCGCGTACAGTGCCACCACGGTGGGCGGTGCGCGCCGGAAAAGGCGGCGCAGGCCGGCGGCCTGGTCTTCACGTGGGTCGATCATGACCGTGCTCCTCCGCGCGAGGCCATCATCATCATCGCGGCCTCGTCCTCGCCGATGCGCCAGGGCGACTCCTCACGACCGACCTTCAACGCGCGATGCATCAGATAGGCGCGATTCGGGATATGCAGGTCTTCAGGCACGCGCTGGCCGTTGGTGACGTAGAACACATCCAGCGCATGCTGGATGGCGGCGCCGATGGCGGGTGCGAGCGAGGCCGCCTCGTCCACCTTGGTGAAGATGCAGCCGGCCAGATCCGGGCCGCGATAGGCGTGGATCACGTCGTCCAGGGTGTCACCGCGGCAGGTCGCGTTCAGCAACAGCAGTCGCCGCACGTTGCCGGTCCCTGCGAGCATCGCCGCCTGCTGTGCCACCATGCGGTCGCGCTGGCTCATGCCGACGGTGTCGATCAGCACCATGTGCTTGTGGCGCAGCTCGGCGAGCGTCTGGCGCAGCTCGGTAGCGTCGCGGACGGGGAACACCGGCACGCCGAGGATGCGACCGTAAATGCGCAGTTGCTCCTGCGCACCGATACGGTAGCCGTCGGTGGTGATCAGCGCGATGCGTTCGGCGCCATGGCGCACGACGCAGCGTGCCGCAATCTTGGCGGTTGTGGTGGTCTTGCCGACACCGGTGGGCCCCACCAGCGCGAAGATGCCGCCACGGTCGATGAGGTCGGTGTCCGACGACATCGCGCGCAGGTCGCGCGACAGCAGGCTGCGCACGGTGGTGCGGGCATCCTCGATGCTCGCCTCCTCGGCCACCTCGTCCGCAAGCTCGCGTGCGAGCGATGTGGAGAATCCCGCCTCGAGAAGCTCGCCCAGGATCTCGGCACGGGCGGGCGCGTTGCGCCGCGTCTCGCCCCAGGCAAATCCCGCCAGCTGACGCTCGATCATGCCTCGGATGCCGGAGAGCTCGTCCATGAGCTTGCGGTTGGCATCCTGCAGCGCGCGGATGCGTTCATCCTCACGCGGCCGTGCCGGCGCCGCGGCGGCGGGCGCGATATCGTCTGCCGAGCCGCGCGGAGCGAGCGTGTCGCCACGTGGCACGCGCGGCGCCGCCGCGCGTGCGCCACGCGGCTCATCGTCGGAGATCTGGATGCTGTCGGGGAAGTCCTGGCTGCGCATCAGGAAATCGGCGGTCTCGACCCGCGGCGGCTGGAACGGCCGCACCGTCGGCGTAGGCTGACGCTGCTCGATACGCGGACGCGCCTGGGCGGGCGTGGCGGCGTGCGTACGCGGCGCCTGCTCGGCGCGGCGCGAACTAAGGCTCACGCGGTAGTCGTCTTCGTCGGCAGACTGGAGTGGCGCAGGTTGCGGGGCGGCACGCGGCGCAGGGCGCGGAGCCTCGGCCGGGGTTCGCTGCGGGCTGCTCGGCGCGGCGCCGACCGCCTCGGCGGGCAGCGCGAGGATCTCCACCCCGCCTTCCACGGCACGGTTGGACAACACGATCGCATCCGCACCGAGTTCGGCCTTGAGAGCCCGCAGGGCCTCGCGGGCGGTTGCTGCAAAATAGCGCTTGACGTTCATGACGATCTCCCGACAACTGCGCTTTTCGCGCAGCCTGGGGTCATTATGCGATCCACCCCTGCGATCGATAGCCGCGAATAGCCGGGGTTATTGCGGCCTATTTCCGCGCCTTTGCACGGTGAGGAGGCGCTGGAAGACACGGCTCACCCCCCCACTCCGCCCACCATCGCGCTGACGCGGATGGTGCGGGTCTCGGGTACTTCGGAGTTGGCGATGACCTTCAGCGACGGCACGCTGCGGCGCAGGAAGCGTGATAGCAGCCAGCGAAGCTGCGGCGGCACCAGCAGCACCGGCGGCAGGCCGATGTCTTCCTGGCGTTGCGCGGCTTCGGCCGTCTGGCGCAGCAGGCCGTCGGCGAGCCCGGGCTCGATCGCCCCGCCGTCGCCCCCGCCCGCGTTCATCGCCTGCATCAGGATGCGCTCCAGCGTGGGCTCGAGCGCCATCACCTGGATCTCGCTGTTGCCCGGGAAGAGACCCTGCATGATCGCGCGGCCGAGGCCCTGGCGCACCCGCGAGGTGAGCTCCATCGCGTCCTGGGTGCGCGGCGCGTTTTCTGCGAGGATCTCGATGATGCTGCGCATGTCGCGGATGTTGACCCCCTCGTCGAGCAGGTACTGCAGCACCCGCTGCACCACACTGACCGACAGCAGGCCGGGCACGAGCTCCTCGACGAGCTTGGGCGTCTCCTTGCCGATGTGGTCGAGCAAGGCCTGGGTTTCCTGGCGGCCGAGCAGCTCAGCGGCGTGGCTGAGGATGAGGTGGTTGAGGTGTGTCGCCACCACAGTGCTGGAATCCACCACCGTGTAGCCCAGCGCATGCGCCTGCTCGCGTTGGCTGTTGTCGATCCAGTAGGCAGGCAGGTCGAAGGCCGGGTCGCGCGTCTCGCGCCCGGAAAGCGGGCCGGTGACCCGGCCCGGGTTGATCGCGAGGAACTGCCCGGGATAGGCCTCTCCCGCGCCGATCTCCACGCCTTTCAGGGTGATGCGGTAGGCGTTGGGCTTGAGCTCCAGGTTGTCGCGGATGTGCACCGGCGCAGCAAGAAAACCGACGTCCTGGGCGAACTTCTTGCGCAGCCCGCGAATGCGCTTCAGAAGCTCGCCGTCCTGGCTCTTGTCCACCATCGGGATCAGGCGATAGCCCACCTCCAGCCCGAGCACATCCACCGGCTGCACATCGCTCCAGCTCGCCTCCACGTTCTCGCTCGGCGCGGCTGCCGCGGCCGGCGGGGGGGCGGCTTCCGCCTCGGCCTCGGCCTCTCGGCGCTGACGCTTGATCTGCGACCAGGCCAGCCAGCCACAAGCGGCCGAAATCAGGATGAACACCAGGTTGGGCATGCCGGGGATGAGGCCGAGCACGCCGATGATCGCACCGGTGAGCATCAGCACCTGCGGGTTCGAGAACACCTGGTTGATGACCAGCCCGCCCATGTCGCCATCGTCGCCGACGCGCGACACCACCAGGCCAGCCGCCACCGAGATGATCAGCGCGGGGATCTGCGCCACCAGGCCGTCACCGATGGTGAGCAGGGTGTAGGTGTTGAGCGCCTCACCCATCGCCATGTCGTGCTGCATCACACCGACGACCAAGCCGCCGATGACGTTGATGAGCATGATGAGGATGCCGGCCACCGCATCGCCGCGCACGAACTTCGAGGCACCGTCCATCGCGCCGAAGAAGTCTGCCTCCTGCGACACCTCCTTGCGCCTGCGCTTGGCCTCGGCCTCGTCGATGAGGCCGGCGTTGAGGTCGGCGTCGATCGCCATCTGTTTGCCGGGCATCGCGTCCAGGGTGAAGCGTGCGCTCACTTCCGCGATCCGGCCTGCGCCCTTGGTGACGACCACGAAGTTGATCAGCACCAGGATCACGAACACAACGATACCGATCGCGGTATCGCCACCCACCAGGAAATGGCCGAAGGCCTCGATCACCTTGCCCGCCGCATCCGGTCCGGTGTGACCCTCCATCAGCACCACGCGGGTCGAGGCGACGTTGAGCGCGAGCCGCATCAGCGTCGTCACCAGCAGCACCGTGGGGAACACCGAGAAGTCGAGCGGCTTCTTCGTGTACATCGCCACCAGCATCACCATCACCGACAACGCGATGTTGAAGGTGAAGAAGAGATCCAGCGCAAATGGCGGCAGCGGCAGCACCATCATCGACAGGATCATGATGATGAAGATCGGCGCGCCCAGCATGCGCAGGTTGGTGGGCGTCAGCAGCGCCCGCAGGTTGAGTGTCTCGAACATGCCCTTAAGCCTCGCTTGCCTGTGTCATCCGCGGTGCGCTCATTCCGGCGCTCCCGGGTCCATGCCTTCCGGCACGGCGAATTCGTCCGGTGTATTCGGCTTCGCGCCGCCATGCGCGAGCCAGCTGTTGAGCTGGTACACATAGGCCATCACCTCGGCCACCGCGCGGTAGAGCGCGGCCGGCACCGCAGCCTCGAGCTCGCAGTGCGCATAGAGCGCACGCGCGAGCGGCGGCGCCTCGAGCAGCGGTACATTGTGCTCGGCGGCGATCTCTCTGATCTTCAACGCCAGCTCGCCTCGCCCCTTGGCCACGACCACTGGCGCACCCATGCGCGCGGCGTCGTACTTCAGCGCCACCGAGAAGTGCGTCGGGTTCGTCACCACCACGTCCGCCTTCGGCACCTCGCTCATCATCCGGCGCCGCGCCATCTCCATCTGCACGCTGCGGATGCGCGCCTTGATGTGCGGGTCGCCTTCCTGCTCCTTGAACTCCTGCTTGACCTCTTCCTTCGTCATGCGCAGGTTGCGGTAGTACTGCCAGAGCTGGAACGGCACATCGAGAAGCGCGACCAGCGCCAGGCCGAGCACGATCAACAGAGAGGACATCAGCAGGGTCTGCAGGAACTCGGGGATGGCACGACCGAGCGTCATGTTCATCAGCGAGAACACGTGCTCCTGCTCACGGTAGAACACGAGCGCACCCATACCGCCGACCAGCGCGGTCTTGAGCAGTGACTTCACCAGCTCCGCGAGGCCATGCACCGAAAACATGCGGCCAAAACCGGCGATCGGGTTGAGGCGAGACAGCTTGATGCCCAGCGCCTTGGGCGAGAACACGAAGCCGCCAAGTAGAATGGGGGCCGCCAGCGCCGCGAGCATCAGAATCGCGAAGAGCGGCAGCAAGGTCACCATCGCCTGGGTGAACAGGTCGCCAAAATCCTTCAGCATCAGCTTGTGGTCGAACGCCACCGCGCGCTCGAAAGCAAACCCGTGGCGCAGCAGCCCCAGCACCCGCTCGCTCATCCAGCCGCCCAGCACCCACAGGCCGAGCACGCCCACGACCAGCACGAGGAAGGTCGACAGCTCGCGCGACTGCGGGACCTGCCCCTCCTCGCGCGCCTGCTCCAGCCGTCTTGCCGATGGCTGTTCCGTTTTTTCGAGATCGCTGTCGTCAGCCATTGCAGGCCCCTTCGCCGACCATCCGCGCCCGGGAGGACGCGAACCGACGTGAAGCCATTATTGCCGACACTGGCCAAGGCCCTCGGCCGGAAAAGGGCAAATATTGCCGCCCTATTCAGCTTTCTCGGCCTTGTCGGCCTTTCCGATGACGCTCAGCGCGGCGCCGGCAGGCTGGCGAGCCCTCCGATCACCTGTCCGGCGTTGATACCGCGCTTCGCGAACCAGCCCTGGTTCATCTCCAGCGCATAGCGCGCCTTGCCGGCCGCGCAGTGGTTGTCGTCCGACTGCGGCTGCATGTCGGCGATGTTGAGGATGCGCCCGTCCGCGTCGGCAAATGCAACCGACAGCGGAATCAGCGTGTTGCGCATCCACATGCAGTGGCTCGCATCATGTGTGAACACGAACACCATACCCTGCTGCTCCGGCATCGCGCGCCGGTGCATCAACCCCACCTGGCGCGTCTGCGGCGTATGCGCAAGCTCCGCCTGGATGCGGTACATGCCGGCGGTGAGCTCGACGACCGGCATGGTGATCGTGGTCTGGGCAGCAACGCCCACCGCGACACTCCACATCGCGAAAAACGCAAACACGCCTCTCGATAGAGCAGCGCCAGGGCGAGACAAGGGTAAGGTCGTCATGAGGCTTTCAATCCGGATTGCAAACAGGAAGCCGTGCTCGAGGCGCGGCGCGCACATTCTAGCGCGGCCCGCGCTCCGTTTTCGGCGAAGCACGACGGCCAGCGTGGCCGCCTGCGCGTCCTGGTCGCGCCGCCGGCAGCAGCGCGACCACCTCCTCGCGCCACATCCCCGGTGCCAACCCGTCCAGCGACCAAGGGCCGATTCTGGTGCGGATGAGGCGCAGGGTGGGCAGGCCGACCTTGGCGGTCATGCGCCGCACCTGGCGGTTCTTGCCCTCGGTGATCGTGAGTTCCAGCCAGGCGGTGGGTACGGTCTTGCGAAAGCGCACTGGCGGGTCGCGCGGCCACAGCCACCCGGGCTCGGCGACCGCGCGCGCCTCGCACGGCCGCGTGACGAAATCGCCGAGATCCAGCCCGGCGCGGAGACATGCGAGCGCCGTCTCGTCGGGCGTGCCCTCCACCTGCACCAGGTAAGTCTTGGGCAGCTTGTGGCGCGGGTCGGTGATGCGGTGCTGCAGCGGGCCGTCGTCGGTGAGCAGCAGCAGGCCCTCGCTGTCGGTGTCGAGCCGGCCGGCGGCGTAGACCTGCGGCACCGTCACGTGGTCGCGCAACGTCGGCCGCCCGAGTTCGTCGCTGAACTGGCACAGCACACCGTAGGGCTTGTTGAGCAGGATCAGCCTTGCCACACGCACCTCGCATCGAAGCCGGAACACACGATCAGCCGCCTCTGTCCGCCGCCGAGAGCCGCAGGCGATCGTCAGCCCAGCGCTCCACGTCGGCTTCGTCATGGGTGACGAACAGCACCATCTTGCCACTGTGGCTGGTCTCGGCCCGCACCCAATCGCCGCACGCCTGGTGGCTGTCGGCATCGAGGGCGGCGAAGGGTTCGTCGAGCAGCACCAGCGGGCAATCGCGCAACATCGTGCGAATCAGCGCAACCCGTTGGCGTTGTCCGCCCGACAGCGCCGCCGGCCGACGCGCGAGCAGCTCGGCCACGCCCAGCGCGGCGCAGGCAGCGAGCACGCGCTGCCAGGCCTCGGGTGAGGGGCGACCTTGCCTGAAACCGAGGCGCAGATTCGCCTCCACGCTGATGTGCTCGAACAGGTTGTGCTGCTGGAACAACGTCGCCACCGGACGCGCCTCGGCCGGCAGGCTCAGGAGCGGAAAACCGTCGAGCAGCACCTCCCCCGCCTGCGCTGGCACGAAGCCGCCCAGGCATTCGATCAGCGTGCTCTTGCCGATGCCACTCGGCCCCAGCACGGCGAACATCTCGCCACGACGCACGGCGAAATCGTGCGTCCACTCGTGCACACCACGCCCGATCCGCAGACCCCGCACCTCAAGCATCACGGCGCTCCAGCACCCTGAGGGCGAGCGCGGCGAGCGCCAGCAGGAGCAGCGCCGCAAAGGCGGCCTCGGCGAGCCGGTAGCTGCCGGCAAGCGCATGGATCATCCACGGCAGGGTGCGCCAGCCATCGCCGCCGAACACGCCCACCACCGCAAAATCGCCGAGCGCGAGCACGAAGGCGATCGCGAGCACGCGCCCGAGGCTGGCCCCGAGGAAAGGTGCGAGCACCTGACGCCAGTGCGCCCAGCCGTGCAGGCCGAGATCCGCGAGCAGGTGGCGGTAGTTGGCGTCGTACTCGAAGATGCGCGGCTTCAGCTCGCCGAACACGAAGGGCAGCGCAATCAGCGCATTCACCAGCACCACCGCCGCCCAGCCGTATGTCGTCCAATCCAGATGCGGCAGCAGCAGCACATACACGCCCACCGACAGCACCATGCCCGGCACCACCAACTGATGCAGCGCCAGCACCTCGATCACGCGTCGCACCCGGCCGTCGTCGCTCACCCGCCACCATGCGAGCGCCGCCAGCGCGAGGCAGAGCGCAAGCACTGCGCTCCCGAGCCCGAGCAGCAGCGACACGCCCGCCGCTCTTCCGAGCTCGCCCAAAGGCAAGCCCGAAAGCCCGGCTCCGAGGGCCCGCGGCACCAGGCTCAGCACCGGCAGCAGCAGGGCGAGCGCGAACAGCACGTAGGCCACACGCCCCGCCCACAGCCAACGCGCACCGAGCTGCGGGCGCCAGCCCTCGACCGGCCTCGCCGCGACCAGCCAGCTCAGGCCACCCAGGCGTCTCAGCAACAGGAACAGCCCGCCGGCGCAGACGAGCTGCAGCAGCGCCAGCGCAAGCGCCTCGGGCGGGTTGAAGTCGTACTTCAGCGCCTGGAAGATCGCCACTTCCAGCGTCGTCGCGCGCGGCCCGCCGCCGAGCGCGAGCACCACCGCGAAGCTGTTGAAGCAGAGCAGGAAGATGAAGCCGAACGCGGCCGGCAGTGCGGCACGCAGCATCGGCCACTCCACCAGTCGGAAGCGCTGCCAGCCCACCAGCCCGAGCTGCGCGGCGATCTTCCACGCATCCGGGGGAATCGCCTGCCAGCGGTGGCTCAGCACCCGCACCGCGAAGGGTGCGTTGAGATACACATGGGCGAGCAGCACCCCGGTGAGGCCGTAGAGCTGCCAGCCCTCGCCCAGCCAGGGCGTGACCCAGCCGTTGCGGCCGAACATCACCACCAGCCCGGTCACGAGCACGAGGCTGGGCATCGCAAAGCACAACAGGCACAGGCGCAGGAAGGTCGCGCGCCCGGGCAGCCCGCCATCCAGCGCCACCGCCCGCGCCACAGGCAGGGCGACGAGTACCGCGAGCGTGGCACTCAGGAAGGCCTGTAGAAAGGTAAAGCGCAGCACCTGCATGAACCACGGATCATCGAAGAGTGCGAGCCCGCTGCGCACATCGCCCACGCTGGCGAGCGCGAGGAAGGCGCCGCCGCTCACGAGCAGCATCAGCCCCAGCGCGAGCACGCCCGGTGCCTGCTCCAGCCATGCGCCACGGCGCACGCCGGGCGACCCGGCCGCGGCCAGGCGCCAGTCGGGTGCGACGCCGGAGCCGGGGAGGTTCACCGGCTCACCGCCCCACGCCATTCCTTCACCCAGTCGGCACGCCGGGCGGCGATCTCACTCGGGTCGAAGCCGATGCGCTGGGGCTTCACCAGGGTCGCGAACACCGGCGGCAGGGCAACGTCGTCACGCACCGGCAGCATCCAGTTCGTGACCGGAATCACCTCCTGCGCCGCCGGGCTGACCAGAAAGGCGAGGAATCGGCTCGCCAGCGGCGGGTTGCGCGTGTGCGCCGACATCGCCGCCACCTCGACCTGCGCCACATGCCCCTCGGCGAACGCGGCCGCGCGATAGTGATCGACGTTCTCCGCGACCACGTGGTAGGCGGGCGAGGTGGTGTAGCTCAGCACGTAATCCGCCTCGCCGTTGAGGAACAGCGTATAGGCCTCCTGCCAGCCGCTGGTGACGGTGACGGTGTTCGCGGCGAGCTTGCGCCAGGCCGCCGGCGCATGGTCCTTGAAGACGGCGCGCACCCAGTGCGCGAGCCCCAGCCCTGGTGTGCTGGTGCGCGGGTCCTGATAGATGATCTTCGCCTTGCCGTCGACGAGTTCGGCAAAGGAGCGGACCGGCGCAGCGATCTTGCGACTGTCGTAGATGAAGGCGAAGTAACCGTGGTCGAAGGGCACGAAGCTGTCGTCCGACCACTGCAGCGCAGGCGACAGCGGCACGGCGGCGAGATCCACGCGATGCGGCTGCACCACGCCGGCGGCGCGTGCGTCCGCCATCAGCGAGTCGTCCAGCCCGACGACGACGTCTGCACCCGTGCGCGCGCCCTCGAGCTTCAGGCGGTTCAGCAGCGCCACACCGTCCTCGGCACCGACGAAATCGATGCTGCAGGCACATTCGGCCTCGAAGCGCTTCTTCAGCTCCGGGCCCGGTCCCCAGCTGCTGATGAAGGATTCATAGGTGTAGACGGTGAGATCGGCGGCGCCCGCCGGCGCACATGCGAGCACACCGGCAATGGCTAGCGCGGGAATCAGCGTGTTGATTTTCATGGACGTTCCGGTTTGGCGAAAAATGCGGCAACCGGCGCGTGGGACGCCGGGCGCGAAGCCCGGCACAAGATGGAAGCGTTTCCGACATCGATCTCATTCCCTACGCCAGCACTAACTGGATCAGGTTCAGCGGGTGTACACTCTCAGCCCCCTATGGGCACCCCGATGAGACAGGCGGAGTATAACAATGCTGCAACATGACCGCCATGTCGAAGCCACCCCAGAACCCGCCTCCGCGCTGCGCGAAATCATCGGCGACAGCGTCCGGCTCGAATCCATCGAATACCTCGGCTGCGGCAGTGCCAACACGCACTGGCGCGTGCGCGCCAACGGACGCGACATGGTGTGGCGTCAGTTCGGCGACGCTGCGCTCGCACCGGGCGCCGACCGCGCACGCGAAGCTGCCGCGCACCGGGCGATCGCCGGGCGAAGCTGGGCGCCGCATCTCATCGCCGAGGTGCCGGGCGTGGGCATGCTGTTCGAGGCGAGCCCGGGCCGCCACCCGGATCCGCGTACGCTTACTCCAGCCGAGCGCACGCGTCTGATCGAGGCGGTGATCGAGTGCTGGTCCCTGCCCTGCCCGCTCGAGGCGATCGACTACGCCGCGCTGGTCGAGGACTACATCCGGCTCGCCGGCTCGCACGATGCCGCCCGCCAACTCGGCCGACGCCTGCGGGACGCCTGCCGGGCCTGGCCGCGCAGCGGATTTTGTCTGGTGCACCACGACCTGCACGCCGGCAACCTGCTGGCGAGCGACGCAGGCTGGACCATTCTGGACTGGGAGTACGCGGCACGCGGCCACCCCGGACTCGATGCCGTGGCGCTCGACGCACTGCTCGACCTTGAACCCATGGAACACCAGCAACTGGAGGCCGCGGCAGCCCGCTATGTCGGCCCGCTCGACTGGGCCGCGCTCACGGAATGGCGTGCGGGCCTTGACGCGCTGTGGCATTTCGCGCGCGGGCGAGACGAGAGCGAGGCCGATGAGCGCATCTCGATGACGAACGGAAAATTCTAGATTCACCAAAACTGTTGTGTGGGGCCATAATTGGAAGCATTGGCCGGGTCTGCCGGTCCGTGTCACATCCAATACGCGGAATCCGCTCAATCAACCATGACGCGACGCGCGCCTCCAACCTCACTGAGCCTGCGCCTGTGGCTGGTGATCGGCCTGGCGGTGATTCCGCTGTTCCTGATGGCGCTGTCGGACCATCGCCAACGTCGCATCGACGCGGTCGAAGCCGTCCAGCGCGAGGTCACGCGCATGCAGCAGGCCGCTCGCAAGGAAGAGCGCGCGGCGCTGGAGCGGGTGCGCCTCACGCTGGAGATCATGGTGCGCTCCAACGACCTCGCCACGCTCGACCCCGAAGACTGCAGCGCCCTGGCGAGGCGCCTGCTCACCACCATGCGCGACTTCGCGAACCTGGGCGCCAGTGATGCGGAAGGCAATGTGTTCTGCAGCGGCGTGCCGGCCAGGGGTGCGATCAACATTTCCGACCGCAAGTCCTTTCAACAGGCGGCGAGCGGCAACGGGCTGAGCGGCGGCGAGTACGTGATCGGACGCGCCTCCGGCCTTCCGGCATTGGTGTTCGGCTACCCGATGCGGACCGCTGACGGAACGCTTCGCGCGGTGGTGTTCGCGTCGATCAAGCTCGACTGGTTCGACAATCTGATCGCGAGCTTCGCGCTACCCGACGACTGGGATGCCGGCCTCGTCGCGAGCGACGGCCGCGTACTCTCGCACCACCCCGACCCGGCCGGATGGCACGGCCAATCCTTGCCGGCGGAAACTCTCGCCGAGTTTCAGCGGATCAGCACCCACTCCCCGCCCGTCGCGGAAATGCCCGGCCATGACGGGGTGCGCCGCCTGTATGGTGTGAGCCCGGTGAGTTTCAGCAGCGATGGCATCCTGATCGCGCTGGGTGCGCCGCTCGAGCAGCGGTTGACGGAGATTGATCGTGGCCTGTGGCTGCGATTGCTGCTGCTCACGACGCTCGCGGTCGGATCGGCGCTCGTCGCCAGGTTCTACATCTACCAGCTGATCGAAGTGTGGGCGCGGCAGGTGCGCGAGGTCGTGGAGCGCATCGCCGCCGGCCACCTGGACAGCCGCATCGCGGCGTACTCACCGGCGCGGGAACTGGCCGAGGTTGAACGCGGCATTAACCTCATGGCAAGCGAACTCGAACGGCGCAACGCCGAGTTGCGGCGCCTGTCGATGGCGGTGGAGCAAAGCCCCGAGAGCATCGTCATCACCGATCTCGACGGCACGATCATCTACGCCAACACGGCCATGTTGCGCGCCAGCGGCTACGCGCGTGACGAGGTGATCGGCCATAACCCGCGCATCCTCCAGTCCGGCCGCACCCCGCCCGGCGCCTACCGGGAACTGTGGGTGCGCCTTCAGCAGGGCTTCGTGTGGCGCGGCGAGTTCCACAACCGGCGCAAGGACGGCAGCGAATACACCGAGTTCGCGACGATCTCGCCGATCATCAACGAACAAGGCGAGATCACCCACTACGTCGCGGTGAAGGAGGACATCACCGAGAAGAAGCGTCTCGCCGAGGAGTTGGAGGTGCATCGCCACCGCCTCGAGGCACTGGTGGAAGAGCGCACCCGCGAGCTCGACGAAGCGCGCCAGGCGGCGGAATCCGCGAACCACGCGAAGAGTGCCTTCCTCGCCAACATGAGCCACGAGATCCGCACCCCGATGAACGTCATCATCGGCATGTGCCATCTCCTCAAGCGCACCCCGCTACGCAAGGACCAGGACGAGAAGCTCGGCAGCATCTCGGCCGCAGCGCGCCATCTGCTCAGCGTCATCAACGACATCCTCGACCTCTCGCGTATCGAGGCGGGCAAGCTCACGCTGGTGCGTGGCAACTTCTCGCCCGCCGACGAGCTTCGCGCAGTGGCCACGCTCATCGACCAGGCTGCGCGCGCCAAGGGCCTGACGGTGCGGGTCGCGTGCGAGGCACTTCCAGACCTGGTCGAGGGCGATGCGACACGGTTGCGCCAGTCGCTGCTGAACTTCGCCGCAAACGCGGTGAAATTCACCGAGAGCGGCGGCGTCACCCTGAGCGGTGAGGTGCTGGCAGCCGACGACGAGGGCTGGACGATGCGCTTCGCGGTGCGCGACACCGGCCCGGGTATCGCGCCGGATGTCGTCGCGCGCCTGTTCACCCCATTCGAGCAGGCCGACAACAGCACCACCCGCCAGCACGGCGGCACCGGCCTGGGCCTCGCGATCGCGCGCAGCCTCGCGCGGCTGATGGATGGAGACGCCGGAGTGGACAGCACTCCGGGGGCGGGCAGCACCTTCTGGCTGCAGGTGCGCCTTGCGAAGCCCTCGGCACAAGCGCCCGAGTTCGCACAGCGCCCCCCGCCCGAGGCGCTGCTTCGGGCACGCGCCCATCCCGCACGCATTCTCATGGTCGATGACGATGAGATGAACCGTATCGTCACCGAAAAGCTGCTGCGGCTCGCTGGCCAGCAGGTCGAGGCCGCCTGCGACGGACTCGAAGCAGTGGCGCATGCCGCCGGGCGGCACTACGATCTCATCCTCATGGACATCCGCATGCCGAACATGGACGGCCTCACCGCCACGCGCCACATCCGCAAGCTGCCGGGACACACGCGCACGCCCATCATCGCGATGAGCGCCAACGTGTTCGAGCAGGACCGTGCCGATTGCCTGGCGAGCGGGATGAACGACTTCATCGGCAAACCGGTCGAGCCCGACACGCTCTACAACCGCCTGCTCCAGTGGCTGCCACCCGACGACGCGGCCGAGCATGCCGCCGCTGGCGAAGCGTCCGCGACGGGCGACATCGGGCCAGCCACGGCGGCGGCGCCACACGCCAATGTGGCCGAAACCCTCGCCCGGCTCGCGGAGTTGCTCTTCAGCGGCAGCATCGAGGCCACGCTGCTGTTCCGTCACGAACACGACGTGCTGCGCGAAACCTTCGGCACAAGGCTCGCACCGCTGGAACACGCGATGGCCCGCTACGACCTGGAAACCGCCCTCACCCACCTCGCCGCGCTGCGCGACTCGCTACCGAAGGCAGCCTCGCACGCCCACGACGGCGAAGGGACGACGCCATGAATGACGAGGCACGCAGTCCCCACGGCGGCGGAAGCCTGCTCGCACCGGATGGCCGCAGGCCGCTGATTCTGGTCGTGGACGACGTGCCCGACAATCTCACCGCATTGGCGGAGATGTTGCACGCGGAAGGCGCCGAGGTGCGCGTTGCGAACAGCGGTTTGGCTGCACTCCGTTACGCCGCGCTCGCCCCGCACCCGGAGCTCATCCTGCTCGACATCATGATGCCGGACATGGACGGCCATGCGGTGCTGGCCGCCTTGCGTGCGGATACGGCCACGCACGAGATCCCGGTGATCTTCGTCACCGCGCTCGACAGCGAGGTCGACGAGGAACTCGGCCTCCAGGAGGGTGCGGCGGACTACCTCACCAAACCGATCAAGTATGCGGTGCTGATCGCGCGCGTGCGGGCGCAACTCGAACTCGCGCGAGCGCGCCGGGCGCTGCAGGGCCAGCGCGACTGGCTGGAGCGCGAGGTGACGCGCCGCATCAACGAGAACGCGGTGCTGGAGACCCACCTCGGTCTCGCCTTCCAGGCGGCGGGCTTCGGCGTGTGGGAGCATCACGGCGACGACGGCGCGATGCTGTGGAACCCGCAGCTGTGCGCGCTGCTGGGCTACGACAAGGGCCCGGGCACGATCACGGCAAGCCTGGCGATGATTCACCCGGACGACCGGCCGGAGGTGGAGCGCAAGCTCAAGGAGGACATCACCGCCTCGGGCATGCGCGTGCAGGAGTTCCGTATCCGCGACGCACATGGCGCCTGGCGCTGGGTGGAGACGCGCGGACGCACCGTCACGCGCGACGCGCGCGGCACGCCGCTGCGCACCATCGGCATCATGATGGACATCGGCGAGCGCAAGGCTGCCGAGGAGGAGCACCGCCTTGCCGGCGCGGTGTTCGCGGGCATCAAGGACGGCATCTGCATCACCACCCCGGAGCAGCAGATCCTCGTCATCAACGACGCCTTCACCCAGGTCACCGGCTTCGAGGCCGAGGACTGCATCGGCAAGACCCCCGCGATCCTCAAGTCCGGCGTGCACGGCAGCCTGTTTTACACCAACATGTGGGAGAAGATCTCCACCTTCGGCAACTGGCAAGGCGAGATCACCAACCGGCGCAAGGACGGCTCGCTGCTCAGCGAGTGGTTGAGCATCTCGCGCCTGCAGGACGACGAAGGCCACACCACCCATTACGTGGGCATCTTCAGCGACCTTTCGGAGCGCATCGCCGCGGCCGAGCGCATCCAGCACCTCTCCAGCCACGACGCACTCACCGACCTGCCCAACCGCAGCCTCTTCAACGACCGGCTCGAGCAGGCATTGATCAACGCGCAGCGCTTCGAGCGTGGCACCGCGGTGATCCTGCTGGACATGGACCGCTTTCGCCTCATCAACGAGACCCTCGGCCCGCCCGCAGGCGACGAGGTGCTGGTGGAGTTCGCCCGCCGCCTGTCGCTGCAGGTGCGCGACGGCGATACCGTGGGCCGCATCGATGGGGACGAGTTCGGCTTCGTGATGGCGAGCCTCGGCCACGAGCGCGACGCAATCGCGCTGGCGCAGCGCATGCTGGAAGCCATCGCGGTGCCGTTCCAGATTTCCGGCCAGTCGCTGGTGATCTCGGCGAGCATCGGCATCAGCGTCTCACCCAAGGACGGCCAGGATGGCGCGGCACTCTTCAAGTGCGCCGAGGCA
This sequence comes from Rhodocyclaceae bacterium, assembly GCA_041916775.1. Lineage (GTDB taxonomy): Bacteria > Pseudomonadota > Gammaproteobacteria > Burkholderiales > Rhodocyclaceae > UBA2357. The sequence continues at coordinate 84,234 of JAYRYZ010000007.1, read as the reverse complement.
GCGCTGTTCCGCGCCAAGCAGGCCGGCCGCAACACCTTCCGTTTTTACTCCCCCGAGATGGACGCGGACGCCAACCGGCGCCTCACGATCGAGTCTGCGCTGCGCGACGCGCTCGCGCGCGACGAGCTGCGGGTGCACTACCAGCCGCAGATCAGCCTCGACAGCGGCCAGCTGATCGGCATGGAGGCGCTGCTGCGCTGGTCGCACCCGGTGTTCGGCGCGATCTCGCCCGCGGAGTTCATCCCCATCGCCGAGGAGACCGGCCTCATCGTGCCGATCGGCGAATGGGTGCTGCGCACCGCCTGCGCCCAGACCAAGGCCTGGCTGGACCTCGGGCTGCTGCAGCCGCGCCTCGCGGTGAACCTCTCCACCCGCCAGTTCCGCCAGGCGAACCTGCTCGACATGGTCGCCGATGTGCTCGCCAAGACCGGCCTGATGCCGGGATTCCTGGAGCTGGAGATCACCGAGAGCGCCTTCATCGATGACCTCGACGAGGCGGTGGCGATCTGCCGCCGGCTCAAGACGCTGGGCGTGAAGCTGTCGCTGGACGACTTCGGCACCGGCTACTCGTCGCTCGCCTACGTATCGCGCTTTCCGTTCGACAAGATCAAGATCGACCAGGGCTTCGTGCGCGATATCGTGCAGAACCCGGTCAATGCGGCGATCGCCACCGCAACCATCGTCATGGCGCGCAGCCTCAACCTGTCGGTGCTCGCCGAGGGGGTCGAGACCGAAGCACAGGCTGCCTTCCTGCGCCGGCGCCACTGCGACGCCATCCAGGGCTACCTGTTCAGCCATGCGCTGCCCGCCGACGAGTTCGTCCTGCTGCTGCGCGGCAACCGCTACCTGCCGATCACGCCGCTGGCGCAGGACGGCACGCGCACCCTGTTGATCGTGGATGACGAACCGAGCATCCTCAACGCCCTCACCCGCCTCTTGCGCCGCGAGGGCTACGAGATCCTTACCACCAACTCGCCGCTCAAGGCGCTGGAGCTCCTCGCCAGCCACAACGTGCAGGTCGTGGTCTCCGATCACCGCATGCCGGAGCTGTCCGGCATCGAGTTCCTGTCGCGGGTGCGCAAGCTCTACCCCGACACGGTGCGCATCATCCTCACCGGATTCACCGACTTCGATTCGGTCGCCGACTCGATCAACCGCGGCGCGGTGTACAAGTTCCTCACCAAGCCGTGGGACGACGACCACCTGCGCGAGTCCATCCGCGAGGCCTTCCGTCTGCATGCGAACCGGGCGGGTGTCGCCCACGACATGCCTGAGGGTTGAGCATGAACACGCTCATGCTGCGCATCTTCCTGCGTCTGTTCCTGCCGCTCGCAGCGGCCATCGTCGCGGGGACGGCGGTGATGATCGGCACCCAGCAGGATGCCGCGCGCAACCGGCTGGAGTCCTCCGAGTCGCTCAACGTCGGGCTCGGCAACGGCATGCTCGACCGGCGCCTGCAGGTGGTCGTCAACGATCTTCAGGCCCTCGCTGGTGGCAGCGCCGTGCAGCGCTTCGCCGTGCGCGCGGACGACGGCAGCCGCGACGCGCTCGCAGCGGACTTCGCTGCCCTGATCTCGGCCACCGGCGCCTACGACCAGATCCGCCTGCTGGGCATGGACGGGCACGAGCTGATACGCATGAACATGCACGACGGCAGGCCGGAGCGGGTCGCGGACGCCGAGCTGCAGGACAAATCGCAGCGCGACTATTTCGTGGAGTCTGCAGCGCTGCCCGCGAACGGGATCTACATCTCGCGCCTCGATCTCAACGTCGAACGCGGCCTCGTCGAGCAACCACCAAAGCCGATGCTGCGCGCCGCGACACCGGTCACCGATGCGAGCGGCGCGCGTCAGGGCATCCTGATCCTCAACTACCTTGCCTCGGAGATGTTCCGCTACGTGCGCGACGTCACCACGCCGATCGCGGACAGGCTCGCCATTGTGGATGGCGACGGCTTCTTCCTTCTCGCTCCCGATGCGGATCTGGAATGGGGGTTCATGCGCGGCCGCGACGAGCTCAGCCTGGCGCGGCGCCACCCCGCTGCCTGGCAGCGCATCCTCGCAGAGGAGCATGGCCAGTTCGAGGACGACGACGGGCTCTGGACCTTCGAGACCCGCCACCCGCTGCGCGCCGTCCGCACCATAGCGGACAAGGAGACAGGCGATGCCTATCGCTGGATCGTGCTCTCGCATCTCACACCCGACAGCCTCGCCTCGCTCACCAGTGTGCACCGCGGGCTGCATCTGCTGATCGCCTGCGGGCTGCTCGCCACCGCCGCCGGGGTGTGCTGGGTGATGGCCCGGGCGCGCGCACGACAGCGTGAGCTCGAGACGCGCTACCGGGTGTTCTTCGAGCGCAGTCTGGTCGGCATGGCGGTCGTGGACAACGACCGCCATTGGCGCGTCGTGAATCCGGCGCTGTGCCGCATTCTCGGCTATAGCGAAGCCGAACTGCGGGCGCGCAGCTGGGCCGCGATCACCCACCCGGAAGACCTGCAGGCAAGCGACGACGCCTACGCCCGCATCGCCCGCGGCGAGACCGACGGCTACGAGCTGCAGAAACGCTACATCCGCGCGGACGGAAAAGCCGTCGACGTGATGATCGCAGTGCGGGTGGTACGGCTCGCCGACGGCAGCCCGGACTACTACCTCGCCATCGTCGAGGACATCAGTGCGCGCGTGGCCGCAGAGCGCGCCCTGCGCGAGAGCGAGGAGCGCATCCGCCTGATCAGCGACAACCTCCCGGACAGCTACATCTTCCAGGCCACCCTCGATGAAAGCGGCGCCCCGAAGTTCGCATACATCAGCTCCGGGCTGGAGCGCATCCAGGGCATCAGCCCCGCGGAGGCGATCGCGCACCCCGAGCGCATGCTGGCGAACGTCGACCCCGCGCAGGTGCCGGAACTCATCGAACGCCAACTCGAAAGCGCGCGCTGCCTCGACGACTTCTGCATGGAACTGCGGATTCGCCGCGCAAGCGGTGAATGGGGCTGGCTGAAGGTACATTCACGCCCGCGCCGCCTGCCCTCGGGCACCCTTATCTGGGACGGCATCGCCACCGACGTCACCGAGCAGCGCCGCGCCGCTGCGCTCGCCGAGCTCCAGGCGCGCCGCTCGAGCGCACTCCTCGAGCTGCCTCGGCAAGCACGCGCGATGCCCGAGCGCGCCTTCATGCAGCACGCGCTGGACCTGATCGAAGCGCTCACCGCCAGCGAGATCGCGTTCATGCATTTCGTCGATCACGACGCCGAGACGATAGAGCTCATCGCCTGGTCGACCCGCACACTGCGCGACGGCTATTGCACCGCCGCCTACGACAACCATTACCCGCTCAGCCGCGCCGGCATCTGGGCGGACGCGGCACGTCAGCGCCGCCCGGTGGTGTTCAACGACTATGCCACCGCGGCGGGCAGGCACGGCCTACCCGAAGGGCACGCGCCGCTGCGCCGCCTGATCAGCTGTCCGGTGCTCGATCAGGGACAGGTGCGCCTGATGACCGGCGTGGGCAACAAGCCGCACGACTACGACAGCGACGACGTCGAGACCATCGAGCTGATCGCCAACGAGACCTGGCGCCTGGTACACCAGGCGCGCTCCGACAGGGCGCTGCGCATCGCGACACAGGTGGTGAACGCCAGCCCGGTCGTGTGCTTCCGCTGGCGTGCCGAGGCAGGCTGGCCGGTCGAATATGTTTCGGAGAACGTCAGCCTGTGGGGCTACACGGTCGAGTCGCTGCTCGCCGGCGAGCCGCCGTTCTCCGCGATGGTCCACCCTGACGACCTCGCCCGCGTCGCCGACGAGGTCGCACGCTACACCGCCGAAGGCCGCATCAACTACGACCAGGAGTACCGACTGCTGAAGGCGAACGGGGAGGCGATCTGGGTGGTCGACCGCACCATCGTCCAGCGCGACGCCTCCGGCGTGCCGCGCTACTACGACGGCATCATCTCCGACATCACCGAACGCAAGGCGCAGGAGCAGGCGATGGCGGCCAACCTGGACGCCCAGCGCAGCCTCAACAAGCGCCTGGAAGAGGCGCACAACCAGCTACTGCAGTCGGAGAAGATGGCCTCCATCGGCCAGCTCGCCGCGGGTGTCGCACACGAACTGAACAACCCGATCGGCTTCGTGCGCTCCAACCTCAGCACACTCGACAACTACATCTCCGACCTGATGAGCATTCTGGAAGCCTACGAGTCGGCGGCGAGCGCCGGCGAGGCGCCGGCCCTGACACAGCAGACGGTGGTCCGTCTCAAGGAGGCCTGCGACTTCGACTTCATCCGTCAGGATATCGGGCCGCTGATGCTCGAGTCGCGCGACGGACTGATGCGCGTGCGCAAGATCGTCCAGGACCTCAAGAGCTTCTCGCATGTCAGCGAGCAGGAGTGGAGCTGGGCCGATCTGCACGCCGGCCTCGACACCACGCTCAACATCGTGAGGAACGAGCTCAAGTACAAGTGCACCATCGTCAAGGACTACGGTGAGCTGCCCGAGGTCTACTGCATCATCTCGCAGCTCAACCAGGTGTTCATGAACCTGCTCGTGAACGCCGGTCAGGCGATCGAATCACAGGGCACCGTGACCATCCGCACCGCACGGTGCGGCCACGACGAGGTCATGGTCGAGATCTCGGATACCGGCAAGGGCATCGCGCCCGAGCACCTGACCCGCATCTTCGACCCCTTCTTCACCACCAAGCCGGTCGGCTCCGGCACCGGGCTCGGATTGTCGCTCTCCTATGGCATCGTGCAGCGGCATCACGGCCGCATCGAGGTGGACAGCACGCCCGGCCAGGGAGCGTGCTTCCGCGTCATTCTCCCGGTCAATGCGGCTGCCGCCGATGCTGCTGGCGAGGCGTCGGGAAAACCCGCCGCCACCGCCAGCGATGCTGTGTGATCCCCGTGTGAACCCGTTGCGATCCCGTGGTGCCACCTTGGCGGTGGCGCCGCGCTCAGGCTTACCGTGCTCCAGGGTTGGCCTCCTCGCGGGTGGCCTCCTCGCGCAGCACCTCGCGCAGGGATTCGGGCAGGCCTGACAGCACCAGCCTGTCGCCATCCGGGTCGTAATGCACGCTACCTTCCTGCAGGCTGCTGCGGTCGAACTCGAGCTTCCAACTGCTGCCGCTCGCGCTGAAACGCACCAGCGGGCGAAGCGCGCGCCGGTTGGGCACGAAGCCGGTCGCGATCCCCGCTTCCGAGGACTGCAACAGCGCCGCAAGACGTGGTGCGTCCTCCGGGCACACTTCCCGCGCGAGTTCGTCGAAATCCACCGCCAGCCCCACCTCCGCAAGCTCATCCAGCACCGCGTGGGCACGCTCGCGCAGCGCATCCCGTGCGGCAGGCTCCACCGCCTGTTGCTGGGCGAAGTCATCCAGCGCGCGCACCAGCTTGCGTGTCTCCTGCAGCGCCACGACCACCTCACCGCAACCGAGAAGCCGCATCAAGCACGCGCCCAGCGCGCCGCGCGCACGCAGGAAAGCAAGATAGCGTTCGTCGCCACGGCGCCAACCATCGAGATCGATGCGCGCGAGTGCCCGCACCCCGGCCACATCCAGCGGCATGCACGTGAGGAGCCCGAGATCACCGTTTGCCGCCACGCCCGGCTGTTCGCCGAGCAACGCAAGCCACAGGCAATCGCCCCGCCGCTGCCCGCCGGCCTCGCATGCCCGCGCGGCGACGATCACACCGCCCTCGTCCAGCTCCTCCTCGTCCGCGATCACCCGCCAGAGCTCCGCGAGTTGCAGCGAGAACACGAGGAAATCGATCTCCTCCAGCCGCACCAGCGCGTCGACGAGCGCCGCCAGCGGCGCGTGCGCATCCCCGAAACGCCCGAAGCCCTTGCCCGAGCGCCGCGCGAACTGCTCGACCAGCGCCTCCATCAGCAGCAGTGCCGGCCCGTCCGGGGCGCATGGAGATGATGCCGTCGTCAGGCTCGCCTGGCCGCCGGAACGCTTGTCGAGGCGGTGCAGCACGAGATGCGTGAGCGTGTGGTCGATCTCTTTCATCAGGCGTGGTACTCGGAAGAAGAGCGCCATAGGCGCGGACAGCGGTTTGCACCGGCTGCGATAGTTCATACAGTGTTGTACAGTACACTATACAAATGTACAGTTCTCAGCACGCCGGCGACAACAAGCAAACAACACGCAAGCCCCCTCACCCGTACCGTCTGATTCGAAGGAGCCTCACATGCAACGCGCACTCACCCCCTTGCTGATTGCCCTCGGCCTTGGCGCCGGATTGCTGCTGGGAGCGGGTTACCCCGGCGGCAGCGCGGTATTGGCGGGGCTCGCAAGCGCGCTGATCGCTCATGAGCGCCTTGGCGCCTTCCGGCGCGGCTGCGAGTGAGATGGAGGCTGCCGCGCCTTACAGACAGGCGAGCACGCTGCGCACGCGCGTCATCGCATCCATGAGCACGCCTTCGATCTCTTCGAACGCAATCCCTTCCTGGCTGGCCGCGCGCCCTGCGGCATGGTTGGCAACCACGTTGATCGCGGCGTAGGGCACGTCCTGCTCGCGAGCGAGCGCCGCCTCGGGCATGCCGGTCATGCCGACCACCTCGGCGCCATCACGCTCCAGCCGGTCGATCTCTGCGGCAGTCTCGAGTCGCGGTCCCTGTGTGGCCGCGTACACCGCGCCATCATGAACCGCAACGCCGGCCTTTGCCGCCGCCCCGAGGATGCGGGCTCGGATGTCCTGGCTGTAGGGATGGGTGAAGTCGATGTGGTGCACCGGGGTATCGCCACCATCGAAGAACGTGCCGACCCGCCCCCAGGTGTAGTCGATGATCTGGTGCGGCACCACCAACTCGCCTGGCCCGAGATCGGCGCGAATGCCGCCCACCGAGGCGACGGAAACGATCGCCGACACGCGCGCCTGCTTCAGTGCCCAGATGTTTGCACGATAGTTCACCAGATGTGGCGGGATCGTGTGTCCATAGCCGTGTCGGGCCAGGAACACGACCTCCTGCCCTGCCAGGAGGCCGAAGGTGAGCGCGCCCGAGGGCTCGCCATAGGGTGTGCGCACCACCTCGCGCCGCACGATCTCGAGATTGGATAGTTGAGTAAGGCCACTGCCACCGATGATTGCCAGCATTCCGAGCGCTCCATTGAAAGGCGCGCCGATTCTAGCATGCGTGCTGCAGCGGTCTTTCCGCGACGCCCTCCGCGGGACACCTCTCCGCGGAAACAACTCTCCGCGGGACACACCTCACCCACGCGCAGCAAGGCCGGGCGGCGCCAAAGAGTCAGCCGCCGCCGCGCTGCATGCCGAGGTCGAGCCGCGCGAGCAGCCTGCGCCGCGCCGGCTCGTCGCCGCCGGAAAAGCGGTAGTTCACCCGCAAGCGCTCAAGCGCGAGCAAACCGATGCGGCGAACGCCCGCGGGTTCGGTGAAGATGTCCAAGACGACGTCGCCGGCGTCGATGCGGAACTGCCCGCTCGCGGGCATCGTCACCTCGCCCGGCCAGGCCTTGCGCAGGTCTCGCTCGAAGGCTGCGACGCTGGAGGCGAGCTCGCGCTCCAGCGACTCCGGCACCGGGCCGTTGATGAAGGCCATCGCTCAACCGCCCGCGATCGGCGGCCAGATCGCCAACTCGTCCCCTTCGGCGAGCGCACGCGTGGCGCGCGCACCGGGCGGCACGAACACGCCGTTCACCAGCACCAGATGCGCGCTCTCCATGGGTACCCGGTAGCGCTGAATCATGCTCGCGACGGTTGTTCCGGGCTCCACGTCGAGCTCCAGGCGATTGCCCTTGCGCTCGGGCGGCAGGTAGTCGGTGAGCGAAGCAAAAAGCTTGAACGCGATCTTCATCCGTGGCGATTCCAGTTGTTGCGCCGGAGCTTGTGCGGTGAACCGCCTGGTGCGCTCCGGAGCAGATTTTGGCAGGGTGTTCCGGAGCGGAACACCCTGCTCCGGGCAAGCCGGCGCCGATATCACCTCAGCGCGCGAGCGCCATTGGCTGCTGGCTGCGCGCAACATACGCATCCACGAACTGCAATGGCGAATGCAACAGCCTGTCTTTCCAGGGTCCGAGCTTCACCCGCCCCTGGATCAGGCCGCGCAGCGCGCCGACGTGCTGGGTCATACCGATGGAGGTGGCGCCGATGAGCACATCATCCTTGAACTGCAGGCTGAGGTACTTGTAGCCCCGCTCGTCGACATGCTCGACGCCGCTGCCGCCATTCTCCGCCTTTTCACCCCACCACTGGCCGAACGAGGTCGAGATCAGCCCCAGCGTATCCAGCACGTTGATCGCGAGCACACCCTTCATGCGCGTCTCACGACCCGCCATGTTCAGCGCCGCAACCCGCGCCTGATCCGCAGCATTCGGCTGGATCGCCGACACCATGTGCGCACCGGTGAACAGATCGGGCGCCTCGGCGACGTCGCCTGCGGCAAAGATGCCGGGCACCGCGGTCTGCATGCGGTCATCGACCAAGACACCCTTGGCGACATGCACGTCGGTGGCTTCGAGAAAGCCGACGTTGGGCGCGACCCCGGCAGCGACGATGACGAGATCGCAGGCCATGGAGTCACCATTGGAGAGCTTCACTGCGAGCGGTGCATCGCCGCCGGACACCGCTTCGATACGCTCGACGCCGGCCGAGGTGACGACGCGGATCCCCTTGTCCTGCACCCAGGCCTTGATCATGCCGCCCGCCTTGGGCGTCATCATGCGCGGCACCATGCGGTCGCCCATCTCCACCACGGTGAGCTGCACGCCGCGCTTGGCAAGGGCCTCCATGATGATGCAGCCGATGAAGCCGGCGCCGAGTTGCAGCACCCGCGCACCCGGTTTTGCATACTGTGCGATCGCGCGCGCGTCGTCGAGCGTCCAGCAGGTCTGCACCTGCGGCAGATCGATACCGGGGATGGGGGGGCGCACCGGGTGCGAGCCGGTGGCGATCAACAGGCGGTCGTAGTGCTCGAAGTGGCCATCGGCGAACAGGATCTTCTGCTGCGCGGTGTCGAGCGCCACGGCACGACCGCGCAGCTCGCGCACGCGCAGCTTGCTGGCAAAGTAGTCCGGCGACTTGCGCAGATAAGTGCCTGTCTCGTCGATGTTCTCTTCGAGCAGGTAGGGAATGGCCATGCGTGAATACGGCGGCGCGTTCTCCGAGCCGACCATGACGATCTCGTCCTGCGGCGCGGCCTGGCGCAAGGCTTCGGCGGCAACCACGCCGGCCGGACCATTGCCGAGAATGACATGCTTCATTGCTGAATCCTCTATTGAAAACGCCCCCGGGCGGCGTGCTGCCACGCACCGCGGGGGCGCAGTTTCGGGCGCTCTTTACAGGCCGAGTCTCGCCACGGTCTCGGGCGTGGGCACACCTTCCGGCGTCCAGCCGCGGATGCGGTAGTACTCCGGCAGCATCTTGTCGAGGCCGTTCACCAGGCCCTTCGCCGGGCCGGTCTTGGCCGGCTCGGTGGTCAGGCGCGGCGGCAGGTTGTCATCCTTGTGGGTGAAGCCCGCGGCGTTGTTGAACTGGCGCTCCATGTTCCAGATGCGCTCGCCCACCTCGTTGAGCTTCTCCATGCTCCAGTCGCCTTCGCACGCCGCCGCGAGCTGCGGCTGCACGTCGGCGAGCGTCCACGCGAAGCTGGTGAACACGCAGATGCCGGCCGAGTCGAACACTGCGGTGGCGTCCTGGAAGGCCTTCACCAGCTCGGGCTTGCCGTCGGTGGTGAGCGGATCGGTCTTCACCGGGATACCCAGCACTTCGGAGGCCACGGTGTAGGAGCGCAGGTGGCAGGCGCCGCGGTTGCTGGTGGCGTAGGTGAGGCCCATGCCCTGAATACCGCGCGAGTCGTAGGCGGGGAACTCCTGGCCCTTGACGCTCATGGAGAGGTCCGGACGACCGTACTTGGTGCACAGGCGCTTCGAACCCTGACCGATTTCCTTGCCGAAGCCCTCGCCCGTCGCGGTCATCTCGACCAGCCTGGCGAGCGCCTCTGCGGAGCCGAACGGCGACTCGATGCCGATCTGCTCGGAGGTGAGAATGCCCAGGTCGTAAAGCTCCATGACCGCACCGACGGTGGCACCGAAAGAGATCGGGTCCATGCCCTGCTCGTTGCAGATCAGGTTGGCGTACTGCAGCGCCTCGAGGTCGCCGACGCCGTTGGCCGCACCCAGGGCCCACGCGGCTTCGTACTCCAGGCCGCCCGAGGCACCCCAGTACTGCGGGCTGTTCTTGACGGTGAAGTGGCCCTTGTCGATCTCGGAGATGCGGCCGCAGGCGATGGTGCAGCCGAAGCACGCCGCGTTGGTGACCAGATGCGGCTTGCCGTCGCTCTCGCGCTTCTCGTGCATCGCCTCGGCGGAGATCTTCGAGGCGTCCTCGAAGCTCACGTCGCGGTGGTTGCGGGTGGGCAGCGCGCCGATCTCGTTGATCACGTTCATCAGCACCTGGGTGCCGTACTTCGGCAGACCCTGGCCGGTGACCGCGTTGTCGGCGAGCACCTTCTTGGCGTCGGTGGTGGCCTTCATGAAGGCGGGGAAGTCCTTGATGCCGGCGACACCCTTGGTGCCGCGGATCGCGACCGCCTTGAGGTTCTTCGAGCCCATCACCGCACCCACCCCGGAGCGGCCGGCGGCGCGGTGCAAGTCATTGACCACACACGCGAACAGCACCTGGTTCTCGCCCGCGAGGCCGATCGACGACACGCGGATCTGCGGATCCTGGTGCTGCGACTTGATCGTCTCCTCGGTGACCCAGCAGCTCTTGCCCCACAGGTGCGAGGCGTCGCGCAGTTCGGCCTTGTCGTTCTCGAGGAAGAGGTACACCGGCTTCGGCGACTTGCCCTCGAAAATGATCATGTCCCAGCCGGCGAACTTCATCTCTGCGCCGAAGAAGCCACCCGAGTTCGAACAGGCGATGGCGCCGGTGAGCGGCCCCTTGGTGACGACGGTGTAGCGACCGCCGGTGGAGGCCATGGTGCCGGTGAGCGGACCGGTGGCCATGATCATCTTGTTCTCGGGCGAGAGCGGATCGACCTTGGGGTCGATCTCGGCGGTGAGATACTTGGTGGCGAGGCCGCGCGAACCGAGGTACTCGTGCGCCCACTCCATGTTCAGCGGTTCTGCGGTGCAGGTGCCGGCGGTGAGATTCACACGCAGGACTTTCTTGTTCCAACCCATGTTCGTCTCTCCTCAAGCAGCCGAAGCCGGCGTATTGACCTTGGCGGCCCAGGCCTGCATGCGGTCGTAGCCCGTCCAGTCGGCGTCCACATAGGTGATTGCACCGGTGGGGCAGGCCTTGGCACAGGCGGGGTCACCTTCGCACAGGTCGCACTTCTGTACCTTGCCACTGTCCTGGTTGTAGTTGATCGTACCGAACGGGCAAGCGATCGTGCACACCTTGCAGCCGACACAGGTCTCCTCGAAGACCATCTTCGCGCCGGTCGAGAGGTCGATGCGGATCGCATCGACCGGACAGGCGTTCAGGCACCAGGCCTCGGTGCACTGCGTACAGGTATAGGGGACCTTACGGCCCTCGTGTTCGAAATTGAAGACCTTGATCCGCGACTTGGCCGGATTCATGACCCCGGTGTGCTCGTACGAACACGCCATCTCGCACTGCAGGCAGCCCGTGCATTTGGCGGGATCAATGTGCAGGGATTTCCACATCGACTGACTCCTCACTGTTTGTGTTATTCGGAACAACGCTACCGGCTATGAAAAGCAAAACATATGCCGGGACAGGCAAAAAAAAATCGGGCTCAACCGAGGCGGCCCAGTTTTCGGTACAGACGGTTGCGGCTGACACCCAGCTTGCGCGCCGCGGCCGACACGTTGCCGCCGACCTCGCGCATCACCGCTGCGATGGCGTCGAGTTCGAGCTGGTCGAGCCGGCTCGCACGCGCGCCTGCCGGCGCCGGGGCCAACTCGCCCACGTCGCACCAGCCCGGCGGCAGGACGATGCGCTTTCCACCATCCACCTGCAAGGCAGCCTCCCCCGCAGCGCTTGCCGGGCGATGCACATCACCATCATCCACAGGGTCTGCGGCGAAGAGCTCCTCGGGCAGATGCACCGGCAGGATCTCGTCCTCGTCCGGATCGAGCAGCGCCACCGCCACGCGTATCACGTTCTGCAGCTGACGCACGTTGCCCGGCCAGGCGTAGCGCTCGAAGAAGCGCATCACCTCCTCGCCCATGACCACCTCGCCCCGCCCCGCCTCGACCGCCTCGGCAGCCAGGATGCGGCGCACGATACAGCGGATGTCGGTGCGCTCGCGCAGCGGTGGCAACGACACGGTGAGGCTGTTCACCCGGTAGTAGAGATCCTCGCGAAAGGTGCCCTTCGCGACCGCATCCTTGAGCACCCGGTGGGTCGCACACACCAGCGAGATATCCACCGGAATGGCCTTCAACGAGCCGACAGGCGTCACGCAACGCTCCTGCAGCACCCGCAGCAGGCGCGCCTGCATGCCGAGCGGCATGTCACCGATCTCGTCCAGGAACAGCGTGCCGCCATGCGCTTGCTGGATGCGCCCCATCGACCCCTCGCGACGCGCGCCGGTGAAGGCGCCCCCCACATAGCCGAACAGCTCCGATTCGATGAGTGTTTCGGGCACGGCCGCACAGTTGAGCGCGACGAAGGGGCCGTCGGCGCGCGGGCCGCTATTGTGAAAGGCCTGCGCGAACAGTTCCTTGCCTACGCCGGATTCACCCTGGATCAGTAGCGGGATGTCCTTGCCCTGGATGCGGCGGGCGCGATCCAGCGCGCGCTCCAGGCAAGCATCGCCAGTAGCGAGGCGCTCCAGCGTGACGCGCCCCGAGGGCGCGGCCGCCGTTGCGCGGCTCGTGGTGCGCGCCTCGACGGCTCGCGGCGCAGCGCTGGCCACCCCCGCCGCGGGGCGCGCATCGCCGACGCCGGCGACAGGTACCACCAGCGGACGCATCGAGCGCACCTGCACGTAGAGCTCGCCGCCATGGCGCAGTTCGATGCGCAGCAGCGCGTTCGGTGCTGCCGCCGCACGATCGAAGAGTTTGCCGAAACCGTGCGAGAACAGCGCGCCGAAGGTCGCCCCCTCGCCATCGCAGGCGCGCTGCGCCAGCCACTCCCGCGCGGCCGTGTTGGCGCCGAGGATGTTGCCCTCGGTGCTCACCGCGATAATCGCCTCCTGCAGGCTGCCGATGTACTCCGGGCGGCTGTGGAAGGCGATCAGGATGTCGTTGGCGAACTCGGCCTCGAAGATGCGCTTCTCCAGCAGCTGTACCGAGAGACGCACCAGCCCGAGGGTGTGGCGCTGATGCACCCGGTGGTCACAGGAGATATCGAGCACGCCGTGCACCCGCCCGTCCGCCCCGAGCACCGGGGCGGCCGTACAGGACAGGAAGGCATTGCGCTGCAGGTAGTGCTCCATCCCGAGCACCTCCACCGCCGAACGCTCGGCGATCGCCGTGCCGATCGCGTTGGTGCCGCGCAGCGCCTCAGTCCAGCAGGCGCCGGGTTGAAGAGCAACGCGATTGGCGCGATCGACGAACTCGGCATCCCCGAGGCTGTGCAGGATGATGCCGTCAGGGTCGGCAAGGATCACCATGCTGCCGGAGGCGCGGATCTGTTCGAAGACGTGCTCCATCACACCACTTGCCTGCTCCAGCAGGCGGCCGCTGCGCTCGCGCGATTCGGAGAGCCGTGCCCGCCCGACGGTGAGGACATGTTCACGGTCATCCTCGCACAACCCGTCGTGGCGGCAGCGTTGCCAGGAGCGCAGGATCAGCGGCGACACGCCACCGTCAGGGCACTCACCGTGATCAAAGAATTGTGCGCGTGCAACCACGAAGCGCTGTTCGCGACTACCGGCCGCATCGGACAGAACGCCCATCGTCTCCTCCAGTTTTGCCTCGCGAATACGTGTCCGCAGGCTATTGGTGCTCGTCAAAAAGTAGCACCTGGTTCGTATCGAAGCAACTTGTTCCGCTCCGAACAAGATTGCCCGAGCAAATACCCTGCCAGTAGTGTGCCTGTCGACCGCCCCCCCGTCCAGACCAATGCCTGCCTGCATCCGACCGATACCCAGTTTCTGGCACGCCGATTGCAGTTACCGTTTCACCCGGGCAGCACCGGACAGTCCATGCAACCCCTTTTTGAAACAACGCACAGCAGAGGAAATCATGAAGAAACTGGAGGAGACCCTTGGCCGCAGCATCCGCAATGGCGCGCTTGCCTGCACCCTCGCCCTGGCGACGGTCGCCGCCCACGCTCACGGGGACGTGGTGCCGCAGGCGGTCGACACCTCGAGCCTGAAGCAGTTGGGCGCCGACTGGATGATCGAGAACCCCTACCGCGGCGACAAGGAGGCCATCCGCATCGGCGACTCGGCCTTCAACCAGAACTGCGCCCGCTGCCATGGGCTCGGCGCGGTCTCCGGCGGGATCGCGCCGGACCTCCGTTACCTGGAGCACACCGCCGACATGGACGAGTTCTTCATCGGCAAGGTCCGCAACGGCGTCACCCGCAATGGCGCGGTGTACATGCCGCCCTTCGAGGGCATGCTGTCGCAGGAGGCGATGTGGGCGATTCGCGCCTGGCTGGAGACCGTCTATGAGGCACAGTGATCGTCGTGCCTTCCTGGGCATGATCGGCGCACTGCTGGCCGGCCCGCTCCTGCCCGCCCGGGCAGCAGCCGGACCGGCCCCGGAGCTGCAGCAGGCGGGCGCGCTGCGGATTGCGGTGTACGCGGATTTCCCGCCCTACTCGGCAGCGGGCAAGGGCATCGACATCGCTGTCGGCAAGGCACTCGCCGCGAAGCTGGGGCTGTCGCCGCAGGTGGTCGAGTTCCCCCCCGGCGAGACCATGGACGACGACTTGCGCAACATGGTCTGGCGCGGTCATTACATGGGCGCGAAGCCGGGTGACGTGATGCTGCATGTGCCTGTGGACGTGAACTTCGCGGCACAGAATCCTCAGGTCAGCATCTTCGGCCCGTATCACCTCGAGGCCATGGCGATGGCACGGCGCAGCGCCCGCGTGCCCGCACCGTCCGGCTCGGCTGCGAGTGCGCTGGAGGTCTTCACGCGCGAGAAGATCGGTGCCGAAACCGACACCCACGCGAGCGATTTCCTGCTGCACGTGCTGAACGGCCGCCTGCGCGACAACGTGGTGCACTTCAAGACCATCGCCGACGCCGCCGCGGCGCTCGCGCGCGACGAGATCGCTGCCGTCATCGGCACCGAGACCCAACTGCAGGCGGCCACCGCCGGTCAGGAGGGAATCAGCGTGGATCTGATCGCGATGCCGGAGATGCGCGTCTCGATGTGGCCCATCGGCCTCGCAGTGAAGGCCGACAACAAGGGCCTCGAGACCGCCCTCTCCGACGCCCTCGCCGACCTGCAGCGCTCCGGCGAGCTCGCACGCCTCTTCACCGAGCACGGCCTCACGCTACGCACGCCCTGAGACTCGCCACACCTCCCCCAGGCATCCCGCGCAAGCGGGCTGCCTGGCATCGGGCCTGCCCCTCAACGTATCAGCGCTTCAGCCCATTTCATAGCAGAAACTCTCGCGCCGAACCAGGAAATCGGCTCGCAGATCCGCTGCCAAACGCGCCGCATCATACGCCCGCATCTCCGCATCCTCGGCAAAGCACTCACGCGCAATGTCGTCCGCATTGACGAAGGGTAGCCCGAGCGGCGCAAGCATCAGGCGATGAAAAGTGCTCTTTCCGGCACCGTTGCCACCCACCACAACCCAAAGCGCCGGCGATGTCACTCGGCCGACTCCGCAACGAACACTCCGTTGCGAAACCGGCCCACGCGCACCTCGCCATTCGGCAGGTGCTCTTCGAGCATTCCGGGACGGCAGCGACTGGCCTGGTAGGCGGGCCGATCATGAGGAAAGACGGACCGCCTCAGCGCTCCAGACGCGCGCATGGCATCAAGACGCTCGAGAACCGAGTCGGTAGACACCGGTGAAACCGCATCTTCCGCAACCACGACATGCGCCAGTCCCGCACGCAACCTGAGCAGCATGGCTGGCGTGATGGCACTGCTGACTGCCTTTCCCAACTCCGCCCAGTATTCCAACTGCTGGCTTGCACTGCGACTTTCAAGCGCGCCGCGGGCGGCTGCCTCCTGCAGAAGCCGGTCCCGGACCCGAATCGGTGTAGACGCTTTCGCCACGATAGTCTCCTTGATGACGGAGTGGATTGTAGCGTTCTGCTACAGGACTGCAAAACCGGGCGTGGCCCATGCAATACACGAAACCTGACACCAGAATCGTACGCCAAGCGCTTGATCAGGAATCGCTTGAGGCGATCGTGTCCCGGGGCCCGGCCGGCGAAGCTCACTCCGCCGAGCGAACCAAAAAAACGGCGCCCGAGGGCGCCGGAAGATACCAGGCGCCGCATGTTGCACGGCGCACGGGCAGAGGGAGAATTACTTCTTGAGTGCGAGGATCCAGGAAACCAGCGCCCGCGCGTTGGCTTCGGTGATCGCGACCGCATTCGGGGGCATCGCAAGGCCGCTGACCTTGCCCTTCCAGTGGCTGCCGTAGGGGTTGGAGCCCTCCAGCACGATACGGGTCAGGAACTCGGACGCACCGGGCTTGCCGGCGTACTGGGCGGCCACATCGACCCAGGTCGGGCCGATCGGCGCCATGCCTTCCGGGCCCGGCTTGGCCTCCTCGATGCCGTGACAGGTGGTGCAGCCGCTCTGCGCCGCGAGCTTGATCATCGCCTCGTCCTGGCGCGGATCTGCGAGCGCGGCCGTGGAGGCGGCGAGCGTGGCGCATAGCAGCAGGGACTGGATTCGCTTCATGCTTGACTCCGTGAATCGACGGCCGGGCAGCGAATGTCCGGCCGTCTGGTTTTGAATCAGGATTTGTGGAGCTTGAACACCCACACCGAGCCGCCCTGCTCGAGGAAGTTCACCCGCTTGGCGACATCGCCACCCCACAGCGGCACCGCACCACCCCAGCCGGAGACGACGGCGATGTACTGCTCGCCGTTGTCGTCCCAGGTGACCGGCGGAGCGATCACGCCGGAGCCAGTCTGGAACTGCCACACTTCCGCGCCGGTGGTCGCGTTGATCGCCTTCAGGTAGCCCTCGGGCGTGCCGTAGAACACCAGGTTGCCGGCGGTGGTCATCACCCCGCCCCACAGCGGCGCGTTGTTCTTCACCTCCCACACGATCTTGCCGCTCACCGGATCGACCGCGCGCAGCGCGCCGATGTAGTCCTCGTGCAGCGGCTTGATCGTGAAGCCCGCGCCGAGGTAGGCCGCGCCACGCTTGTACGAAACCGGCTCGTTCCAGATGTCCATGCCCCACTCGTTGGCCGGCACGTAGAAATAACCGGTTTCCGGGCTGTAGGCCATCGGCATCTGGTTCTTGCCGCCGAGGAAGGACGGCGCGACGAACACCGGATCGCCCTTTTGCGCAGCCGGATCGGCCGGCTTGCCATCCGCCGCAGGCTTCGCATCGGCGGTCTTCAGGAAGGGGTTGGCCGGACGGTTCTCGTCGTTGGTGATCGGGCGGCCGGTCTTCAGGTCATAGCCCTTGGCCCAGTCGATGCGGTTCACGAACGGGAAGGCGTTGAGCAGTTTGCCGTTGGTGCGGTCATTGACGAGGAAGAAGCCGTTGCGGTCGGCCTTGCCACCGGCCTTTACGACGTTACCGGTCTTGGGATCCTTGTAGTCGAAGGCGATGAATTCATTCACGCCGTCGAAGTCCCAGCCGTCGTGCGGCGTGCCCTGGAAGTGCCAGACGATCTTGCCGTCGTCGGGGTTGATCGCGATCGTCGAGGACGAGAACAGGTTGTCGCCCGGGCGCAGCCACGAGTTCCACGGTGCCGGGTTGCCGGTGCCGATGTAGATCAGGTTGGCTTCTGCATCGTAATAGGCGGTCTGCCAGGGCGCGGCGCCGCCAGTCTTCCACAGGTCGCCCGGCCAGGTCGCGTTGGTGGTACCGGAGATGCCGTTGTCGACCTGCTTGCCTTCGGCGTCGTACTTGTAGCCCATGTGGCCTTCGACGGTCGGGCGGGTCCAGACCAGCTTGCCGGTCTTGGCGTCGCGCGCATCCACGCGGCCGACCACACCAAACTCACCGCCCGAGTTGCCGGTGATGACCATGCCCTTGACGATCTGGGGTGCGGCGGTGAAGGAGTAGCCGTCCTTGTAATCGGCTATCTTCTCGCGCCACACCACCTTGCCGGTGTCCTTGTTGAGCGCGACGAGCTGCGCATCCAGGGTACCGAAGATCACCAGGTCGCCGTAGATCGCGGCGCCGCGGTTGATCACGTCGCAGCACGGCATGATGCCTTCCGGCAGGCGGTGCTCGTACTTCCACAGCTTCTTGCCGGTCTTCGCGTCGAGCGCGAAGATGCGGCTGTAAGAAGCGGTCACGTACATCTTGCCGTCGAACACGATCGGTTGCGACTGCTGGCCGCGCTGCTTTTCACCACCGAACGAGAACGACCACACCGGCACCAGGTCCTTCACCGTATCCACGTTGACCTGCTTCAGCGGCGAGTAACGCTGACCCTTGGTGCCCAGGCCGTTCGTCACCACCTGCTTGGTGATCGTGGCATCGTTGAGGATGTCCTCGTCGGTCACCGTCGCGGCCTGCACCCCCATGCTCGCCAGCGCCAGTGCAATGGCGCTCAGCGTGACCGGCAGGCGGCTCATGTTCTTGTTCACACTCATTTTTTCTCCTCGCTTCACTTGGAATCGTCGTTTTACCCTTGCACGCCCGGCATCCGCTCCAGGCCTGGCACAGCACTAACTGCAATACGTGTGCCAGACATTGGAATCCCTTGTCTGAACCGCCCAAATGCCCATGCGGCGCGTGCAGCTTTGAGATACGGGGCCTGCTCGCCCGGTTGCGGCGCAACCCTGAACGGCAAAACGGGCAGTCATTCCTGTGGCGCACGGGACCAGGTGTTGCGAAGCGCAACAGCGGGCAGTGCGGGCAACGCCCTGGAGCGCGCTTACGCCCGACCATGGCCATGGCACATCGCTTGCATCGCATACACTTCAGCACTCGAGTCCGAGCCAGCCGCGCGTTTCCGTGCCCGAACCGCAGTGCCCGTTCGGCGATTTCCAATCACGTGCCCCGACGACTTTCCCGATGAGGCAGCAACATGAACCGCAACTCCTCTGAAAACCGCCCGCCCGCCCGCAGCGCAGCATTGCGCCGGGTGCTGCTGTGCGTGGCCTGTCTGGTCGCGCCTGCCGCCCATGCGCTGACGCCGCCTGCCACCGCAATCGAGGCACAACGCGATCCGCTCGACTCGCCCCGCTGGGACGACATGCGCCGCGCCTTCTTCGACGACGCAGAGGTGGTGTTCGACGAGCGGGTGCGCATTACCGCGCCGGCGATCGCCGAGGATTCGCTGAACGTTCCGGTCACGGTGGACGCGAGCGCCCTCGGCGCCGTGGAAGAGGTGCTCGTGTTCGCCGACTTCAACCCCATCCTGAAGGTGCTGCGCTTCGTACCGGAAGGCGCCCAGGCCTCGCTCGGCTTCCGCCTCAAGCTGCAGCAATCGTCGCCGGTACGAGCCGCTGCACGCACCGCGGACGGTCGCTGGCACGTCGGTGGCGCATGGGTCACGGCCACCGGCGGCGGCTGCACCCTGCCCTCCACCGGCTCCTCCTCTCCGGAGTGGCAGGACAAGCTCAACGAGGTCAGCGGGCGCATCTGGTCGCGCGTGGATGGCGGCGAACGCATCCGCCTGCGCATCATCCACCCCATGGACACCGGCCTCGCGCCCGGCGTACCGGTCTTCCATATCGAGGCGCTCACCCTGGCATCCAGCCAGGGCACACCGCTGATGCACATCGAGGCCTTCGAGCCGGTGGCCGAGAACCCCACCTTCACGATCGACCTGCCCGCCCGCAGCCCCAGCGGCGGCAAGGTGCATGTCGGCGGCCGCGACAACAACGGCAACCGCGTCGATGCCTGGGTGACGCCATGATCGCCGCGCTGCGCTGGATACGTCTCAGCCTGTGCGCACTGCTGCTCGGCCACGCCGCACTCGCAGGCGCTGGCGACTTCGACTACGGGCTGAAGGCACGCGAGATCGCCCCCGGTGTGCACGTGCTGGTCGGGCTGACCGAGGACTTTTCCTTCGCGAACGGGGGAAACATCGTCAACACCGGCTTCATCGTCGGCAGTGACGGGGTCATCGTCATCGACACCGGCTCGTCGCGCCGCTACGGCGAGCAGATGCTCGCCGCCATCCGCGCGGTGACGCCACTGCCGGTCGTGCTGACGCTCAACACCCATCACCACCCGGACCACTTTCTCGGCAACCAGGCTTTCCCGGCGGAAACGCTCGCTGCGCTGCCCACGACCCGGCGCGACATCCAGCGCGATGGCGAAACCTTCAACGCCAACATGTACCGCATGAACGGCGACTGGATGCTGGGCACCGAGGTGGTGGTACCCGGCAAGGACGCGACGCCCGGCCGCCAAACCGTCGCCGGGCGCGATATCGAGCTGATCGCCCTGGGCGGACACACCGCCGCCGATCTGGTGGTGCTGGATCATGCCAGCGGCACCGTCTTCGCCGCCGACCTCATCTTCAACCGCCGCGCACCGACGACACCGCACGCCGACCTGCCTGAGTGGATCGCCTCGCTGCAGCAGCTGGAGACGCTCCCGGCACGCCAGTGGGTGCCCGGCCACGGCGAGGTCGCGACCGACCTCGCCCCCCTGCGCGAAACGCGCGCCTACCTGACATGGCTGGGCGACACCATGCGCGCCGCCGCGGAGCAGGGGCTGGACATGACCGAGGTGTTCGCCACCCCGATCCCCGAGCGCTTCCGCGACATGGCGCTGGTGGGCAGCGAGTTCCGCCGCTCGGTCACGCACCTGTTCCCCGCCGCGGAGCAGGCCGCGTTGGCACGCTAGGCACCCGACGGGCGTCCGCGCGCATGACGTACATGACGCACAGGGTTGCAGCCCGCGCCCGGTACGGCCTGCCCCGCATTGCCCGCACGCTGTGCGCGGTGCCGGTGGTGCTGGCGATACATCTCGTCGTGCCCGCAGCCGCCGCAGGCGACGGACTGGTCAGCGTGACGATTCCCGGCGCGCGCTACAGCGATGCGCGCACGGCCTTGCTCGACGCCATCGCCGCCGAAGGGCTCACCCCGCCGACGATCAGCGCCTTCTCTGACATGCTCGACCGCACCGCCGCCGCGCTCGGGCATCCGCAAGGGCTCTACACCGACGCCGAGGTCTTCACCTTCTGCAGCGCCCGCGTCGCCGCCGTCCTCGTTCAGGAATCCCCGGCCAACATCGCGCGCTGCCCGCTGTCGATCGCGCTCCACGCCAGCCGCGACGCGCCTCCGGTGGTGCAGCTGGGCTACCGCGCGCCCGGCCTCGACTCTCCCGGCGGGCGGCTCGCCGCGGCGCTCCTGCAGCGTATCGTCTCCACCACCCGCGCCGAAGCCGGCCGCCATGGCAGCCCGGGAGATCAATCCACCGGGGTGGAGCCAGACGGCGGCGCCAGTTCCGCCAGGGCGCGGTAGGCCGCATCGATCTCCCGCGAAAGCGTGGCGAGCTGACGGCGCAGTTGGCGATTCTCATGCTGGCAGGCGGTGAGTTCGGTCTGCAGTTGGGCGCGCATCTGCATGTCGAAGGTATCGCCGCTGGGGTGCAGCAACGCGGAATGGTCGATATCCCAGATGTTATGGGCCTCGCGCTGCTGCCAGAGTCGTGCGTTCGCTCGAAAGCGATGCGACGGCTTGCTGAAGATGGCGATGAAATCCGACCAGCCCGATTCAGCCGGTGGGGAGGTGAAGGACTCGACCAGCTCGATCGTCAGGCCCTGACGGCGCGCCCAGTTTTCCAGTGCCTTGCCGGCGTCCGGATAGAAGCGCCAGCAGTCCACCGGATGGCGGTGGAAGCCATTGTTGCTGGGTGCGCAGAGGTAGAGCAGCCCGGCAGGTTTGAGTAGCCGGACTGCGTTGCAGAAGGTGTCCCAGAAGGCCGGATCGTGCTCAAGCGCCGAGCTCGATAACACCACGTCAAAGCTTTCGGCTGCGAAGGGCAGGCCCTGGTTCAGATCCGCCACCAGATCAACGCCTGGCCCCGGGAACCGGTCCAGACCCACGTAATGCACCTGGGGCGGGCAGACGTCGCGCAGGACGCCATTGACGTCCGCGCTGCCGATTTCAAGCGCCCGCGTCCAGTCGTCTCGGGCATAAGTCTGGAAGAACAGGCGGCCGGAGTGGTAGGCGGTCTCATGCATGAGCCGTGTCGCCTTCACTTGGCTTGGCTGCGACGATCACCGCGAAATCCGACCCCAGCACGCCCTCGGCCATCAGGCGGTCCTCCTGGTCAAACAGGGCGTCCAGCCACTGCCGGTCCTCCGCCACTTCGGGGTCGAAGTTCTGGGCAATCCCGTACAAGGCGTTGTGCAGGACGGCGCCACCGAGTTCCCGCAGCGCGGCGATCTGGAAATGCCGCCGCAACGTCGGCAGGATGGCCGCCGAGCGGATGGCCTCGGTAGGGTCCACCGCGATCACGTCGGCCACGGCGGGTCGGAAGGCTTCACCGCGCTCCTCGCCGTTGGGCATGCGTGTGTAGCGCGCGGGCAGGCCTCGGAGAAACTCATTTGCCGCGTCGAGCTGGCGATCGCTCCACTGGAAGCGGTTGGGGCCAACGTACTCCTGCAGGCAGAAAACCCCTCCGGGTTTCAGGGCCGCCCTCACTTGGCTGAAAAGCCGGTCCAGATCGTCGATGTGGTGCACGCAGTGGCTCGCCACGATCAAGTCGTAGGCTCCAGACGCCAGTTGGACCTGTTCGAGATTGCAGATCTGGTAATGCAACCGCTCCGACAGGCCGGCCTGGCTGGCCCCCTGCCGGGCCGCTGCCACGGCATCCGCGGACAGATCGAAGCCGTCGATGCGTTCGGCCACCGCCAGTGCAAGCAACTCTCGCTCCAGACCACCGAATCCCGAGCCCAGGCTGGCTGCCCGTGATACGGGTAAGCGTAACCCCCGTTGTTGCAGCAAGGACGTCAGATACGGGTAGGTTCCGATTCGAGGATCGCCGGATATCTTGGTGTTGAGTCGCTGCGCTACCCACGGGTGAGCCATCCAGAACATGCCGTGCTTCCGGCTGCGCTCTTCGGGGGGGCGGCTCCATTCCGCAGCTGTCCGACTCCATCCATCCGACGGCTGCTCTGTTGCCACCACGCTGGCGGACGGGCTGCCCCCAGAGTGCGGCGTCAGCAGCCCGGCCAGCAAGTCCTGCACTTGCTGCAGGAAGGCCGGGCGGCCACATGCCTGGCGCACACGCTGCGCGGCAGCCTCACGGATCCCGGACCAGCGCTGGGCGTCGTGGTACAGGGTGACGCAGGCCTGGGCAAACGCCTGCGGGCTGTCGGCCAGCATGATGCTCTCCCCATCGACCCAACCCAATTGCCGGCCCAACAGGGAGGTGGCCACCACCGGCACACCACGCGCAGCGGCCTCGTAGACCTTGATCGGTATGCCTGCCGCGAAGCGTGTCGGCGCGATGAAGAGCCTTGCGTTGGCGTAGTGCGGCGTCAGATCTTCGACCCGGCCATGAAAGCGCAGGCGCCCGTGGCGGGCGTACCGCTGGCGCAGCTCGTCGGCGCACAGACCGACCAGGTCCACGCAGTAGTCGTTGCCGAGTTGGCGATCCAGCAGCGGCATGACGTGTTCGATGAACCACTCCACAGCGTCCACATTGGGCGAGTCAATCTCCGCCAGCCGACCGACGAAGAGCAGGTTGATGCGTGACTCGAACGTGGCCGGGCTCAGGTCTACATCTACACAATGCCCGAGCACTCGCACGTCGGTGCGACCCGCCTTGCGGAACATGTCGGCCTCGGCCTCGTTGACGGCGACGATGGTGTCAGCCCTGCGTGTCAGCGCTATCTCGTCCCTCAGGCTCATAGCCGGTGCCGGCACGCGCGGCCGGGCCTGGCTGAGCAGCAGATCCCGTGGCGTCACGACCGCCTCGGCATCGTAGATGACGCGCAGTCCACCGGCTGCCTCCGGCTGCAGTTCCAGCCAGGCACTCACCGCCCGCATGTTGTGCGGCCGACTGACGATGAGGCAGTTGTAGTGCGCCGCACGGGCCTGCAGGAACGGTGACAACTGGCTGAGGCCACCCGCAATGCGCTCCACTCCCTCCGCCAGCGCGTCCTGGGCCACACCGGGCACGATGCTATCCAGATTGGTGGCATAGTGGGTTACGAAGACCCTGCCCTGGCACAGGGCGGACAGCAGCTCGCGGGCCCGGGGCAGGCCGCTGCCCAGGCTGGCCAGGGGCCAGCAGTCGTCGATGAATAGCACCCGGGCCGAGTAGCTGCCCAGGGCCAACCGGGCGAGCAGCTCGTCGGTGGTCTGGCGGGCCCAGGCCCGCTGCAACCGTGAGGCATGACGGCGCTTGAAGCGCTCCCTGTTGTTGACGATGTGCC
Source organism: Rhodocyclaceae bacterium (assembly GCA_041916775.1). Lineage (GTDB taxonomy): Bacteria > Pseudomonadota > Gammaproteobacteria > Burkholderiales > Rhodocyclaceae > UBA2357. The sequence continues at coordinate 59,846 of JAYRYZ010000007.1, read as the reverse complement.
GCTTGGCACTGCCATCGGCACCGTAGCTTGCCGACTCCAAGTGCACGATCCGGATGCGCGGGCTGTAGACCACCCTCAGCCCCGCCTCCCAGATCCGGACGCACAGGTCCGCATCCTCGTAGTAGGCCGGCGCGAACAAGGGGTCGAAACCGCCCAGTTCATCGAACACTGCCCGCCTGACCATCAGGAAGGCGCCCGAGCAGTAATCCACGTCCCGCTGGAACTGAAAGGACGGGTCCAAGGGATCGCTGCCGCGCCCGTAGCCCGAGGTACTGCCGTCCCGCCAGATGATCGAACCCGCCTCCTGCAGGCTGCCGTCGAGCAGCAGGATCTGGCCGCCGACCGCGCCCACGTCCGCCTCCCGGTCGAAGATTCCGCACGCCTCGGCCAGGGCTTGGCTGCACAGAGTGGCGTCGTTGTTGAGGAACAGCAGGTTACGGCCCCGCGCAGCCCGAGCTCCGACATTGGCAGCACGCAGGAAGTGCAGGTTCTCCTGCTGGCGCAGCACGGTGCAGCCCTCAAGCCGATCCAGCAGGAGGGTGGTTTCATCGGTGGAGGCGTTATCCACCACGATCAGTTCGAGCGGCGTTGTCTGTTGCGCATGAATCGACATCAGGCACTGCAAGCTCAGCGCCGCATTGTTGAACAACACCACCACGATCGACACCACCGGATCGGGCTGTGGCCGGAAGGCCAGCCGGTTACCAGCCTCGGCCAGGAACGCCCGCAGCTGGTGCCGGGCCTGCTCCATGTGCCGGGTTCCGTCGTCGGGCACTGGCGTACCGACCGGCTGCGGAGTTGCTTCCTTTGCCGGCAGTATGGGTGCCACGGGTACAGCGGGCACCGGCGTCATCGTGATGTCGCCGCTCAGTCCAAGGGGACGCCCGGACTTACGCCCTACCATCTCGAAGTGGTAGAGGGGGTTCACCCCCGCGCCGACCAGCTCGGGGTGGAGAGCCAGGTAGCGGCGGGTGGAAAACCAGGGGCCGGGATCACGACCGGTTCTGGCGCCGATGACCGTATAGTGATAGGCCGGGTGTGCCCCCAGCGCGGCAACACCCGGATTCTGGGCGAGATACCATTCACGGTCGAAAAAGGTCGAGCGCGCCACCACCTTCGCCACGGGGTTGATCCCGATCAGCAATCGGTGCAGCAACGGACGCACGAACTGAAGGCCGGAAGGCAGGCTGACCGGCAGCCGGCTGCGGCACCAGGCAAGCAGTCGGGGAATTGCCGGATGGCGTTCTTCATGCCGCGGCAGGTTATCGAAATCCACTTCTTCCGCGTGCCGGCGCAACAGGTCCGTCACTGCCTGGTCGTAAATCCGGATCTGCTGATGACCCCGTTGTTGCTGTGCCGTCAAATCCGCCTGCAGGTCATACAGGCTCTGCATAAGCCCATCACGCTCCTCGGTGACTTCCCGGGCCACGCCCTCCCACCGGAGGCTCTGCTCCTCGGCGGCAGCCACGCGCAAGCTGCTGCTCTGGTGAGCCTCGGCAACCGACTTCTGCAGCGCTTCTACCTGCTGCTGCAGCTGCTGCGCTCGTACATGCGCGGCATCCCGCTCTTCCTGGATGAGAGCCTGCGTCGCAACCGACCTCTGCAGCGCCACGACCTGCTGCTGCAGTCTCTGTAGCTGTGCCTGTGCCTGCGTGTCTTGTTCGCGGGCCTGCAATTCCCAGGTGAAACCCAGCCGGGCGAATCGTTCCCGTACCGCCAGAATCTGGCGTTGATCATCGGGTTGGCACAAACGGGCAATCGCCTCAGGCACCTCGGCCCCGCAGGCCAGCACCCCCAGGCCGTTGCCGTGCAGGAACTCGAACGACGGGTATTGTTGCGATAACTCCCGGAACAGCCGGTGAACGCCAAAGTCGTCGCGGTACACGTTGGTGTCGTGGAACAGCACCACGCCGCGTCTGGACAGCTTGGGCAGCCAGGTACCGAAGTCGTGCGCCACGGCCTCATAGGTGTGCAGTCCGTCGATGTGCAGCAGGTCGATCGATCCGTCGGCAAACTCTTCGGCCGCGGCGCTGAAATCCTTGCGAATCAGTTCCGAAAAGGCTCCGTATCGCTGCTCGTTGAGGCTCTTCAGGTCCTCGTATACCGAATCGTCATAGAGGCCGCTGTGCTGATCGCCGCGCCAGTGATCCACCGCGTAACAGCGGGTCAGCAAACCCTGACGCAACACGGCTTCGCAGAAGGCAGCATAGGAAACCCCATGGTGCGTTCCCAGTTCCACCAGCGTGGCCGGCTGGCAGGCCTCCACCAGCCAACTGGCGAATGGCACGTGGCCCCACCAACCGCTCGGCAACCCGAGGCGCTGAGGGACGCTCAGCAGACCATCCCAGGTCGCCGTCAGCAAGCCCTGCAACGGGTCCGTGCCGCCCGAGTCTGGCTGCAGCGGTTGCGGCGTTGGCCGGACCAGCGGCAAGGGTCGCTGGGCGATAGTCGGCCGGCTCGGGGGCTGCGGATCCGGCCCGACCGGCGCGATCCGGGGGGCAGCGCATTCCTCGCATCGCACGGTCGCATTGCGAGGCGGCGGCATCGGCACGTTCCGGGTCGCAACAACGGTGAACAACGGAATCATCTGCCCGTCGATATCCCGTTTCTGGTGATGGGTGGAGACCCGGGCATTGCCAAAACCCAGCACACCCAGCGCCTGCACCACGAAGTCCGGCGACAGGGCCCACCAGGTATCGATCTGTTTGTGCCGTACGTCGGGCAGCAGACGACACACCGGCTGGCCGTCCATCGCGCCGTCATGAAGGTCGGTGACGATCACGGTCTCGCGCACCCGCGCCAAGCAGCCTTCAAGGACGGAGAACGGGCTACGGCAATGCAGCAGCATCGATGCGAACACCCCTACATCGAACTCGCCCACTTCAGCGGGCAGGGTTTCCGGGTCGGTCTCGACCACCCGGACGCTTGATCCGTACTGGCGATGCAGGTACCAGAAAGAATTGCGGACCCGCTGTATCGACATGAGAAAGGCCTGGCGCCAAGCGTCGAAATCGATGCCGGGCATCGGCACACAATCCCAAAGGCGTTCCATCGAAGGCTCGAGCGCCGTGACCCGAGCACCACAGCGCTCCATGTGATAGCTCAGGAAGCCGCTGGCCGGACCGATCTCGAGCACCGATTTGCCCGCGAACTCGACGCCACCCAGATAGGCCTGTACGTTATCGCGCAAATCCCACTGGCCGCGGACCATCTCGCCCGAGGGCAGCGTGGTGGTGTGATAGAAGTCGCAAGCATGGAAGGCGGGGCTTCGCGGTTCGACATCGCGAAAGCGGGGGAGACCATGATGATGATGAGGGAGATGCAGATCGGTCATTGGGAATCAAATGGAAGATCGCCAGCGTCCGGGCAACCCGTGAAGCCGGACGGACTGCGGGGGCCGCTCACGACACGACGATCGATCTGGGGGAAGCGTCCTGACGCATCCTTCCGTTCGCACGGATGGCGCGCTGACGATGCAGGCAGCCCCTTACAAGCGGATCTGACAGGCACTTTGCCCTGCATCGCTGCAATGGAGCGCGGATGAAATAGAAAACTCAAATGATTTTGCTGCCATGAATCATATATTGGAGCGCCTCGAAGAACCTCGACCTCCCCACTCAGACGCAGGCGCACCCGTGCGAAGGGGCATACCGGCAGGGAAGGTCAGCGCGACCAGTCCAGCGTACGCCCCACCAGACGATCCACACGTGCCGTCAGGTCGCCGAAATACGCTTCCATTATCGCATCGCATTCGACGCCGAACGGGGGATAAGGCGGCGCCACGTTGGTAGCCGGCACCTGCTCGCCAAACCCTGCGACGTCCACTTCGAGAAAATCCGCAATCGACTGCACCGTGCGCTGCGGCTGATGCTCGAACGCCGCCAGGCTCAAGACCAGGAAGCTGTCGCGCGCAAAGAGGCTGAAGTAACGGGCTAGTTGCTCATCGTAGAGGGATGAGCGCATATACATGAAATTCCAGAAGTAATGCCGGCTTTCCGAGAAGAATCGATGAGAGTGGAATCTCTTCTCCTCCAGGCACAGCGCATCCAGAAAGGTCGGCGCCAGCTCCATCGGCCGGCCGTCTTCATGCAGGCTACGGCGCATGTGTTCATACAGGGAATACGCCCGTGCCTTCGGCTGCCTGAGGATGACCAGGAATCTGGCCTCCGGGAATAGATCCCGAAGAATGGGCGCCGTCTCGGGATTCGAGAAATAGACGTGCGAGGCATCAACCCGATACCTGGCGTCGGAATCGAAGAGACGGAAGTAGTCCACCGGGTTACGCACCACCTGGAAGTGGCTGCAGAAGAAACTGGGCTCCTTCGGAGCGCAGACATGGATGTCGGGGTGCCGTTGCAGCAGGTGGTAAAGCGAGGTGGTGCCGCATTTTCCTGCACCGAGCACGAACAGGTTGGGAGGCATCATTCACACCTGTAGATGCCGGCGCAGGCATTCTTCGACATCCCCCGCCAGCGCCACCCGCCCCTCCTCCATCAGCACCGCCCGATTGCAAAACTTGCGCAGAATGGCTTCGTTGTGCGAGGCCAGCACCAGAATCTGCGCCCTGGCCATGATGGTTTCGAGGCGTTCCTGGGCCTTTTGCAGGAAACGGGCATCCCCCACGCCGATCATCTCGTCCATCAGCAGAATGTCCGGCGTCACCGAGGTGGACACCGCGAAGGCCAACCGCAGCAGCATGCCCGACGAGTAGGCGCGCACCGGTAGCTTGAGATACTCGCCCAGTTCGGTGAATGCTTCCACGTCGGGAATCAGCTGACGCGCCTGCCTTTTGTCCAGCCCCATCACGATGCCGCGTGACACGATGAACTCGTAGCCGTCAGCGTCAGGGTCCATGCCCAACATAAGGTCCGTCAGCGCCGACACCCGCCCCTCGCAGTGAAAATCGCCACGGGTCGGCTCATAGACGCCCGACAGTACCCGCAGCAGGGTAGTCTTGCCGGCGCCGTTGCGGCCGATCAGTGCCAAGCGGTCACCCGGGCGCAGTTCCAGGTCAATGTCGCGCAGGGCGTGCACCTCAGCGCGGTGTCCGCCCAGAGCATCGATGCGCCCCTGCCCTCGGCCACGGAAGCCCACCAGGGCGTTGATCAGCCCCAGGGATTGAGCGGTGCTCACCGGAAAATCCACGCACACCTTGTTCAGCAACATGCCAGCCATGGCTGCCCGGCCCCCTACAACCAGTACACGATGCGCCGCCGCGCAACCAGGTAGATCAGCACGAAAACCACCCCCAGCCCAACCGTCACGCAGCAGGCCATGTATAGCGAGGCCGTCTCCGGCACCTCACCGAGCAGGGGCCGCCGTAACAGATCCAGGAAGGCCGCGAGCGGATTCCAGGTCACCACCAAGCGGGCGCGCTCGGTCAGTTGGTCGGGTTGCCACATCACAGGCGTCACGAAGAAGCTGATCTGCATCAGGCTGGACACCATCATCGGCACGTCGCGGAAACGCGCGGAGATGGCACCCAGGATCGCCACCAGGAACGCCCCTGCCAGCAGCGTGAGCAGCAACCCCGCCAGCAGCCATCCCGGCCGGACCTCGCCCACGGCGCCGCCCCACCACAGCACGCCCAGCACCACCGGCAGGTTGTGCGCGAGCATGATCAGGTTGCGCCACATCACCCGCCAGACGAAGGCGGTCTTGGGGTAAGGCGTCTGCTTGAGGAAGGATTCGGCGCCGATGTATGTCTGGCAGCCCTCCTGGGCCAGCGCCGAGAAAAAGCTGAATACCACGTGCCCGACACAGAAATAAGGCAGATAGGTCTCCAGCGACATCTTGAACAACTGCGCACCGATCAGCGCAAACACCACGATGAAGATCGCGGTATTGAGCGAAATCCACACCGGCCCCAGAAAGGAACGCCGATACTGTTTGAGCACATCGCCCCAGCCCAGATGCATCCAGAAGCGCCACAGAACCAGCGAGCCGGTGACGTCCTTCACCAGGCGCTCCCACTGGGAGCTGGGATTCCTCACGGCTGAAAGATTCACGGGATTCAGCATGGCCTTTATCGGAGCACTACGGACGTCAAAAAGCCCAGAACCCCATTTCTTTCTTGGGCTTCCGGGCCTTATCGGATTACTTCGAACCTGGATTTGGTGGGCGGTACTGGGATCGAACCAGTGACCCCTGCCGTGTGAAGGCAGTGCTCTACCGCTGAGCTAACCGCCCGAGGGCATGCGGTACTTCGCAGCTATGTCGCAGATGGTGGGCGGTACTGGGATCGAACCAGTGACCCCTGCCGTGTGAAGGCAGTGCTCTACCGCTGAGCTAACCGCCCAAATGCAACAAGGGCGCGATTGTAGAAGGGCATCCGGGTCGCGTCAAGGCACGAATGTATGCCGGCACACAGGCGGGGATGCAGACGGGCGAAACGTCCGCCACCCGCCGCGATCGCAATGCGTGGCGCTCAGGCGCGGGCATCGCCCCAGCGCAGGTCGAACTCGTCATCGCCCACATAGCGGGTGTGGCCGCTACGGTCCACGCAGTACTGGAAGGAGAGGATCTTGTCCTTCACCGTCTGCTCCTCGCCAACCCGGGTGTAGTCGAACAGCACGCTGCGCTCGATACGCGCGCCCGAGCGCAGGTGGCAGCCGCGCCCGATCCAGGTCGGGCCGATCACCGACACCCCGGGCTCGATGCGCACGCCGGATCCGATGTAGCACGGCCCGACGATCTGTACGCTGTCCCAGGCGATCGAGGTGTTCAGGCCCACCCATACACCGGGCTTGATCTCGCGGCCGGGCATCTGCATCTGCGCCACCTCGCCGCGCAGCACGCGCTGGAGCACCTCCCAGTAATCGGTGAGGCGGCCGATGTCTATCCAGTTGAAGTGGCGGTTCTGCGCGAAGAACGGCAGATCCCGCTCCACCAGCATCGGGAACAGCTCGCTGCCGATGTCGAACTCGCGCCCTGGCGGGACGAGGTCGATGACCTGAGGCTCGAAGATGTAGATGCCGGTGCTCGCCAGCGTAGACAAGGCCTCGTCCGGAGCGGGCTTTTCCTGGAAGGCGCGCACCCGGCCGTCGCCGTCTGTGACCACCACACCATAGTTGACGACCTGCTCGCGTGGCACATCCAGTGTCACCACGCTGGCCAGCGCGCCCTTCTGGTGGTGCTCATCCAGCGCCGCCGCGATGTCGAGGTCCACGATCGCGTCGCCACACAGCACCAGCGTGGTCTCGTCGAAGAAGCCGCCGAAGTCCTGGATCTTGCGCATGCCGCCGGCCGAGCCCATCGCCTTCGGCACGATCTCGCCATGCTCGCGTCGGCCTTCGTAGGAGTAACCGATCTCCACGCCCCAGCGGTGGCCGTCGCCGAAATAGTTTTCGATCTTGTAGTGGTTGAAGGCCACGTTGATCATGATTTCACGGATGCCGTAGCGCGCGAGGTGCTCGATGAGGTACTCGAGCACCGGCTTGTTCAGGATCGGCACCATCGGTTTGGGCAGGTCCTTGGTAAGCGGCCGAACCCGCGTGCCTTGCCCGGCGGCGAGGATCATTCCTTTTGCCATGGTTCTCTCAGCGATTGCGTTGGTCGAATGCAGCTGGCGCACATGATCTCATGCCCACGGCAAGCTTCGTATACCGCGCTGTGGCGCGCCAGCCTTAGTGTTGCGTATCAGCCATTCGTCACCCTCACCTTGCCCTCCGTGGCTGCCAGTATGCTTTCGGCAAGGGACGCACGCGCGTCGTCGTCGCCATGGATGAGGCGCACCTCGCGCGGCAGCCGGCGCATGCCTGTGACGAAGCGCACCAAACCCGCCTGGTCGGCGTGGGCGGAGTAGCCGCTCAGCACATGCACGCCGGCGCGGATGACGATGCGCTCGCCGTCGAGCTCCACACAACCGCCCCTGGGGCCGTAGGTCTGGATCGCGTGGCCGGGCGTGCCGCGTGCCTGGTAGCCGACGAAGATCACGTCGTGGCGCGCATCGTGCAGCATCGCGCGGAGGTAGCCCACCACGCGCCCGCCGGTGCACATGCCGCTGGCCGCAATCACCACCGCCGGCTCGCCGCTGCGCGCGAGCCGGCGCACGTTGGCCTCGTGAGCGGCGTGGTCCTCCACTGCCACGAGCTGCTCGAAGGCGAGCGGGCGGCGCCCTGCCCTCACCCGCGCCCGCGCCTCGGCATCCCAATCCGCCTGCAATACGCGGTAGAGCTGGGTGAAGCGCGCAGCGAGGGGCGAATCCAGGTAAAAGCGCAGCTGCGCCCAGGCGGCTGCGTGCGGCCCGGGGTGCCGGCGCTGACGGTGGATGATGTCCTCGAACTCGTACAGCAGCTCCTGGGTGCGGCCGATGCTGAAGGCCGGGACGATCGCGGTGCCGCCGTTCGCGATGGCCTTCTCCACCGCCGCCTGCAGGCGTGCGCGGCGGGTGCTGCGATTGTCGTGGAGGCGGTCGCCGTAGGTGCTCTCCAGCACCACCACGTCCGCACGCGCAGGCGGCCGTGGTGCAGGCAGCAGCGGCGCCCAGGGGGCGCCCAGGTCTCCCGAGAACACCACCCGCAAGGTCTCGCCGCCACGCTGGAGCTCGCATTCGACGTAAGCGGCGCCGAGGATGTGGCCGGCCCGCTGCAGCCGAATGCGGCAGCGCCCGGCCGCGCCCTCCGCCACGGTGGTCCAGGTCTTCCAGGGTAGCGCGCGGATACGCCCCTCCACCATCTGCAGGTAGCGCTCCAGCAGGCGCGCATCCCGCGTCACCCCGAGCGCGAAAGCGTCCGCCAGCACCACCGGCAGCAGCTTCGCGGACGGCGCGCTGCACAGGATCGGCCCCTTGAAGCCAGCCGCGAGCAGCCACGGGATGCGCCCCACGTGGTCGACATGCACATGCGTGACCACCAGCGCCAGCACCTTGTCCACCGCGAACGGGATCTCGAGCCGGTCTGCCGCGGAGCCCCCATCCGGCGCCGTCTCGGCGCCCTGGAAGAGTCCGCAGTCAACCAGCAGGCTGTGCGCGTCGTCGAGGAAAAACTGGTGGCACGAGCCGGTGACGCCGTCGAAGGCGCCGTGATGCACGATGCGGGCCTCCATCACAGCCCGCGCCCCTTGAGGATCAGCATGTCGTTCTCCGTGGGATCAATCCGCACGTCATTATTGCCGAATCCCGCCCGCGGTGCGTCTGGTGCGTGTCACAACGCGTCACGCCGCTCGGCCTGCACCATACGCGCAGGATCGGCTAAGCTCATCGCTGTCCCCCCGGAGCGCGCACCCACAGGACTTCACCGCCCATGCTTCATTACCTCAAGAACTGGTCAGACCGGCACTTCTCCGACCCGCAGGTAGTGCTGCTCGCGCTCGTGCTGACGATCGGGCTCGCCATCATCCTCATCGCCGGCAAGCTCATTGCCCCACTGCTCGCGAGCGTGGTCATCGCCTACCTGCTCGAGGCCGCCGTCCGCCAACTGGAGCGTCGCGGCCTGGCGCGCATCGTCGCGGTGTGGCTGGTGTTCAGCCTGTTCCTGTCGATCTTCATCATCACCATGTTGCTGCTGTTGCCTCTTCTGGCAGGGCAACTCAGCCAGTTCGCGCGCGAGCTGCCCGCCATCGTCACCAAGGCGCAAAACCTGCTGTTGCAGCTCCCGGAGCAGTACCCGGCGATCTTCTCCGAGCAGCAGGTGCTGGATCTATTGGTGTCGCTGCGCATGAACATCACCCAGTTCGGGCAGAACCTGATCCTGCTGTCGCTATCGTCTGCCGTGCATCTGGTGACCTTCCTGGTCTACCTGGTGTTGGTGCCGCTACTGGTGTTCTTCATGTTGAAGGACAAGCACGCCATCATCGCGTGGTGCCTGCGCTTCCTCCCCACCGAGCGCAGCCTGGTGAACCAGGTCTGGGCCGACGCCAACGCAGGGGTCGGCAACTATGTGCGCGGCAAGTTCATGGAGATCATCATCGTATGGGTGGTGAGCTACATCACCTTCGCCTGGCTGGGCCTGCCCTACACCATGCTGCTGTCGCTCACCGTGGGCCTGTCGGTGGTGGTACCCTACATCGGCGCCGCGGTCGTCACCATCCCGGTCGCCGCCGTCGCCTACTTCCACTTCGGCCTTCAGCCGGAGTTCTGGTACGTGCTCGCCGCATACGGCATCATCCAGTTCCTGGACGGCAACCTCCTCGCCCCCCTGCTCTTCGCCGAGGTCGTCAACCTCCACCCCATCGCCATCATCACGGCGGTGCTGGTTTTCGGCGGGGTGTGGGGGTTCTGGGGGGTGTTCTTCGCGATTCCGCTGGCGACGTTGATCGCGGCAGTGTTGAAGGCGTGGCCGAGCGCGGTACAGGTTCCGAACAGCACCTGAACGAATACGACATACTGATTTCAAGCTGGCATGACCTGCGACGTAGACGTACGGAGCAAATGCTCATGAAGACAAGGAAATCGAGGTTGCTCGTCATCAGTGCCCGTCGCGTGGACCGAAACGAACGGAGGCGTTATGAGCATGGTTAGATACAAGCAAGGCAAGTTGCCGCCGCTGACCGAAGAGCGTCGGGCTGAGCTCAAAGCACTAGCGGAGCAGCGGGACGACGAAATCGATTACAGCGACATTCCCCCCTTGGATGAGAGCTTTTGGGCGAACGCCGCGCCCAACCCGTTCTTCAAGCCCATAAAGACGCACGCCTCGGTACGGATTGATGCGGATGTGCTGGCCTGGCTCAAAAGCCAGGGCAAGGGCTACCAAACGCGCATGAACGCCATCCTGCGCGAAGCCATGTTGCGCTCAATGCATCACAAGTCATGAATCACGCGCACGCTCTCGCTTCCTCCCCACCGAGCGCAGCCTGTTGAACCAGGTCTGGGCCGACGCCAACGCAGGGGTCGGCAACTATGTGCGCGGCAAGTTCATGGAGATCATCATCGTGTGGGTGGTGAGCTACGTCACCTTCGCCTGGCTCGGTCTGCCCTACACCATGCTGCTGTCGCTCACCGTGGGCCTGTCGGTGGTGGTGCCCTACATCGGCGCCGCGGTCGTCACCATCCCGGTCGCCGCCGTCGCCTACTTCCACTTCGGCCTTCAGCCGGAGTTCTGGTACGTGCTCGCCGCATACGGCATCATCCAGTTCCTGGACGGCTACCTCCTCGCCCCCCTGCTCTTCGCCGAGGTCGTCAACCTCCACCCCATCGCCATCATCACGGCGGTGCTGGCTTTCGGCGGGGTGTGGGGGTTCTGGGGGGTGTTCTTCGCGATTCCGCTGGCGACGTTGATCGCGGCAGTGTTGAAGGCGTGGCCGAGCGCGGGGCAGGTTCCAAACGGCACCTGAACGGATTCGACATACTGAGTCCAAGCTGGCATGACCTGCGAGGTGAACTTACAGAGCAAGAGCTCATGAAGACGAGGACATCGAGGTTGCGCATCATCAGTCGCCGTCGCGTGGACCGAAACGAGCAGAGGCGTTATCAGCATGTTCAGGTACAAGCAAGGCGAATTGCCGCGGCTTACCGAAGCGCGTCAGGCTGAGCTCAAAGCGCTAGCAGAGCAGCCGAACGACAAAATCGATTACAGCGATAATCCACTTTTGGATGCGACCTTCTGGGCGAAAGCCGTGCCCAACCCGTTTCTCAACCCCATCAAGACGCACGCCTCGGTGCGGATTGATGCGGGTGCTGACCCGGCTCAAAAGCCAGCGCAAGGGCTAGCAAACGCGCATGGATGCCATCTTGCGCGAAGCCATGTTGCGCTCAAACATCTCAAGTCCTGAGGTCGCTGTTTGACCTCTTGATCTCTCTGACCAAGCGCAGGATCTTTTTCAAATCAACCGTCTGCCAAGATACCCCGTGCCCCATACCCTCAGAAAAGTTTGGCAACTGTTTACCCCGGCCGAGCAGCGCAAGGCCTTGGGCATGCTGCTGCTGTCCCTCCTTATGGCCTTGGCTGAAATGTTGGGGGTTATCTCCATCATGCCCTTTCTATCCGTGTTGGCGCGGCCCGGGGTGATTCACGAAAACTCCTGGATGCAAGGCCTCTACGACCAGATGGGCTTTACCCAGCCTCGAAGTTTCATCATCGCCCTAGGGGTGGCTTCCATTACATTGGTCGTCGCGTCATCCGCCTTCAAGACCATCACTCAACACATACTCAACCGCTTCGTCCATCTGCTACGTCATTCCATCAGCAGTCGGCTCATGGCGCGCTATCTGGCCCAGCCCTACGAGTTCTTTATTGGCCGCAACAGTGCGGAGCTCTCCAAGACCATCTTGGCGGAGGTGGACATGGTCATGACCAATCTGATTCAGCCGTTCGCGCAAGTCATCGTGCAAGGCATTGTGGTGCTGGCCATGCTATCACTGGTGTTTGCCTACAACCCGCTCACCGCGCTGGCCATCGTGGCCGTGGTAAGTAGCCTGTACGGCGTCATCTATCTGCTGGTGCGCCGCCGCCTCATGCGCATCGGCACCGAAATGGTGGAAGCCAACCGCCAACGCTACCAGACCTGCAACGAAGCCTTGCAAGGCATTCGCGACATCAAGATCACTCATGCCGAACCAGCCTACATGCAGAACTATCAGCAGGCGTCTCGCACCCAGGCGCGCCACATGGCCGCCAGCGAAACCCTGAGCCAAGCCCCACTGTACTTGGTCGAAGCGACCGGCTACAGCGGTCTCATCCTCATTGCGTTAACGTTGCTGCTCAAGAGCGGTGACGTTGCCCACGTGCTCCCGGCACTGGGCCTCTACGGATTTGCTGCCTATCGCATGCTGCCTGCTGCGCAAATCATGTACCGCGGCTTTGCGCGCCTCAAGTTCGCCAGCGCCACGCTGGACAACCTGCACCGCGATATGTTGTTGCCGCGTGCACCCGCAGTGAACAAAGGGCAACCGTCCATCGTGCCTCGACAGGAAATCCGCCTGAGCGGTATCCGCTATGCCTATCCCTCAGCGCCTCACAAGGAGGTACTCAAGGACTTCGATCTGGTCATTCCGGTCAACGCGAGCCTCGGCATCAAAGGCCCTAGCGGGGCCGGCAAGAGCACGGTCATGGATATTCTCCTCGGACTGCTGGCGCCCCAGTCCGGTACACTGAGCGTGGACGGTCAGCCGATCACAGCCCAAAATCTGCCCGCTTGGCAAGCCGCTATTGGCTATGTGCCGCAGCATATCTACATTGCTGACGCTAGCGTGGCTGCCAACATTGCCTTCGGAATCTCCCTTGAACAAATCGACATGCAAGCCGTGCAACGAGCTGCCCGCGCTGCGCAAATCCATGACTTTGTGATCAATGAACTACCTCAAGGCTACGACACACCGGTGGGCGATCGGGGCATCCGCCTTTCCGGTGGGCAGCGACAACGCATTGGTATCGCCCGAGCGCTGTATCGGGACCCGCCCGTGCTGTTCATGGACGAGGCGACGAGTGCGCTGGATGGCGCGACGGAATCAGCGCTCACTGAAGCAATACGGGCATTGTCGGGTCGCAAAACCATCGTGATCATTGCGCACCGCGAAGCCAGTCTTCAGGCTTGCGACCATATCTTGGCTGTTACACCGAAGAACTAACCTCAATGATTATGAGGAAAAAACTAATAAATTCTCAAGAAATCTCAAAAACCCCTTTTCCCGCAAATACCTACGCAAGTCATTGATCTTTCGTGTCTAGATTATTGAAAACTGAGGTTCTTCGAGGCACCCAATGAATCACAATGCAAACAATAAGAATATCGCAATCATTCTGGCATCAGGCAGCGGTCTTCGTTTTGGCTCATCAACGCCAAAACAATTTCTGAAATTGGCAGGGAAAACCGTACTTGAGCATACATTGGATGTTTTCGAGCGCCACAACGCTATCGATGAGATCATCGTCGTATGCGCTTCGGAGTCAATACCCATAACGACGGAGATTGTAAATCGTGCCGGGTATCGCAAAGTCACGAAACTCGTAACTGGAGGAACCACCCGGCAACAAAGCTCCGCCGCAGGTGTTTACGCCATCCCCGGCAAATACGACAAGGTATTGGTTCATGATGCCGTTCGTCCCCTGCTCGATACAGCCACCATTGATCGCTGCCTGCTAGCACTAGACACTCACAATGCCGTGGATACGGCCATCCCGGCAAGTGACACCATCATCCAAGTGGATGATGCTAATGGAATTCTCGCCATCCCGGATCGCTCAAGGTTGCATCTAGGGCAAACGCCACAAGGCTTCCGCTCCGGGTTGCTCAGGAAAGCACACCGCCTCGCTGAAAGCGATCCAACCTTGAAAGTTACAGACGATTGCGGGCTCATACTTCATTACGGCATTAGCAAAGTAGCAGTGGTATTAGGGGATGTGAACAACATCAAGATAACCTACCCTTCCGACATCTACCTTGCTGATCGCATTTTCCAGCTCAGATCCCGCAATCCAGGTGAGTCAGATTTCGAGACGATCCCCCTCGAAGGCAAGCGTATAGTTATCTTCGGAGCCAGTCGCGGGATCGGCCTCGCCATTCGTCAAGTTGCGGAGTTCCGCGGCGCACGCGTCATCGGGGTATCACGTGCGGATGGCGTTGATATAGCCGATGAGCATGCGGTGCGCAACACATTGCGCGAAATGTTAGATCGGTTTGGAGGGATCGATGTAGTGATAGGAACTGCCGGTATTTTGCGCAATGGACTCATTGCTGGGCAAACATACGACCAAATCGACGAACAGCTCAGCACAAATCTTCGTGGGAGCATTGCTATTGCAAAAGAAGCCTTCGATCTGTTGCGACCGTCGGGAGGCAGCATCGCATTGTTTACATCAAGCTCCTACACCCGCGGCCGGGCACGCTACAGTGTTTATTCAGCCACCAAAGCGGCTGTCGTCAACTTGGTACAGGCACTCGCGGAAGAATTTCTACCGTTCGGCGTACGCATCAATGCCATAAACCCCGAAAGAACGGCTACACCTATGCGAACTGAAAATTTCGGCAATGAGCCCCCTGAGTTGCTGCTGAGTGCTGAGCGAGTGGCACGTGCGACGCTTGCAACATGTCTGTCCAATGCGACAGGTGAGGTCATCGATGTCCGGCTTTAACCTTCTGAAGGAAGCCTACCAAATCACCAAAGACATTGCGTATGGCTTGATCGGCTGGCTGTTTCTCGCCCCAATCACCGCAGCCATACCGAAGCGGCGCGACTGGATTGCCGTGATCGGTCGGGGAGATGGAAAATTCCTTGATAACACCAAATATTTTTTTATTGAAAGTACGCTAATAGAAGCTCCCGCACTGCGTATTGTCAATATCACCGAGCGTGCGGACACACTTGCTTGGGTCCAGGAACATGGTTTGGAGGCAATGCAATTTCCATCCCTTAGTTCATGGTGGTTCCTCGCTCGCTGTGGGACAGTGGTCGTGGATTCGATTGAGTGGTGCGAGCGCTGGCGCTGTTTTCTGCTGTGTCGTGCGCGAAAAATTCAACTCTGGCATGGGGTTGGATTCAAGCGGATAGAATTGGACAAATGGCACAATGAAGCTAGGGGTAGAAAGTTCATGTCCTCCCCACTGGTTTTGCAGGCCCGCTTACTTCGCAAGCGCCTGCGTGGCCGAATTCCGCGTTACGCGGCGGTAGTCACAACCTCCGCCTTCTATCGCGACGAGGTCTTCACCTCGGCATTCCGCCAACGGTATGTGCTGACCACTGGCTATCCAAGAAACGGGTTCGGACGCCTGCCGGGAATGGCTAGGGAGCTAGCGCTCAGGAACGTCGACATGCAGGTGCTGGAGCAACTCGACACATGGCAGACGCAGAGACGCCGTATTGTTTTGGTTGCGCCTACATTCCGCGACACCCGGGCTACCCCGCTGTGTCTGGATAGGGAGCGCCTAGCCCAGTTGGACGCATTTTGTGACGAGCACGGCTTCGAGTTCCTCTTCAAGTTTCACCCCTACGAGAAAGGAAGCTCAGACATCCATGGGCGTCACTTGTGGGTGCTCAGTACCGAATCCGACGTTTACCCGCTTTTCCCGTTCCTATCGGGGATGGTGAGCGACTATTCTTCCATCTATATGGATTTTCTGCTCCTGGATCGCCCGATTCTGTTCCTCACACCGGACTTGGAGCAGTACGTCGCGCGTGACCGCGACATTCAGTTCGATTTCGAATCGATGACACCGGGTCCGAAGTTCTCGGACTGGGATGCCCTGCTTGAGGGGCTAGTTAAACCGGAAGCCGAGCAGTGGCAGCAGCGGCGCGCCGAATTAAGGCTTAAGGCCTTCGACAACATCGATCAACGGAGTGCAACTCGGCGATTGCTAGAGTTTTTTGGCGAACAAGGCTGGGTAATGAAGTAGGTCAATTTTTCGCAAAAATATTTAAAATGCTTAATCTAGCTCGCAGGATCCGCCGAACCTTATCTGCAATAAATGCAGTTTTCAAGCATCCCCTCCATAAGGGAAAAAGAATCAGAGCAATCGTGCGGTGGCTACGCCTTGCGGGGGCCAGTCACCTGACACCTACCCGGCAAATAGCTATTCCGTATGTTGGCGGTGCATTGCTAAATTGGCCAGTTACTTCATCTAGCGTTGCCATTTGCGCGAAATATGGTCTGGGAGAATATGCGGACATGGCGTTCTGTCTGCATCTCCTTCGCTCAGAAGATCTGTTCTGTGACGTTGGGGCAAATGCAGGGGTCTATACAATCCTTGCTGCCCGCGCCGTTGGCTGTCGCGTGGTTGCAGCCGAGCCCGTCCCGAAGACATTCAATTTATTGATGCAGAACGTATATGCAAACGATGTTGCTGATAAAGTGGAGGCACATCGCATAGGGATCGCCAAAGAAACGGGACTTTTGCGATTCACATCTTCATTGTGGAGCTACAACCATGTTCTGCATGAAGACAATGAAGAAGATATAGAAAACAGCATTGAGGTTCCAGTTCATCCGCTGGATGTAATCCTGGACCAAAGAGTCCCTATTGCAATCAAGATCGATGTCGAAGGATTCGAAGCTCAGGTAATCAGCGGCGCAAGTAGCACACTTAAGGCGCCAGAACTGCAAGCCATAATTGTCGAGATGTGGGCCGGTCATTTAGCTCGATACAACGATAACCCAGATCAAATCCTGTCTACTCTTGCTTCCGCTGGATTCAATGGCCCCTATTGGTATGATCCGACAACCCGCAAATTGATCACACCTGGTCACCAGGAAAAAATGAAATTCAACCAAATTTTCATACGCGACAGGAGCTTCATAGAAGGACGCCTGGAAAGTTCGCAACAGTATGAAGTACACGATACCTTGGTATAGACAATGCTGTTTTTTCGCTCACTCGATAATTGGATTCGCTTGATAATTAAGCGCAAGGGCTACGTGTTCATGCGCCAGACCAATCCGTTCTACTATCTGGGGCGCCGGATGATGCTGATGCGAAGCTATGGCATCGATTTGGTGCTTGACGTTGGTGCAAATACCGGACAGTACGCTCAGCGCTTGCGCACCTTAGGTTACAAGGGTGAAATTGTTTCATTCGAACCGATGGCAAAGGCATTTGTGGAGTTGCAGCGCAACTCCACTCAAGACGCAGCGTGGTCTGCCAGAAATATCGCCCTCGGAGATGCCACGCGTTGTGAAACTCTGCATATTTCCAACAACTCCGTCTCCAGTTCGCTGTTACCCATGCTGGCAGAACACCAGCGTCACGCCCCATCATCTGTAGTAATTGGCGAGGAAACCGTGAACATAGAACGCTTGGACGCACTACCCGATTGGCCACAATGGGCCAGTCGACGTGGCCTGTGGCTCAAACTCGATGTGCAGGGTTACGAGCATCAGGTACTTGCCGGCGCTACTCAATGCCTGGAGCGGATTGCTGCAATTCAGATTGAGTTGTCCCTGCGCCCGTTATACGCAGGACAGGCCACCTTTCTCCCCATGATGCAACATCTCGCAGACCTCGGCTTCGACCCCGTTGCGTTCGAGCCCGGATTCGCAGATATGGACACAGGGGAATACCTCCAAGTGGATGGCATTTTTCGCAACCGCCAACTACGGCAATGAGATCGAACGTCTTTATCACCGGAGCGGGTTTCGCCGGTAGCACCATTGCCCGCGCCTTGGCCGATGCCGGCCGCAAGGTCTACATGATTGACCGCCGCCCGCACATTGGCGGAAACGCCTTTGATGAGCTGGATGCTCATGGGCTTCTGATCCACCGCTATGGGCCGCACATCTTCCATACCAACAGTGAGCGGGTCTGGGATTTCCTCTCGCGGTTCACCGAATGGCGGCCATACGAGCATCGTGTGCTGAGTGTTGTTGACGGTACCGCTTACCCTTTCCCCATCAATCGCGACACCCTCAACCGCCTGTATGGATTGTCGCTGGACGAGGGTGGAGCTGCGTTGTTCTTCGAGCAAGCCAGGGAAGCTCGCGATTCGATACGCTCCAGCGAAGACGTTGTGCTCAATTCTGTCGGGCGTGACTTGTACGAGAAGTTCTTTCTGAACTACACGCGCAAACAATGGGGCCTTGATCCATCCCAGCTCAAGGCCGGCGTGGCGGCCCGCATTCCGACCCGCACGAACACGGACGATCGCTATTTCACCGACCGCTTCCAGGCCATGCCGCTGTATGGTTACACGCGGATGTTCGAGAATATGCTGGATCATCCAAACATTACGCTGCAGACAGGTGTGGACTTTGCCGATGTCGATCGTTCCGCATTCAACCATGTCGTTTTCACCGGCCCGATCGATGCGTTCTACGGCCACCGGTACGGCGCACTGCCCTACCGCTCGCTGCGCTTCGAGCACGAGCACCTCGCGAATATCGAGCGCCTCCAGCCGGTCGGTACCGTCAACTACCCCAACGACCACGACTACACCCGCATTACGGAGTTCAAACACCTTACCGGACAGGTACACGCCGGCACCTCCATCGTGCGTGAGTACCCACAGGCCGAGGGAGAGCCCTACTACCCGATCCCACGTGAACAAAACGAGGCGCTCTTCCAGAGGTACCAGAAGCTCGCAGACTTGGAAACGCACGTCACCTTTGTCGGCCGCCTGGCGCAATATCGCTACTACAACATGGACCAGGTGGTGGCTGCTGCGCTGACAGCGGCAAAACGCATCATCGCTGCACATCGCTGAGCTCAGTACCCGCGGCCGTCGCCAAATCCACGCCCTCGCCCCTCAACAGACTTCAAATGCGCATAGCCTTTCTCTGCAAACGCCGCTACATGGGCAAGGACGTCATCCTCGATCGCTACGCGAGGCTGTACGAGATGCCAAGGCAACTCGCACGCCTTGGGCATCAGGTTCGTGGCTATTGTCTGGATTATCACGCCCGCAGCGATGGCGAATGGACGCATGAAGTCGACGCAGGATCACTCGCGTGGGAATCCGCCTCCCTCGGCACGACCAAGCTTCCGCAGCTTGCCTCGTATCCGCTGCGAGTACTGCGAGGCCTCAAGGCCTACCGACCCGACCTACTGATCGGCGCATCGGACATCCCGCATGTTGTCATGACCGCCTGGCTCTCGAGGAAGCTCGACATCCCCTATTGCGTCGACCTTTACGACAACTTCGAAGGCTTCGGTCAGGCGCGCATTCCCGGCTTCGTCAGCGCCCTGCGCCACGCGACCAAGCATGCAGCCTTGGTAACCACAACCAGCGAGCCACTGCGCGAATTCGTGTTGAACACCTACAGCGCACACGGAACTGTGATTGCCATGCCGAGCAGCGTGGACCTTGCAGTTTTCCACAGGGGTGATAGGCGTGAAGCCCGTCAGCGTCTTGGCCTGCCGCTAGACGCACGCCTCATCGGCACTGCCGGAGGGCTCTATCGGGACAAGGGCGTTGAGCCGATTTACGCAGCATGGCCGCAGCTCGCCTCGAGGATGCCTGACCTGCAACTCGTGCTCGCCGGCCCGTATCGCGAGGACTTTCCTCCACCAGGGGGAGACCGCGTGCACTATCTTGGCAACCTTTCGCACGACCGGGTTGCCGATCTGTTCCGGGCGCTGGATGTCGGCATCATCTCCGTCCTCGACACACCGTTCGGGCGCTACTGCTTCCCTCAGAAGGCCTACGAAATGCTGGCGTGCGGCTTACCCGTTGCGGCATCAAACGTCGGAGCCATGACCGAACTATTCTCGACCACGCGCGAGTTGCTATTCGAACCGGGAAGTGCCGATGGACTCACCTCAGCGCTTCTGACCCAGTTAATGCGCCCCATCGCAACTGATGCGCAAATCATGGATTGGGAAGCATTGATCAGCGCCATAGAGCCGGAAATCCGTCAGATACTCAACAACAGAGCTCAGTGACGACAATCCACCGCTCTATTGGGTACATCGACTATTGAATCAAGCACTTGTCCATAGCGCTCTGCCACACACGACCAATCGACA
Organism: Rhodocyclaceae bacterium; assembly: GCA_041916775.1. Taxonomy (GTDB): domain Bacteria; phylum Pseudomonadota; class Gammaproteobacteria; order Burkholderiales; family Rhodocyclaceae; genus UBA2357. The sequence continues at coordinate 39,518 of JAYRYZ010000007.1, read as the reverse complement.
TGCTCTGCGGCAACAGCAAATGTCCTCTGAGCACGTTCACGAGCAACTTCCGGCGATGAGAGCATTTCAATCACCTTGGCCGCCAGCGCATCAGTATCCCGTACGTCGACGCAAATCTGAGACTTCACATCACCAATGAGGTCCTCGATGCCATCGATATCACCCACCACAACGGGACATCCACAGCCGACAGCCTCCATCAAGGCCACTGGCAACCCTTCTTGGTCGCCGGACTCCGCACGGACAAAGGGCGCCACAAACAGCGCAGCACGCCTATAGATCTGCGGCAACTCAGTCTGTGGTAAAGCACCTAAGAAGCTCACTGCACTGCCTAGTCCCAACGCGGCAACTTGTGCCTTCAGATTCGCCTCATCCGGCCCGAAGCCTACAACCGTAAGTGAAGCATCGGGTACGTGCCTGAGAATTGCAGGTAACGCGTCAATCAGATGTCGCACGCCTTTCTTCTCGACGAGACGTCCAACGAATAACAGCTCACTCTTACTCCTCGGCTGACCCACAGCCTGCACAAAGCGCTTCTGCATATCCACGCCCATTGGTATCACTGACACCTCGGCTAACGACGGCTCACTCTGCGTGACCACGTTACGCATTGCCCTGCTAACAACCGAAACTGCGCCAGCTCGCCGCAGAACCCAGCGTTTGATCAGCTCAGCAACCCGACCCCGCAAAGCGTATAGATCAGCGCCATGCGAGGTGACAAGGTAGGGTATTGATCTGCCGGGCAAGCTGGAAATCAACGCGGCGACCAATCCCTGCGGGATGAGCCAATGAGCATGCACCATGTCAACGCGCTCCCGACGACAGATGCGTGCCGCCTCGAAGGCCTGTACCAGAAAGAAGCCCGGCACAAGAAGCCATTTCCATGGGTCATTACGCAGGTTGGTAACAATACCCCCATGATTCACCAGAGTTTCCAAACGCCCAGGACCATAGCGGTAACGCCGTACTTCAACGCCGTCCATTACCTCTCGGACACGCGCACCCTCCGCGTGTGGGCACAACACAATGACCCTAAATCTGCCCAACAGACGCTTTGCAAGCTCATGGACGAAACCAGGCTCTGGATCGTTTGCCCAGCGTGGATATGTCGACGCGAGCACCAACAACGTAGGCTTTTGGAGCGAAGGCACACTCACTTCTGACTCTTGTACATCAGGGCTGTAATCTGCTCCGAGATCAAGCCCATCATGAAGGTAATCACTGAGCCGGTATAAAGCAAAGCACTCATGTTGGTGAAGCGATTCAAAGTGACATAGGTGTAGCCATACCAGCCCGTTGCCAGCAAGAACATTATGGCTGCGACAGGAAAGAATAGCTTAAGCGGGGAATATAGCGTCGCAATCTTGAAGATGATCAAAAGAAAACGAACGCCGTCACGTAAAGGCTTGATATGGCTATGCCCGACTCTCTTTGCGGCATGGATTGGTTCATAACCGACTGAGTATCCTGCGCGAAAAAAAGCCATGGTAATCGTCGTCGGATATGAAAACCCGTTTGGCAAGAGGTAGAGAAACTCCTTGAACTTTTCCGCTTTCACAGCCCGAAAACCGGAAGTCAAGTCTTCGACTCTGTGCCCAACCATGAAGCTCGCCAACCTGTTGTACATTTTGTTCGCGATTCCCCTGCCGACGCTGGCCTGCGAACCTCGCTGCCTTGCGCCGACGACCATATCGTACCCCTGCGTCATCCTGGATAGCAAGCTTTCAATATCCTCGGGTTTATGCTGCCCATCGGAATCCATAAAAACCAAGACATCACCGCTCGCTACACGTGCCCCTGCCTTAACCGCCGCCCCATTGCCCATTGTGTATAGTTGATTCAACACAACCGCACCGGACACCTCAGCATCATCAGCAGTTGAATCGGTAGATCCGTCGTTAACTACCAGAATCTCCGCCGCAGGAAGAACCCGCCGAACTGCGGACACGGTATGTCCTACCGATTGACCTTCATTCAGTGCCGGCAGAATTACTGTTACACTATACGATGAATAAAATCCAATATTAAGAGGGCCGTTCTCCATGTTATTAATCAACACTCCGCTAGGCTAAAAAATCAAACCACGAACACATAACACACATGGTGCACTGAGACTCGCACATAGCGAAGCCCGATGCATCTCGACCACGGAGTCATGAAGAGAAAACTAGCGCGTTCGTTCCACAGAAGCGAGGTCGTCGTGTATCGTTTTCTCAAGCCTATCCAGCTCATAAGAATAGATCAACTCGGAACGCTTGAGCGTCTTCTTCGGCTGCTCTCGAAAAATATCACGTGCCTCAGAAAGCATTGAAAGCGCTTCATCATAATATCCGCCCATCGCCAGCTCGCTAACCATCCTTAGTGCAGCATCAACATCGTTATAAAGTCTTGCTGACTTAATGAACCACTGCAGCGCGGAACGGGCATCTCCTTTCGACAAATATACCCTACCTTGAACGTATGCCGAATATCTTCGGTATTGTGTGAACTTCTGATATCGGGCATGCTGATCAAGCACGGCAATGATCTTCAAAAGATCATCTCTAACTTCCCTGCTACTCCTAGTCTGCAGGACTACATCGGCCAACAGCCCTAACGCTTCAACGGCCTGGGCGTCGAACGGAACATTTATTAGCGCCGCGGCGCATTTATCAAAGTCTGAGGACTGCACACGACCCGCAGCAACCTTATGAACGAGTAAACGAATGTTCAACAAAGCACTATCCGGCATGCGCAATAAGGATGCTTCCAGATGTTGAATCGATTCATCAATGCGTCCCCTCTTCAGCAACACCTCTGCGATCGCATTGGCTGCGCGCGGGGAATTCGTTGATGTGAGCGCCCAGTGCATTTGCAGTTTCTCGCTATCCCCCCACAACGTAGCACGATGAAAGGTCATGGTGCTCAGCAACGCGAGCACACCCAACACAGATACTGCAGCCACGCTGATGCCGAAGCGACGCTCCGACATCACAAGCGACGCAGAAAAAGGTAAAAACACAAAGACAGCCGGAAGATAGTTTCGATGCTCAAAGTAGATCTCAAGTCCGAGCACGGAAGACTCTATAAGATGCCCTGCCAAAAAGAAGAGAATAGCCAAGCTGACCAGCGGATACCGCATTCTGGCGTAAAAACCAACCGCCAAAAGAGCACATAGACCAACTATCGCAATCAATGTGCTACCTGGAGCAAGAAGACCACGTGAAATGACGTACCCGTCCTGAAATAATCCGTTACCCTCAACGACGGGGATAAACAAGCGACCAATATAGTCCCAAATCACCCTAGTTTGTGTCAGCAATCGCTCCGGCTGATCGAAATTTCTTGCAAGCCAGACATCCGGCGTGAAATCAATATTCGAGATCAAATAGGCTAATATTGCGACACTCGGCAATACAATGAATGACCAATACCATAAGCGCTTCGGCGCAACGGAATCAGTATGCGGACGAACAACCCACTCGACCACAAGAATCAGAAGCGGGAGCAGGACCCCATTTTCTTTACTGAATACGGCCAGCACGGTACCCAGCACAACCGCCACACTCATGAGCAGATGAGCGAATAAAGGCCTTGTGGATATGAACGAACGCGCCCAAAAATACGAAAACAACCCAATCATCACGAAAAGCGTGCTCAACTGAGCCATTCGTTGAATGATATAAAGGGTGGTCGAGACAAAAAGCGGGTGAAGCAACCAAATGGCCGCCCCTAGCATGCTCACCCATATTGCACGATTCACGGAGAAATTCAGAACTAGCAGAATTCTGTTGCTCGTCAGATAGACGAAGCAACCAACCAACAAGTGAATCAGCAGATTCGTGCGCTTGAAGCTGTATGGGTCAGACGGAAATGTACTTGCATCAAGCAGGAAGGTAAGCAACGAAACGGGCCTACCGGTTGGACCCGAGAATCCTGAGAGCATAAAGGACAACGCGGAGTCGAAATCTACGATCCCGCCGTAAGCACCCATTGGCGACAAATTGGGAAAATCATCAAACAAGAACCCACCATCAAGACCTGGTAGGTATACAAACGTGGTCAGAAGTAGCAATACACACAACAGTACGTACTGCCACAACCTTACAAGTTGATTTGAGGAAACTAACCTGCTCAATGTCTGAAATCTCTAAAATCCAACATATTCTATCTTTACGCGTCCATCGAAGGATACACTGGAGCACACAAAAAAACTGCCCGTTACCGGGCAGTTTTTAACTAATCTCCTTGCGCCTTTATCGGCAAGCAGCGGGGAGATACTTTCCATCAGCGTCTGAGCTGCATGTCCATTCCAGCGAGCCCGCGTTGGTTACCGGCGAAAGTGTGACAGTTTTCGTGGCCACAAGAGCAGATGCATCACCACCGATCGTAGCAACGATCACGCCGTCATCAACCTCAACCTGAGTTGTGTATTTGCCCTTTACGTCAGTAGCAGCGGGAATCCCGTCTGCGCCACTGGCGATACCAGAGGTGTCGCCAGTATCCGCATACACATCCGCGACCTGAATCTTCAGCCCACTCGCCAAGCTGAACGCTTCCGAAACCTGCGCACGCGCGGTGTAATCCTGATAAGCCGGCAACGCCACCGCAGCCAGAATACCGATAATCGCAACGACGATCATCAGTTCAATAAGGGTGAAGCCCTGTTGCATCTTTTTCATGATTTGCTCCTGGTTGGTAGAACACGGATCAATTCCGCTTGAGCGATCTGTAGCAATTCGGGTGCCAGATTTGCTGCACGAGCATTCAGGATCTTTCAAAAGAATAGTTTATTACATTAAATCAATAACATAGGTTTCCGCGCGAGACCCTCCTGCGCCCAGCGCAAGCCAGTCAATGCCTTGGCACCGACTTGCCAATGTCAAGCTACGTCGTCAAATGTTGACATCGGCCCCTCGTCAAAGCCCCAAGTGAACAATGTCCAGCAAAAATGTCACGCCAGAGCACTCACGGCACCCCCAACATCAAATACACCGCCTTCCTCCCCCCATCCCCCGCTGCAATGCCCAGATACGCCGGCCCCAGGGCGGTGTCGGCGGCGAGGTAGAGGGAGGCGGAGTAGCGCAGGCCGGAATCCAGATTGCCGCCGAGGAGCGCGTTCATCTGACCGACTTCGAGGGCGCCGCCGAGGAAGACGCCGGAGCCCAGGATGGAGGGGATGCGCATGGCGCGGTTGCGGTAGTCGAGGCGCGCGTAGGCGTAGCGTTCACCCTGGAGCGCGCCGATCTCGTAGGCAGAGAGGCGCAGCGGCCCGCCCAGGGAGAAGAGCTCGTAGCCCGGCAGGCCGCTGTTGAGGTCCGTGCCGCCGGCGAGGCTCAGGGCCAGGATGTGGTCGTTGGCGCGGAAGGCGAAGTCGGCGCGGCCTTCGAGGCGGTGGATGGGGTTCTCGACCTCTTCGTCGAGATAGCTCGCCTCGAGCTTGAGCGCGTAGCCCTCGGTAGGCAGCCAGGGGCGGTCGAGCTGGTCGATGTGCGCAAGCAGGCGCAGCCCTCGCCCGCTGGCGCGGATGCCGGGCAGGAGGGTGGAGCCGGTATCGGGATTGAAGCGGATGCGCCGCACGAAGGGGCCGAAGCTGATCTGACCGTAGCTGCCGAGGTTCACGCCCAGGTCCAGCCCCATGCCCAGGCGGTGTGCTTTGTAGCTGGCGATGCGCTGGTCGCCGATGAAGTAGCCGATCTTGTCGAGCCCGGCAGCGGCGTGCGCGCTGACGAAGAGGCGCCCGCGATCATCCACCGGCTGGTAGAGCTCGGTATGGAGTTCGTTGCGGCGGCCGCCGCGGGCACGCAGAATCCACTCCGCACCGCGCTCGTTGAGCCAGGTTCTGCGGTACTGCACAACCGTGTTGAAGTGGGATTCGCCCGCGAAATCCGTGCCCAGGCCGATGCCGAAGCCAAGGTAGCCGGGGCCCCAGCGCTTTTCGCGCGGGCTCACGACCAACACACGCTGGCCGTCGCGGCGCTGAATGCGGTAGTCGATGGCCTCGAAATCGCCGCGGCCATAGATGCGGCGCATGTCGGCGGCGAGCACGTCTTCGGACAGGAGCACGCCGGGGCGGCTCTCCATCTGGTCGTCGAGCACCTCCGGCCGGGTGCGGACGAGGCCCTCGAACTGGATGCCGTCCACCACCCCAAGACCCGCGAAGGCGGGTTGCTGGCGCTGGCGAATGGCGGCGTACTCGTCGGCTGGCAGGCTGTAACGCGACAGCTTGTCGGCAAGGGCTCGCGCAGCCTGCTCGCCGATCGCGATGGCTTCACCCTGGCGCTCGAAGCTCGACGCGCTGATGTCGCCCAGCGCCGGCTCGATGAGCACGTCCTGCTCCCCGAGCTCGGCAAGTTGGCCATCCACCGAACTCTTGCCCAGCATGTTGATGAGCTGCGCGGTGATCGCGAACGCGGAGTCGAGCTCGCCGCGCTTCATGAGCGGCGACTGGATGTTCACCGCGATGACCACATCGGCGCACAGGCGGCGCGCCTGGTTGATCGGCAGGTTGTCGGTGATGCCGCCATCCACGAGCAGCCGCCCGCCAATCTCCACTGGCGTCATCGCGCCAGGGATGGCCATGCTGGCGCGCATCGCCTGCGGCAAGCTGCCGTGCGAGAGCAGCACGGCCTCGCCGGTTTCGATGTCGGTGGCCAGGGCGCGGAAGGGGATGGGCAGGCTGGAGAAATCCTCCACGTCCGCCACCGGCCTGGTCAGGCGGCGCAGGAAGCTCTCGATCTGTACGCCGCTGACCAGCCCCGCCGCCACCGCGACACCATCCTTGCCCAGGCCGAGCTCGATCTCGGAAAGCCCCGAGGCCGCCTCCGCCTTGCGCCGCAGGGCTTGCTGGGCGCGCGGCGGGCGGTCGTTGAAGACGTCGCCCCAGTCGGTGGCGAGCACCGTCTGCTCGAGCTCGCCAGTACCAACGCCGGCCGCATAGGCGCCGCCGACGATGGAGCCCATGCTGGTGCCGGTGATGCAATCCACCGGCACGCGCAGGGATTCGAGCACCTTGAGCACGCCGATGTGCGCCGCACCCCGCGCGCCGCCGCCCGAGAGCGCCAGGCCGATGAGTGGGCGTGAGGAGACATGCACCTCGGCCGCAACACTGGGACGCGGCACGAAGACGCAGACGACACCGCAGAAGGCAGAGAGCAGGACGCGCGCGCTGCGCCGCATGGGACGGAGACAGGACATGGGTGAGCCGTTCGAGCGAGGCGCCGTGACGCGGCGCCGGGTGATATGGCGAAGGCGCCATTCTGGCGTGAAAGCGGCGCGAGGTAGGGATTATTCGCGCTTGTGCGGCGCGTTTTGGGGCGATCGCGGGCTGGTCGTGGGTGGGGCGACCGCGGGTTGCCGCTACGGATGGGGTGTGCTGGTAATCCCGCGTAGGGGCGACCCACGGTCGCCCGTCGGCGGTTCCGATGCGCCATGCTCCCGAACCGATCGCGACCGGCAGGGTCGGGGGCGGATGGATCGCCCGATACGGCCCGCAGGGCTTAGAATCGACTCACCGCTGCCGTTGTGGGTGACGGCACGCGGATCTCAATCACTCGAAGGAGCCGTAGGATGAACCCGTCCCGTCGTCAGATGTTGAAGCTCGGTGGCATGGCGCTGGCCATGATTCCCGTCGTTGCGGTCGCGGCAAGGAACGAGAGCGCGCGTGCGGCATTCAAGTACAAGGACACGCCGGAAGGCGACAAGAAGTGTTCGAACTGCAACCTCTTCGTCCCCGGCCCGACGCCGACCGCGAACGGCGGCTGTAAGGTGTTTCCGGGCGACGACGAGGTCGCGCCGGAGGCGTATTGCGTGGCGTGGGTGGAGATCCCGTCGTAGGGACAAGGGGCGTTTTCGCGTTGAGCGTGGGGCTGGAGGGCGACCGCGGGTCGCCCCTACCGACACGGTGCAGGCGATTTCGCGTTGGGGGGACCCGCGGTCGCCCCTGATGACACGCGGTCGCCCCTGATGCCCCGCGCTCAGTTGCCGCTCATCGCCATCATCAACTGGTTGATGCGCTTCACGAAGGTGGCGGGGTCGTCCAGGGTGCCGCCTTCGGCGAGCAGCGCCTGGTCGAAGAGCACCGCAGACCAGTCGTCGAAGCTCTTTTCCTCGTACTTCAGACGCAGCACCGCCGGATGGTGCGGGTTGATCTCGAGGATGGGCTTTGACACCGGCGCCCGCTGGCCGGCGGCTTTCAGGATGCGCGACAGGTTCATGCCCATGTCGTGCTCGTCGGCCACCAGGCAGGCGGGCGAGTCGGTGAGGCGCAGGGTGACACGCACGTCCTTGACGCGTTCGCCGAGGCTCGCCTTCATCTTGTCGAGGAGTTCCTTGAACTCGTCGGCGGCCTGCTCGGCTTCCTTCTTCTCGGCCTCGTCTTCCAGCCCGCCGAGGTCCAGGCCGCCCTTCGCGACCGACACCAGCGACTTGCCGTCGAACTCGGTGAGATTGCCGATCACCCACTCGTCCACGCGGTCGGACAGCAACAGCACCTCGATGCCCTTCTTGCGGAAGATTTCGAGGTGCGGGCTGTTCTTCGCGGCGTTGAAGGATTCGGCGGTGACGTAGTAGATCTTGTCCTGGCCTTCCTTCATGCGGCCGATGTAGTCCTTGAGCGAGACGACCTCGTCGGGCGTATCCGCGTGGGTGGAGGCGAAGCGCAGCAAGCCGGCGATCTTGTCCTTGTTGGCGAAGTCCTCGCCGACACCCTCCTTCAGCACCTTGCCGAATTCCTTCCAGAAGGTGGCGTACTTTTCCTGGTCGCCCGCTTCGTCGCTGGTGGCGAAGCTCTCGAGCAGGCCCAGCACCTTCTTCGTGCAGCCGGCGCGAATGGTGTCGATGTCCTTGGATTCCTGCAGGATCTCGCGCGAGACGTTGAGCGAGAGGTCGGCCGAATCGACCACGCCGCGCACGAAGCGCAGGTAGGTGGGCATCAGCTTCTCGGCGTCGTCCATGATGAACACGCGCTTCACGTAGAGCTTGATGCCGTGGCGGGCGTTGCGGTCCCACAGGTCGAAGGGCGCGCGCTTGGGGATGTACAGCAGTTGGGTGTACTCGTGGCGACCCTCGGCACGCGAGTGGGTCCACGCCAGCGGCTCGTCGAAGTCGTGGCCGACGTGCTTGTAGAAGGCCTTGTACTCGTCCTCGCTGATGTCGTTCTTTGAACGCGCCCACAGGGCACTCGCCTGGTTGACCGTTTCTTCCTCGTCACGAACGACTTGCTCGCCCTTCTCCTGATCCCACTCTTCCTTCTGCATCAGGATCGGCTGGACGATGTGGTCGGAGTACTTGCGGATCAGGCTCTTGAGCTTCCAGCTCGACAGCAGGTCCTCTTGGCCGTCGCGCAGGTGCAGGATGATGTCGGTGCCGCGGCCGGCCTTGCTCACCGGTTCGACGGTGTAGGCGCCGGCGGTGTCGCCACTCATGGTGCATTCCCAGCGCACCCCTGCATCGGCGGCGAGGCCGGCGCGGCGGGTGACGACGGTGACCTTGTCGGCGACGATGAAGGCGGAGTAGAAACCCACGCCGAACTGGCCGATCAGGTTTGCATCGTTCTGCTGATCGCCGGTGAGCTTGCCGAAGAACTCCTTGGTGCCGGATTTGGCGATGGTGCCGAGGTGGGCGACGACCTCGTCGCGGCTCATGCCGATGCCGTTGTCGCTGACGGTGACGGTCTTCGCGTCCTTGTCGAAGGCGATGCGGATCTTGAGGTCGGCGTCGCCCTCATACAGCGCGCCGTTGTCGAGCGCCTCGAAGCGTAGCTTGTCGCAGGCGTCCGACGCGTTGGAGATCAGCTCGCGCAGGAAGATCTCGCGGTTGGAGTAGAGCGAGTGGATCATCAGGTGAAGCAGCTGCTTCACCTCGGCCTGGAAGTTGAGGGTTTCAGCGGTTGCGGCTTGCGCGGTGGTCATGTGCAGGGCTCCGTTGTTGCATTTTCAACGGGCCCCATATGGGCATGGAAATTGGTATTTCAAGGGCTCGGCTTCACGCACCGACCCAGTTCTCGACCTGCAGGCCGGGGTAGTCGTTGAAGTCGGCCTCGTTGTTCGTCACCAGCACCGCGCCCACATCGATGGCGTGCGCAGCGATGAGGCGATCCAATCCCGTTCGCGCTGCTCGTTGAACTCGCGACCTCCTGCCATGAAATCGGGGCTGAAGGCGGCAAGGATGGCAGGCAGGTCATCCAGCGTCTGCTGGCCCGCGGGGCGCAGCACCAAGGTGTCCCCGATCCGTTCGATCTCGACGTCCTCGGAAGGATCGAGAAAGGCGAGTTCCTTGGGAATGCGCACGGCCAAGGAATTACCGCTCTTGAAAACACGCGTCAGCATGATGATGGTCCAACGTGTATATACAGGATATACAACTATAGTAGCCTGAAAGCGCTTTTGCCACCCATCAACCCTTCATGCGACACCCGCTCACACGTAGCGGATCTCAACCACCTCGATCTCGCGCAGGCCGGAGGGGCTGGCGAACTTGACGATGTCGCCTTCGCGCGCCTTCAGGAGCGCGCGGGCGAGCGGCGAGATCCAGCTGATCCGGCCGCTGCTGGCGTCGGCCTCGTCGATGCCGACGATCTGCCAGGTCTGCTCGCCGGACTCCGGATCCTCGATCGTGACGGTGGCGCCGAAGAAGACCTGCTCCGAGCCCTGCTGGCGCTCCGGGTCGACGACGTCGGCGCTCTCGATGCGCTTGGTGAGGAAGCGGATGCGCCGGTCGATCTCGCGCAGGCGCTTCTTGCCGTAGATGTAGTCGCCGTTCTCGGAGCGGTCGCCGTTGCCGGCGGCCCAGGCGACGACCTCGACCAGCTTGGGGCGCTCGACACGCACCAGCTGGTCGAGCTCGCGCAGCAGTGTCTCGTAGCCGCGCCGCGTCATGTAGTTCTTGCTGCCTGGCGGAAGCGAAGGTGCGCGCGGCGCGCCGTCCTCATCATCGTCCGCGTCGTTTTCCTTGACGAAAGCCTTGTTCATGCGAATCCACTTGCAACAAATCGGAAAGCGGCCAATGATAGCCCCACTTTCGTGCGCGGTTGTCATCTGCCCCCGCGCTGCCTACCATAGCGCGATCGTCGACCCAACCCGCTGCGGCCAGCCCCGCACCGTTTCCGCCGGAGCCCCTGTCAATGAGCGATCTGACCTGCGACGACGCTGCAAGCCTCGAGTCGCGCCTGGCCGAGTTGCGCATGGAACATCGCGACCTCGACGACGCGATCAACCGGCTCATCCAGAACCCGGTCGACGACGACCTGATGATCCGCCGCCTGAAGAAGCGCAAGCTCGTCCTCAAGGACCGCATCAGCGCGCTGGAAGCCGCCTTGCAGCCGGACGAGCCGGCCTGAAGCCCCACATCACACCGAGACCCATGTCCGCGACACCCTTCCGCCCCGAGACGCTGGCGCTGCACGCCGGCCAGAGCCCAGACGCCACACACGGCACGCGCGCCACACCCATCCATTTCTCTGCAAGTTACGTCTTCCGCGACGCCGACCACGCCGCCTCGCTGTTCAATCTGGAGGTGCCGGGGCATGTGTACTCGCGCATCTCCAACCCGACCAACGCGGTGCTGGAAGAGCGCATTGCCGCGCTCGACGAGGGCGTGGCGGCGATCGCGGTGGCGAGCGGCCAGGCCGCGCTGCACCTGGCGGTGTGCACCCTGATGGGCGCCGGCGGCCATGTGGTGGCCTCGCGCGCGCTTTACGGCGGCTCGCACAACCTCTTCAGCTACACCCTGCCGCGTTTCGGCATCACCACCACCTTCGTCGATCCGCGCGACCCGGCGGCCTGGAAAGCCGCCATCCGCCCGGAGACGCGGCTGCTGTTCGGCGAATCGATCGGCAACCCGGGCCTGGACGTGCTCGACATCCCGCTCGTCGCCGAGATCGCGCATGCACACCGCCTGCCGCTGATGGTGGATGCGACGCTGGTCACTCCCTGCCTGCAGAAGCCGATCGCACTCGGTGCGGACCTGGTGATGCACTCCGCCACCAAGTTCCTCGGCGGACATGGCGTGGCGATCGGCGGGCTGGTGGTGGATGGCGGGCGCTTCGACTGGGAGGCCTCGGGCCTCTTCCCGACGCTCACCGAACCCTACGAAGGCTTCCACGGCATGGATTTCGCCGAGGAGTCGCCGATCACCGCCTTCGCGCTGCGCGCACGGCGCGAGGGCCTGCGCGACTTCGGCGCCTGCCTCTCGCCGATGAACGCGTTCCAGATCCTGCAGGGCATGGAGACCCTGCCACTGCGCATGCGCGCACACGTGGCCAACACCAGCGAGCTTGCCGCCCATCTCGCCGCCCATCCGCTGGTGGAGCGCGTTGCCTACCCCGGGCTTGCCGACCACCCCGACCATGCCGTCGCGGCGCGCGTGCTGCCGCATGGCGCGGGCGCGGTGCTGTCCTTCGAGCTCAAGGGCGGGCGCCCGGCCGGGCGCGCGTTCATCGAGGCGCTGCGGGTGTTCTCGCATCTCGCGAATGTGGGCGACGCCAAATCGCTGGTGATCCACCCTGCCTCGACCACGCATTTCCGCATGTCCGCCGCCGACCTCGCCGCTAGCGGCATCTCCGAGGGCACGGTGCGCCTTTCCGTGGGCCTGGAGCATGTGTCGGACCTGATCGAAGACCTGGAGCGCGGCCTCGCCGCGGTCGGTCGTCTGCTGAAGCGGTGAGCGCCATGGAACTCGTCATCGATTCAAGCCCCACCTACGTCTACACCGGCGGCCGGCCGCTGGATGCGGCGCGCCCGGCTATCGTGCTGATCCACGGCGCCGGACACGACCACAGCGTGTGGAACCACCCGGCGCGCCGGCTGGCCCACCACGGCTTCAGCGTGCTTGCGCCGGACCTGCCCGGCCATGGCCGCTCCGGCGGGCCTGCGCTGCCGGACGTGCCCGCGCTGGCGGGCTGGATCGCCCAGCTCGTTGAAGCCTGCGGCATCGGCCAGGCCGTGCTCGTGGGCCACAGCATGGGCTCGCTCATCGCGCTGCATTGCGCGGCCACACGGCCCGCGCTCGCGAGCGCGCTGGTGCTGGTCGGTTCGGTCGCCCCCATGCCGGTCGCGCCGGCGCTGCTGGAGGCGGCACGTTCGGCGCGCGTGCGCGCACATGCGATGATCAACCAGTGGTCGTTCGCGCCGGCCTCGCAGCTGGGCGCCAGCCCCACGCCCGGCACGCGTCTGGTGGACATCAACCGCAGGCTCATGGAACGCCAGGCCGAGGGCGTGCTCGCCAACGACCTGGCGGCCTGCAACGCCTACCAGGAGGGGCTGAGCATGGCAGCGGAGGTGCGCGTGCCGACGCTGCTGGTGTGCGGCGAGCGCGATCAGATGACGCCGCCACGTGCGACGAAACCGCTTGCTGCGGCGCTGGTCAACGTGCCAGGCGGTGCGCGGACGATGACGCTGGGCGGTGCGGGGCACGCGATGATGGCGGAGGCGCCGGAAGCACTCGCACGCGCGATCGAACAGTTCGCGGGGGAGCACACCCGACGCTGATCCCCTTCAAAAGCCTGACCCTGGCCGAGGCCGGTTCGCTGCAGTGATATAACAACCACGACGGGAGAGACACATGTCGCAGACGGACAACATCAAGAATACCGACGAGGGGCTGCCCTTCCCCAGCGTGCGAGAGGTGCCCGTGGGCAGCGCCTTCCGGTGGCTGGCGCGCGGGCTCTCCGATCTCAAGTCCTGCCCCATCCCCAGCCTGTTCTACGGCTTCTGCTTCGCGGCGATGGGGCTGTTGCTCACCAAGGTGTTCGAGCATGCCTATGAGTACACGTCGGCGCTCACCTCGGGCTTCCTGCTGCTCGGGCCTTTCCTCGCGATGGGCCTGTACGAGATCAGCCGCCGCCATGAGCGCGGCGAGGGTTGCTCGCTCGCACCGACCCTGACGGTGTGGACGCGCAACGCGGGCAACATCGGCATCTTCGCGGTGGTCCTGGGCGTGGTGTTCCTGGTGTGGGCGCGCGCCTCGCTGATCGTGTTCGCGCTGTTCTATCAGAACGAGCTGCCCAACCTCTCGGGCTTCCTCTCTCAGGTGCTGGCGCTGGAGAACCTCGAGTTCCTGATGGTGTACTTCGGTGTGGGCCTGCTGTTCGCCACCATCGTGTTCGCGCTCAGCATCGTGTCGATTCCGCTGATGCTGGACCGCAACCAGGACGCGATCAGCTCCATGCTCGCGAGCGCCACCGCGCTGGCCCGCAACCCCGGTGCGATGATCGTGTGGGCACTCTCCATCGTCACGCTGACGATCCTGGGGTTTCTCACCTTTCACCTCGGCCTGGTGGTGCTGATGCCGCTCATCGGCCACGCCACCTGGCACGCGTACCGCGACCTCGTCGAGCCGCTGCCGACGCCCCGCTGAGGCCACGCAGAGACCACCCAAAAGCCGCCGGCAGTCCGAGCGCGCATCACATCAACGGTCGGCGAGCTCCAGCACCAGCGGCTGGTGATCGCTGGCCGGCGTGTCGGCTAGGACCTCGATGCGGCACACGCGCTCGCGCAGCGAGCCCGCCAACCAGAAGAAGTCGCAGCAATACGGTGCATCCGGCCACTCCGCGCCATGCAGCCCGACGCTGTGCGCGTGGGGCCCGGCATGCGCAAGCCGCCAGGCATCGAACCAACCCGCGTCATGCGGTAGCGGCGCGCACAGCGCGCGATACTCGTCGCTGTCGGGCAGGCAGTTGAAATCGCCGCACAGCACCGCCTCCACCGGCCGTGGCCAGGGCGCGAAGACCGGATTCGCGTCCTTGCCGCCCGGCGGATTCGCGACATTGTCCGCCACCGTCGCCTGCAGCCCACGCAGCGCTTCGGCCTGGGCGAGCCGCTGGCGCAGCGAGTAGTACTCGAGGTGCGTGCTCAGCACCCGCAACGGCCTGTCTCCCGACTCGACCACCACCTCCACGCAGCCGCGCTGCATGCCGGGCACGCCGGCATCGGCCGGGCTCGGCAGCAGGTGGCGGAACACCTGCTTCACCGGCAGGCGCGACAGGATCATGTTGCCGAAGCGCGCCCTCACGCCGTCCTCGCGCAATCGGTCAACCGCCGCGCCGAACACCGCCGTGTGCCCGGGAAACGCCGCCGCCAGCCGCGCGACGCTGTCGCCCGGATCGCCCCCCTTGAGGCCGGGGACATTCTGCGCAACCTCCTGCAGGCAGATCACATCCGGCTCGCCACCCGCTCGGATCTCACCAATCGTGCGGTCAAGATCGACCTGCCCGTCCGCACCGCGCCCCCATTGAATGTTCCAGCTGAGTATCTTCATGCGCCCCTCAATTCCAGTATTGGCGAGCATCCGAGTAGCCAGACCGTCTAAGCGGTGCCCTCCTGGGGGCACATTTTACGGGAGCACCAGGCGCTCTCGGACCGCCTCGCACATTGTCAGCCAAATCGGCCTAACGGATCGCTCGACGCATTCGATCAGCGCCTTACGTTCGGCACCTTAAGCCGGCGCTGCCGGGTAGGATCAGGCTGGGGGACAGTCGCCATCTTTTGCATCGCAAAGCAAAGTAGGTGATTACTTCAAGTCAAAGTACCTTTATCTATAATGGCAAAGTAAATCTTGAAGCAATACCAAAGCAGATTCTGACACCCGTGATCACTTCGCACCCTACCTCAAGAACTGGCTCCCCCTTGCTGGCCGCCGCATTGCGTGCACTGAAGCGCTTGCAGGGTAAGCATCATGGCGTTGTGGAATCGAAGGATCTTGCCGACGAACATCGGGTTATTCTGATTGACACGGGGTTCCTGCGGCCGGTCATGAAGGGCTGGTACATCTGCGGCAATCCGGCCGACGGGGGGGGCGACTCTACCGCCTGGTACGCCAGTTTCTGGACATTCGTTTTGGGGTACCTGAGCAAACGCTTCGGAAATCGCTACTGCCTGAACCCGGAGGCGTCCCTCCTCTTGCACACGGGCAACACGACGGTGCCACCGCAGGTCACGGTCGTAACCAAGGAAAGCGGAACCACGGTTCTCAAGTTGCCGTTCGAAACTTCGCTGCTGGTGTACTGCGACGCAAAGCGCGTCCCCAAATCCCGTACGGAAGCGCGCGGCTTGCAGGTCTGGCCCTTAGTCGAAGCACTCTGTTTGGTTGGTCCGCAATTCTTTGTCAGTCACCCGAGGGAGGCTGAGATTGCGCTGGCCATGGTACGCGACGCATCGGAAGTCCTTCCCACACTGCTGGCCGGCAAGAGCCTGCCGACTGCCGCGGCCCGCTTGGCCGGGGCGATGCAGTTCGCTCAACGTGACGACGACGCCCTGCGCATCATCAAAGCATTCGCCCAAGCGGGCCATTCGCTGAAGCCGAACAATCCGTTCTACCTGCCTGTACCGTCTCTTCCTCCTGGCCGTGAGCGCTCCCCGTATGCGCTGCGCCTACGGTCGATGTGGGCCGGGTGGCGCGACGAGGTCATCAAGTGCTTTCCTCCCGCTACAGGGCGCACGACGGATGTGACGACCTATCTGGCGCAGGTCGACGAGCGCTACGCGGCGGATGCTTACAACTCGTTGTCGATTGAAGGCTATCAGGTCACCGATGAACTCATCGGGCGGGTGGCTCGGGGGGAGTGGGATCCTGGAGGAAATCCCGAACACCAGGAAACCCGTGATGCCCTGGCTGCTCGCGGCTATTTTCAGGCGTTCAATGCGGTCAAGGCTAGCATCGCCAAAGTGTTCGAGGGCGAGAACGCCGGTCGCGTGGTGCAACGGGACCACCACGACTGGTACGGTGAGTTGTTTGGCCCTGCGGTATCTGCGGGCATCCTGCAGCGCCAACAATTGGCTGGCTACCGCACGGGTCCCATATTCATCCGGAATTCCATGCATACGCCCGTCCCCCGGGACGCCATCCTCGACAGCCTGGAGACGTTGTTCGACTTACTCCGCGAGGAGCCAGAAGCCTCTGTGCGCGCGGTACTTGGTCACCATCTCTTCGTCTTCATTCATCCGTATTTCGACGGTAATGGACGCATCGGACGGTTTCTGATGAACACGCTGCTGGCGTCGGGAGGTTACCCATGGACGGTGATTCGGGTCAGCCGGCGAGCTGCATACATGAACGCGCTTGAGCAAGCCAGTGTGTACGGCGACATTCGCCCGTTCGCACGGTTCATCGCAGACGAGATGGCGCAGTGGTCACCGCGTAGCGAGGGCGACCGTATTGCGTAGTCCTTCGCAACCTTACCCCCGTAGCTCAAAGCATCACAATGTACTGAAAAATATGCGAATTGATCACCTGCGTAGTAACACACCTGCCTTCCGGGAAAGGCCGGCATGCGCGCTGCGCGAGGCCTGCGCCGATTGGGCGCGGGCCCCGGACTTCACCACGGGGCCGTGATCGCCGATAATGCAGCAACCATTCAGGATGGCGCCCATGCATTCCGCACAGGAACTTGTATCCCAGATCGACGAGCTCACCTCGCTACCCACGGTGTACCTGCGCATCCGCGAGGAGATCGACTCCGAGGACTGCTCGATTGCCGAGGTCGGCCGCATCATCGCGGCAGATCCGGCGCTCACCGCGCGGCTGCTGCATGTCGTGAACAGCGCGCTGTACGGCTATGGCGGGCGCATCGACTCGGTGAGCCGTGCGGTGACGATCCTCGGCTTGCAGCAGGTGCACGACATGGTGCTGGCGATGTCGATCGGTTCGGTGTTCCAGGACGTGCACCCGGAAACCATGGACATGAACCGCTTCTGGCGCGGCAGCGTGATGTGCGGGCTGGCTGCGCGCGAGATCGCCCGTCGCATGGGCGCGCACCACGCGGAGCGGATGCTGACGATAGGCCTGCTGTCCGACCTCGGCCACCTGGTGATGTACCAGACCGTGCCACGCCTCGCCGAAGAGGCGCAGCTTGCCGCGCGGGACGGCGAAGACGAGCTGCATACGGTTGAGCGGTGCATCGTCGGCTGCGACTTCGCCGAAGTGGGCGCCACGCTCGCGGCGCACTGGAAGCTGCCCGACTGCTTCGTGAAAGTCATCGGCGCGCAGGTCATCCCGCGCCTTGGTGGCGAATTCGTCGCCGAGGCCTGCATTCTCAACATCGCTGCGCATATCGTCTCCGCCGACCGCAACGGCGAAGCGAGCGACGCGGTCTCGCAGCGCATCGACGCTGCGGTGTGGGCACAGGTGGGGTTGGCGGCGGACGAGTTCGCCGCCCTGCGCGAAACCGCCGAGCTCAACCTGGCGAGCTACATCGCGATCCTGTTCCCCGGCATGCGCGCCTGAGACGGGTTCAGTCCATCATCATCGACGCTGCGTGCCTGCCCGACCGCCGCTGCCAGTTGGTGGGCTGCATGTCGTCGAGTAGCGCCACGCACAGATCATGAGCGGTTTCCAGCGCCCGCCGCGCCGCGGCTGACAAGCCCGCCCCCAGTTCGAACCCCTGCCCGGCCACGCCCAAGACATAGGCTTCGGCCGGAGGTGTGGCGCAGATCTGAGCATGCACGGCAAGCAACTGTTCTGGCGAGAGCGCGTGGCTGAAGACGCTCGTGCCCCCGCCCGCGACCACCTTGCGCAGATGGCAGTCGCAGTCCAGCCCTGTCTCGGCGTCGATGAAGAGCACGCGCTCGGCGTCGCCGATGTCCAGCGCGTGCTCCACCTGCAGCTGGAAGTCGACGATCAGCTTCACGCCTGCAGGCAGCTTGGGCGTGATCGCCTCCGCCAGCATCGGGCCCAGCGCATCGTCGCCGCGCGAGGGGTTGCCAACCGCGAGGATCACGAGCGGCGCCCGCCCCTGCCCGGTGGCCGCTTCGATGGCGCGCTCAGTCACGGATCAGCCTGTCCTCCACCTCGCCGTCGGCGCGCTGCAGTTCCAGCACCATCGGCATCTTGCCGAGCGCGTGGGTGGCGCACGACAGGCAGGGGTCGAAGGCGCGGATCGCGACCTCGATGTGGTTCAACAGCCCCTCGGTGAGCGTGCGGCCGCTGAGGTAGGTGTTGGCCACCTCGCGGATCGCGGTGTTCATCGCCTGGTTGTTGTGGGTGGTGGAGACGATGAGGTTGCACATGCTCACCAGATCGTCGTCGCCGACGCGGTAGTGGTGGATGAGCGTGCCGCGCGGCGCCTCGATGATGCCCACGCCCTCGCGCGCGCGCGGTCCGGCGGCCATGATCTCGCCCGACATCAGGTCCGGGTCGTCGAGGAGATCGCGGATCACCTCGGCGGCGTGGAGCATCTCGATCATGCGCGCCCAGTGGTAGGCGAGCGTCGCATGCACCGGCGCGCCGCCGCCATGCGCGACGAAGGCCTGGCGCGCGGCCTCGGCGCGCGGGCTGGGGATGAAGTCGCAGTTCTGCACCCGCGCGAGCGGGCCCACCTTGTACCAGCCGAGCGCGGGGCCGTCGGTCTGCATGAAGGGGAACTTCATGTAGCTCCAGGGCCGCACCTCTTCGTGAATCACGCTGTGGTAATCCTGGTCCGGTACCTGGTCGAGCAGGATGTTGCCGTCCGCGTCGCGAAAGCGCAGCACGCCGCCGTAGAGGTCCATCGCGCCGTCCGCGCGCACCAGGCTCATCAGACGCGAACGGAAGGTGCCGAACCGGTCGTAGAGCGCCGGGTTGGCGCGGTGAAGCTGCGCGACGAGATCCACCGCCGCCTGCGACCACTCAACCATCTGGTTCGCATCCTTGCGCAGCATCGCCTGGTCGTCGGCGGAGAGGTGGCGGTTCATGCCGCCCGGCACCGCGCCGGTGCCGTGGATGCGCTTGCCGGCGGTGGCGCGGATCACCTCCTGGCCGAACTTGCGCAGCAGCACGCCCTGGCGCGCCACCTCGGGGTGCGCCGCGGCGACGCCGACGATGTTACGCCGCGCGACCTCCGAGTCGAAGCCGAACAGCAGGTCCGGCGACGACAGGTGGAAGAAGTGCAGCGCGTGCGACTGCAGCATCTGGCCGTAATGCATCAGGCGGCGCAGCTTCTCGGCGCTGACGGTGACCGTCGGCGCGCCGACGACATGGTCGAGCGCCTTGGAAGCGGCGAGGTGGTGGCTCACCGGGCAGATGCCGCACAGGCGCTGCACCATCACCGGCACCTCCCAGTACGGGCGGCCCTGGATGAAGACCTCGAAGCCGCGGAACTCGACGATGTGCAGGCGCGCCTCGCGCACCGTGTCGTCGTCGTCCACCAGCAAGGTGACCTTGCCGTGGCCCTCGACCCGCGACACGGGGTCGATCACGACGCGGCGCAGGTTCTCGCGATTCTGGGCGGTTTCTTGAGCGAGAGACATGTGGACCTCAATCGAAATGCATCAGCGGATAGGTGAGCCGCGGCGTGCGCCCGGCGATCAGGTCGGTGAGGAACTTCCAGATCGCATCGCCCGATGGCGGGCAACCGGGGATGAAGTAATCCACCCGCACCACCTCGTGGATGGGGTGCACCTTGTCGAGCAAGAGCGGCAGCTCCGGGTCGTTGGGCACGCCGCCGCCCTGGATGCCGTCGCGGAATTCGTACACCTCGCGCAGGCAGGCGCCGAGCTCGAGGTGGTTGCGCTGCGCCGGCAGGCCACCGTTGATCGCGCAGGCGCCCACCGCGATCAGCGTCTTGCAGTTGGCGCGGAACTCGCGCAGTACGTGCACGTTCTCGGCGTTGCACACCCCGCCTTCGATGAGACCGATGTCGCACGGCCCGCAGTGCTTGATGTCGGTGAGCGGCGAGCGGTCGAACTCCACCAGCTGCACCAGCTCGAAGAGGTGCTCGTCGATGTCGAGGAAGGACATGTGGCAGCCGAAGCAACCCGCGAGCGAGGTGGTCGCGACCCGTAGCTTGGGTTTGGTCATTTCTCCGCCTCCTCCATCGACACCTTGCTGATCGGCTGGTCGTCGTAGCGGCGCGCGCCGATCGGCACCTTGAAGCCCACCCGCTTGTGCAGGATCACGCCCACCGGACAGATGTTGGCGGCGAGGTCGTCCTTGCTGAAGTCGGTGTCGCCCAGCCGGCCGGATTCTGCGCTCACCACGAGGTGCTTGTGGATGCCGCGGTTGGTGAGCGAGAAGATGCTCTTGCCGTCGACATCGCGGCTCGCGCGCACGCACAGCTCGCAGAAGATGCAGCGGTTGAAGTCGAGCAGCATCTCGGGGTGCGAGGCATCCACCGGGCGGTCGGGGTAGATGTGGTTGAAGCGCGCGCTGGTCATCTCCAGCTCGTAGGCCAGCGCCTGCAGCTGGCAGTTGCCGCTCTTCTCGCACGAGGGACAGAAGTGGTTGCCCTCGACGAACAGCATCTGCAGCATCGCGCGCCGCTCGGCATTGATCTCGGGGGTGTTGCTCTCGACCTCCATGCCCTCCTTCGCCGGCAGCGCACAGGACGACACGTGCCGCCCGCCCACCTTGACGACGCACAGCTTGCACGAGCCGTGCGGCGGAAAATCCGGGTGCCAGCAGAGATAAGGGATGTAGTGACCAGCCGCGCGCGCGGCTTCCATGATGGTCTGGCCATCCTGAAATTCCACCGGCTGGCCGTCGAACATGAACTTGCGGGTTGTCATCGGTGAGCCTCCTGGCCGGCGTCGAGGTGCGCGGCCGGGTCGTCGCGGCCGGTGATGCGGCGCGCGGTGGCGAGCGCGGCGTCGAGATCGAAGGCCGGCTCGAACTGCAGCGACTCCAGCCGCCGCTCGAAGGTGGGTCGGAACTTCACCAGCGTGTCGATCACCGGGTTGGGCGCGGAGGAACCCAGGCCGCAGTGGCTGGCGTTCTTCAGGAGGCGCGTCACCCACTCGATGTCGGCCAGATCCGGTTTGGCGCCGTGGCCGGCCGCGAGCTTGTCCATGTAGCCCTTCAGGAGCGAGGTGCCGACCCGGCACGGCGTGCAGAAGCCGCAGCTCTCGTGTGCGAAGAAGTCGACGAAGTTGCGCGCGATCTCGAACGCATCCCGGCTGGAATCGAACACCATGAAGGCGCCGGCGGTGGGCACGTCCTCGAACGCGATGCGGCGGTGGAACTCGTAGCCCGCGACCAGCACCCCGGAAGCACCGCCCACCTGCACCGCCTGGGTGTCGCTCGCGCCGCAGTCTTCCAGCACACGCTCGATCGGCACGCCGAAGGGGTACTCGTAGATGCCCGGGTAGGCGCAGTCGCCGGAAACCGACAGCAGCTTGGTGCCGGTGGACTGCGCGGTACCGGTGGCGGCGAAGGCGGTACCGCCCTCGAGTGCGACCAGCGTGGTCTTCGCCAGCGTCTCGACATTGTTCACCACCGTCGGCCGGCCAAGATAACCGTGCGTCACCGGAAACGGGGGGCGGATGCGCGGCGTGCCGCGCTTGCCCTCCAGCGACTCGAGCAGCGCGGTCTCCTCGCCGCACACATAGGCGCCGGCGCCGAGGTGGATGTCGATGTCGAAATCGAAGCCCGCCTGGCCGCGGATACCCTGCCCGAGCAGCCCCGCCTCGCGCCGCCGCGCCAGCACCGCGCGCAGTTGCGGCAGCAGGTAGCGGTATTCGCCGCGCAGGTAGAGGAAACCCTGCTGCGCACCCGTGGCCCAGGCGGCGAGCGTCATGCCCTCGAACACGAGGTCGGCGTGGCGGGTGAGCAGCACGCGGTCCTTGAAGGTGCCGGGTTCGCCCTCGTCGGCATTGCACACCACCACCTTGTCGGCACCGGCCGCGTCGCGGCAGGCCTTCCACTTCACCGCGGTGGTGAAACCCGCCCCGCCGCGGCCGCGCAGGTTGGAGCGCTCCATCTCGGCGAGCCAGCCGTCGCGGCCGACGCGGATCGCGGCACGCAGCGCATCGCCCGGCGCCGCAGTGGAGCCGAGCAGCGCATCCTTGCGGCGGATGTTGTCCTCGACGGTGAAGAACGCCGCCGGCCAGTTCGACAGGGGCACCTGCTGGCGCACCAGCTCGGCGATCTCGTTGAGGCGGCGGTGATCCAGCCGGGTGATCGGCACGCCATTTACCAGCGCCGCCGGCCCCTGGTCGCACATGCCGGTACAGGAGGTGGTGTCCACGCTCACCAGCCCGTCCTCCGACACCTTGCCCCGCTCCACCCACAGCTTGCTGCACAGCGCCTGCATCAGCGCGGGCGCGCCGAGCATGCGGTCGGTGATGTTGTCGGAGAAGAGAATGCGGTAGCGGCCGACGGGCCGCTGGTGCAGGAAGCTGTAGAAGCCCGCCACGCCCTCCACGCGCGAGCGCGGCAAGGACAGCTGAGCGGCGATGAGGGTGATGCAGGCATCGGGAAGATGCCCGACGACGTCCTGCACCTCGATGAGGATCTGCAACAAGCGCGTTGCATCGCCGCCGTGCCGGGCTACGATGTCAGTCACGCAACTTTCGACATTGGCCATCAGTCTCGCGCTCCGCCATGAATGCCCACTCATTCTAAGGGCTTTGTCCGGCCCGATGCGCCTGCCGATGCCGAATTCGCGCGACTTTGGCGTTTTTCTGCAACCCGTCTGCTCAGGAGTCACTATCATGCAAAGCAAACCCCGCCTCACCCTCGATGATGCGCGTCGCATCGCCAGCGCCGCCGAGGCCGAGGCCGTGCGCAATGGCTGGAGCGTGACCATCGCGATCTGCGACGACGGCGGCCACCTGCTGTGGCTGCAGCGCATGGACGGCGCGCCGCTGATGAGCGCCCAGGTCGCACCCGAGAAAGCCCGTACCTGCGTGCTCACCGGCAAACCCAGCAAGGTGTTCGAGGACATGGTGAACAACGGCCGCTACGCCGCACTGGCGATGCCGGTGGTGCCGCTGGAAGGCGGTGAGCCGATCGTCTGGGAAGGCCAGATCGCCGGCGCGGTGGGTGTTTCCGGGGTCAAGGCGGGCGAGGATGCGCAGGTGGCGCGGGCTGGCGTGGCGGCACTCGCGGCCGCGTGAGCGCCGCTCCAGGCGCCGCATACTACATTTACTGCGAGAAAGCCGGTTATCCGGAGGAGGCTCGATGGGACGACTGACCACACACGTGCTCGACACCGCGAACGGCTGCCCCGCGCCGGGCATTGCGGTGCGTGTGTTCCGCCTGGATGGTGAACGCCGCGAGGTGGCGCAGAGCGTCACCAACGCCGATGGCCGTTGCGACGCACCGCTGCTGGAAGGCGACGCGTTCGCCGCCGGGCGCTACGAGATCCTCTTCGCCGCGGGCGACTATTTCCGCGCGCTCGGCACCATGCTGCCCGAGCCGCCCTTCGTGGACGAGGTGGTGCTGCGCTTCGGCATCGCCGACGCCGGCAAGCATTACCATGTGCCGCTGCTGGTCTCGCCGTGGAGCTATTCCACCTACCGCGGCAGCTGAGCCCCATCGCAAGCGTAACGAAGCGAAAGCACGCACATGGAAAACTACCTCCTCGACTGGGCCAATCTGCTGCTGCGCTGGCTGCACCTCATCACCGGCGTGGCCTGGATCGGTGCCTCGTTCTACTTCGTGATGCTCGACACCTCGCTGAAGCCGCCCAAGAAACCGCAGGATGCAGAGCGCGGCGTGTTCGGCGAGCTGTGGGCGGTGCATGGCGGCGGGTTCTACTGCAGCCAGAAGTTCCTCACCGGCCCCAAGGGCGAGCCGCTCTCGGACGACCTGCACTGGTCGAAATGGGAGGCCTACACCACCTGGATGTCCGGCATGGGCTTGCTCGCGGTGATCTACTGGATCGGCGCCTCGAGCTACCTGATCGACCCGGCGGTGATGGCGCTGACGCCGGCCGCGGCGGTCGCCATCTCCATCGCCTTCCTCGCCGGCGGCTGGCTGATCTACGACCTGCTGTGCCGCAGCCTGGTCGGGCGCGACACCCTGCTCGCGGCGCTGGTGTTCGTGCTTGCGATGTCCGCCAACTGGTTGCTGCACCAGGTGTTCTCGGCGCGCGGTGCCTACATCCATGTCGGGGCGATGCTCGGCACGATGATGGCGGCGAACGTGTTCTTCCACATCATCCCGGGCCAGAAGCGCATGGTCGCGCAGATCCGCGCCGGCGCGCCGGTGGATTCGCGCCCGGGCGTGATCGGCAAGCAGCGCTCGGTGCACAACACCTATTTCACGCTGCCGGTGCTGTTCATCATGATCAGCAACCACTACCCGATGACCTACGCGAGCCAGTACAACTGGCTGGTGCTGGCGGTGATGATGATGGCCGGGGTGCTGATCCGCCAGTTCTTCGTGCTGCGCCACCGCGGCCAGGTGAAGTGGTGGCTGCCGGCGGCCGGCGTCGCGCTGATCGCGCTGCTGGTGGTGGCGCTTGCGCCCAAGGCGGTGGATGCCGGCGGCGACAGGGTGACGTTCAGCGCGCTCAATGCGGTGATTGCCGAGCGCTGCGTCACCTGCCATGCCGCCGCGCCCACCTATGAAGGCTTTGCCCAGCCGCCCAAGGGCGTGATGCTGGAAAGCGCGGCGCAGATCGGCCAGCACGCCGCCAAGATTGCGGAGACGGTGGCAAGCGGCTACATGCCGCTCGCCAACCTCACCCACATCAGCGACGCCGAGCGCAAGCTCATCGCCACCTGGTTCGCCCAGGGCGCCACACTCGCCAACTGACGAGGACGACTCATGAGCACGCCATCCCCTTCATCTTCCGCCGCCCCGGCCCGGCCGAGCCTCGCCGGCCTCGGTACGCTCGACCAGCCCGGGTTCGTCACGCTGCTCGGCAACATCTTCGAGCATTCGCCGTGGGTCGCGGAGCGCGCCTGGGCAAAGCGTCCCTTCGACAGCCTCGACAGCCTGCATGCGGCGATGGTGGCCGCCGTCGCGGCCGGGACGACCGCGGAACAGCTCGCGCTCATTTGCGCCCACCCCGAGCTCGCCGGCAAGGAGGCCGAGGCCGGCACGCTCACCGCCGCCTCCACCCGCGAGCAGCGCGGTGCCGGGCTGGATCAGTGCAGCGTCGAGGAACTGCAGCGCCTGCGCGAACTCAATGCCGCGTACCGGGCGCGCTTCGGCTTCCCGTTTGTGATCGCGGTGAAAGGGCTGACGCGGCATCAGATCCTCGACGCGATCGCCACCCGCCTCGGCAACGACCGCGACACCGAATTCCAGGCCTGCCTTGCGCAGATCGCCCGCATCGGGCGTTTCCGCCTGGAGGCGCTCTTCTGCTGACGAGGAGGCGCCGGCAAACCGTCGCCCACACGCATCCATCGCCCGCCCACGCCCCACTGTCCTTCAGTCCGCCATGCAAACCGACATGACACAGCCCAACGCCTACCCCCGCGACCTCGTCGGCTACGGCCGCAACCCGCCCCACGCCGACTGGCCGGGCAATGCCCGCATCGCGGTGCAGTTCGTGCTCAACTACGAGGAAGGCGGCGAGAACTGCGTGCTCCATGGCGATGCCGGCAGCGAGCAGTTCCTGTCCGAGCTCTTCAGTCCGGCCGCCTACCCGGACCGCCACCTGTCGATGGAGGGCATCTACGAGTACGGCTCGCGCGTCGGCGTGTGGCGCTTCCTGCGCGAGTTCGAGCGGCGCGGGCTGCCGATGACGATCTTCGGGGTGTCGATGGCGCTGCAGCGCCATCCCGAGCTCACCGCCGCCTTTCGCGAACTCGGCCACGAGATCGCCTGCCACGGCTGGCGCTGGATCCACTACCAGAACGTGCCGGAAGAGATCGAGCGCGAGCACATGAGGATCGGCATGGAGATCATCGAACAGCTCACTGGCGAGCGTGCGCTGGGCTGGTATACCGGCCGCGACAGCCCCAACACCCGGCGCCTGGTCGCGGACTACGGCGGCTTCCTCTACGACTCGGACTACTACGGCGACGACCTGCCGTTCTGGACCACGGTGAAGAGGACCAACGGCGACAGCGTGCCGCATCTCATCGTGCCCTACACGCTCGACACCAACGACATGCGCTTCTCGCTGCCGCAGGGCTTTTCGCATGGCGACGAGTTCTTCGAGTACCTGCGCGACGCCTTCGACGTGATGTACGCCGAGGGCGAGGAGCGCCCCGCGATGATGAGCGTGGGCATGCACTGCCGCCTGCTCGGCCGCCCTGCCCGCTTCCGCGCGCTGCAGCGCTTTCTGGACCATATCGAAAAGCACGACCGCGTGTGGGTCTGCCGGCGGGTGGACATCGCCCGCCACTGGATCGCTCGCCACCCTTACCCGGGCAACGCTGCATAGAGCGCACGCGCAGCCCGCGACCGACAACGATTCAACCCTTCAGGAGAACACCCCATGGCCAGCCATACCCCCGGCGCCCCCGTTTTCGCCGCACCCGCCGAACTGCCCGACTGGGCCGCACGCGCGGTGGACCTTGCCAACCCGCGCCTCGGCGCACGCGCCTTGTATGCGTCGGACGACTTCTTCGCGCCGGTGGCGCGCATGCTCAACCCGGAGCCCGCGCAGTTCGTGCCGGGCAAGTTCGACGACAACGGCAAGTGGATGGACGGCTGGGAGTCGCGCCGCAAGCGCGTCGCCGGCCACGACTGGGCGCTGGTGAGGCTGGGCGTGAAGGGCGTGATCCGCGGCTTCGACGTCGACACCAGCCACTTCACGGGCAACTACCCGCCGGCGGTGTCGATCGAGGCCTGCGTCAGCGACAGCGACGACGTGGAGGTTCTGCGGGCAGCCACGTGGACCGAGATCCTGCCCGCGACCGCGCTCGGCCCGAGCCGCCACCACCTGCTGGAATCGACGAGCGAGGCGGCCTGGACGCACCTGCGGGTGAACATGTTCCCGGACGGCGGCATCGCGCGCCTGCGTGTGTATGGCCGGGCGGTCGGCGGGCTGGAGAACGCCGCGGCCGATGCCGAGGTGGATCTGGTCGCGCTGGAGAACGGCGGCCGGGCCATCTCATGGAACGACGCGAGCTTCGGCTCCGCTGCGGCGAACATGCTGCTGCCCGGGCGCGGCATCAACATGGGCGACGGCTGGGAGACGCGCCGCCGGCGCGAGCCCGGCAACGACTGGTGCGTGATCGCGCTGGGTGCGCCCGGCACGGTGGCGCGCATCGAGGTCGACACCGCCTTCTACAAGGGCAACTACCCCGACCGCTGCTCGATTCAGGCGGCACTGGTGCAGGGCGGCACCAACCAGTCCATCACCACCCAGAGCCTCTTCTGGCAGACGCTGCTGCCCGAGCAGAAGCTCTCCATGGACGCGATCCACAGCTATGCCGCCGAGCTCGCGCAGCTCGGCCCCATCAGCCATGTGCGGCTCAACATCTTCCCCGACGGCGGCGTGTCGCGCCTGCGCCTGTGGGGCAAGGTCGCACGCTGAGCGCCGCCGCCATGCTGGAACTCACCCCCGAGCCGCTCAGCGCTGCGGCGTTCGCCCCCTTCGGTGACGTCATCGAGGCGAGCGACGCCGTGCGACACTTCACCATCAACGGCGGCAACACCGAGCGCTACCACGACCTCGCGCGTCTGGAGCCCGGCCCGGCGGGGCGCATCATTCTCTCCATCTTCCGCGGCCAGCCGCGCACGCTGCCTTTCCGCGTGGAGATGATGGAGCGCCACCCGCTCGGCTCGCAGGCCTTCATCCCGATGAGCGGCCTGCCCTACCTGGTGGTGGTCGCCCCTGCCGGCGCGCCGCCGGCGGCCGATCAGTTGAGGGTGTTCCTCGCACGCGGCGACCAGGGGGTGAACTACCACCCTGGCGTGTGGCACCACCCGCTGTTGGCGCTGCAACAGGTGTGCGATTTCCTGGTCGTGGACCGCAGCGGCTCGGCGCCGAACTGCGACGAGGTTACGCTCGCGCCGCCGGCGCTGATCCGCTTGGAAAGCCGCTGAGCGGGTCGCGGCGCGCCGCTGCCGGCAGTTATCATGCAGCGCCGAGAACAAGTGACGAGGAGCATGCGCCATGTCGAACACCCCCGATTACACCCCGCCAAGGGTCTGGACCTGGACCAAACCCAGCGGCGGCCACTTCGCCAGCATCAACCGGCCCATCGCGGGCGCGACGCACGAGCGCGCGCTGCAGCGCGGCAGGCATCCGTTACAGCTTTATTCGCTCGCCACGCCCAACGGCGTGAAGGTCACGGTGATGCTGGAGGAGCTCCTTGCTGACGGCCATGCTGGCGCCGAGTACGACGCCTGGCTGATCCGCATCAACGACGGCGACCAGTTCGGCAGCGGCTTCGTCGGCGTGAACCCCAACTCCAAGATCCCCGCCCTGCTCGACTGCAGCGGCCCGGAGCCAGTACGAGTATTCGAGTCGGGCGCAATCCTGTTGTACCTGGCGGAGAAGTTCGGTGCGTTCATGCCGACCGAACCGGCAAGACGCGCCGAGTGCCTGTCGTGGCTGTTCTGGCAGGTGGGCAGCGCCCCCTATCTGGGCGGTGGCTTCGGCCACTTCTACGCCTACGCGCCGACCAAGATCGAATACGCCATCGACCGCTTCGCGATGGAGACCAAGCGCCAGCTCGACGTGCTGGACCGACGCCTCGCCGAGACCCGCTTCGTCGCCGGTGACGACTACACGATCGCCGACATCGCGATATGGCCCTGGTACGGCGGCATGGTCAAGGGTGTGCTGTATGAGGCCGGCGAGTTCCTGCAGGTAGAGGACTACCGCAACGTCACCCGCTGGGCGGACGAGATCGCGGCGCGCCCTGCGGTGCAGCGCGGGCGCATGGTGAATCGTACCTGGGGTGCACCCGCAAGCCAGTTGCACGAGCGCCACGACGCGGGCGATTTCGATACCCGCACACAGGACAAGCTGCAACCGGGTGCCTGAGCGCAGCCGACCCGTAGGCTGATGCTCGCCGGCCGAGGCCAATCCGCAGCCGGAGCGGCCGGCGCAGCCGTGCGGCAATCAGTTGGGCGATGCACTCTCCGAGGACGCGTCGATCGTGCCTGCAAGCCCGACGTGCCTTACGCGCGCTGCCCAGCGCGCCATGATCGCCGCGAGCGCAGGCAGGCCTTCACGGATCGCCACCGGGCCGGGCGAGAGGATAAGCGCCGACTTGAGTTCATGCACCTCGCCATCGCGCACAGCCGCCACGTCCTGCCAGCCCGCCCGACCGCATAGCCGCTCCGGACGGAAGCGCTTGCCACACCAGGACCCGATGATGATATCCGGCGCCCTGCGCGCGGGCTCCTGCGGGTCGGCGAGGATGCGCTGGGCCGCACCGGGGTGGCACGCAAGCTCGGCAAATACATCGTCGCCGCCCGCGATCCCGACGAGTTCAGACACCCAGCGCACCGCGCTGATCGGTGGCTCGTCCCATTCCTCGAAATACACCCGCGGCCGCCGCGGCAAGCTCGCCGACGCCGCCCGAATGCCATCGATGATGGTCTCCAACTCCGCGATCAGGGCAAGCGCGCGCGCCTCCGCACCCACCAGCCGCCCGACCGTCGCAATCATCGCGAGGATGTCTTCAACACTGCGCTGATTGAAGACATGCACCGGCACACCAGCCTTGATGAGGTCGCGCGCAATGTCGGCCTGCATGTCAGAAAAGCCAAGAACAAGGTCGGGCTGGACCGCCAGGATCCTGTCGAGGTCTCCGCTCGAGAACGCGAACACCTTGGGCTTTTCCTTGCGCGCACGCTGCGGAATCACGGTATAGCCGCTGATGCCCACGACGCGTGCCTCCTCGCCGATGGCGTACAACACCTCGACGGTTTCGGTGGTCAAGCAGACTATGCGGGAAGGGAGCCGGCGTGCATTCATGGCAGCAGTATGACCGATCGCGCCGCGGGGTGAGCCGAAAGGCAAGTCGGAAATAGAAAAAGCCGTTAAAAATCAACGGCTTTTACGTATTCAGATGGCGGAGAGGGCGTCTTCCTGCATCTAACTCCTGAACGTCCCACGAAGTCCCATACAGTTTCCTAAGATTCTGTTCTACCTTATTTTTCAGATCACGTTTAACTCGCAACGTCCCACGACATACCGTACAATCTCAATCTCTATGGTGGGTAGGTAGGAGGGTTGCTTAAATCATGCCGAAGATCGCGAAGGAATTGACCGCGCTTGAAGTCGGGCGCCTGAAGAAACCGGGCATGCACGCTGTGGGCGTGATCCCTGGTCTGTATCTTCAGATAACGGACACGGGTGCGGCGACGTGGATCTTGCGCGCCCTGGTAGGCGGCAAGCGTCGTGAGATAGGACTCGGCGGGTACCCTGGCGTAACCCTCGCACAAGCCCGCGAAAAGGCCCGTGCTGACCGGGAGGCCATCAGCGAGGGTAGGGATCCAGCCGCAGAACGCGCGGCCGCCAGAAGCGCGCTACGTGCCGAGAACGCGGTCAACACAACCTTCGACGAGTGCGCCCGGAAGTTCATCGAATCGAAGGCAGCAGAATGGAAGAACCCGAAGCACCGTGCGCAGTGGGCGGCAACCCTCGACACCTACGCCAGCCCGACGATAGGGAAGCTGGGCGTGCGAGATATCACCCTGGCGCACGTCGTGAAGATCCTCGAAACCGACAACCTATGGACCGTGAAAACTGAGACAGCAAGTCGCCTGCGCGGTCGGATCGAGGCAGTGCTCGACTGGGCGACTGTGCGCGGGTATCGCACCGGGGATAACCCGGCACGTTGGAAAGGACACCTCGACAAGCTGCTGCCTGCGCCGGGCAAGACCAAAAAGGTCGAGCACCACGCCGCCCTGCCCTATGCGCAGATCGGCGCATTCATGGTGGATCTTCGGACACGCGGGGGGATTGCACCTCGCGCGCTGGAGTTTGCCATTCTGACCGCTGCGCGGTCCGGTGAAGTGCGCGGCGCGACGTGGGACGAGCTCGACCTTGAGAACGGACGCTGGACGGTGCCCGCTTCCAGAATGAAGGCAGGAAAGGAGCACGTCATTCCCCTTTCAGCGCAGGCGCTGGCGCTACTGAAGGCGCTGCCGCGCCACACCGATAACCCCCTGGTGTTCCCCGCACCGCGCGGGGGCGTGCTGTCCGACATGACCCTCGGGGCAGTGTTGAAGCGCATGGGACGTACCGACCTGACCGCACACGGCTTCCGCTCGACGTTCCGCGACTGGGCGGGGGAGACAACCGCTTACCCGCGTGAGGTGATCGAGCACGCGCTCGCCCACCAGTTGAAGGACAAGGCTGAAGCTGCCTATGCACGGGGGACGTTGCTTGCGCGGCGCGCGCGTCTGATGGCCGACTGGGCGGCGTATTGCGACATGAAGAACAGCGCCGGGGGTGAAGTCGTGGCGATCCGGGGGGCGGCGTGACCGGCGGTGAAAAAAAGTTACGCCCGGGGGCTGCCACTCAGTGCCACTCAGTGCCACTGCATGACATTAATTAACACAGTAAACATCTGTTTTTATTGAATTTTTGCGGCTTGCACTGTGTCGCAGCTTTGGTATCTTGCGCGGGCAGACACAACCCACGGAGAACCCGAACATGCCACACCAGCACACGGCGACAGACGCCGCCGCACCTCGGAAGGCCCTGAGACTTCCGGACGTAATCGCGCAGACTGCGCTTCCCCGCACGACCATCTACCGCCTTGCGAGGGAGGGCAAGTTTCCCGCCCCCTTCAAGCTCTCCGAACGTGCCAGCGCCTGGGACGCAGAAGCCGTCAATGACTGGCTCGAAAGCCGGATGCGAGGTGCAGCATGAGCGAGTATTTCGACAAGCACCCCGCGCGCACCCTTCAGATCCGCCCCTGGCGCAACGGAGACCCTGTGCCCGTTCTGGGCAGTTTTCTGCCCGCGAGGCTTCGCGATGCGGCCGGTAACGTCGAGCGCATGAAGATCGCGGTCGTCGAGAACAGAAGCGGTGCCGTGTTGCTGCTCTACGTGCCCGAGGCGGTCCCGCTGATCGACAACTGGAGTGATGGCGAGATCGCGGAGTTCGTGACCGCCCCGCCGATGCTGGTGGAGTTGTCGCGGCGCCCTGGCTTCGATAACGGGTGGCTCCAGACCATTCACTGTCCCGCTGCCTGACCCCAGCCAATAAGAGAAACGCCGCCAGGGGTTGAATCCTGAGCGGCGGAAGGAATACGCATGCCTGATATTATACCCAAAACGGATGACGACAAGGACCGCTTGGTTACTGCGCTTGCGCTCGTGCTCCAAACCCCCGAGAACGCCGAGGCCATTGCAGCGAGCTACGGCTTTGACGCTCAAACGCTCCTCGAACTGATCACCAACGACCCGGGTAGCCAACGCGCTGCACTGGGGCGAGCCGAGCAACTCCACCACGAGGGCGAACTGCTCAAGCGCCAGTGCCTTCCGAAGCTGGAAAGGCTGGTAGATCAGCTGGGCGAAATGATAGACGCTGGGAAGCTCAGTGCCACCACTGCGCCGAAGGTCGCAGAAACGCTGTTCAAGCTGTCGGGGTTGGCTGAAGAAAGGGCAGCGCGCCTGCGCACACGTGCCGAGGACGACGCGCCGAAGGCCTCTATCGTATTTTTAAGTGGCGACGATCCCGAGCCGCCCCCGGCAAAGCCCAACGAGCACCGCCTTATCGTTCGCATCCCGGGTGCAAAGCAGCGGCACAGCATCATCGACGTAACGCCGACCGAGGGCGAAGGGGGCAGCGATGATTGATCCTCGCAACCTCCGCAGTCTCGCCAGGAAGGCGCCGATCTACAGCATGTCGTGGTTTCGCGGTCCGTTCGCCCCGGTTCCGACGAACATCGAGGCGGGGCTGCTGCCGAGCCAGATCATCGACCGGGTTGCCCCTATCGGCGAGCCGACCATCACGGATCGCAAGGACCGTCTGCCCTACTTCGTGCCGTGCGCGCTCCAGCCTGCGGAGCTCGTGGGGAAAACACGCGAGAAGGCTGTCGCGGCCGGCGAGCCGACTGCCGGCGTGATGCGCTCCAGTGCCCACGTTACCGACTCCGCATGGTTCGCGTTTGACCTCGATGACCTGACAGCGGAACAGTATGCACGGGTGATCGACAACCTGGAGCGTGCGGGCTTGCTGTACATAGCCTACTCGACCTTCTCGCATGGGGCACAGTCATGAGCACGGACAATTTCCGCGTGCGCGTGGTGTTGTGGCTGGACCGCCCTGTCACACCGTCCGCCTGGCGTGACCTCTGGCTAGCGGTAAATCGTGAGCTGCTTTGCGGGCTCGCCGACCCCCAAACCGGAAAGCCGGCGCAGCAGGCCGGCGTCTGGGCTGTTCATCCCGAGCGCATGGGGTGCGCTTTCCGATCGCACAGGGATGGCGCCCTGCTGTCGGTTGACGCCCTGCTGGCACTGGTGCCGGAAAAGCCCGAGCCGCGCCCCCGCTCAGTCCGTCCCGTTGCCGCAGGCGATCAGGTGTCCCGTTACGCCGAGGCGCTGGGGATGCTCGACGCCAAAGCCTACACCCCCTGGATGCTTGCTCTCGGCGGACTCAAGGGAGGCGTGATCGTGGGCGAGCTGACCGACAACGACGGCGCCGCGCTGTGGTTCGCGTTCTCAGACTCTGGCGGGATCGAGGCACAGGCGATGAATGCAGATGGCCGATACAACCCCGAAAGCCTGTGGATCAACTGGACGCCTACCGTCGCACCTGCTCCTGCCCTGGTGGGGCGTCTGTTCGGCGCCGCGCGCAACGCCGCATTGCAGCGGTGCAAGGCTGAACACGAGGCCGGCGGGTGCCTGACCGACGAAGGGCTCAAAGCAGCGCGGTATCTTGCCAAGTACCACCGCCGCACATTCGATGAACTCACGAGCGAGGTGCAAGCATGAGCGCCATGCAGCAGAACATCGAGCAAGCACGCGCAATGCTCGAAGCACTCAAGGCCGGGAGGAAGCCCGAAGCGGTGCAGCCCACGGCGCCCGCACCGAAAACCGCCGAAGTGATCCAGATTCAGCCTGATGCACCACAGGGGGCACCGATCACAGCAGCGGCACAGCTTGCCGAAGTGAAGCAGACGGCAGACAAGGACCGACTCGACGCCGCAGCCCAAAGCATGAACGCCGCTATAGAGGCCGAGAACCGCGAGTTCTTCGTGTCCATCGAAGGCGGCAAGGCGGGCGTGTTTCGAGAAGGCATCGACCCCGAGATGGGGCACCGTGTGATCGTTGGCATGACTCAGTCGGAATACCGACTGATGCGCGCAAACCGCACGGTGCGTATCACTGACGGCGACAACACGAAAACGGTGTGCGTCGCAGATGCCTGGATTCGCTCCCCCGCACGGCGTGAGTATCCGAACGGCTTCGCCCTGCTGCCTGGACAGGAAGCCCCCGAGGGCGTCTATAACCTGTGGCGCGGGTGGGGCATCGAACCGAAGGAGGGCAACGCCAAGCCCGCACTGAAGCACCTGCGGAACGTGATCTGCTCGGGCGATGACAAGGTTTTCCGCTACCTGCTCGGCTGGCTGGCGCACTGTGTGCAGAGGCCCGGAGACCCCGCCGAAGTTGCGGTAGTGCTTCGCGGCGGGCGTGGCACTGGTAAAAGCACGGTGGGGCGCTGGATGGCGCAGATTTTTGGCGGGCACGCCTTGCACATCCTGCACAGTCGGCACCTGACCGGAAACTTTAACGCGCACCTGCGGGGCACCTGCTTTCTGTTCGCAGACGAAGCGTTTTTCGCAGGGGATCGCGCAGGCGCCGACGTGCTGAAAGGTCTAGTAACTGAGCCCACCATCACTATCGAGCGAAAGGGCGTCGATGCCTTCACGACGCGCAACCGCCTGAAGATCATGATGGCGTCAAATTCAGAATGGGTCGTTCCAGCAGGCACCGACGAGCGGCGCTATCTGGTGCTCGACGTGTCGGACGTGAAGAAGCAGGACCACGCGTACTTCGCGGCGCTGACCGCACACATGGAAAACGGCGGGCTCGCCGCGCTCCTCTGGTTCCTGCTGCGCTACGACCTGACCGCGTTCAACGTCCGACACGTCCCCCACACCGCCGCACTCGACCAGCAGAAACTGCTGTCACTCTCGCCGCTCCACTCGTGGCTTTACGCGCGACTGTATGCGGGGCACCTGATGACGCACGAAAACGCGTGGAACAGGGAACAGAGCAGGGATGCGGTGGTGAATGCCTTCGCAGAGTACGCGGGGCGCAAGGGGGCGCGGTTCGAGCACACCGACGCGGCGTTTATCGGTCGTTCCCTGCGCAAGGTTTTCCCCGACCTGGGCGACACGCAACGGCGAACCGGGGCAGGCCAGCGCACGCGGTTCTGGGTATTCCCGACCCTGGAGGAAGCACGGCGTCAGTTTGAAGCGGCTGTTTTGTCGGGCGCAAGCACTGACTGGCCCGCCGAAGAATGAAGCACGGGGGTGTCACAGGGTGGAACAGGCATTTTCGGGCACCTGTGACGCATCCTGTGACGCCAGAACCCGCGCCAGCACTGGGATTCAGGCACGTGTCACAAGTGTCACACCTTTTTTATTGAATTAAGTGGTTAGAAAAGGATCGCGTAAAAAATAGGCAATTTTTCTCCCCCGTGCTTACCCAGCGATTTGGACCGAAAAACGTGTGTTGCTTGTGACACTCGCCTACAACCCGCGCCAGCACTGGGATTCAGCGTCACAGGTAGCGTCACAGGTAGCCTTTTTTGCCTGTGACAGAGCCCGATCCTGTGACACACCACGTGCCCGACAAACAACCCACCCCGTAAAGGACTTTACAACATGGATCCGCTGACCCTCTCCCGCGATATGTCCGCCGCTGCGCTGTGGTGGGCAAGCCTTGAACCCGATCAACGTCGCCCCTGTTACCGGCCCGCTGAACTCCAAGCCCTGACCGGCATCGCCAGACCCAACCTCCCCCACGTGCTTGAGCTGCTTGGATGGCGTCGTGCCCAACGCTGGACCCGCCAGGGCGGGAGACGAACGCGGCGCACGTACTACGCACCGCCCGGGTACACCGTGCCCCAAGTACCCCGAGGACGCCCCAGCACCGCCGCCATCCTTGCCCCCCTGTTCGGCCAAGCCGACCCCTACTCCCTACCCCGTTGAAAAGGAGCACCGACCATGCACCCCGACGTCAAACTCGACCCCACCCGCGCCAACGTGCTTGTCAATGGCATGCTGATGTGCACCCTGCACCCCGACTCCCCCCTCATCCCCTGGTTGAAGATCGCGGCCGACTGGTCGGCCATGACACCGACCGCACAGGCAACCCTGCGCCCCACCATCATGAAAGCCGTGCAGCACCTGTTCGCGCGTGTGGCCGATGACTACGAGCCGAGCCCGGTCTGGTATGACGAGGACCTCTACGAGGGCGGTATCGAGTCGCTGGCGCGAATCGGCGGCACGTGGAACCGCAACACCCTCACCGCACACGTGCTGATCCTGCAAACAATCGGACTGACCGACGACGAGATCGCCGACCTTCTCGGACCGATCCACGAGAAAAATCTGATGGTGGCCTATGGGGGCGGGTGCGACGACCCGGACGACGCACGTGTGCCGAACTAACGCTGAGGGTCCGTAGCGCACGGGGGACGCCACTGCACCATGTCCGACTGTCTAGCGGGCACCTCGAATAACTCGAGGTGCCCGGATATAAATATCCGAAGCGCGGCCACGGATCGTATGTGATTCACTTCATCTTTCTTGCAAATTCATGAATTGACCCGTTTCAACATTAAAAAACTGGTTTGGACCAGTCCTCGGCATAACGAGACTGTTTGATGGATCAATTACTCCAGCAGGAGTTCCAACATACTGTTTCGCGGTATATGGATCAATTGCGCCCCGTGAGTATGAATCACCACCTCCAGAAGCGCCAATATCCGCCTGCCCCGTTGAAAGGGCCGAAAAAGGTAGCGGCCCGGAACCTGAATATCCGTCCAAGCCGGCAAGTGATCCACCCCCGCCATATTGAGGCATCCGACCGGGACGACTAGCGAGCACTCCTTTAGTTCGTATGGGCTTAATTTCTCTCTCAAGTACACACGGGGGCTTTGAGATAATCAAGTGCTGTCCATTGTTCTTACTGGAGATCCGTTCTGGGGATTCGTCGGGGTAGCCGAGATCGAAAGGGGGCAACTCGCTTCGATATATATTCTGACCTTGCGAGTTATATAGCTCGTAGCACGAATGTACTGAAAACGGGGCTCCAATTATCAGACATGCAACACCAATACGCATCACGAACATAAGCACACACCTATAGAGACACAACACGAGGAGGCAGGAAAATAAACCAGTTTATGACAACACATCCTTTCCAAATCAAACGGCAAGCACTGCGACAAAAGAGAGCAGCTATGCGGGGCGACCAACGCTCATCAACACGTGCTCTCAAGTCATAAAGTAACTACTCTCAAATCAGCGGTAACAATAGTGCATCGCATCGCGCCGATTCTTCCGGCTCTTTGTGACGGGCAAGGGCTTGATAGTCGCTGCCCGTTCTCTAGCACGTGTGCCCGGAGCGCGGCTACTCGGGCTTCTGTGGGGTCTGCGGGTTCTGTTGCTGGTCCGGCGCTCTCTGAGGCGACAGCACGCTGCTCAGTTTCTGCTGCTGGCGAAGTAAGGCGTCCTTGTTCGCCGGGTTGAGTTTCAGCAGTTCCTCGTTCGCCGAGTACAGCTGCCTCGCTGCTTCCAGAAACTCCGGACTCGGCGGGCGCGGCGAGTACCTCTCGCTCGATTTGTCTCTGGATCTTGTCGAGTTCATCGGTTGTATCTCCGAATAGGCGCCGACTTCTCGTGCCCTAGCCTCAAGTTTTCTCACGTGCGCGGCACGTCTCGCCGCCCTGGTGTAACGCGGTCTTTTGGGGTTCCTGCGCCGCTTTGCTTCCTCCGGCAACATTGCAGCCAGCTGGATGATACGGGCGATGCGTCGTGCAGCTTCAGCCTCGTCGGGCGGTGTCGCACAGGATTCAAAGTCGAGTCCATCGGGCATGTCCGCTACTCCAAAAACGTCCCCAACTTCTCTAGCGCCGAGCGGCGCCAGTGAGTCCGAGTTATGTGAACGTCACGTACCCCGCTGATGCTATGGTCGCATGTCATATCTAGTTTACAGGATAAACTTTCGAGGGGGGGTTCCTCTGTGAGGGACACGTAGGCGGGGGTATGGGGAGGGGGTGGGGGGTTGGCCCATCCCCCCCCGGTGCGTCGGGTGCTGTATATGCAATACGCCTAAGTATGCACACATGTAAACACATGATTATTATAAATATTCATCACCATAACGGCTCATAGCGTCTATAGTGGAACTGTTCCAGACGGAACAAGCGGTGAAGCGAGGGGGTGCCACCCCTCGCACACCTGACCACAACCGACCACACAGGGGTCAATCATGGCTACCAACGATTCTACCGGCTTCACCTTCACCGACACCCAAACGGACCGCCTCGTAACCGTGCTTCAACGTGCGAGCCTGTGCGACCTGGACAATGCAATCGTCAGCAAGAGCATGAGCGACTTTGAACGCTGGCTGATGTGCGAGGCACACGCGATGCTCAACGGCGACACGGACACCGCAGAGCACTGGATGAGCGATGCCGCCGACGTGTTCGGGCATGACCTAACCGAACGGGAACGCGCACTGCTGCGCTTCGTTGATGCGATAGCGGAAACCGCGTAAGCACCGAGAGGCGGGAGGAAAGCACGAGCCGGGGGAACCCGGCTTTTTGCTGTGAGGCAGGTATCTCGCACCCCGAACCGCATGAGTTTTCGGTGGGTTCTTTGGCGGGTATAAATCGGGATAGGGGCGGTCAGCTTACCTGACCGTTCCCCTCCCACACCACCCGGCATGCGGGTCCGCACCGGGCGGTTCGAGCAGTTGAGGTCATGAGAGCCGGGGCACGCCAAGTCGGTCGAAGT
>JAYRYZ010000006.1:0-182926 GCA_041916775.1 Rhodocyclaceae bacterium | reverse complement strand
GGGAAGAGCTTGGGCCGGGCGTCCTCGGTGCCCCATTCGATCACGAGTTCTTCCGAGAGCGGCTTCGCCATGCACATCAACCCGAAGCCCTGCTTGCGCTCGTCGGCCGAGAGCGCCATGTCGAGCACCATGCCCTGGTCGAACTGGCCCGAGAGCACCTTGACCTTGCATTCGCCACAGGCGCCGGCACGGCAGTTGTTGG
Organism: Rhodocyclaceae bacterium; assembly: GCA_041916775.1. Taxonomy (GTDB): domain Bacteria; phylum Pseudomonadota; class Gammaproteobacteria; order Burkholderiales; family Rhodocyclaceae; genus UBA2357. Next base: position 182,724 of record JAYRYZ010000006.1, on the reverse strand, counting down.
GTAGCGCGTAGCCGGCGCGTTCGAGCGCGGCGAGCACGGTGTCGCCGGAAGGGCACTCGACGACGCGTCCGGAAGGATGCAGCTTGATCGTGTTCATTGTTCTGTTCTCTCTGAATCGGGCAAAGGCAAGCGGCGCCGATTCGCGAGCGTCGTCGCGCGATCGGCGCCTTTCGAGGCTGTCCTGGGTCAGAACACCGGGATGATGTCTTCCATGTCGATGTCGGAGATCTCCTGTCCGGAGATGTCGACCTCGGGGATCGCCGGGAATGGAATCTCGTACCGGTCGAGCACACCCTTGAGGTTCAGCATGGCATTACGCCAGTTGGTACGCTTGGCCTCGTAGGTGGGAATGCCGAAGCCGGCGCCGCGGGCAACTTCCTCAGCCTCGCGCTGGTTGGCGATGAAATCCTCGGGCAGGTCCCAGAACTCCATCGGCGGCTCGAACAACACCGCCGAAAGGAACAGGTAGCCGGCGCGGATCTGCTTCGTGACGAGCGCCTTGTCTTCAACGGGAAGCTTCGGGTAGTCGCGCTCCATCAGCGCCATGCAGATCGCCATGTGGCGCCCCTCGTCACGGCCGATGTTGCGGAAGGCTTCCTTGAACACGAGTTCGCGGGAGTTGTCGTGCATCTGCTTGAAGATCGTCGCGGCGGCGATCTCGCCCATCAGGAAAGACGAGAACAGCACCGCCAGCGAGTAGCGCGGCACCGCCTGCTTGTAGCCGTTCCAGTAGCGCCCGCCGTTGTAGTAGAGCCACTTCGCATTCTTCTGCAGGCGCTTGCCGAGCTCGGTCTTGGGCGCGTAGGTGAGCGGGTCGGGGTGGCCGAGGAAGCGGGTGATCGCCAGCCCGCACATCTGCTCGTGATTCTGCTCGTCGCGCGTCACCGAGAAGAAACAGCGACGCACGGGATCTTCCTCATGATCCTCGTAGGTCTTGATGAAGGCCGAGGCGAACACCGGCGGCGCGGAAGCATCGAACACCGAAAGCAACGTCCACCAGTAGGCGATCGATTCGCGCTCTTCCCAGGTGTAGGACTCCACGTCCAGCGTGTCCCAGGGGAGCTTCTTCGGATCCCAGTTCTCGCGCTGCGCCGCATCCCAGACTTCCTCCATCTTCGCGGTCTGCGCGTTCCACGACAGCGGATAGATGTTGGGTTGCTCGGTTGCGGGGGGAAATTCGCGTGTCAGTGCCAGCTTCTCGTTCTTTGCCATCGATGTCTCCTCGTGAAGTGCGAACTCGTCTGGATCGCATGGGTGTAACGATGCATCAGGAGACGATCGTGACATTTGATCCAGATCAAGAAAATCAAACAAATTCGACCGATCGGTCAGCAGTAAATTTGTGTTGCATCAATGCCAATGTACTTGATCTGGATGCGCTGTAGCGGGAGCATGAGTCACAAGATATACATTGGTCATCAGACAGGAGGCGTGATGTATCCACCCTCATGGCCCCGCGGCACTCGCGGGTTCACGCTCGTCGAATTGATGACGGCCCTGACGATCGGAGCGGTGCTGCTTATGGTCGCGGCGCCTGCGCTCTCCGGAATGCTGCGTAACGGCCGCGTCGTCACAAGCGCCAATGCCCTGCTCGGAATGGCTCACCGACTGCATGTCGAGGCCGTCACGAAGGGGGTACGCACAACGGCCTGCACCAGTCTCGACGGGCTGACCTGCAGCAATGCGGCCGACTGGCACGATGGCTGGATTGTCTTTCCCGACATCAATCTGGATGGTTCGCGGGATGAGGAAGAGGCGCTCCTGTTTGTCCAGCCCGCTCTGGGTGGTAGCGTCAAGGCACAGGGCAATGCACCGGTCAGACGCTATCTCTCATACATCCCGTCGGGACGCTCGGCGAGTCTTGGTGGCGGTTTGCAGATGGGCACGATCACGATCTGCGAGGGTGGTGTCGGGCGACTGATCGTTATCAGTGCATCGGGTCGGCCGCGAGTAACGAGTGCCGACTGTTAATTTGTTTTGCATTTTCCATTCATCCGGAGACATGCACCGCTCATCCCATTTGTATTGAGCCGCAGCACGGCGGGCCCGATATTTGCGCCGTTCAGGATGGTCGCGGAGGGGAGTGTGACGGAGGCAGGTCGATCGATATCGCAGATTGGAACATCTGCGCGCGGTTTTTCACTGATCGAATTGATGATGGTCGTGGTGCTGATGGCAATCCTGCTCGTCGTCGCCGTCCCTGGTATGCGCAGACTGATCGTTGACAACCGTATCAATGCCGCAGTCGGAGACCTCGCAAACGGCCTGGGTTTTGCCCGGACCGAGGCTGTGCGGATCAACGCGTCCGTCTTGTTCTGCGCGAGTGATGTGCACAAGCATTGGGGTGTCGCGCACAAGGTCGTTGTGGATGAGTCTGCGGAAGGTAGTGCGTTCTCATCGACCAGCATACGTGAGGGTCGGCTTCCGGACGAAGTTCAGTTGCTCGCCGAGGGGTTGTCGGTCGAGGTGGATGACTACCATTGCGTCCGCATGCGCCCGGAGGGGCTCGCATACGTCGGCGTCGATGTTGTCGGAAGCGGTGCGAGGCTCACCGTCAAGCACGACGGGCGTGCCCGCTCGCTGGCCGTTTCTCCTGGAGGTGTGAATGTCGATCCGCATGTGCTCGACAGTGAGTGACCTGAGTCCGCGAGCGATCGCATGCGTTGGCCGGCAACGCGGCTTCAGCCTGCTCGAGGTCCTGATCGCGGTCGTCGTGCTGTCGGTAGGCCTGCTCGGTATGGCAGGCCTCCAGGCGAACGCGCTGCGCAACACCCAGAGCAGCCTGCAGCGTACGCAGGTTTCCATGCTCAACCATCTGATATTCGATGCCATGCGTGCGAACAGGGCGGTCGAGTACGCGCTTGCGAAGACCTGCGAGCCACCCGAGACCGAGAGCGCGCTGGTGGATCGAGATCTCCGCTACTGGATGGAGAAGGTCCAGATCAATCTGGGGGGCGATGGACAATCCTGCGGAGAGGTCAGTTGCCAGGATCAGGTCTGCACGGTCCGAATCTACTGGAATGACAGCCGGGGCACGGAGGCGCATGCGCTTGAAGAATGCGGGTTCGATCCCGATGGGGAGAAGGGTTGGACATGCTTCTCGATGACCACAAAGCTGTGAAAAGCCGATTCGCGCAATTGCGACAGCGGGGAGTGACGCTGGTCGAGTTGATGATCGCGATGACGCTGGGGCTATTGCTGACGCTGGGTGTGATGAACGTCTATCTCGGCAATCGCCAAGTTTATCGCATGACCGAGAACGTCAACCGCATTCAGGACAGCGCGCGCGTTGCAGCTGAACTTCTGACACGCGAGATTCGCGAGGCCGGGGGCACATTGTGTGGCTCCCATGTCATCGAGATGCATGAGAGCGCTGGTTGGCTCGACTGGGACGCCGGCGGACTGCAGGCTACCGACGGAGAAACTGAACTCGGCGGTGTCGCGTTCGGTACGGAGGCAGCCGAGCGCATTGATGGTACGCAGGCGATCCTATTGCAATCCGCCTCGCTCGGTGGCGGCGTGGCGATCGAGGCTCACGCGGTCGAGGCAGGTACCTTCACAGTCCCTCCGGGCCATGGCATCGGGGTCGGCGACCTCATCGTCGCCTGCGACATGCGCAAGGCTTCGGTACTGACGATCACCGCCAAGACGGACACCACACTCACGTACGACAAGGATCTGAGCGCACTCAACTACGATCCGGACGGGGGCAAGAACCTTGGTGCTGTCGTGAACAGGCCGCAGGCCACGCTCTGGTACGTGGGCGCCAACGGACGCGGGGGAAGATCCCTTTACCGAAAGCTCAATGCGGGTGGAGCGCAAGAGATCGCCGAGGGGGTCCACGATCTCCGCTTCCAGTTCCTGACCCGCAACGGCGAAACCGTCGCACCGGACTATGTCGATGCGGAAGCGATCGCAAGCTGGGAGAACGATGCGGTCGCCTTGGTGACTGCCGTCCGCATCGAGATGACGGTGCACGCCGTCGAGGACATCGGTACAGGTGGGGCGCCGGTGGCAAGAGATTTCTTCTACATCGTGAATCTACGTCATCGGGAGAACGTGCAATGACACGGTCGATGCGTCGTCAATCGGGTGCCGTGCTGATCGTGGCGCTCATCATGCTGATCATCCTGACCTTGCTTGGTATTGCGGGTGTCCGGGGCGTGGCTCTGGAGGAGCGGATGACGTCCAATACACTGGATCGCAACCTCGCGTTCCAGATTGCGGAAGCCGCCTTGAGGGAGGGGGAGCGTATCGCGCTGGATCAGGCCAAGAAAAAGAACGCCGGCTTCTCGGCCGGCACGTCTTCCTGCGCGGAACCGGAATGCAGCAGCGGGCTGTGCCGCCCGCTACCGCAGGATTGCGATGTACCGCTCTGGCTTCAGGAGGCGCCGCCCGCATCGCGTAACCCCGACAGTCCGCCGGCGATCTGGCAGATCGTCGACGACAGCGACGACAGCACGCTCATTGCCAGCCTGGGGGCGCTTCAGCGTGACTTCGCGCCCGCGTACATCGTCGAACACCTCGGAAACACCTTCCCCGCGGATCCGGCCCGGCCGCGCAACGCGCTGGTCGCCAAGCGCTACCGTGTCACCGCAACAAGCGGCGGCGAGGGGCGCGCCGCCGTGATGTTGCAATCCATCTACTCAGCCAGGTGACTGCCGTCATGCTCATGTTTACGCGAAACAGGATCGGAGCGACCGCATCGATCATTGCCCTGGTAGCGGCGACTGCGCCGAATGCCGCACAGGCGCAGGTCATCCCGGATGTACCACTCGGAACGAGGGCGTCGGTAACCCCGTTGACCATGCTCGTGATGGGCAAGGATCACAAGCTCTTCTACGAAGCCTACAACGATGCCAGCGATCTCGATGGGGATGGCGAACTGGATGTCCGCTTCAAGCCGGGAATCACCTACTACGGATTGTTCGACTCGACGCTGTGCTATACCCACTCAGGTGGAAACACGACCGCCGACCTCTTCACACCGGTGAGTACCGCCTCCGCAGGAACGTGCGCGGGTCATTGGTCCGGCAATTTCCTCAACTATGTGACGACGACCCGCATCGATGCCCTGCGCAAGGTCTTGTATGGTGGTCACCGCGACGTCGATACCGCCACCATGACAGTGCTGCGTCGCGCTTACATTCCGCAGGACGCGCACTCCTGGGCGAAGGAGTACACCAGTGTCGAGGTCGATGGCTACAACATCGCGGACTACACCCCCTATTCACTCCCGGTCGCCGGCAGACGGCATTTCTTCGCCAGCCTGACCAGCACCAACGGAGTGTCCTGCACCACGATTACCAACTGCACGAGCGTGCGTGCGCCGCTGTTGCGGGTTGTTACCGATTCCAAGCGAAGGGTCTGGGAGTGGGCATCCTCCGAGGTGCCGGTATTGAACAATACTGCCTCCGCACACGGTGGGGGGGCACTGATCGACCGTACGGTGAGGGTCGAGGTGTGCACCGCGGCATTCAACGCTGGTTGCAAGCGTTACCCGGACGGAAACTACAAGCCCGTAGGTGTCCTGCACGAGTTCGGCGAGGACGACGCGATGCATTTCGGGCTCCTCACCGGCAGTTACAACAAGAACATGTCCGGCGGTGTGCTGCGCAAGGTGGTGAGTTCGTTCTCCAACGAGATCCAACCTGGCAACGGTGCATTCAATACCGTCCGGCCGATCGTGAGCACCATCGACAGCCTGGTGATCAGGGACTTCAACAACACGAAGTCCAACGCCTATCGTGGAGGTTGGCTCACCAGCGGGCCAATGGCCGAGGGCAGCTTCATCGACTGGGGTAATCCAGTGGGCGAGATGATGTATGAGGCATTGCGTTACCTGGCCGGTGAGAAGACGCCCACGCCCGCCTTCTCCACCAGTGGGTCCCATGATGCACAGGTCGGCCTTGCAGCCGCTGCATGGGATGATCCCTATGCAGAGGCGCCCTGGTGCGCCAAGCCGAACATGCTCGTGCTGAGTGACGTGAATCCCTCGTTCGATTCGGATGGAGTGCCTGGCAGCCCGTATTCATCGGCAAGCAGCGACGTGGACGGATTCAACGTCGGCGCGATGCTGGATCTCATCAGCGAGGGCGAAGGCGACATCAAGGGACTGAAGTTCATCGGCCAAAGCTGCGCCGATGCGTCCTGCTTCGATGGGGCGCCAACCGCCAAGAGCGTGAGCACTCTCGCGCAGGTGCGCGGGCTGGCCCCGGAGGAACCGACCAAGCAGGGAAGTTACAACTCTGCAGGTGTCGCCTATTTCGGCAAGACGCACGACCTCAATCCGGCAGAGAACGCGCAAAGCGTCGATACCTACGTGGTCGCGCTTTCTTCTCCCTTGCCGAGCATCGACTTCAAGGTCGGTGGACAGCGCGTGAGCCTGGTACCGTTCGCAAAATCAGTGTGGGGTCCTGCCGGATTCGTCATCAGTCCGAGCAAGACGTCCTTTCAGCCAACCAACCAGATCGTCGACTTCTATGTCGAGAGGATCGCAAATACCTCGGATGGGGACGTGGACAGCAGCGTCAACGGCGGGCGTCCGTATGCGCGGTTCCGCATCAACTTCGAGGATGTCGAGCAGGGCGCCGACCATGACATGGACGTCATCGTCGAGTACACCGTACTGGTGACCGCAGATGCCAGGCTCGAGGTCACGTTAAGGCCGATCTACCAGGCGGGCGGCATCCGGCACAGCCTGGGCTATGTGATCTCGGGTACGACCAAGGATGGTGTGTATCTCGTCGTGCAGGACGAGAACCAGGATGTGGCCTATCACCTGAATACGCCGCCGGGACTCGATCCGGGCGCCTGCGACGTCGTCGAGCCGCCGGAAGCGTGCAAACGCCTGCCGAACCCGCTTGGCGGGGAACTGTACGGTACCCAGAGCGTGCGCACCTTCACACCATCGGGCGCCACAGCTGCAGGCTTCCTGAGGGATCCGCTCTGGTATGCGGCCAAGTGGGGCGGATTTGCTGACCGCAATGACAACGGCAAACCTGATCTCGCGATCGAGTGGAACTCGAATGGCGATGGTCAGCCGGACAACTACTTCCTTGTGCAGAACCCGCTCAAGCTCGCCGCGCAGCTTCGCAAGGCGTTCGATTCGATCATCAGCCGCAGCATGAGCGGTGTGAATATCGAGAGCAATGGGCCGGAGCTGACAGGCGAAAGCGCAGTGTTTCAGACGACCCTCGACGGCAAGAACTGGGAGGGCGATGTGCTGGCCTACGCGCTCTCTGAAGAAGGTGTTGCAGTGACGCCCAAGTGGCAGGCCTCGGAGCAGGTGCCGGCGTCCACGAGCCGCGATATCTTCACCTGGACGCCCGAGGAGGGTTCGGGTACGCCGTTCGAATGGGATGCGCTTTCAGCCAGTCAGCAGGATCTCCTGGGCAGTGCCGCACTGCTCGCGTATCTGCGCGGAGACGACGCAAACACGATCTCCAAGGGAGGGTCGTTCCGCGACCGGAAATCGGTGATCGGCGACATCGTGAACTCGTCGCCACTTTTCGACCCTGAGACGGACACCTTGTATGTGGGTGCCAACGGCGGGATGCTGCACGCACTCGACGCGAGTACGGGTGTGGAGCGCTTCGCCTACGTTCCGAACCTGATTTTCGACAAACTGCCTCTGCTGGCGGAGCCCGGCTACGCGCACAAGTTCTTCGTTGATGGGGAACTGCAACTGGCGCCACCCGGAATGGTGCCGGGTATGGAAATCCTTGTGGGTTCGACCGGGCGGGGCGCGCGCGGCCTGTTCGCGCTGGATGTTTCGCAGCCCGACAGTTTCGCCGCAGCCGATGTCCTCTGGGAGCTGGACGCCGGCACGCATACCTTGCATGGCAACGACATCGGGTACATCGTCGGCACGCCGCAGATCACCACGCTGGAGGACGGGAGCGCGGTGGTGATCTTCGGCAACGGCTATGCCAGTGCCTCGGGCAAGTCTGTGCTGTTCGTTGCAGAACTGGCAACCGGCGCGATCATGCATGCGTTCGAGGTCGACGCGGGTGGCAACAATGGCATGTCTTCGCCGGCGCTCTGGGACAACGACCTCAATGGCAGGACGGACGCCGTCTATGCAGGCGATCTGCAGGGGAACGTGTGGAAGTTCGATCTGAGTGGAACTGCATCTGCGAACTGGAAGGTGGCGTTCGGGGGGGAACCGCTTTTCGTCGCTCGCGATCCTGATGCCAACCGTCAACCCATCACCGCCGAACTGCTCGTTGCGCAGGATCCGGATGTTGCGGTCTCGCCGGTGTACGTCTTCTTCGGCACCGGCAGTTACATCTTTGCTTCCGATCCCGACTCCAAGCAGATCCAGACCTGGTACGGCGTTACTGACGGCGACGTCCGGATCAGCGGGCGCGCACAACTTGCCGAGCGTGCCTTCGAACTCATGGAGTCGCTCTACGACAAGCCTGCCCGTGTGAGCGCAGAGGCCCAGGACGGCGACATGGAGGGCAAGCGTGGCTGGTTCCTGGACCTCATCGAACCCGGACTTCCCGCATCAGGGGAGCGAATCGTCTCTGCACCGTTCATTGCGGAATCGCTCGAGACGGTCCTGTTGATCTCGAGTCAGATTCCGCTGGCGAATGACGATCCTTGCGAGCCGCAGGGGCGGGGATACTTGAACTTCGTGAACGCATTCACCGGCGGACGCATCAAGGAGCCGCCGCTCGATCTCAATCACGACGGCGTGTTCGACAACAAGGATAACCTGAAGGACAAGGTGGTGACCTCCTACGACTTCGGCGTGGGGCCGGGTGGAAACATCCGCAAGGTCGGCGAAAGGATCTTCTTCGGCGGCACCGACGGACTGGCTGCGGTAGGGCTGAATCCGAAGTCGGTCCGCACCGGGCGCATCTCATGGCGCGAGATCGTGAGGGACTGAGTGATGCAGAGTGCACGCGGTTTCACGCTGATCGAGTTGATGATCACGGTCGCCATCATCGGCATCCTCGCCGCGGTGGCCTTCCCGAGCTATCAGCAACATGTGCTCAAGACGCGTCGCGCCAGCGCCGCCGGTTGCCTTACAGAGCTGGCCCAGTTCATGGAGCGCTTTCACACCACGAACATGAAGTATCTCGCCGAGGACGGTGACCCTCCCGTGCTACCCGCGACGCCATGCCGCGCCGAACTGGAGGACTTCTATACCTTCGGTTTTGCGGCCGATGAGCCAACGGGTAACACTTACATGCTCGAGGCCGTCCCCAAAGGTGCGCAGACGGCGGATACGCGCTGCGCCACACTGACGCTGGATCAGAAGGGTGTGAAGGGTGAGGGCGGCAATGCTGACGTCAAGGCATGCTGGTAAGCGATGAGATTTCGATTTCGGATTGCCGGTTCGAGCTTCGACGGATGCGCGCTCGTGAGATAATGCCCGCTTGGTGATTTTCGCGGGAGCGGCAGTTCGTGGCAGGTTTCTCGGCCTCAGAGGAAGTACTCCGTCGTTCGCTGAAGGGTGGGGAAGGCCATGCGCCGATCGGAGACGACCGGGCGCATGATGGCCCCTACACGCCTGCGGCGGTGCTGGTTCCGGTCGTGGAACGCGACGAGGTCCTTTCGGTATTGCTCACACGGCGGACGGAACACCTGCATCACCACCCAGGACAGATCAGCTTTCCGGGGGGACGCGTCGAGGCGGGTGACCGGTCGGCTGTCGAAACCGCCCTCCGCGAAACGGAAGAGGAAATCGGTCTTCCGGCTGCGCGGGTGGAGTTGATCGGGCTGTTGCCGGAGTATCGAACTGGCACCGGGTTCAGTGTTTCCCCGATCGTGGGGTTGATACGGGCGCCATACTCACTGCAACTGGACAGCTTCGAAGTTGCCGAAGCCTTCGAGGTGCCGCTCGACTTCCTGATCGATCCAGCCAACCATCAGCGTCACCGCATGGAGTACCAGGGCCGGATGCGCGAGTATTACGCAATGCCCTACGGGAGTTACTTCATATGGGGTGCGACTGCGGGAATGCTCGTGTCTCTTTCGCGACTCCTGACGCGGGAATGCACACCGTGATGGTGTATTCCGCCGTGCTTGCTGCGCCGTCGGTATCCTCACTGCTTCATCAGAACTGTCCATGACCCTCGTCGCAATCGTCTGCGCCTTGTTGCTGGAGCAACTCAGGCCGAGTTCGGGGGAGCGTGTTGGGCGCCTTGCGTGGGGCTTGTCGGACCTGGCACGGCGTTGGTCCGGCACGGGGGGCTGCGATGGAGGAGGCGCCGCATGGTGTTTGACGATGGCGGCCGGGCTGGCTGCGACGTATGCCGCATACTCCATCTTCCATGCGCTGCATCCCTTGTTCGCGCTCTTCTTCAGCGCGGCGCTGCTTTATCTCGCGCTCGGATTCAGGCGCGAGACGACACCATTCTCCGAGATCCATCTGATGCTCAGCACGGGTGACAATGAAGGCGCCCGCCAGCGTCTCATGGAGTGGGTCGAGTTCGATTGCGCCCACGCGAGTTCTGGCGAAATTGCACGTATTGCGACGGAACAGTTGCTGGTTCGCGCACACAGGCGTTTGTTGGCACCGTTGTTCTGGTTCGTTGCATTGCCCGGGCCCGTCGGGCTGATCTTCTACCGTCTGTCAGAGGCGCTTGCCGATCGGCAAGCGCAGGATGCGCCGGAGTCGCCGAAGGCGGCAAGCGATTTCCCCGCGCGTGCCTTTCAACTCGTCGAGTGGTTGCCGACGCGCTTGACAGCGATGTCCTACTCGATCATGGGGAACTTCGAGGATGCGATTTACTGTTGGAGATCGCAATCCTTGCTGTGGCCTGACAAGGCCTCCGGTATACTGATTGCCTCGGGTGCGGGGGCGTTGGGTGTCAGGTTGGGCCTGCCGATTCATGCGTCGCACACCGTGATCGACCGACCCGAGATGGGGGTGGGGCACAAGGCGGATACCGAGCACATGCAGGGCGCGGCCAAACTCGTGTGGCGGGTGCTGTTCATGTGGCTGTTGTTGTTGGCATTGCTGGGCCTGGCCGGAATTCTCGGGCGTTAATCGTTTCTCAGGAGGGAGCATAGATGGCAAATCGTGAAGTCGTGGTTTTGAGTGCAGTGCGTTCCGCAATCGGCGCTTTTGGTGGTTCGCTGAGCAGCATGGAGCCGGCGGAGCTTGCCGGTACCGTGATGAAGGAGGCGGTGGTCCGCTCGGGCGTCGATCCCCAGAGCATCAATTATGTGACGGTCGGCAACTGCATCCCGACCGAGTCGCGTTATGCCTATGTCGCACGTCTCGCGTCGATCCAGGCCGGCCTGCCGATGGATTCGGTCGCGATGGCGGTGAACCGGCTTTGCTCCTCGGGCCTGCAGGGCATCGTGACGACCTCGCAGGCGATCATGCTGGGCGATTGCGATTTCGGTGTCGGCGGCGGCGTTGAAGTGATGTCGCGCGGCGCCTACCTCTCGCCCGCGATGCGTACGGGTGCCCGCATGGGCGACACCACCCTGATCGACGCGATGGTCGCGGTGCTGACCGATCCGTTCGGTGCCGGCCACATGGGCATCACCGCGGAGAATCTGGCCGAGAAATGGGGCATCTCGCGTGAAGAGCAGGACGCCTTGGCGGTCGAGTCGCAACGCCGTGCCGCTCTGGCGATCGCCGAGGGCCGCTTCAAGTCGCAGATCGTGCCGATCACCCTCAAGAGCCGCAAGGGTGAGGTGGTATTCGACACCGATGAACACGTCAAGGCCGGTACCACGCTGGAGTCGCTCGCAAAGATGCGCCCCGCGTTCAAGAAGGATGGTACGGTTACCGCCGGCAACGCCTCTGGCATCAACGATGGTGCTGCGTTCTTCGTACTCGCGGCCGCCGATGCGGCTCAGAAGGCGGGCTATAAGCCCATGGCGCGTCTCGTCTCCTACGCACTCGCCGGTGTGCCCAACCACATCATGGGTGAAGGTCCGATTCCGGCTTCCAAGCTCGCGCTCTCGCGCGCCGGCCTGACGCTGGACCAGATGGACGTGATCGAGTCGAACGAAGCCTTCGCCGCACAGGCGATCGCTGTGGCGCGCGGTCTGGAGCTCGACATGGCCAAGACCAACCCGAACGGTGGGGCGATCGCGCTTGGCCACCCGGTGGGCTGCTCGGGTGCGTTCATCGCGACCAAGGCACTGTACGAATTGCAGCGCATCAACGGCCGCTATGCGCTGGTGACGATGTGCATCGGTGGTGGCCAGGGTATCGCGGCGGTGTTCGAGCGTCTCTGATCCTGCGTGACGTGTGTGGCGCGCCATTGTATTTGGCGTGCCGACGAAACCGCCTGCGGGCGGTTTCGTCGTTTACGTCCAGGCACATTGTATGGTGAGGACCTGCCTACCAGCCCTGCGCCTGTTTGCGTGCCTCGTTGATCTCGGCACGGATGGTGCGGAAGTGGTTGTCGCGCGCTGCGCTGATCTCGCCGCGCGCGAGTGCTGCGCCGATCGCACAGCCCGGCTCTCCGTCGTGCTTGCAGTCGCGAAAGCGGCATTGCCCGAGATGAGGGCGGAATTCCACGAACTGCTCGGCGAGCGTGTCGGGCTCCAGATGCGCGAGACCGAAGGCCTGCAGGCCTGGACTGTCGATGATCCAGCCATCCGCACCGAACGGGTAGAGGCGGGCGAAGGTGGTCGTGTGCTTGCCAGTGTCGAGTGCCGACGAAATCTCGCGCGTGGCCGCGCGTGCCTCCGGGATGAGCGCGTTCGTCAGCGTCGACTTGCCCATGCCAGACTGCCCCACCAGGATGCTGCGCTGCCCGGACAGCCGCTGTGCGAGCGCATCGATGCTTTCATGGGCACACACCTCCAGCACCGCATAGCCGAGCGTGCGGAAGATCGCAAGCCGTGCGCGGGCGTCAGGCAGGCGTTCGCTGAGATCGGCCTTGTTCAGCACGATCAGGCTGGCCAGTCCCTCGCTCTCGGCGGCGGCAATGCAGCGTGACACGAGGAGGTCCGAGAACCCCGGTTCGGTCGCAACCACGATCACGATCTGGGTCAGGTTGGCGGCGATCAGCTTCTCGCGGAACGCGTCCGAGCGCCACAGCAGGTTCTCTCGTGGAAGCAGGCGGTTGATGACGCCCTGGCCACTGCCCGTAGCATCGAACTCAACCCGGTCTCCGCAGGCGAAGGTGCTCTTCTTGCCCCGTGTCGAGCATTTCAGTGCCATGACCTCGGTGCCACCAGCGTCGGTCTCAGGTCGCACCTCGTAGCTGCGACCGAAGGCCGCGATGATACGGCCCGTCAAGCCGCGCGTGGCTTCGCGCGGCTCAGCCATGTGCGCGCAGGCGGGCGACCCGCAGCGTGGCGGGTGGATGGGAGTCGAAGAACTGAGAGTAGAGCGGGTCTGGCGTCAGGGTCGCGGCATTGTCGCGGTAGAGTTTGACCAGGGCGTTCACAAGGTCGTCGGCGTTGGTCTGGCGTGCGGCATAGCCATCTGCCTCGAATTCATGCACACGCGACCAATGGCTCATCATCGGACCCACAGGAAAGGCGAACACCGGAAGCACCAGCGAGAACAGCGCGAGCGCCATCGCGGTACCGCCCGTATCGACACCCAGTCCGCCGAAGAACCAAGCTTCGTTCATCAGCCACCCGAGCAACCATAGCATCGCGAGGCTCATCAGCGCCATCACCGCGAGGCGCTTCCAGATATGCCGGTGATGGAAGTGCCCCAGTTCATGTGCGAGCACAGCCTCCACTTCGCCGGGTTGCAACTTCTCGAGCAAGGTATCGAAGAACACGATGCGCTTCGCGGCGCCGAAGCCGGTGAAATAGGCATTGCCATGCGCGGAGCGGCGCGAGCCGTCCATCACGAACAGACCCTTCGCGCGGAAGCCGCAGCGTGCCAGCAGGGTCTCTACGCGGGACTTCAGCGCCGAATCGGTCAGCGGGGTGAAGCGGTTGAACAGGGGGGCGATGAAGGTGGGCCAGATCAGCGACGCGAGAAGGTTGAAGGCGAGCCAGGTCAGCCAGACCCACAACCACCACTGCTCACCCATCGCGCCCATCAGCCAGAGCACCAGGCCGATGAGCGGAATGCCGATGATGGCGGTGATGACGCTGCTGCGCAGGAGGTCCGCAATGAACAGCGCAGGCGTCATCCTGTTGAAGCCGAAGCCCCGTTCGATGATGAAGATGCGATGGACGGTAAAGGGCAGGTCGATCAGCCAGCCGAGTACCGCAAGGGCACACAGCAATCCGACGCCATGGGCGATTCCCCCCTGAGGCAGGATGTCGGCAATCGATCGGTCGAGCCAGGCAAGCCCGCCGCCCAGGGTCATCAGCAGCACGAAGCCTGCTGAGACGACGACATCGAGCATCGCCTGGCGCATCCGGGCCGTCGTGTAGTCGGCAGCCTTGCGATGTGCGGCGAGGCTGATCGTGGAGGAGAAGTCTCCGGGCACCTGGTCGCGGTGGCGCGCGACATGCCGGACCTGGCGCCGCATCAGGGCAAGCTTGATCGAGGCGTGAATCAACAGTGCCGCGACGAACAGCGTCGAGAACAGGGAGGCAGTCATGGATGGAATTTCGGCGCTAACCGTTCTGGTTGGGTGGCAACTGTGACACAATCCGCCCCGCACAGGTTTCCGGAACGGCCGAGGATTATGTCACAGGATCAAAGCCACCTCATCTGGGTGGATATGGAAATGACCGGGCTAGAACCGGACAGGGACCGCATCATCGAGGTGGCGGTGGTGATTACCGACACCCATCTCAACGTGGTCGCAGAGGCGCCGCCGATTGCCGTCTTCCAGACCGACGCGGTGCTCGCGGAGATGGACGAATGGAATACGCGTACGCACGGCCAGTCCGGCCTCACCGCGCGGGTTCGTGCTTCGCGCTGGAAGGAGGAAGACGCCGAGCAGCACGTGCTCGCATTCATCCAGCACTTCGTTCCGCGCGGTGCGTCGCCGATGTGTGGTAACTCGGTGTGCCAGGATAGGCGCTTCATGGCGCGCTACATGCCGAGGCTGGAAGGCTGGTTCCATTATCGCAACCTGGATGTCTCCACACTCAAGGAACTCGCCAAGCGCTGGCGTCCGGCGGTGTACGACAGCTTCAGGAAGCAGGGTCGGCACGAGGCGCTTTCCGACATCCACGAATCCATCGGCGAGTTGCGTCACTATCGTGACACCTTCCTGCGGCTCGATAGCTGAGTGCCTCCGGCGTCTCGTCGCGTTCTGCATTGCGCATCGAAGACGATTGACCTGGATTGCCCTGCTGATCGTGTTCTTCTTCATGCTGGGCTATCTCACGCCGAGAACCGCATTGCCGGGAACCTGCCTGATTTATGGTTGAGGCTTCCTACTCGCGGCGGTAGAGCCGGAAGTTCTCGAAGCGCTTCGTGCCGCCATGGCGGAATTCCCAGATATTCTGCCAGCCGGCGCCCGGCCCGGCTCGGCCCGGCTTCTGATCCTGGCGTACGAGCAGATAGCGGCACTCGCTCTGATTGTTGCCAACAGCTCTGACCCGGATCGCGGAGTAGTAGTCGAAAGACGCACGCTGGCTGGCATTGATGCCGATCGCCGAGACGCATCCAGGTGCTTCGCCGGCAAGCGCAATCTGCAGGGACGTCGACACGGCGCGGTAGCTGCGGTCGTGCTCGAACCATGGCATCAGCAGCGTCACCGCGAGGCACCATAACATGGTCATCCCCATCGCCCAGTTCGCCGGGCCACGGATCACGCCTTGCCGCAACTTCAGCACTGCCCCCAGCCACACGATGACCACGAATGCACCGACTGCGGCGCGTGCCATGCCGTCGTGGAGCACGAAATCCGGCGCGCTGCGCGCCAGGCTGCGAGACAGCCCTGGCGGCCATTGGAAAACCTGCGCACTCCAGGCCAGCCAGACCAGCACCGCGAAGACGGCGAAGGTCATCAGCGCGAACCAGTCGAACGCATTCGCAGCACCGCGACGAAGGCTCGGTGCTCCGGCTGCGGCGAGCAGCGCCAGGCCGGGCAGCAGCGGCAGCGCGTGGGCCGGGCTGAAGTCGCCGTACAACAGCATGCCGCCGATCCCGAGCAGGGCGGACACCAGAGGGACGATGATCGGAAGCCGCAAGCCTTGCTTGCGCGCTCGCCACAGAGTCCATCCTGCGATCGGCCATAGGGGCCAAGTGAACCAACCCAGCAGCGCCGGTAGGCGCGACAGTTCGTCTCCCGCATGGAGCGCGCCGGTCAGTCCCAGCCAGGCGTGATTCCACCAGCGCGAGAACAACTCGGGATCGGCGTTGCTCAACAGCACGGGCCAGATCGCGCTCGCGGCGATTGCCGCGCTCATTCCCAGGATCAGCGCGCTGCTGGAGCGCGCGGACCGGCAGTCGGCGCAGACGCTACTGATGAGCGGGAACAGCGGCAAGGTCAGCAGGAGCCCGAGGGGGCCTGCGGCGAGGGATGCGAGCGCTGTGCCGATGCCCGCCTGGATACCGCCGCGTACGGGCCGTGTGCCAATGTGCGATAGCCCCGCCAGTGTGAGCGCCTGCATCGCGACGAGTGCCATCAGCGCCTGCGTCTCGTGCGCATGCAGCACCAGCCCGAGGGTGCCAAGGCTAAGCAGCACCGCAGGGGTCCGTGCATCCCTGCCGTAGAGGCGCCCTGCGGTACGTGCCGTCCAGAGGATCAGCAACGTTGCGAACAGCGTGGTGGCGAGTCTCGCGGCGTCGTGCGGGCTGAGCAGGTGCCCGAGCGCAAGGACGAAGGCAGCGGCAGTCCAGTGATACAGTGGTGCGAGATCGAAGGCAGGCTCGCCGGCTATATGCGGCAGCAACCAATGACCATCCTGCAGCATGCCGAGGACAGCCGAGAAGTTCCGCACGTCGTCTCCACGCCAGGGGTCATGACCCACGACACCAGGAAGAAGATAGAGCGCGAGCAACACCACCAGGCCGAAGAGGCCGGCGCGGTTCGGTGCGTGGTTCTGGGGGGCTCGGTTGAATTCGTTCATCATTCGCCCGGTGGTCGATGCGATGCGTGCCAGTCGGCCACGCAGGCTTCGATTCAAAGCCTGGATTCTAGTGGAGGCGGCCGTGATCGTAAAAACCTGCTGCCTGGTCCTTGCGTGTTGCCATTGTGACGAAAGGCATCCGGGCAACAAAAAAGGCAGCCATGGCTGCCCTTCTTGACGAATCCTGCAATCCGCGCGCGGCGGATTCCCGCAATCAGCCCAGACGCTGGACGTTGCCGTACTTCTGGCGGAAGCGCTCGACGCGACCGGCCGTATCGACGATCTTCTGCTTGCCAGTGTAGAACGGGTGGCACTCTGAGCACACTTCGACGTGATAGGCGGGCTTGCCCATGGTCGAGCGGGTGGTGAAGGTGTGGCCGCAGGAGCAGGTCACCTGCACGTCCTTGTAGTTGGGATGCACGTCGGCTTTCATGATTTTCCTTGTTTCGCGCGGACGGTGAATGTGGCCGTCCTGGGTTCATCGATCAAGCGCGGGATTATGATTCAGCGAGGCGGGTAATGCAAGGCATGATTCGGTGATGGCGATGCCGGCAATGGCCGCCTTGGCATACAATCGCGCTTTTTTTCGGGGATGCCGTGAGACTGCTGCTCGCGCCGATGGAAGGACTGCTGGATGATGTGCTGCGCGAGGCGCTGACGCGCATCGGAGGCTATGACTGGGCGGTCAGCGAGTTCGTGCGCGTCTCGGATACCGTGCTGCCGTCGCGTTACTACATGAGGCAGGTGCCGGAGTTGCGTAATGCGAGCCGCACTGCAGCCGGCGTGCCGGTGCGCGTGCAGTTGCTCGGCTCCGACCCGGCTAGGATGCAGGATAACGCGCTGCGCCTGATCGGGCTCGGTCCGTCCGGGGTGGATCTCAATTTCGGTTGTCCTGCGCCAACGGTGAACCGCCACCGCGGCGGCGCGGCCCTGCTGGACGAGCCAGAGCTACTCAACCGGATTGCGGCCGCGGTTCGCCGCGCGGTGCCCCACGGTACGCCATTTTCGGCAAAGATGCGTCTCGGCATCCGGGACGCAGCGCGTGCGATCGAGTGTGCGCAGGCGCTTGCCGAGGGCGGGGTGGAACTGCTGGTGGTGCACGCGCGCACCCGCCAGGAGGGTTACCGGCCTCCCGCGCATTGGCACTGGGTGGGCCGAGTCGCGGAGGCGGTGAAGGTACCGGTGGTCGCAAACGGCGAGGTGTGGACGGAAGCCGACTGGCGGCTTTGCCGCGCCGAGAGTGGGGTCAACGACGTGATGCTCGGTCGTGGCGCGGTCGCCGATCCCTTCCTCGCGCAGCGGATTCGCGGCATGGCTGGGGCTGCGAATATGCCGCGCGAGCATGAGTGGGCCGTGCTGCGCTCGACGATCGCCGATTTCTGGCGGGCGGTGCAGGAGAAGGTTGCGCCACGTCATGCCGCGGGGAGGCTCAAGCAGTGGCTGAATCTGCTGCGACGCACCTATCCCGAGGCGGAGTCTCTTTTCCAGGCGCTGCGGGCGCAGTCGCAGGTGCGCGAGATCGACCATGTGCTGGCGCAGCATGGCATCGGAGTGCGCCGTGCCGATCGGCTCGCGGCCTGATGGAGGGGCGATGAGCTACGCCAATTCCCGTATTCCCGAGAGCGCCCAGCAAACGGTGCACGAGCAACTCGTGGCCAAGGTCACCAAACACCTTGTCGAGCCCTTTCAGAAGCCCTACGCCGAATACAACCGAAACGCTCTCGCGGCCGCGCTGGCGGGTTGGGACGGCCGCATGCCCTTGATTCTCGACGCGGGTTGCGGGGTGGGCCACAGCACCATCGCGCTGGCGCGGCGCCATGCAGATCACTGGGTCATCGGCGTGGACCAGTCAGAGGACCGGCTCAGCCGTCGCAAACCGTATCCGGAGGCGTTGCTGCCGCGCAACATGGTACTGGTGCGCGCCGACCTAGTGGATTTCTGGCGTCTGCTCGTGGATGCGAGGCTGAGATTGGCGCAGCATTTCCTGCTCTATCCCAACCCATGGCCCAAGATCGGGCACTTTGCGCGGCGCTGGCCAGCGCATCCGGTCTTTCCCGCCATCCTCGAGCTCGGCGGTTGGCTGGAGTGTCGTACCAACTGGTCAGTCTATGCGCAAGAGTTCGCGCTCGCGCTGCGCGTCGCTACCGGAGCCGACGCGAGGGTCGAAACCTGGCAGGCGGATACGCCACTCTCGCCGTTCGAACGAAAGTACCGCGATTCGGGCCAGATGCTGTACCGTGTCGCCATCGATCTGGGGCCCGGCGCTGAGGCGGCCTGCTGAGCCCGCCGGTCTCGACGCAGCGGAGAGTGCAATGACGAGCGACACCCAACCCCAAGTCCTGAGTGAGGATGATTTCGATGCCCTCGAGGAGCTCCTGATCTCGGAGGTCGTGCCCGAGGATTGCATGAATCTCGAGATGCTTGACGGCTACCTCGCTGCGGTGATCGCGAGCCCCGATCCCATTCCGATGGCTGATTGGCTGCCGCCGGTGTGGAGTGCCCACGCCGACCCTGACTATGCCACCGGCAGTCGCATGCAGCGCGTGATCCGCCTAGTACTGGGTTACTACAACGAGCTCGTGACCACCACCGGCGTCGAAGAGGGTTGGCAACCATTCTGCTATGCCGGTCAGGAAGGTGACGAAATCGGCATCGCCGAGGAGTGGGTTGAGGGCTTTCGCCAGGGGCTGGAGTTGTGGGAGCCGGACTGGCGGACGCGTTTCGATGCACAGGCGGTGGCCGAGGTCGAGGCCAAGCTCGCAATGCTGCTTGCACCTTGGGAAGGCGACGAGGAGGCTTTCGATGGTGACGAGCGTCGTCGCATGGCATGGCTGGACGAGGCCTGTGACCTTGTCGCGGATGTGCATGCGGTGTGGTCTGGTCTTGGGTTGACGCGGCCTGGCGTGGTCGAGGTCGATGCACCCAGGCCGTCCGCATCGGCTGCAGTCGGCCGCAATGATCCCTGTCCCTGCGGAAGCGGCAAGAAGTACAAGAAGTGCTGCGGCGCGGTGGCATGAGCGGCAGGGATCATTGCACCCGTTGTGGTGCGTGTTGCGCTGCGTTTCGTGTCGACTTCCACCGCTCCGAACTCGCCAGCGTGCAGCCCGGCGGAGTGCCGGACGCGCTGACGGTGCCGGTCACTGCAACGCTGCGGCGCATGCGTGGTACCGATGATGCCGCGCCGCGCTGTGAGGCCTTGGTGGGCGAGGTCGGTGCGGATGTGCATTGCGCAATCTATGCGGCGCGCCCTTCGCCCTGTCATGAGTTCGCGCCCTATGCGGCACTCGGCATCGGCGACGATGCCTGCGCGCGTGCGCGCAGGCGCCATGGGCTGACGCCGCTGGGTGAAGCCTGAGAGTGCCCCCGGGAGGCGCAGCGCACGGTAGTGGCCATGTGCAGTCCATCAGTCCGGATACGCAACCGCGCTTAACACCGCGAGGGGCCCCGCCGTCCGAATGCGCGCGAGTTGCGAGCGCTCGCGAACGAACAGCGAGGCTGCGAAGCCCAAGGCGTTCACCGAGATGTCTTCGAAGCATTCCTGGCTGCGCGGCACGAGCAACAGCCAGTGCCTGTTGGCGAGGAGGTTGTAGGGCGGAAGCGTGGCCTGGCCGGTATCGATCGCGAGCGCCCCGCAGGCGCCGAGATAGGCTGTGTGCAATGCGTCGGCGAGGGCGTACGTCGGGTCGTTGCCTGTCGCCGCGAGGCGCATGAATACGTGCCGGAACGGCAGCGCGGGATGGCGGCAGGGGCCGGGCGCATGCGCGCAGTGCGCCTCCAGTGCGTGGGTCAGTGCGATGAAGTTGCTGCTCTGGCGTGATTCGGGAATCCACTGGAGGTGCTTATGCCGTTGGCTTGCCCCGGCCTGGGCGCCGCCATTGTAGAAGCCGAGCCCGTCCAGCGACTGAATGATGGTTGCAAGTGCCTGGAAGTCGCCGGCATGAAGCGGCGCAGTCTGGTCCTCGAATTGCTGCGTGACGATCAGGAGATGGCGGTCGATCACCGGATATTTGTTCAACAGGCAGATGTGCTCGGGGGCGAGCGGAGCGATGACCAACGCCGGCTCCGGCGACAGGAAGGGGTTGAAGTCCGCGCCTGTTGCCGACGACGGCTTCCTGGTTTCACGCTTGTGCTGCAGGCTGGAAACCCAGCGCACCAGGAAATCGCCGGCGGGGGTTGGAATCAGCGTCTGTTCGGTCTCGATGTGATACAGGTCGCCATTGCGGCGAGCGCGTGCGATGATCGAATCGATGTCGCGCATTTGCAGCGTGGTGCGCGGTGCGGGTCGGGAGGTGGTCGGTTCGTTCGTCATGTCGTCGTTGGTCCGCCCGAGATTGCTGCGGCGGACAGGAGAGTCAATTTGGAAATTCGTTTCTCGCTTCGTGGTGAGTACATCCCGCTGGACCAGTTGCTCAAGGCTGCAAACCTCGTCACGAGCGGTGGCGAGGCCCACGCCGCGGTGGATACGGGCTTGGTCAGCGTGGATGGGCGGCCCGAGTCGCGCAGGCGCGCGAAGATCCGTGCCGGCCAGCAAGTCCGCATCGGACAGGATTGCGTACACATCGTTGCAGGGGATTGAACGGCGCGGTCTGGCCCGCTGGTGGCCGGCACCGTGTCCGTCATGATGCGCGCTTGAGCTTTTGGGCGAGGTACTGCCAGATCCGTCCGCGCGGCAGTTCCACGCCAGTGAGCACATAATGCATCGCATACTCGTTGATCAGCGCGAGGTCGAAAGCGTCGCGCGCTTCGCGGCGTCCTACCAGCAGCAACTCGTCGCCTGCGCGGATCAGGGTATCCGGGTCGGGCAGGCAGAGGTTGTCGTCGTCGTCCCGCTTGAGGTACAGCACCTCAAGCTCCAGAGCTTGGTCGCGTTGCTGGGGTGAGAGGAGTATGTCGCCGAGACGCACTTGCTCGCCGCGCATCAGGCGCCGATAGAGTGCGGGCGCGCGCGACAGG
The DNA here is from genome assembly GCA_041916775.1 of Rhodocyclaceae bacterium. Lineage (GTDB taxonomy): Bacteria > Pseudomonadota > Gammaproteobacteria > Burkholderiales > Rhodocyclaceae > UBA2357. The sequence continues at coordinate 160,845 of JAYRYZ010000006.1, read as the reverse complement.
TTGATGCGTTCGCTCCAGACGGTGGGCACCTTCCAGCCGAAGCGGTCGGTTAGCCGGGTGACGAGCGCCTCGCACCAGGCGTCGTCGCGGCGCTTCATGTCGCTCAGAAAGGGTACCAGTAGCGGCGTCGTCAGAACGGCCAGGCATTCATGAGCGATGATGCGGCTTGGCACCATCACCACGTCCGCGTCGAAGGCATCGAAGAGCGCGTTGTTGGCGATCTGGTTCTGGCGCAGGATCACGAACAGATCAGGGTTCAGCTCGCGCGCGGTGACGGCAATCGACAAGTTGTTCACGTCGCTGCTGGTGCTGCCGATGATGCCGCGTGCGCTGCGGATTCCGGCAGCGTCGAGGGTGGCAGCAACCGTGCCGTCGCCCTGGATCCAGCGGTGGGAGAAATCCTCCGGGGCGTCTCGGTCGATGATCGTGATCGGGATGGATTCACGCTCCATGGCCTCGACGATGAATCGCCCGAAGCGTCCGTGCCCGCACAGCAACCATGCGTCGCGCGGCGGGTCGCGATGGCGCTCCACGGTCGCACCGGGTAGGCTGGTGAGCCAGATCAGGAGTTGCCAGGCCGATGGCGAATGCAGCGCCAGCGCAAGGTATTCGCTGAACTTCTCGAACGGGTTGATGATATGACGCGTGCCGAACGAAGCCATGTTCGCTGCCGTGTCCCGCGACTCGGCGCGGCACAACGAGGGCAGCCGGGGCGCGAGTAGTTTTGCGCTGATCGCGATCGCGAGATTCACGTCGTCATCGTTTGTGAGGGCGAGCACCCCGGCGCAATGCGAGTGGGTGAGCCCGGCATAGCGCAGGGTCTCCGGGTTGCGTGCGTCTGCGCACAGCGCCGGCACGTCGGCGTGGTAGTCCTGCAGCTCGGTGTCGCCGAGTCGGCCTTCGTCGATCTCCACGACCACGATGCGGTAGTTGAGCTGGTCAAGCGCATCGCAGATCAGCCGTCCGGTCTCGCCATAGCCGCACACCAGGTAAAACGGCTCGCGCAGCCTGCGCACCGCGCGGATGAAGCGCAAGGTCTGGATCGCCTGCTGCAGGTTGCGGTCCGACAGCAGGCTGAACACCGTGCCCAAGGTGTAGGCCCAGCCGATCACCGACAGGTAGATGGTGACGATGACCCAAAGCCGCTGCTGCTCCGAGAAGGCGTTTGGGATCTCGCCGAAGCCGATGGTCGTCGCGGTGTAGCTGACGAAATAGAACGCATGGAAGAAACTCATGCGCGTTACATTGCCATCCTCGGCCATGGGGCCAGGCACGAGCGTCAGCCCGAATACCGAAAAGGCCATGATGCTGATGAAGAAGATCAACGGCGCCCGCAGACGCCGCATGATCAGCAGGAAGATGCTGTAGTGGCGGGCGAGCGGTTTCACGGCTGGCTGCCGGCTCAGCGCCTTTGCATGATCGTTTCCGCGATCAGGAATACTACCGACACCACGTTGGCGAAGAGCGCGCCTCCCGAGAGCGAGACGATGCGTGCGGTCATCTCAGGCGTGAGTCCCTCGAGCGAGACATGTACCGCATAACCCCACACCATGGCCGCGGCGATGAGCTGCAGATCCGCCGCGAGGCTGGTGGAGAGCTGAACGGCACCGATCTGCGTGCGGTCGCCGAACTTGAGCACGGTCGCGACCAGGCTGACGACGATCGCGGCGAAGAGCTCATAGACGTCGTGATGGAGAGGGTTGTCGATATCGCCGACAAAGAAACCAAAGTTCAGCGTTGCCGCCAGAACGATGAAGAATCCGAAGATGACTTTCTCGAGGTTCATGTGCGGTCGCAGGCGAGCGTGAAAGGTCGGATTCGATTATAGCGCCGCCGGGAGATGACGACCGTCGCATTCGGGTGCAGCCGCTGCGGCGGCCTCAAGTGTCGTGGAGATCTCCATCCACGTAGAACCACTGGTCGTCCTCGAGCACGAAGCGGCTCGTCTCGTGAAGGCGGTGGGCGCGACCGGAGACCTTGTAGCGAGCGACGAACTCGACGATTGCGTGTGTGGCGTCCACAGGTGTGTGGCGCATGATCTCCAGCCCGATCCAGCGGCTGCGAGCCAGCTCATCGCGTTCGAAGCGTTCCGGGCGGGCAGCGGGGTGCCAGCTCCTCTGCAAATAGTCGGCATCGCCCAGCGCATAGGCGGTGTAGCGGCTGCGCATCAGCGCCTCCGCGCTCGTTGCAGCGCGGAGACCTGCAATCACGGGGCCGCAACAGCTGCCCAGGCGCAGATGACTGCCACAGGGGCAGGGTGGGTCGAGGGACTTGCGTGGGGGGCTCATGAGAGGCTTCGCGACCACGGCGGCCGGCACCCGCGGTGCCGGCCGTGGCCGCTGTGCAGGATCTAGCCGCGCGCCGCCATCGCGCGCTCCTGGGCACGCAGCTTTTCGGCGCGCGCCATGGACCACCAGCCGATGAAGGCGATGATGGAGACGATCAGGATGATGATGGTCGCCAACGCGTTGATTTTCGGGCTCACCCCGAGGCGCACGCTGGAGAAGACCACCATCGGCAGTGTGGTCGCGTTGGGGCCGGATACGAAGCTCGCGATTACGAGATCGTCGAGCGACAGGGTGAAGGCGAGCAGCCACCCGGCGATGATGGCGGGCGCGATCAGCGGCAGGGTGATCACGAAGAAGACCTTCAGCGGGCGTGCGCCGAGATCCATCGCGGCCTCCTCGATCGAGTTCTCCAGCTCGCGCAGGCGCGAACTCACCACCACTGCGACGTATGCGGTGCAGAAGGTGGTGTGGGCGATCCAGATCGTGCTCATGCCACGCTGCGATGGCCAGCCGAGGATGTCCGCCATCGCCACGAAGAGCAGCAGCAGCGACAGACCGGTGATCACCTCGGGCATCACAAGCGGTGCGGTGATCATGAACGCAAAGCCGTTCTCGCCCTTGAACCGACCCATGCGGGTGAGCACGAAGGCGGCGATCGTGCCGAGCACCACTGCCGCGGTCGCGGCCATCATCGCGATCATCACCGACAGGCCCACCGCCTTCATCATCATCTCGTCGCGGAAGAGCTCCCCGTACCACTGGGTGGACCAGCCGGCCCACACCGTGACGAGACGGGAGCTGTTGAACGAGTAGATGATCAGCACCAGCATCGGGATGTAGAGGAAACCGAAGCCGAGGAACAGGATCAGCGGGCGTACCCAGGAGCGGCTGACAGGAATGTTGTTCATGCTCAGGACTCCAGCTCACGCCGCTGATAACGGTGGAACCACATGATCGGCACCATCAGCAACACCAGCATCGTCGTCGCGACTGCAGCGGCGACCGGCCAGTCGCGGTTGTTGAAGAACTCCTGCCACAGCACCCGGCCGATCAGCAGGCTGTCCGGCCCGCCCAGCAGCTCGGGGATCACGAACTCGCCGACCGCGGGGATGAAGACCAGCATCGAGCCGGCGATGATGCCGCTCTTGGTGAGCGGGATCACCACGGTGAATAGTGTCTTCATCGGGCGCGCGCCTAGATCGGTGGCCGCTTCCACCAGTGAGTAGTCGAGCCGCATCAGCGCGGTGTAGAGCGGCAGTACCATGAATGGCAGGTAGGCGTAGACGATGCCGATGTACACCGCCGTGTCGGTGTTGAGGATCTGTACGGGCGCGTCGACGATGCCGAGGAACATCAGCAGATCGTTCACCAGGCCGTTGTTGCCGAGTAGCCCCATCCAGGCATAGACACGGATCAGGAACGAGGTCCACGACGGCAGGATCACCATCATCAGCAGCACATTGCGCGTGGCCGGCGGGGAGTGCACGATCGCCCACGCGAGCGGGTAGCCGATCAGGAGGCAGATGGCGGTGGAGATCGTCGCCACCTTGAGCGAGGTGAGGTAGGACTGTATGTAGAGACTGTCCTGCGTCAGCAGCAGATAGTTGCTGAGGTTCAGCACCATCTGCACCTTGCTGTCGACGAACTGGAACAGCTCGGTGTACGGCGGCATCGCCAGCGCCGATTCGGCGAGGCTGATCTTGAACACCGTGATGAACGGGATCAGGAAGAACAGCAGCAGCCAGAGATACGGCACCGCGATGACCAGTTGTCGACCACCAATCCGGAGCTTGCGCATCGTGGATTCTCCCGTCTAGTTCAGCAGGACTGCGCAGCTGTCCGGTTCCCAGCTCAGATGCACCGAATCGCCCCAGGTGGGGTTGCCCTTGCGGAAGCGGTTGGTGTTCGGCAGCGTGGCAAGCACCTTCTTGCCGGATGGCAGACGCACGTGGTAGATCGACACGTCGCCGAGGTAGGCGATCTCATCCACCACGCCGGTGATGTAGTTCGGTCGGTCGGTGGGCGGCTCGTTGGTGATGTGGAGCTTCTCCGGACGCACCGCGATCGTCACCGGCAGACCTTCCGCGATCGACAGGCCGTGGTCGACCTGGATCGGGTTCTCGAGCTCCGGGCAGCGGATCACGGTGTAGTCGCTGTCCATGTCCTCCACCGTGCCGTCGAAGAGATTCACCGAGCCGATGAAACCTGCGCTGTAGCGGCAGTTGGGGTACTCGTAGATGTCGAGCGGCTCACCCACCTGCACGAGGCGGCCCTTGTTCATGATGGCGATTCGCCCGGCCATGGTCATGGCCTCTTCCTGGTCGTGGGTCACCATCACGCAGGTCACTCCGACCTGCTCGATGATGTTCACCAGCTCGAGTTGCATCTCTTCGCGCAGTTTTTTGTCCAGCGCGCCCATCGGCTCATCCAGCAGCAGCAGCTTGGGCCGCTTGGCGAGACTGCGCGCGAGGGCGACCCGCTGGCGCTGGCCACCGGAGAGCTGATGCGGCTTGCGTTTCGCAAACTCGCTCATGTGCACGAGCTCGAGCATGCGCTTCACGCGCTCGTCGATCTCGTCCTTGGGTAGCTTGTCCTGCTTGAGACCGAAGGCGATGTTGTCGTACACCGTCATGTGCGGGAACAGCGCGTACGACTGGAACATCATGTTGATCGGCCGGTCGTAGGGCGGCACGTTCACGATGTCCACCCCGTCGAGCATGATCTTGCCGCTGGATGGACGCTCGAAACCGGCGAGCATGCGCAGCAGCGTGGACTTTCCGCAGCCGGATGCGCCGAGCAGCGCAAAGATCTCACCGCGGTTGATCGTGAGGCTGATGTCGTCGACGGCCGGATGGCCGTCGAACAACTTCGTCACCTGCCTGATTTCAAGAAAGGCTTCGCCTTTTTTTGCGCCGCCCGGAAGCTGGTTCGTGCCTGCCTTGGCCTGGTCCATGAACGTGCTGTTCCCGTCAGTAGATGAAAGGTGGCGTGCCGCGCGCCGGAGTGAAACCGAGTTTATGCGACAAACAGCGGCTGGGTCTGCAAAAAACATCCCCCGAACCCTGCGGTCCGGGGGATGCTCGGCGGGAGCGTGTGTGCATCATTCAGCGCTCCCGGTCATGTGTGGCTTACTTGCCGGTGCGCACACGCGTCCAGGCGCGCGTGATCGCGCGGCTGACGTTCTGTGGCACGGCCTTCGCGACGAAGAGCTTCTTCTCGATCTCGGCAGTGGGATAGATGCCGGGGTTCTCGAGGATCTCCTTGTCGATGAACGCCTTGGAGGCCGGCACCGGGTTGGCGTAGGCCACGTAGTTCGAGTTCGCCGCAGCCACGTTCGGATCAAGCAGGTAGTTGATCAGCTTGTGGGCGTTGTCCGGGTGCTTGGCGTCCTTGGGGATGGTGAGGATGTCAAACCACATCTGCGCACCTTCCTTCGGGATCACGTAGGCGATCTCGATGTTCTTGCCAGCTTCCTCGGCGCGTGCCGCTGCCTGGAACACGTCACCGGACCAACCGACCGCGACGCAGATGTCGCCGTTGGCGAGATCGTTGATGTACTTGGAGCCGTGGAAGTAGGTGATGTGCGGCCGGATCTTGAGCATCAGGTCGGTGGCCGGGCCGGAGTAGTCCTCCGGCTTGGTGCTGTTCGGGTCCATGCCGAGGTAATTGAGCGCCGTGGCGTAGATCTCGGTCGGGCTATCAAGGAAGGCCACGCCGCACTTGGCGAGCTTGGCGAGGTTCTCGGGTTTGAAGACGAAGTCCCACGAATCGACCTTCACATCCTCGCCGAAGGCCTCCTTGATCTTGGCGACGTTGTAGCCGATGCCGGTGGTGCCCCACATGTAGGGGATGCCATGCTTGTTGCCCGGGTCCTTGTCCTCGAGCAGCTTCATGATCGCCGGATCGAGCTTGTCGTAGTTCGGGATCTTGGCCTTGTCGAGCGGCAGGAAGGCGCCAGCCTGGATCTGGCGCCCCATGAAGTCCGAACCGGGTACGACGATGTCGAAGCCGGTGTTGCCGGCAAGCAGCTTGGCTTCCAGAACCTCGTTGGTGTCGAACACGTCGTAGGTGACGGCGATGCCGGTTTCCTTGGTGAAGTTCGGCAGCGTTTCTTCGGCGATATAGTCCGACCAATTGTAAAAATTGACGCGCGGATCTTCTGCGTACGCGGCCACGCTGGTGGCGGCAACGGCCGTGGCGACAGCGGTCATGCGAAACAGCGACTTCAGCTTCATCGTGATGGGCTCCAAGACAAACCTTCTGGCAAATGCCGCGACGTTCCCGATGGACGATCGCGACGGCAATGCTACGTGAGCAAAATTGATACCAGCCCGAGATCGCGCACTGGCGCGGCTCATGACCGTGTTGGCGGCAAATGTCGCACAGTCCCCGCCCGGGTTCAAGACTTAGCCCTGTGAAGATGGGTATCCGATACCGCCTGCAGCCACTGTGCATAGAGCCGGTGCGTGAGTGCGCGCATCGCGGAGATGTTCTTCGCCGCCTGTGCCATCGCTTCGTCGGCGCGCTGCAGCGTACCGTGCCGATAGGCGCCCGGCGGGTCGGGCTGGAGCTGGTACCAGCGGGCGAGGGTAGGCACGTCGACCTCCGGGTGGCATTGCAGCGCGAGGTGCGGCCCCAGTGCGAAGGCCTGGCTGGGCATCTCGTCACGGGTCAGGATCCACTCGGCACCATCGGGCAAACCGAAGGCCTGCAGATGCCAGTGATACACCGTCAGTGTCTTGCAATCCGCGAGCGGTCCCAGCCAACGCCGTGTGGTGGGGTGGTCGACCGGCTTCACCTCGATCCAGCCGACCTCGGGATGGGCGCAGGGGCCTACCGCCGCACCGGCAGCGTGCGCGAGGAGTTGCCCGCCGAGACAATGCCCCAGCGTGGGGCGCGTCTCGGCGAGGTTGCGGCGCAGGCGCGCGATGACGGGCGTCATCCACGGCAGGTCGTCGCCAACCATCATCGGGCCGCCCATCAGCGCGTAGCCATCGTAGCCGTCCAGCGCGACGCCCGGGTCGAGGTCGAGACGCAGAATGTCGAACGCGAGCCCGCGTTGGGCAAGAAACACCGCGAGGTACCCGGGCGGGTTGTCGGCATCGAACTGCAGGACCGCGATGCGCGGGCGCTTGGGTCGAGGAGGCTGCGTCGGTGCGGTCAATCGGCTGCTCCGGTTGCAAGAAGGCACTCCAGCGTGGCGTCGAAGGCAGCGATGAGGCGTGCAACATCCTCTGCGCCATGCTCCGGGCTGACGAGCACCATGTTGTGGAAAGGGGTGAGCAGCACCCCGCGGTTGAGCAGCGCGAGGTGCAGCGCGCTCTCCAGCGCCGGTCGCATCGCGAATTCGGCCTCGCTGCCGTTGCGTGGCGGTGTGGCACAGAACTGATACTCGCAGCGCGCGCCGATCTGGGTCACGCTCCAGGGCAGCGCGTGGCGGTCGATCACGCCGCGCAGGCCTGCGGCAATGCGCTCTGCAAGTGCGGTCATGTGCGCATGCGCGGCGGGGGTCATCACCTCGGTGAGCATCGTGTGCATCAGCCGCATCGTCAGCAGCCCGGCGGTGAGTGTGGTGCCGATGCCGCTGTGGCCGGGTGGTGCGTCGGCCTTCGCCTGCGCCATGCGCGCGGCCACCTCGGCGGTGAAACCATACACCGCGGCCGGTGTGCCTCCAGCGATCGGCTTGCCGAGCACGAGGATGTCCGGCGCAAGGCCATGCTCGCGAGCGTAACCGCCAGGCCCGCAGGAGATGGTGTGCGTCTCGTCGAGGATGAAGAGGCTCCCTGCGTCCCGCGCGGCCTGCTGCACGGCCTCGAGGAAACCTGGATCGGGCAGCACCATGCCGATGTTGGTCAGCACCGGCTCGGTGAGCACGCAGGCCACCCTGCGATCTGCGAGCGCTTCGCGCAGCGCATCGATGTCGTTGAACTCCACCACCCGCGTGGTGCGTGTCAGGTCCTGCACCTGGCCGAGCAGCGAAGCGCGCATGCGGGTGGCGCGTTGCCGGCCTTCCAGCACCAGATCCACCAGTGTGTCGTCCACCGTGCCGTGGTAGCAGCCGTTGAAGACCAGGATGATGTCTCGCCCGGTGATCGCGCGCGCCCAGCGCAGCACGAAGCGATTCGCGTCGCTGGCGGTGGCGGCGAGTTGCCAGAAGGGTAGGCCGAAGCGCTCGGCGAGCAGGCGACCCACTTCGGGCGTCTCGGCCGCAGGCAGCATTGCGGTCAGCCCGCGCGCACCCTGTTCGGCCAGCACGCGCGCGATCGGTGCCGGGCTATGGCCGAACATGGCGCCGGTGTCACCCAGGCAGAAGTCGACGATGCGCTGCCCGTCCGCGCTGACGAGCCCGGCGCCCGTCGCCGAATCGATGAAGAGCGGCGTCGGTGTGGGCCAGTCGCGCATCCAGTGCATCGGCACGCCGAACAGGAAGTGCTCGCGCGCGCCGGCGCCGAGCGCGAGCGAGCGCGGATTGGCCGCGACGAAGCGTTCCCGCTCGGCCGCGGTGAAGGCCTCGAGTTGTGCATCGCTGATGATGGGTGGTGACTCTTGCATCTGTGCGCAGGATCCGGGCGTAGGATGTCGGCGTTCTCATCGATCGGTGCGAGCGCTCGCAGGTCGCACCGGCATGTTTGAATTATGGTCGTGCGCGGGGCTGCAAGTGGCGCCCGGCACAGTGTGCAAAGTGGATCTATTGCCGTGTTGCAAGTGGTCTTATCGTTCACCGCCCCAGCTTTTCACGAGGTTTCGTCATGGCCGATCACGCCTTCGCCTTCCTGTCCGCGTCCACTCTCTGCAAGGTGCCCCCGCTCGCGCAGCGGCCGGACGCGCCCTTTGTCGTGGCCGGCGTGGCGTGGGACGGCTGCGTCACCAATCGTCCCGGCGCACGCTTCGGCCCGCAGGCGATCCGCCTCGCGAGCCAGATGCTGTGCGACGCCACCCACCCCGAGTTCGGCACCACGCCGCTGGAGGTGCTCGCCGACGCGGGCGATCTCGCGCTGCCCAACACCAGCCTCGTGGCGATGCGGCGCGCGTTCGAGCCGATGGTGGAGGCGTTGATCGCGAAGCATCACGTGGTGTGGCTTGGGGGAGACCACTCGATCACGCTCTCGATCCTGCGTGCGCATTTTGCCCGCGAAGGTCGGCCGATCGCGGTGCTGCATTTCGATGCGCACTGCGACACCTGGACAGACCACTTCGGCGAGCCGTCCGGGCATGGCACCTGGGTCGCGGAGGCGGTGGAGGAGGGGTTGATGCACGCTGACGCCTGCGTGCAGATCGGCATCCGCTCCGCGGCCGAGCGCACCGCCCGCGACTTCATCCCCGATCGCGGCGGGCGGCTCTTCAGCGCCCGCGACCTGCGTGGCAAGGACGGTGTCGCCGGGCTCGCCGACGTCATCGCCGCAACGCGCGAGACGCTCACGCGCCATGGCGCGGATACCCCGGTCTACCTCAGCTTCGACATCGACGCGCTGGACCCCGCCTTCGCGCCCGGCACCGGCACGCCCGAGCCGGGCGGGCTGATGAGCTCGCAGGCGTTGACCCTGCTGGAAGAACTGGGCGTGCTGCCGCTCAACTGGGTGGGGATGGACTGCGTGGAGGTGGCCCCCGCCTACGACCACGCCGAGCTCACCAGCAATGCTGCGGCCACCCTGGTATGGACCTATCTGTGCGCGCGCCTCGCGGCCGGCAAGTGACGACGGGAATGCACCTATGCTGAGGCTGGAATCGCACTGGGACCTGCTCGAGAAGGGCTCGTGGTATGTCGCGAGCGCGCATGCGCCGATCAACGCGCCCGTGTTGGCCGGCGATATCGTTGCCGACACCTGCGTCGTCGGTGGCGGGCTGGCGGGTCTTTCGGCAGCGCTGGAACTCGCGCGTGCCGGGCAGAAGGTGGTGGTGCTGGAAGCGCGCCGCGTCGGCTGGGGCGCCTCCGGTCGCAACGGCGGGCAGGCGCTGGGCGGTTTCGCCTCCGAGCAGGAAGTCTACGAGAAGCAACTCGGCCTGGAGGCTGCACGTGCAGCCTTCGACATCAGCACCGAGGGGCTGCAGCTGCTGCGTGCGCGCGTTGCCGAGCATGCCATCGACTGCGAACTGCAGGAAGGCGCGCTGACCTGTGCGGTCGGCCCGCGCAAGGCCGAGGCACTGCGCGAATGGTTCGAGCACATGCGCGCGTACTATGGCTGCAACGCACTGCAGTGGCTGGACACCTCCGCCACGCGCGCGGCGGTGGCGAGCGAACGCTATCACGCGGCGGTGCGGGATCCGGACGGCTGCCATCTGCATCCCCTGAACTACACGCTCGGCATCGCACGCGCCGCGCTCGCCGCCGGCGTCATCATCCATGAAGAGAGCGAGGCGACCCGCGTGCGCGACGCCGGCCCGGCTGGCAAGGTCGAGGTCCACACCGCCCGTGGTTGCGTGCGCGCAGAGAACGTGGTGCTCGCCGGCAACTGCACCCTCAACGGCATCGTCGAGGCCGGCGCTGGCCTCGCCGATGCGCCGCTCGCCGGCAAGGGGCTGACCCGCCGCGTGATGCCGGTCGGCACCTGGATCATCGCCACCGAGCCGCTTTCACCCGAGCGCGCGGCACAGCTCATTCCGGGGCGCGAGTGCGTGTGCGACACCCAGTTCGTGCTCGATTACTTCCGCCTCAGCGGCGACAACCGCATGGTGTTCGGCGGCCGCGTGAGCTACTCGCAGCGCACTCCGCGTCATCTCGAGCAGGACCTGCATCGCTGCATGCTGCGCGTGTTTCCGCAGCTCGCGGATACGGCGGTCACGCACTGCTGGGGCGGCTATGTGGACATCTCCATGAACCGCGCACCCGACTTCGGTCGCATCGGCAACCGCATCTTCTACCTGCAGGGCTTCTCCGGCCACGGCCTCGCGCTCACCGGCATCGCCGGCAAGCTCGCCGCCGAGGCCATCCGCGGCCAGCGCGAGCGCTTCGACCTTCTCGCCCGCCTTCACCATCACGCCTTCCCCGGCGGCGACCTCTTTCGCACGCCCGCGCTGGTGCTGGGCATGGCGTGGTATCAGATGCGGGAGATGCTGGGGTAGGGCGAGGGCCGCTCAGCCCTCTCCATGTTCCTGCAGCGCCGCCGCGATCGCTTCCGCGAGTCGCTCGCTGGCAGAGTCCACGCGGTCGTCCGGAATGTAGGCGTAGCCGATGACGAGGCCGCGGTGGCGGGCGATGGGCGGAGGGCTGTCCGGGCTTACGTGGTAGGCAGAGAGCGGGCGGACCTGGAAGCGTGCGAGGCTGAGGGCTTCGGCGACACGGGTGTCGTCGATGTGCGGGTCGCTGAAGCGCAGGCACAGGTGCAGGCCGGCGTCGCTGCCGGTAATGGTCGCGCGTTCGCCGAGGGCCTGGCGCAGCAGGCGGGCGAGGAGGTCGCGGCGCGCCTTGTAGGTGACGCGCAGACGGCGGATGAGTGCGGCCATGTGGCCCTCGTTGATGAAGTCGGTGAGGGCCGCCTGCAGGATCAGCTGCCCGGGGCGGTAGAGGTCGTAGAGGCCGGTGTTGAAGGCGCTGACGAGATCCTCGGGCACGACCAGATAGCCGAGCCGCACGCCCGGGTACATCACCTTGGAGAAGGTGCCGGCGTAGATCACGCGGGCTTCGCGGTCCATGCCCTGCAACGCGGCGAGCGGCTTGCCCGCGTAGTGGACCTCGTTGTCGTAGTCGTCCTCGAAGATCCAGATGCCGTGTCGTGCGGCGTAGTCGAGCAGGGCCTCGCGCCGGCGCATACTCATGACATGGCCGAGCGGGTACTGATGCGAAGGGGTCACGTAGATCAGCCGCGGCGGCATTGCCCAGTCGGCACCACCGGGTGCGAGGCCTTCCTCATCGACCGGCACAGGATGCAGATGCAGGTTCGCAGCGAGCAGGGCGCGCTTGGCGCCCCAGTAGCACGGGTCCTCGATCCAGGCGGTGTCGCCGGGGTCGGTCATCAGACGCGCGACGAGGTCGATGGCCTGCTGCGTGCCGGAGGTGATCAGCACCTGTTCCGGGCTCACCCGCACGCCGCGGGTGAGGGCGAGGTGCTGGGCGATCGCGCGGCGCAGCGGCACGTAGCCGCCCGCGTTGCCGTAGTCGAGCAGGTTGCGGTCGAGATAGCGCCAGTACTTGGCTTGCAGCCGCGCCCACACCTGGAAGGGAAACTCCGGCACTTCCAGCACGCCGGGCACGAAGGGCAGCACCTCGTTGCACTCCGCGCCGGATTCGCGGGTGAGCGCGATGCCGCGGCTCGACAGGCTGCGCGCCGCGGCGCCCGCAGCCGGCGTGCGGATGGCGCTGGCGGGGCCCTGGGTGGCGTCCGGCAGCATCTCGGCGATGTAGGTGCCGCTGCCGCGACGTGCCACCAGATAGCCCTCGGCGAGGAGCTCGCCGATCGCCGCGATCACCGTGTTGCGCGACACCCCGAGGTCGGCCGAGAGATCGCGCGACGAGGGCAGGCGTGCACCTGGCAGCAGGCGCTGCTCAAGGATGGCGGTGCGCACGATGCGGTAGATCTGGCGATGGAGCGGGGCATCGCGCGCGCTGTCAGGCCCCGCAGTGCCGACCGTGCCGGGGTGGCGCAGGCGGGTGAGGATGAATTCGGAGAGTTCCAGCGAGCGCATTGGATCCATCCTGCGAGTCGAAGTGGACCTATGTTAAGTCCCCACAGTGGTGCCTGTCACCCCATGAGGCAATCAGTAGAATCATTCGCATGTTCCACAATGCGGCGCATCGCGTGCCGCCCCTGCCTATGCGTTCAGCTTCGTCCCGCTCCAGGAAACCGGTGGTCATCGTCACCGCCGACAGCAAGGAATTGGGCGGCCATCCGTCCTATGCGCTGACCCGCAAGTATGTCGATCCGGTGGTGGACATCATGCAGGCGCTGCCGCTGGTGTTGCCGCCGCTGGGGGACAAGCTCGACATCGACGCACTGCTGGAACTTGCCGACGGGCTGCTGTTCACCGGTTCGCCGTCCAACATCGAGCCGCATCACTACGGCGAGGCGGCAGACGACGCGGATTCGCTCCGTGACGTGGCGCGCGACGCGACCACGCTGCCGCTGTTGCGCGCTGCGATTGCGCGTGGGGTTCCAGTGCTGGCGATCTGCCGCGGCTTTCAGGAGACCAACGTCGCACTCGGCGGGCGCCTGCATCAGGCGGTGCACGACGTGGACGGCCTGGACGACCACCGTGAGGACAAGACGGCGCCACTCGAGGTGCAGTATGGCGCGGCACACCCGGTGATGGCGGTGCCCGGCGGCATGCTGGGCGAGCTCGTCGGCGCGCCCACCTGGGAGGTGAACAGCGTGCATGGTCAGGGGGTCTCCCGCCTCGCCGACGCGCTGCAGCCCGAGGCGGTTGCGCCGGATGGACTCATCGAGGCATTCTCGCTGAAGGGGGGCGCTTCCTTCCTGCTCGGCGTGCAGTGGCATCCGGAGTGGCAGGCGACACGGAACCCGGTTTCGGTGAAGCTCTTTTCCGCCTTCGCCGATGCCTGCAGGGAATACGCGGTGCGTCGTGCGACGGCGCATCAGGAGGCGGACAAGGACGGATAGTGCATCAGGGCAGCACGGCTTCATCACCCCATTCGATAACGGAGACTGAACATGAATACCGCTGCAAACGCACTGTCGAACTTCAACGACCTGGAACGCTGGCTCAACGAACGCCGCGTGACCGAAGTGGAATGCCTGGTGCCCGACCTCACCGGTGTTGCGCGCGGCAAGATCCTGCCGCGCAGCAAGCTCACCGAAGATCGCGGCATGCGCCTGCCCGAGACCATCATCGGCCTCACCGTGACGGGTAACTGGCCGGATGCGAACACCTCGATCGATGATCTTCTCAACACCAACGACCCGGACATGAGCCTGGTGCCGGACCCGCGCACCGTGAGAATGGTGCCCTGGGCGGCGGATCCGACCGCGCAGGTCATCCACGACTGCTACTTCCGTGACGGCACGCCGGTGGATTACGCACCGCGCCAGGTGCTGCGCAATGTGTTGGCGCTCTACGAGAAGCAGGGCTGGCGGCCGGTGGTGGCGCCGGAGCTGGAGTTCTACCTGGTCGAGAAAAACACCAACCCGGACATGCCGCTGCGTCCGCCGATCGGCCGCTCCGGCCGCTACGAGACCAGCCGCCAGCACTACAGCATCGACGCGGTGAACGAATTCGACCCGTTGTTCGAGGAGATCTACGACTATTGCGACGCGATGGATCTGGATGTTGATACGCTGATCCACGAGATGGGTGCCGGCCAGATGGAGATCAACTTCCTGCATGGGGATCCCATCGACCTCGCCGACAAGGTGTTCTTCTTCAAGCGCACCTTGCGCGAAGCTGCGCTGCGCCACGGCATGTACGCCACCTTCATGGCCAAGCCCATGGAAGGCGAGCCGGGCAGCGCGATGCATGTGCACCAGAGCGTGGTGGATGCCAAGACCGGTGCCAACATCTTTTCCAACCCGGACGGCAGCGCCTCGCAGGCCTTCTATTCCTATATCGGCGGCTTGCAGAAGTACGTGCCGCCGGCGTTGTCGTTCTTCGCGCCGTATGTGAATTCGTACCGCCGCCTCGTACCCAACGCCGCGGCGCCGGTGAACCTGCACTGGGGCTGCGACAACCGTACCGTGGGCCTGCGTGTGCCGGGCTCCAACCCGGCCAACCGGCGCATCGAGAACCGCGTCATCGGCGCGGACGCGAACCCCTATGTGGCGATGGCGGCGACGCTCGCCTGCGGCTATCTGGGCATGATCCAGCAGCTCGAGCCGAGTAACGAGATGACCGGCAACGCCTACCTCTCGGATGAATCCCTGCCCGATAGCCTGCGCGAAGCGGTGCATCTGCTGGAGGAGTGCGCCGAGCTGCACTCGGTGCTCGGCCGCCGCTTCTGCGGCATCTACCGCGCAGTGAAGCTCTCCGAGCATGTGGAGTTCATGCGCGCGATCTCGCCGTGGGAGCGCGAGCACCTGCTGCTTCACGTCTGAACCGAGCGCGCCCGAGGGCGCGATCCGAGCAACCGATCGAATGAATGAATTGAACCCGGGCGTGTGAATGCCGCCCGGCGAACAGAGGACAACACCATGAACGCAAAACTCGACAGCGCCGCGCTGCGCAAGCTGGACGCCGCCCATCACCTCCACCCCTTCACGGACAACAAGGCGCTCGGCGAGACCGGCGCGCGCCTCATCGTGCGTGGCGAAGGCATCCGCATCTGGGACAGCGAAGGCAACGAGATCATCGACGGGATGAGCGGCCTGTGGTGCGTGAACCTCGGCTACGGCCGCAAGGATCTCGTCGCTGCCGCCACCGAGCAGATGCAGACGCTGCCCTTCTACAACAGCTTCTTCAAGACCGCCACCGTGCCGGCGGTCGAACTCGCGGCGATGATCGCCGAGGTGGCGCCCCCGGGCATGAAGCATGTGTTCTTCTCCAGCTCCGGTTCCGAGAGCAACGACACGGTGGTGCGCATGGTGCGCCGCTACTGGGATCTGCAAGGCCAGCCGCAGCGCAAGGTGATCATCAGCCGGCGCAACGCCTACCATGGCAGCACCATGGCCGGTGCGAGCCTGGGCGGCATGGAGGGCATGCATGCGCAGGGCGATCTGCCGCTGCCCAACATCACCCACATCGATCAGCCCTACATCCTGCAGCACGGCCTGCCGGGCGAATCTGCGGACGATTTCGGCATCCGCGCCGCGAGCTGGCTGGAGGACGAGATCCTGTCGCTCGGGCCGGACAAGGTGGCCGCGTTCATCGGTGAGCCGGTGCAGGGCGCGGGCGGCGTGATCATTCCGCCCGCCACCTACTGGAAGGAGATCCAACGCATCTGCGACAAGTACGGCGTGCTGCTCGCGCAGGACGAGGTGATCTGCGGTTTCGGCCGGCTGGGCACCTGGTTCGGTTGTCAGCATCCGCACATCGGCACCCGTCCGGACATCATCACCTTTGCCAAGGGCGTGAGCTCCGGATACATCCCGCTCGGCGGCGTGCTGGTGGGCGAGCGCATCGCCACCGCGCTGCTCGAGAAGGGCGGCGAGTTCAACCACGGCTACACCTACTCCGGCCACCCGGTGGCCTGCGCGGTGGCGCTCGCCAACCTGCGCGCGATGCGCGACGAGAAGGTCGTCGAGCATGTCCGCGATGTCGCCGGCCCGCACCTCGCGGAGCGCTTCAACGCGCTCGCCGATCATCCGCTGGTGGGCGACACCAGCAGCCTCGGCCTGGTCGCCGGGCTCGTGCTCTACAAGGACAAGGCCAGCCGCACGCTCTTCTCGGAAGAGCTCGGCGTAGGCTACCTGTGCCGCGAGCACTGCTTCCGCAACGGCGTGGTGATGCGCGCGGTGGGCGAGCGCATGATCATCGCGCCCCCGCTGGTGATCACCACCGAAGAGATCGACGAGATGATCCGCCGCATCCGCAAGAGCCTGGACGACACCCTGGCCGAGCTGAAAGAGAAGGGGGCCTTCGCATGAGCGCAAGCACTGACAACACGGACAATGCCGGCAAGTGGCACCAGGCCGCCGCCAGTCTGCGCATCGACGGGCGTGCGCTGATCGACGGCATGCGGGTGGACGCACAGGATGGCGCCACCTTCGAGATCGTCTCGCCGATCGACGGGCGGGTGCTCGGCAGCGCCGCGCGCGGACAGGTTGCGGATGTCGATACCGCGGTGCAGAGCGCCCGCGCTGCGTTCGAGGACGGACGCTGGTCGCGCCAGTCGCCGGCGGCGCGCAAGCGCGTGCTGCAGAAGTTCGCCGAGCGCATCCTCGCCGCCAAGGACGAGCTGGCACTGCTCGAGACGCTGGACATGGGCAAGCCCATCGCCTATGCGCGCAGCGTGGATGTGCCGTCGACCGCACGCTGCATCCAGTGGTACGCAGAGGCGATCGACAAGGTCTACGACGAGATCGCGCCGACCGCCGATAACGCGCTGGCGATGATCACGCGCGAGCCGATGGGCGTGATCGGCTGCATCGTGCCCTGGAACTACCCGATGATCATGGCGGCGTGGAAGCTCGGGCCGGCGCTCGCTACCGGTAACAGCGTGGTGCTGAAGCCGTCCGAGAAATCCCCCCTCACTGCGATGCGGCTCGCCGAGATCGCGCTGGAGGCCGGCTTGCCGCCGGGCGTGTTCAACGTCGTGCCGGGCTACGGCCACGAGGCGGGTGAGGCGCTGGCGCTGCACATGGACGTGGATGCGATCGGCTTCACCGGCTCCACACGGGTCGGCCGCCGCATGCTGGACTACGCGGGCCGCTCGAACCTGAAGCGGGTGTACAACGAACTCGGCGGCAAGTCGGCGAACATCGTGTTCGAGGATTTCAACGACCTCGACCGTGCCGCGGCCACCGCGGCGGGTTCGATGTTCTTCAACCAGGGCGAGAGCTGCAATGCGCCCTCGCGCTTGTTCGTGCAGTCCTCCATCGCCGAGGCCTTCGTCGATCGCCTCGCCGCACTCGCGCCGCGCTACATGCCGGGCGATCCGCTGGACGAGGCCACCGTGATGGGTGCCCTCGTGGATGGGCAGCAGCTTTCGACCGTGATGGGCTACATCGAGTCGGGCATCGGCGAGGGCGCACGCTGCCTGGTCGGCGGTAACCAGGCGCGCACCGGCAGCGGCGGTTTCTATGTCGAGCCGACGATCTTCGACCGCGTCGGCAACGACATGAAGATCGCGCGCGAGGAGATCTTCGGCCCGGTGCTGTCGGTGATCCGCTTCGACACCGAGGCGGAGGCGATCGCGCTCGCCAACAACACGAGCTACGGCCTGCAGGCGGCAGTATGGAGCAGCAGCCTGGACCGCGCGCACCGCGTGGCGCGGCGGCTACGTGCCGGCACGGTGCATGTCAACCAGTACGACGACGACGACATCACGGTGCCATTCGGTGGCTTCAAGCAAAGCGGCAACGGGCGCGACAAGTCCCTGCACGCGCTCGAGAAGTACACCGAGCTCAAGACCACCTGGATCAGGTTGCTGATGTGATGGGCGGCCACCTCAATGCTGCCTCCGTGCCCGAGCTGATCGGCGCGCTGCGCGAGCGCGGCGTGCACAGCCTGTTCGCGCAGTTCACCGACATCCACGGCGTTGCCAAGGGCAAGTTCATTCCGGTGAACCGCCTGGGTGATCTCGTCAGCGACGGGGCAGGGTTCTCCGGCCCGTCAATCTGGGGCACCGACCTGCCACGCTACGGCCCGACCAGCGAGTACTACGGGCGTGCGGTGCTCGAATCGGTGCAACCCATGCCGTGGATGCCGGGCTACGCACGCGTGGTGCTGGATGGCTTCGTCGCGGGTGAGCCCTTCGACGCCTGCCCGCGCCAGGTATTGAAGCGCCAGGTGGCGCGGCTCGACGAGCGCGGTTGGAAGCTCAACGTGGGCATCGAGCCGGAGTTCTTCCTGTTCCGTCGTGATCCGAACGGCCGGCCGCTGCCACTGGCGCTGGACCCGGCGGACACGCTCGACAAGCCGTCCTACGACTACCAGACGCTGGCGCGCGGCGTGCCGTTCATCGACCGGCTGGTGCCCATGCTAGGCGAACTCGGCTTCGGCCTCGAGCAGGTGGACCACGAGGACGCCAACGGCCAGTTCGAGATCAACTACCGTCACGACCACGCGCTGGCCGCGGCCGACCGCTTGATGCTCTTCAAGATGGCGGCGCATGGCGTGGCCGAGTCGCTCGGCCTCGTCTTCAGCCTGATGCCCAAGCCGTTCGCCGATCAGCCGGGTAGCGGTCTGCATTTTCACCTGTCGCTCGAGGACGCAAACGGGCGCATGGTGATGCGCGACAGCGGTTCCGCCCGGTTGGGTTTGTCGGCGATCGGGCAGCACTTCCTGGGCGGGCTGCTTGCGCACGCCAGCGCCTTGACCGCCTTGTGCGCGCCCACGGTGAATTCCTACAAGCGCCTCTGCGCGGGGGCGGCGCGCTCGGGCAGCACCTGGGTGCCGGGGCTTGCGCTCTACGGCGACAACAATCGCAGCACGCTCGCGCGCATCACCGCATCGCGCATCGAGTGGCGTGTGCCGGACGGCACCTGCAACCCCTACCTCGCGCTTGCGGCCATCATCGCGGCAGGGCTGGACGGGGTGGATCGCGCGCTCGATCCGGGTCACCCCGTGGTGGACGACACGGGGCTGTGGTCGGATGCACAGCGGCAACAGCATGCTGGCGCGCGCCTGCCGGCAACGCTTGCCGAGGCGGTGGATGCCCTCGCGGCCGACGAATGCCTGCGCAATGCCGTCGGCACGCGCATCACGAGCGCCTTCATCGCCCTCAAGACCCAGGAGTGGACCGACTACCGCCGCCGCATCAGCGACTGGGAGTTCGAGCACACCCTGTGGCGTTACTGAACTCCGCAGCCATCAGGCTGCGCGTCAACAGGCTGAGAGTCAATCAGCCGCTGGTCTGCAAGGCGCGGCGGTCGCGCTCCACCTTGAAGATGTAGCGCTGGATGTTGGTCGCCACCTTTGGCGGAAGGTCGATGAACTCGCAGCCCAGGCGGATGTTCTTCGCCCCGCTGCGCGTCTCGATCTCGAACTGGTTGCGTACCTTGAGCCGGATCGCGGAGGGTTCGAACTCGGGCAGCACCAGCTGGCAGTCCTCGATCGTTGCAGCCGGCTCGGCGTGGAACTCGTCCGGAGCAAAGATGAGTGCCACACCGCCGCTGCTGATGTCCAGCACACGCACGGTAACCGTCTTCCTTGCCCCGCCCTCGGCCGGTACGCTGATACGGCAGGTCGCCGGGTTGCTCACCGGCACGGAAAGCCGGTAGCACTCGCGCCGCTGCAGGCGCAGCACCACTGTGGGTAGCGGGGCTGCGAGCGCCTGGAAGCCGTCGTAGGGCAGGCGGTGCAGGTTGGAGAGCGGAAACTGGATGCGGATGCCGTCCAGCCTGGTCACGCACTGAACTTCCTCCAACTGCGTGACGCGATCGTTGAGTGCTTCGTCCGGACTGCGGTCGAGGATGATCCAGCCGCCATCGGTGGTGAAATCCAGCACCGCGCTGACGAAGGCGGTGCTGGGGCTGAGATGGATGCTGAGGAGACTGCGCTTCTCGATCAGTGCGTTCATGTACTGCGCGATCGCGCGCTTGTCCCGGACCAGGTAGTTGGGGAATTTCTCCAGATCGAGAACTTCATTGCGAGTGTCGAGGACGACGGGTTCGGACATGCGCAGGCTTCAGTGTGGGTTGGCTTTTTTCAGTTTTGTGCGGGTTATATCACGGCTGACCGCTAGCCGCGTGCCTGCGGGGTCACGTCGCCAGCAAATTTTGCGGCTTGCCCGGCCTCCAGGCGATACAGCCATGCCAGCAGTTCCGCAACGGCCACGTAGAGCTGCGGCGGAATGCGTTCATCCAGATCCACCTGCATGAGCAGGCCGACGAGCTCGGGGGATTCATGTACGAACACGCCGGCTTCGCGGGCGCGCTCGATGATCTCCTGAGCGATCAGGCCGCGCCCCTTGGCAACGACTCGCGGAGCAGCCTCGCCCGGCGTGTAGGTGAGCGCGACGGCCTGGTCGCGCGCAACGGAGTCGTCCGCCTCATCCGCCATCACGCTGCTCCGCGACGAAGCAGGTTAGCGGCAGGTTGGCCGCCTCCAGTGCCGAGTCGAGCTGCGCCCGGGCAGCGTCCAGCAGCGCGACCGATTCGGCATCGTCGGCGAGCAGCCGTATGCCGATGCCGGACGGGGTGAGGCTGAGGCGCGCCTCAACGCCGCCGAGGGTGGGCAGGGTGAGGGTCAGGGTGGTGTTCCAGGTCTGTGCAGTCTCGTCGCCCGCATCGCCACGCCGCTCATGGGGCGAGTCCTCGATTTCCCAGCGGAAATGCTGCCCGGGCCAGGCCTGCCCATAGAGCACGTAGTTCTGTGTCGCCATCGAGTCGAGTTGCTGATGGACGAGTGGCATCAACCGTTCCGGCACGGTGGGGCCACGATTCTGCTGCGCGTTCTGGTTGGCGTCGCGCAGGCTTGCCGCATCTTCCTCCACTGTGGCGCCACGCTCCGGTCCGCCTGCGGCAAGCGAGCCGGGCTGGCGCTGATTGGCCGTCGGGGCGTTGGCGCCGGGTGTGTTTCCGCCTGCGCCCGCTGGGTTGCCGCCCGCATCGCCCTCCGGTGCGGTGAGCCCCATGCCCAGCAACAGGCCCGCGAGCGTACCGGAGAGCCCGGAAGGCAGTCCGGCCGCAGTGGCTGCAGCGCCCGCCATGTTCGTCGTCAGCGGCGTGGCCGGGTTTGCCGCCGTGCCCATTGCACCGGCGTCGGCGGCCTGTTGAACGAGTTGCGCGAGGCGTGGCGACAACTGGCCTTGTGGCTCCTTCAGGAGCGCTGCGGTGGTGGTTTGACCTGCAAGCCAGCGTACCTGATGGGATTCGTAGAACAAGCCGCTGCGCGTGAGTGCCTCGCGCAGCGCGGGCGCCAGCGTCGACGATGCGTTACCGGCTGTAGGTGGCGTATCCACCAGCGGCTTGCCTTCGGCGAGTGAAACCGAGGGCGGGGTGGGCTGCCCCGTGAGAAGAAAGCTGATGAGCCGCCCGGTCTGGCTGAGTGTCGGGCGGCTCGCCTCGGCACTGCCCGCGAGGACCGGGTTCACGAGCTGTGCCGTGACCGCAGTCGGTGTCTTGCCGGTGACGACGAGTTCGAGCGTATCGCCGGACTTTGCGGAGTGATTGAGTGCGAGCGTATAGGTGCGACCACCCACGAGGGCCTGGAAGGTGCCGTCGGGCAGAGGGCGTTGAAGTGTCGCGGTAAACTGCTGCCCCGGGAGCAGCTCCGGGAGTCGCGCCTGGATCTCGCGAATGCGTGCCGGTCCCTGGATCGGCGGCTCGCTGTCGAAGAAGCTGGCTTCGGTGAGCATGCGAAGCCGGGCTGCGAGATCCGACGGAATCATGGCCTGGGCTCCCCGAGGTGGTCCTGCGGATCAGGGCGATCCGGCCCCGTAGGCATTGCGTACCGCGCGGTCCTTGACGCCGGCCGCGATGAGCTTGCGTGCGCTGTCCATCCAGGGGAGCACGTGCGTGCGCACCGTCTCGGCGTCATCGAGCATCTGCCGCACGAGCACCACTTTGCGCGCAAGAGCCGCCTCATCCTGACCGGCAAGCTGCTGGCCATTGGGCTCAAGCCGCGCGAGCTCTCGACGCAGGCCGTTCATCTCGGCCTCGAGCTCAACCAGGGTGTCCCAGTCGTTGGCAACGGCCTTTTCCACCATCGTTGCCGAGGCGCGCGCCATGCGTTCGAGAAGCGCGAGGCTGGGGTTCATCGCCGTGCCTCAGCCTGCGGCAGCCATGCCGGGTTTGGGCGCGATCGCTTCCCAGCTCTCACGCAGCCCGCTCAGCAGCCCCGCCACTTCTTCCAGCGCCGCGGCGTTGTTGTGGATGTTGGCGTAGAGGAGTCGGTCGGTCATGTACTCGTAGAGCGCCGACAGCCGCAACGCGAGCTCGCCACCGGCCTCCATGTCGAGACAGGCATCGAGACCGCTGGCGATGATCTCGATCGCCTTCGAGATGGCCTTGCCCTTTGCCGGGATGTCCTTGGTCTCGATCGCGTGGCGTGCAGTCGCGATGGAGAGCAGGGCGCCGTCGTACAGCATGAGAATCAGCTTGTGCGGATCCGCGGTGGTGACGCCCGTCTCGACGCCGACCTTGGCGTAGGCGGAGGCGCGATTCATCGAAGTCCCGAACATGAAGTGGCTCCTGTGAGGTCAGTTCGAAATCTTTGGCAGATTCGCGAGCTGTTGAGACAGATAGGTGCTTGTTTGAGACAGACTGCCCACGAGCGCGTCGAGTGCGGTGAACTGCGCTCGATAGCGCTTCTCGACCATCTCGAGCCGACTCACCAGCCGCTCACGTTGTTCGTCGATGGACTTGATCGAGCGGTTGATACCTTCAGTCTTGGCGTCGAGCAGTCCGCCCGACTTGAGCAAGCCATTCAAGGTGTCATTGAGCCCGTTGGCAAAACCGCCCTTGCCGTCTGCCCCGGTGAAGAATTCGGCCACTTTCCTGGTCGGATCCGCGAGCGCGGCGTCGAGCTTCGTGCTCGCGATCGACATGGAGCCGTCGCGATTGAAGGTGATGCCGATCTCGGACAGGGACGAGACCCCGTCCCCATTCGCGAACGCCTTGCCGAGCGCGTTGCGGATCTGCGACTGGATACCGCGGGCGGTCGAGTCGCCGGTCAGCGTTGCGGCAGTCTGCGTCTCGGTGTTGTAGTTGATGAGGCCGCGCGCGGTAGTGTTGAAGTCATTGTAGGCCTTCACCAGGCTCTCGATCGCACCCTTTACCGCGCTGCGGTCCGGCGCAATGTTGAGCGTAGTGGTCTTACCAGGGTCGGCCTTGAGGAGGTTCAGCGTCACGCCGTCGAGCGCGTCGGTGATGGAGTTGCTGCTGCGGGTCAGCACCACCCCATTGAGGCGGATGCGCGCGTCCTGTGCCTTTTCGAGCTCGCTCAGGCTGCTGCTCGCGCCGGTGCTGGCGTCGTAGCTGAATCCGGACAGCCCAGCGGTTCCGGACAACTGGAAGGCTGCGTTCTGACCCTCGCCGTTGCCGGCGATGATGAGTTGCTTGGCTTCACCGTTGTCGACGACCTGTGCCCGCACGCCGATCTTCGCATCGTTGATCGCATCGCGCAGGTCTTCGAGCGAGTCCTTGCCCGCTTCCAGCGTGACCGATGCGCTGCTGGTCTGAACAAAGCTGGTCACCGGGTTGTCGGGATCGCTGTCGTCGGTCTCGTAGCGTCCGAAATTGAAGCTCAGCGTGCCGGCTGCGACGGTAGGTTCCGTCGTGCCGCTGGTGCTCACACGCTGACCCTGCGCAATCTGCTGCACTTCCAGCGTGTTGTTGCTCTTCACTGCGCTGTTGCTGGCGATCGCGGAGGCCACGGTGCTGTCCCCCACCGTTGCCTTCATCGCACCAAAGTTGCTGGCGTTGCGCAGGCTGGAGAGCGCGCTCTGCATCGGCGTGAGCGCCGACTTGAGCTGACCGAAGGCGGAGAGCTTCGCCTGGAAGCTCGCCTCGCGGGTATTGAGCAGAGTGGCCGGGCGTGCCTCGATCGTCATCAATTGACTGACGAGGCCGTTGATGTCGAGCCCGGAACCGACGCCGTTTGCGGTGAGAGCCATGATGCGCCTCCTGTATGCCTCAGGCTTCCTGCTTCACCAGCAGACCCTGCAGCTTGTCGAGCGCCTTGGAGATCTGCACGAGTTCTTCCGAAGGGATTTGCTTGATGACCTCGTCGGTCTCGCGATCGACGATCTTGACCAAGGTGCGCCCGGTGTCCTCGTCGAACGAAAAGCGTAGATCGTTGGCGACCACGTTGATGGCCGACTGGACTTCCTCAAGGGCTTTCTGCAGGTCTTCAGGGCTTCCCGGAGCGCGTGTTTCCGAGCGCTCGTTCGCAGTGTTCGCATCTCGCAGAGAACTCGCTCTGGAGGCAGCATCAGCCGGGCGAGAGCCGGGTGTTCGGGCAGCGGCATCTGTCATCCCGCCAGGCGGCTGCATGACAGGTGCGACTACGCTGGTCGGCACCTGTGTGATGGAAGGAATGTTCATTTTTCGCTCCTCAAGGCGAAACGGCGCGGCGGCCCTGAGCCGACGCGCCGTTGGCAGTCATGTTACCCGAGAATCAGCCGCGGAGCAGGCTCAGCACGTTGTTCGGCAGGGCGTTTGCCTGCGACATCATCGCGATACCCGCCTGCTGCAGAATCTGCGCCCGAGTCAGATTGGCCGTTTCCGCCGCGAAGTCTGCATCCCGAATCCGCGAACGCGAGGCCGACAGATTCTCGGACGTCGCCTGCAGGTTGCTGATCGTGCTCTCGAAGCGGGACTGCAAGGCACCGTAGCGGGCACGCTGGGTATTCACCGCGGCAAGGGCCGAGTCCACCAGCGCGAGGGTTCGGTTGGCGGAATCGACGGTGCTGATGTCCAGCTTGTCGACACTCTGCAACTGGCCGCCGAACGTGCCGGACGCCGTCGTGATGTCGGTTGTCACCTGCGTGGTCAAGGTGAAAGACTTATCAGAATCCAGGATGACCTGACCCGTGACCCATGCGCCACTAGCCGCTGCCCATGCGCCCGTATTGCCGGCGGCGGTGAGAGTTTCCGCGAGATCGCTGGTGCTGCCAGTGTCGCCGTCGAGCACCGATATGTCTTCGATGATCAGGTCCGCCCCGGATGCAGAGTCGTTCATGATTCGGAGATCCTTGCCCGCTTCGCTGGTGAGTTGGATGCCGAACTGACCATTGTCGGTTTCAACGATCTTGGCGGTGAATCCGGTTCTGCCCGAAACGTCGTTGAAGGCTTGCACCGCGGCGTTGAGTTGGCTCGCCTGGCCGGCTGCCGTTCCCGAAGCGGTTCCGCCAACAGAGAAGGACACCGTCGTGAAGGACGTCGGGTCGGCACCGTCGGTGGTGTCGGTTGCGAGGAGGAACGAGTAGCTGGTGGCTTGTTGGAAGCCTGCTGCGCCGGTATTGGCATCGTCCGCGCCCAGTACGAACGAGGTGATTGCGGTGGCCTTCACGCCGGTTTCCGCCTGGTTGATCTTAGCTGCGATTTGTTCGGCGCTGGAGGCCGCGTCGTAGGAAATATCCTTGCTGCCCAAGCTGCTAGAGATCGTGATCGTGTCCCCTGTGATCACCGAGTTGTTGCCGTCAGTGCCGACGGTGGTAAGCTTGCCATCGGCCGTGGTCGTACCGACCACGAGGTCGCCCACACCGTTCGGCGTGTTGGTCGACGCGGCCAGACCGCCGATGCGGTAGTTACCGTAGGCGTTGGTCTGGAAGTTGCCGGAAGTCGCCGTGATCGTCTGGTTGGCGTTGGCACCGACCTGGAACTGCGCGGAAGTGAAGGAGCCGTCAAGCAGCTTCTGACCGTTGAATTCGGTGTTGGTCGCAATGCGTTGCAGTTCCTGCGTGAGCTGTTGCACTTCAGCATTCAGCGCGGCACGGTCACCGGACGAGTTAGTGGCGTTGGCAGACTGCACGGCCAGTTCGCGGACACGTTGCAGGATGTCGCCCGAAGACTGGAGCGCGCTCTCGGCGGTTTGCGCGAGGGAGATACCGTCGTTGGCATTGCGGCGGGCCTGGTCGATACCACGAATCTGCGCGGTGAAGCGTTCGGAGATCGAGAGGCCGGCCGCGTCATCCTTGGCGCTGTTGATGCGCAGGCCCGAAGACAAGCGGGTCAGCGACTGCTGCAGCGAGTTGGACGACATGTTCAGGTTGCGTTGCGCATTCAGCGAAGCAACGTTGGTATTGATGACTTGTGCCATGATGATCTCCTGGATTCGGCTGGTTGTTCATGCGCCAGGTTGTCCGTCATTCGGGTGCTGGCATCGAGCTTTGTTCTGCTCTTGGCATCATTAACGTCAGGAGCGGCGAAAACTTTAGGACTTTGCAAAAAGCGGAGGGCTGCGCAAGCAGCCCTCCTTTTTTACGTCACACCAAAGGCGTTCTTTAGCCTTGCAGGAGCTGTAGCACCTGTTGCGGCAGCTGGTTGGCCTGCGCCAGCATCGCGGTGCCAGCCTGCTGAAGGATCTGCGCGCGGGTCAGGTTGGCGGTTTCAGCCGCGAAGTCCGCATCCCGGATCCGCGAGCGGGAGGCCGAGAGGTTCTCCGAGGTGCTCTGCAGGTTGATGATTGTGTTCTCGAAGCGAGACTGCAGGGCACCATAGCGCGCACGTTGGCCATTGATTGCTGCGAGCGCCGAATCGACGATCGCGAGGGTGCGGTTCGCAGAGGTCACCGTGCTGATGTCCATATCCTCGGTGGCTTGGAGCTCGCCGCCGGCGGTCCCTGCGACGAGCAGGATGTCGTCGTTCGTGGTGGTCAGGGCAAACGAGCGGTCCGAGTCGAGAATAACCTGGCCGGTGATCCAGAACGAGTCGGCATCGGTCCAGCTGGTGGATACGCCATTCGCGGCAAGGGCTGCAATTGCCGTGTTGGTCGACGCCGGGTCGCCATCCAGCACCGTGAGATCCTCGATGGCGAGGTCGTTGCCACTGACGGATCCATTGATGATGCGCAGATCCTTGCCCGCCTCGCTGGTGAGCTGGATGCCGAAGTAGCCATTGTCGGTTTCGACGATCTTGGCAACGAATCCCGTGCGCCCGGTTACATCGTTGAATGCCTGTACTGCAGCGCTAAGCTGGCTGGCATTGCCTGCTGCGGTTCCGGAGGCCGTTCCACCGATCGAGAACGAGACCGTGGTATAGGAAGCGGGGTCGCCTGCATTCGCATCATTCGCAAGCAGGAATGTGTAGCTTTCGCCCTGCTGGAAGCTCGCAGCGTTCGATGCGCCGTCATCTGCGCCAATCACGAAGGACGTGATGGCCGAAGCGCGCACCCCGGTCTCCGCCTGGTTGATCTTTGCGGCGATCTGTTCTGCGCTTGCGCCAGCCGGATACGTGATGTCCTTGCTGCCCAGACTGCTCGAAAGCGTGAGGGTGTCGCCCGAGATTCGTGACGTCTGTGCATTGGCAGTGGTGAGTTGGGCGTGCTCAACCGAGCCGACCGTGAGGTCCCCGACGCCGTTCGGCGTGTTGCTGCTTGTTGCGAGACCGCCGATCCGGAAGTTGCCATACGAGTCGGTCTGGAAATTGCCCGAGGTTGCGGTGATGGTCTGGAATGCAGACGATCCCACCTGGAACTGTGCCGAGGTAAACGAGCCATCGAGCAGCTTCTGTCCGTTGAACTCCGTGTTGGTGGCAATCCGCTGCAGTTCCTGGCTGAGTTGCTGCACTTCGGCATTCAACGCGGCGCGGTCGCCAGCGGAGTTGGTCGCGTTCGCCGACTGGATCGCAAGTTCCCGAATCCGCTGCAGGATGTCGCCGGACGACTGAAGCGCGGCCTCGGCGGTTTGGGAGAGCGAGATGCCGTCGTTCGCGTTGCGGCGCGCTTGGTCGAGGCCCCGGATCTGCGCGGTGAAGCGTTCGGAGATCGCAAGACCGGCCGCGTCATCTTTCGCGCTGTTGATACGCAGACCCGAAGAGAGTCGCTGAAGCGAGGTCGCCAGCGAACCTTGCGAGATGTTCAGGTTACGTTGCGCATTGAGAGATGCAACGTTGGTGTTGATGACTTGTGCCATTTTGCTTCTCCTTGAAGAACTGGTTCAGAGGTGCCCGGATCGGCTGGACGTTGTGTTGAACAGCGTTTCCGTCCTCCGAGCCTTACGGTCCTCTTTCAGCGAGAAGCGTGCCAGGCTGATTTCTGTTTATTAATCATGCGTTTCTCGGGTTTTGTGGGCACTTTTTGCCGGTTTCCGGCAATGGATGCATCCTGTCCGGCAAGGCGGCGGCAAGAACGACGGCGGTGCGTCGGTCGGTCATCCGGTGAAGGCGTGCCGCGTGCGTCCCGGTGTCGGGCCCCAACCCGCATGGGTGTTGGGTTTGAGCAGTGCGCGCAGCGTGGGACTCGTCAGAACGCGTTGCAAACGTCTATGCTTCGCCCTTCAAGCGTCGTGCCCTTGCGGCCCGACATATCGTCATGCGAGGAGTCGGGGTGAGCGACCAGTCAAGTCAAGGCGTTGTCGAGCGATCCGTCGAAGCGGCGATCCGTTGTCTGGCTGCCGGCATGGTGGCCGAGGCTGAGGCGCTATGTGCGTCGGTGCTGAACATCCTGCCAACCGCTGCAGGGGCGCATGCTTGTCTTGCCGAGTGCGCCGGGCAGCGCGGCGACGGGCGTGGGCGGCGTTGGCACCTGGCGATGGCCGCGGCATTGGCGCCGGACGATCCAGCCATGACCGGCAAGGCGGAGGCGGAGCTGCATGGTGCCGTCGATCTCATGCGTGCTGCCATGACGGAAGCACTGATCACGCGCATCTCGGCGGGTGACTGGTCGCTCGCGGGGGTGCATGCCCGTGCGGCAGTGGGGCGGGATCCTGGATTTGCCTTCGGTTGGAAAGTGCTCGGGGCCAGTCTCATGGCACTCGGCGATGCCAAGATGGCTGCCGGCGCGCTGAAGCGCGTCATCGCCTTGCAGCCGGACGATGCGGAAGCGCATGCGAATCTGGCGGATGCGCTGCATCATTCCGGCGAGATGCGTGCAGCATTGGAATCGGCGACGCATGCGATCGGGATCGATCCCAGCCTCGGGGAGGCTTATCTCACCGCAGCACGCGCGTGCATCGCGCGCAAGGACTGGGAAAAGGCGGTGTCGTTTCTGCAGGATCTGCTAGTCCGATACCCGGACGACACGCAGGCGCCCGCGCTCCTGGCGCAGGCGCAGGATGGGCTCGCGTCCGCACCGTCACAGGCTCCAACGCCTTCCGGGCAGCAGTCTCCCAGGCTTGGTTTGCGCAAGGCGGATGGGCGGACCTTGAAGCGGGCACGCCAAGAGTTGGTGAAACTCTTCACTTCCGGGCAGCTTTCCGCACTGGAGACAGCTGCCCTCGGATGGACGAGGCGTTACCCTGAGGTGGCGTTCCACTGGCATGCGCTGGGTCTTGCGCGCGCCAGACTTGGCAAGACCACCGAGTCAATCGCGCCTTATCGCGAGGCGATCAGATTGATGCCGGATGACGCGGAGCTACAGAACAACCTCGCCATCTCCCTGGTGACGCTCGGGCGGCTGGAGGAGGCGACCGAAGCGTGCGAGCATGCGCTCAGTTGTGCACCGGACTATTTGCCCGCGTTGAACAATCTGGGCGTGATCCTGCAAAAGCAGCATCGGTTTGCCGATGCGGCGGAAACCTATCGTCAGGTGGTCGAACGTGACCCTCAGCACTGCAATGCAACCCGCAATCTCGGCAATGTGCTGAAGGATATGGGGCGACTTGCCGAGGGGCTCGAGTGGTATCGAAAGTCTTTGAAGCTCGACCCGAAATCCTTCGAGGCGTGGAGCAATCTGCTGTTCTCTTCGAACTATCTCGCCGCCGAGAGTGTCGAGTGCCTGCGAGAGCTCGCTACACAGTTCGCCGAGGCGGCCGCAGGCGTTTGCGGCAAGCCGAGTGCCGAAAGACCGCCTGCACGCACCTCGCCGGAGGCGCTGCGCGTGGGGTTCGTTTCGGGTGATCTGCACTCGCATCCTGTGGCGTACTTCCTCGAGAAGGTGCTGGCGCATCTCGATCACACGCGGATCACGCCACTGGCCTTCGTGACCTACGACAAGACGGATCTGGTTACCGACCGACTCAAGCCGCGGTTTGCCGCCTGGCGCAGCCTCGTGGGGCTGAGTGATGCCGAGGCTGCCGAATTGATCGCGCGCGCGCGGGTGGACGTGCTGATCGATCTCTCGGGCCACAGCGGCTACAACCGTCTGCCCATGTTCGTTCATCGCCCGGCGCCACTGCAGGTGACCTGGCTCGGGTACTTCGCGACGACGGGCTTGGCCGAGATGGACTACATCATTGGTGATCCCTACGTCACGCCGCCGACCGAGGCGCGTCATTTTGTGGAGCGCGTGTGGCGGCTTCCGGAAACCTACCTGTGCTTTTCGCCGCCCAACCTCGTTGTCGATCCCGGCCCACTGCCTTGGCTTGGCAATGGTTATCCGACTTTCGGTTGCTTCAACAACCTGCCGAAACTGAACGATCGTGTGATCGATCTCTGGTGCCGGATTCTGCTCGTCGTGCCGGAGGCACGCCTGTTCCTGAAGACCAAACAGTTGGGCGATGCAGCGGTCAGGACGGAGACAATGGCACGATTTGCCGCGCGTGGCGTGGATCCGGCTCGTCTGGTGCTCGAAGGTCATGCCCCGCGCGGCGAGCTGCTGGCATCGTATCGCAGGGTGGATGTGTGCCTGGACCCGTTCCCGTATCCGGGCGGCACGACCAGTATCGAAGCGCTCTGGATGGGTGTTCCGGTCATTACCTTGCGTGGCGATCGTTTTCTGTCGCACGTCGGCGAGACGATCGCGCACAATGCGGGACTGAGCGACTGGATCGCCGAGGACGAAGCCGCCTACCTGGTCAAGGCAATCGCGACTTGCGCGAATCCTGCGGCGCTCAGCGAACTGCGGGCAAGTCTGCGTGCGCGAGTGTTGGCGTCACCGCTTTTCGATGCAGAGCGGTTCGCGCGAAATTTCGAAGCCGCGTTGTTTGGCATGTGGCGGGAAAAATTTGGGGAGAAGGCATGACGGGTACGGTGTTGGTGACGGGCGGGGCGGGCTTTCTCGGTTCCCACCTGGTTGAGCGACTGCTGGAAGATGGGCACGATGTGATGTGTGTCGATAACTTCTACACCGGCAGCAAGGACAACATCCGGCACTTGCTCGGTCATCCGCGCTTCGAACTGGTACGTCATGATGTGTGGCTGCCCTTGTACGTGGAGGTCGACCGCATCTTCAACCTTGCGTGTCCGGCCAGTCCCATTCACTACCAGCGTGATCCTGTCGCAACGACCAAGACCTCGGTGCTGGGTGCGATCAACATGCTCGGGCTGGCCCGGCGCCGGCATGCGCGCATCCTGCAGGCGTCGACATCCGAGGTGTATGGCGACCCGAAGGTGCATCCGCAGGTCG
Organism: Rhodocyclaceae bacterium; assembly: GCA_041916775.1. GTDB lineage: Bacteria > Pseudomonadota > Gammaproteobacteria > Burkholderiales > Rhodocyclaceae > UBA2357. The sequence continues at coordinate 129,124 of JAYRYZ010000006.1, read as the reverse complement.
AAGACTACTGGGGACATGTCAATCCTGTGGGAATGCGGGCGTGCTACGACGAGGGCAAGCGCTGCGCCGAAACGCTGTTCTTCGATTACCACCGGCAGACGGGTGTCGATATCCGCGTCATCCGCATCTTCAATACCTACGGTCCGCGCATGCACCCCAACGATGGGCGGGTAGTCAGCAACTTCATCGTGCAGGCCTTGCGCGGCGAACCGATCAGCCTGTACGGGGACGGATCCCAGACGCGATCGTTCTGCTACGTGAGCGATCTGATCGAGGCGATGGTGCGCATGATGGCGCAGGACGACGAGATCGGACCGATCAATGTCGGCAATCCTGACGAGTTCACGATCCGTGAGCTGGCGGAGGCCGTGCTGCGTCTGACCGGATCGCGCAGCCGGCTGGAGTTCCTGCCCTTGCCACCTGACGATCCCGTGAGACGGCAGCCCGACATCTCTCGCGCGCGTGAGGTGTTGCGCTGGTCGCCCACGGTGGCCCTCGAGGACGGGTTGAGAGAGACCATTGCCTATTTTCGCCGCTTGCTCGACGCATGAACATTCGACCCGAAGCCTTCACCTGTCCTGTGTGCCACCACGGGGTGGCCATACCATTCTTCGACGGCGGTCGTCACCCGCTCGCCACGCTGGGGTGGCCCGCTTCGGAAGAGGCGGCCATCGCCATGACGCCGTTACCGCAGGATTTCGTCCAGTGTCCGGCATGCAGCCATGTCTGGAACCGCAGTTTCAGTTACGAGGCGATTCCTTATGCCCATCAACCGAATCGCATGTACAACGCGGGTGCCATCTGGAAAGGGCATCTGGCCGAAACACGTGACTTGCTGTTGAGCGTGCTGCCCGAGCGGCCGACCGTGATCGACATCGGCTGTGGTGAAGGGCACTTCGTACGTGGCATTGCCGACGCTTGCCAGGGCCGAGGGCGTTTCATGGGCTTCGACCCCAATGCCAGTGGCGTGACCGGAAACGGGCTCGAGTTTCATGCGCGCCTGTTTGCACCTTTGCACGACGTACCCGCGCTACGGCCGGATGCGCTGGTGATCCGGCATGTGCTGGAACACCTGACGGACCCTGCGAGCCTCGTGGAGCAGTTCGCCTGGGGGGCGGTCGAACTGGACAAGCCGGTCTATCTGTTCGCCGAGATGCCGTGCATCGATCGCGTTTTCGAGACCCGCCGGCTGGCGGATTTCTTCTACGAGCATCCATCCCACTTCACTACCGCATCATTCCGGCACCTCATGGAACGCGCCGGTGAGGTGATCACCCTCGACCATGGATACGACAGGGAGGTGGTCTTCGCGCTGGTCCGCCTCGAGGTGCCGGCAGCACATCGGGAGACCGCAGCGCGCAGTCGCGCGTTTCGCGAAACCGCCGAGCAGAGCAGGGCCGCCATCAAGGGCGAACTGGATCGTCTGGCCGCGTCGGGGCAAAGGGTGGCAATCTGGGGTGGCACCGGCAAGGCCGCCGCATTCATCCATCAGTTCTGCGCGGATGCGCAACGCTTTCCGCTCGTCGTGGATTCGGATCCCGACAAGACTGGAACCTTCGTGCCCGGCGCAGGGCAGTGCATCCGCTACCGTGACGTGCTCAAGCGCGAACCCGTCGACGTGGTGATCATCCCGACGCAATGGCGCGCGCGCGACATTGTTGCGGAGATGAGTCGTGAGGGTATCTCAGCCGGTACGATTCTGATCGAACACGACGGGCAGTTGGTAGACTTCGTCCGGGCTGCGCATCCTTATCGCTGACCGTATCGTCACCTCTCCAGGACGTGTCGGGCTGGGTCACGGCGCGTCAGGTGCAGTCCAGGCGCCCATCCACTGCGGCAGTGTCTTTTCGATCGTCCAATCCGCCAGTACCGCGTCGCGCAGGCGCAACCCTTCTGCGCGCAGCGCCTCCAACTCACCGACACGTTCGCGAATTGTGCGGATCCAGCGCTGCGGCCGATTGTCGAGCAAGGTGACTGGCAGGCCGCACTGATAGGGGACGATGTCCGTCGCGATCGTGGGTATACCGAGCGCGCCATACTCGAGAAGCCGCAGGTTGCTTTTGCACTCGTTGAATCGGTTGAGCTCCAGCGGTGCAAGGGCAAGATCGAGACCGAGTTCGGCAAGCTTTTCCGGATACTGCGCGAATGGCACGCCGCGGTGGAACTCCGTCAGATGCGGTCGCATGTCCTCGAGGCACATGCCGAAGAACACCCAATCAACCTCGTCCGCCAGAGTCTCGACGACCTCACGCAGCAGCGCGAGATCGGCAGCGTGACCGAGGCCCCCGGCCCAGCCAACGCGCGGCCTGCGTGACCGCGCCTGATGTTGGGCTGGCAGGTTTGGCCAGAGCGCGGGATCGATCGCATTGGGCACTACCCGGACATCACCGTGGAGATTCCGCATCTCCTGAGCGAGCGGCTCGGTCGAAACGGTCAGCGTATCCGCAAACCCGGCGGCTTCGCGAAGGCGGCGTTCGATATCCGGCCAGACGCTCTGCTTGTGGAAGCTTGCGTTGGGTACATGCGCAAGGGCATCGTCAAAATCAATGACGATGCGTACCGGTATCAGGGCTTTCAGCTTCGCAAGGGCCTGCAACTGCGCGTCATCGACCTGACGTTGGGTGTGCAGCGTATCGATGCCAAGACGCTCGAACACGATCGGCAGCGGATAGCCGTCGGCACAGCGCGTGCGCGCCATGCCTGCATCATGTGCGCATGCCGCTGGCTGGATCACGCGATATTCGCCAGAACCGTGACGGTCGGCTGGCAGTGCAAGCACGTTCGGCAGTGGGTGCCAGTCGATCACGTCCGGCGCGAACGCGGCGACCGGCTCGATGTCGCCCTGTCGCGATACAAGCGAGCGGATCGGGTGGTAGTAGGGATCACGGGCGATCTGCGAGCGCCAGCGCATGATGAAGCGCGCTTGCTGCACTTCGAAGTCCCGCTGTGCTTCCTGAGCGCGCTCGCCCTGAAACACCGTCTTCAAGGTACTTCCGGCATCATGTGTAAGCCGCGCCTCGGGCGTGAATACCGTGCGGCTCCCTTCTTCGCGGGCGCGCAAGCAAAGGTCGAAGTCCGCATAAGCCAGCGAGAGATGCTCGTCGAACCCGCCCAACCGCTCGAAAAGCGCACGCTCGACCATCATGCAGGCGCCAGTCACCGCTGAAACGGTCCGCGGGGCTGTCAACTCCGCCAGTTGCTCTACGAACCCTTGTTCCCGACCGGACCAGATGAAGTCCGCAGCACCCGACATCCCGAGCACCACGCCCGCATGCTGGAGCTTGCCATTGGGAAAATCGAGCCGACATCCGGTGATGCCGACATCCTCGTGAAGTGCGAATGCGGACAACAAGGCTTCCAGCCAGCCAGTGTGCGTCGCGACAACGTCGTCGTTCAGGAACAGGAGGTGAGTGCCGCGTGCCTGGGCGGCCGCCATGTTGTTCATCGCGGCGATATTGAACGCCGCGGTCCAGGCAAGCACGCGAATACGTTCGGGCGCAAGCCCTGCCAGACCGTCGAGGAACGTGCGTGCAGCCGGGCTCCGGTTCATGTGATCGACGATGATCAGCTCGAATGGTGTCTCGCCCGCATGCGCAAAGAGCGATTCCACACAGCGTTGGAACGCCAGCGGCTGCTCGTGCGTGGGCACGATGATGGAAACCGCTGTACCAACTCCGGATGCCTGTAAGTTGTCGCGCTCCGTAAATGCACGATGTTGGGGTTGGGCTGGCGTATGGCGCCAAGCCAGGATCTCGGGGATGTGCCGAATCGTTTGCTCCCCATGCGCCGCGCACAGCCTCATGGTCAGGTCGTGCAGCGGGCTGCGGTCGAGTGGACGCTGCAGTCCGCCCAGCGCAAGGAATGCGTTGCGACGGATCGCGAGTATGCCGCCCAGATGGTCGTGGTGTGCGTGAATGATCGGGTCAAAGCCTGACCTGAGCGTCGCTCGGACCGGCGCGATCTTGCCATCGCCGCTGCACTCGTCCGCATAGAAGATCGTCGCCCCCGGTTGCCCAGCCGCAGCGGCGGCAATGGCCAGCAGTCCATGCGGAAGGATACGGTCGCCAGCCTCGACGAGAAGCAGCCATTCGTCGGCCACTGTATTGGCTACACAATTGATCCCGTCCAGCACGTCGCGGGTTGGAACGTGTACCGCGGCGATCGGCGCGGCCCAACTGGCGGCAAAGTGATCGGGCGAGACGACGCTGATCGCGCAGTTCGTGTAGCTCTGTTCGGCGAGAGACTGCAGTGTGTCGAACACGCCGACGTGAAGCGCGGAGTAGGACAGCACGACGCGTATGCGCGGTGCCTGGCCGAGGCTTGAGAAGCGCTCACGGTACAGCGCGAGTTCAGGCTGCCCTCGCAGCGGGAATAGATGCGCAGGCAGGTGGTGCAACAGCGCGCTGGAGGCGCCCAGCGCCGCAGGCGCGTCATCGCGCAGGAGGTCTTCAGGTGGGGAGAGCAGGCTCAGCGTGTCGGACGTGGCCGTCAGATAGGCATGGCCAAAATGCCTGCACGGCTCGAGGTGAGCCCCCTCTGCCCATTCGTTCCAGGCATTGATGAAGACGTAGCGCTGCTGTGGTGGCTTGTCGCGCAAGGTTGCGGTGCTCGCCAGCCGGAGCCAGTTCGCGTAGGCGGAAGGGGTGGCGTGGTGAAATGTCCTGCCGGTGCCATTCCGGCGTGCATCGTTGTCCCAGCCGGTCATGACGCCATGAAAGCGTGGGAATGGGCTCTTACTCTGGCTGGCGTACTTTCCCAGTGCTTCGAGCAGGACGGTTTCGCGATAGTCGAGGATCTCGCCGCTGAAGGCGGGGTCAAGCATTTCTACCGTGCTGTTGATCGGAGGGAGGTTGCTGAGTTGGTGGGGGGGGAACTCGACTGCGCTGTCGAACCCGAAGGGGCGAGGGTCGTCGATGTCGAAAGACAGGACCGCCGCAAGATGAATCTCGCCGACGGCATGTTCGCGACACCAGTCCCGCCAGCGTTTCGTGGTCGCACGCGCGTCGCCAAGCAGCGACGCCCGATACACCAGCAGCAGCGGCTTGCCGTCAATACGGATGCAGCGGGGGTCGCGCAGGTACTGCGCGATGTGCGCAATGAAGCGGATGTCGTCACGGGCCGAATGGCTCTGCTCGATGAGGACCTCCTGCTCCTGGCCGTCCCATCGCCGGGTCCAGTTCTCGTTGGCCCAGCACAGGCAGAACGGGAAATCCTTTGTTGGGTCGGCCAGAAACTGCCTGAGCGGCGTCTCGAGTAGCGTCTTGCCGTTGAACCAGTAGAAGTAGAAGCAGAATCCGTGGATGCCGTGTTGCCGGGCAAGCTGAATCTGCGCGGTCATGACATCGTCGAGGGAAAGGTCGTAGAAGCCCAGATCGGCCGGCAGCCGTGGTTGATAGTGCCCGACGAAGCGGGGCGTGGCACGGCTGACGTTGGTCCACTCGGTGAAGCCCTTGCCCCACCAGCGGTCGTTTTCGGGTATGGCATGAAATTGAGGCAGGTAATAGGCGATGTACCTGACCGGAGCGCTCACCGGTGTCACCGTGTGCTCTGTCGGGGGCTTGAACTCCTCGGAGCGCAAGGTCGTTCCAGCCGTCTTGCAACGCTGCGCGATATGGTTCCGGAGCGATTCGGCCGATGCGGCCCTGACTCCGGGGAGAAGATCACGGACGTCATAGCCGATGGCAAGGCAGGCGGGCTGAAATCCGAGTGAGAGCGCGCTCATGAGGGCGGAGTCATCCGTACGCGCATCAAGCTTCAAATGTGCGACGAGCCGGCGCAGGCAGGCTGCGCGCAGGTAGAACAGCGGTGCGGGAAAGTACTGGCCGCGCCGGATGTGCTCGACGGGAATGCTCAGTTGACGTGCGAGCCGTTCCTGCAGCGCGTTGTCGGTGCGGGCTGCGAGCGCGATTTGCGGCGTACCGGCGAGCGTCGCTACGCCGAGATCGGGCAGGCTCGAGAACGCCGCCTGCGCAGCCCTGAGTCCATGCGCGTCGAGCATGCGCAGCGCGAATTGTCGTTGTCGGTAGGTTTCGGCGGTGTTGGGCGCCTCGAGATGCGGCGCTACGATTATGATGACCCCGTCATCATCGACCGGGATCCTGTCCGCCCTGAGTACCAATGTAGCGATGATCTGGCCGATGTCGGCCTTGCGGTCGCGGCCTTCGGATGAGCGAGGTGCGATCCGGAACACATCGATACGGAATTCCCGCTCGGCCTGTGTGACCAGGGTATCGACATGGGGTTCGCAAAACGGGTTATCGGCGGTCAGACAGACGAGAACATGCCGTTTCGTCGGCGCGTGGACGTCACCATGTGTTGCGCTGGCATTCATCGTGGTTGGCTTCCGTCAAGTTCCTGGGTCAAGGTGGCCGTGCACTGGCGGAGCCTGTTCAATGCCCGATCTGCAATGCCAGCGCGAAGATCTCGTCGTCTTCGGGGTGAGTGCTCAGGTAGTGGTTGAGCAATTGGCGAACGCGTTCGGAATCGCCGACCGCAAGCAGTATCTCCACCAGGTTCACTACCGTGTTGCGATTGTCCGGAGCACTGGCGTAGCTGCGCGACAGATGATCGATCGCACCTTCCGGGTCGGACCGTTGCCACGCGAGCACGCCCAGATTGTTCAGGGTCGCTGCATGCGCGGGATCGAGCGTCAGTGCGTAACGCATGGCATGCTCCGCGGCGTCCATGTTGCCGATTGCGAAAAGTGCCTCGCCCTGGTTGTTCAGAACGTCGGCGAGTGCTTGTCGCAGAGGCAACTCGTCACTGCACGGCGGTGCCGCGCGAACGATCGCTTCGAGTGTCGCCCGCGCGATGCCGAAGCTCTCGATGCGTTCGAGGTCAACAGCGTTCAGACGGCTGTGAAGCGCGAGATACTGCCGCGTGGTTTCCAGCGACGATTCGAGCGCTGCCGTATCGTAGTCAAGGGCGTGCAGCGTTTCCGCATGATGGCAGAGATACTGCGACGCGATGCTGCAGAAGGCCGGATCGTGTGCAAAGGCATGCCAGCCGGGTGGGGCGTTGGCGCCGCTTTCCGCGATCAAGGTGGGAGGTTGGTCCCCTGTGCCAACGTCATCCTGGCAGTCTGTGTCGCCAGGACGCACGACCTGCACGCGACCGGCAAAGGCTGCAAGTGCGTGCACAAGCCGTTTGGGGCCGTCGAACAGCGCGCGATAAAGGTGTTCGTTATCCTTGATCCGTTCCGGGATCCCGTCGCAGGCTTCGAAGGCGTCCGCAAGCAGATTCAACGGGTTGGGTATGACGACGATCGCCCCGGCGTCTGGGATCAGCGTTGCCAGTGTGTCCGCGATCATCCAGGTGTCCGGCTGGACATCGACCAGCCGGGTGGCGTCATCCATGACTGGAGCGGCATGGTTGCGAAGCGCATGGAGGAAACCCGTCTGGAAGTGCTGCCAGGCAGCGTTCAGGGCGTCATCGGAGCCGAGAGCGGATCGCAATGTCCGGGACGTTCGCAGCGCGTCGTACTCGGCGTCGATCCCGTCCGGGCGGATTGCGAATGCGGTCGTCAGCGCAAATGCACCCAGGAGTTCCGTGGTGACGATGTCGGAGTCGTTCCGCAGCCGTCGCAGCATCCGCGTCCGGCTGCGGCCAGGCAAGGCAAGAAGGAACGTTATGGCGGAATGGGCTGTGTTCATGGCGGGCTCATCCAATTTCCTGCCGCGGGCGACCTTCCGGTTGGCCACGCTCCAGTTGCTCGAGCCAGTCGAGAACGTCGGCGCCCAGCCGGGTGATCAACTGGACGGTGTCTGGAGGAAGTTCGCGGACGTGCCTGCCCGGCATCGGGGCCGCCTTGGGGCAGTGTGCGAACGAACCGGGATTCAGCGAGGCCTTGTTGCGGACATCTTCCGTTTGCAGCAGATGGGTGACCACTGCCGGATCAGGGGCGATACGCAGAAAATCGATCAGGCGAGCAAGAAAGCGTGGAAAATCCTCGCACAACTGGGCATAGCTCAGGACGCAGCGTTGTGACGGGTGCAGTTGTTCCGCGAGCGCCCTTACGGTACGCAGATTCTCGAGCTGATACACGAATCGCTCCCGCACGTATTCGTCCAGGGTGAGCTCGGCCACCCGACGTTGTTCCGCCTCGTATGCGGATTGCACGGGCGTGCCCGCGGTGTACTTGGAATGCAGGGTGTCGTGCGTCAGGTGGTATAGCGACACGATGCTGTCACGCGGGTCGCGGATGGTGAGGATCAGGCGCAGTCGGTTGAGATCGTGACCGCGGCGACGGAACCAGGCTTCGAGTGGAGCGGAGATGGATACAAGATAGTAGTTGCCGTCTGGCTTCCAGACCCATCGCTCGGTGTTTGCACACCCGATATCGCCGTTCAGCCAGAACTCGTCGAGTTGTCCGTGATATGCATATTCACTGCCCACGAGCGCGGAGATGATGCGTCGCACCGACATGCCCCCCGATCCGCTCGGCAGGAAATGCAGTACGCTGGGGTAACGTCGATGGCCGAGGCGGTGCGGCTCCGTCCAGAATTGGGCGTGTTCGCTCATGGGTGCTCCAGAGGACCGGTAAGCGCCTCCAGATCGAGTTGTCCATCGTCAATCCGGGCCTGGTAATAGGCGAGGTCGCTGGCGGAGTCGATCTCGCCCCATGCGCCCGAATGGGCGACCGCCTGAATGCGCGCGCCGCGCTCGATCAACTTTCCCAGCAGGCTGGTCATGTCCAGACGTCGTAACTGCGCATCGTCCAGTGCGGCCAGGCATGCGACCACCTCGCGCCATCCGTCCGGAGTGAACTTCACGAGGCCCATGTACTGTCCGCCGATCGCATCGAGCGTGTCGACCTTGCGCCCGATGTCCTTGAGACAGCCTTCCCCGTCGAGCGCAAAACTCTCCGCATCCTCGAGTGGATGCGCGAAGCGTGCCTGCCACAAGGTCAGCCAGTCGGGGTCGTAGCTGATCGCGATGTCGGCCGGACTGGCGGCAAGTCGCCTTGCGGTGGAGGCAGGATAAAAGATGTCCGAGTAGCTCACGAGCACCGGTTCCTCCTCCAGCCAATCCCGGGCACAACACAGGGACGCCACCATATTGGTCTCGGCCCATTGGTCGTTGTGAAAGGCCCGGTCGGCACGAGCGGCGAGTTGATCCCGACGGTATCCCGTCACGATGCCCAGCGGCTTCATGCCGGCGTTCCGCAAGGCGCGCGACTGCCAATGCAGAAGCGGCTCACCGCCCAGTTCCACCAGGCACTTCGGTCGGTTCTCGGTCTGCTCCCGCATGCGGGAGCCGCGTCCGGCTGCAAGGATGAGTGCTCTCATGAGAGAAAGTGCCTGCGGAAAAGGGTGATGTCGCGCTGCGCGAAAGGGGCTACACGCTCCGGATGCCACATGATCCCGACCACGCGTTCGCTTTGCAATCGAAGGGCCTTGACCACGCCGTCATCGGCTGTTGCCCAGGTCTCGGTCTCTGGCGCCGTGCTGTGCGTGCCTATCGTGTGGTAGCTGTTCACGGTCTCGCGGACGCCGTCGACGGTGATCTCCTGCGCTGCAGCGATGTGTCCGTGGATACGTTTCAGCGGGAGCCCGAGCGCATGCTGGATCATCTGCATGCCCCGACAGACGCCCAGCAGTGGAAAGTCGCCTGCGCGCGCACGCGCAATCAGACTGCCCTCCAGTGCATCCCGCTCCGGTACGGGGTCACCCCAGCCGGGCGGTTCGTTGCCGCCGGTCAGTACTGCGCCGCAACAATGAGGTATCGACAGATAGTCGTCCAGAAGGTTTGCTGCGTTTGGCAAGGGAATGGCGAGCATCCCGCACGATTGCAGGAAATGCACCCAGCGTTGATCCAGCGCGTCCCGACGTTCGCCACGCTCCGGAAAGCACTCGACCCGTTGCGATACCAGGATTGGCCGAAGCGTCATTGCAGAACCCGAACCTGATGATTGGCTGCATCCACCAACAGGCGTCGCGCCGAGGACCAGCGCCGGAAGAGTGCCTCGCCGGCGCCGACCACGGCGGGGATCCCGAGCTCACCTGCGCGGATCGCCATGTGCGAATTGGCGCCACCGTATGCCGTGATGAAGGCGGCAATGCCGCGCGAAAAGATCCAGTCGAAACCGGGGTCCGCACTCGGAATCAACACGATACCGCCGCTCAGGTCGTTGTCGCGTTCGTGATCGCGAACCGGACCGACGGCTTGGCGCAGGGTGATGAAATTGGGCTCCGATGCGGGCAGTGCGAACTGCAGCACGTCGTCGGGCTCCGTGATCAGCGGCGGAAGGATGAGTTGCGAGGTTAGGCGGAAATTCTGCCTGCCCTGCTCGATGGCCGTCGCGAGCATGCTGCGAGCGTCACCACAACCCGTGTACAGCGTTCGTAGGACGCTGATGTCCGCATAGGAGAGGTCTTCGGTGCTGAATCCCAGCTCGGATCCCAGCGTCTTGAGTAGCGACAGCGCGTCGGAAAGCGAGTGAGTGAAGACGAACTTCGCGTACTCGCGGCCCTCTATGCCCGCCTTTATGAACTCGAACAAGCCCACCACATCGTGGTTGAGCGCATGTTGCTTCAGGAGTTCGCTGATCTTCCGCATTTGCGGGAGCGTCAGTGAAAAGCGCTGTTCCGGCCTGGGTGACCCACGGTTGTCCTGCGTCCAGTCGAAGTAATGATCGGGTGCCTCGTCGTATCGGGGAGACTGGATATCGTAGGTGCCCGGCCGCAGGTGGCCGTAACGGGCGAGGAAGTCGGCTCGGCCCAGTTGAGCGAAATCATGCGACATGCGGCTGCTGACCGTGTTGAGGCTACCCATGAACAGATCATAGTCGGTGTCGCTCAGGACGCCGACGTTGACCAGAGAGCGCAGCAGCTGAATTGCAATGAAACCAGCGCGAGCCAAGCCTGCGAAGGGCAGGGTGCCGTAACGCTTGCAGTCCTCCAGTAGCCAGTACATGCGCGAGACGCGATCAAGCGAGCTTCCCAGTATCTGTTCGCGCCGCTTCGCAAGGATCTCGATCTTCTCCGCATCGTCGCGCCAGAGCCCGTTCTCCCCGTCGATGATGCGATTGGTCAGGGTGCGCAGCCTCTCCTTGAGCTCGCCTACGTCGCGATCACTGAAGCCCTGGCCGAGCAACGGATTCAGCCGGTCGTCGATATCCAGGGTGTAGCAAGAGTGGATGATCTCGAATTCGACCTTGTCATGCAGTGCGGGTGCGTTGATCAGGCTGTCGAGGTAGTGATTGATCAGGCGCTCGGAGAGTTCGGCATTCAGGTCGCGAGGCAGGAAAGAATTGAAACTGACGCGCACATCGATGTAGGGCTGACCGTAAAAGTTCACCATCAACGGGAAACTTCGCAGATTCTTGTACCCATAGTTGTTGCGCTGATATGCCCAGACGGCATCGGTGATCAGATCGGAGTACAGCGAAAGTGCGAGCGGATGAGGTCTCACACCGATGATCTCAGCGGGGTTCCAGTCGGGCATGACGCCGAAGACCGTGCGCCTGCCATGCAGATAGGGGTGAGGCTGCATGCCGACCTCGACCTTTTGGCGCAACGTGTTCAGGTGCGCCGTGGTAAGCGTGGGGCCGGCACCCTGCGGTTCAAGCACGAGAGGGCGTACCTGGAGAAGGAAGAGGCGGCCATGGACATCGATCGCGAACTCGACGTCGAGCCGGTCCAGACCTGTCACCTGCTCGAGTTCGATGAGAAGATCCGCCACCGACTTGAGCTGGGCATCCCGGATGCCGTCAATCGATGCCTTCCATGCAAAGAAAGTCAGGGGTGGCGATTCACTGCCGGAGGTGATGGATGTCGTGTCGCCGCTACGTGTGGCGTTGATCGTGATGTACGGCGCGTTGCTCTTGGGTGAATGGCTGAACGCGACACCGGCAAGTTGGGCGGATTCGATCATCGGCTGAATCAGCACTTCGTCCCGATCATCGGGCTTGCCATAGGACGATATCACCGCCTCGATCGCATCGCGCAGAGAGGGCGCGTACCGGACATCTAGTCGCGAATCGAACTTTCCCGCGAGCGAACCTTCCAGTTGATCCTCGGCCTGAGCACTCGATCGCACCGCCAGTGCGCCGGAAGACCAGGGTTGATCGCCAATGGCACGCATGCAGCGCTCTTGATCGAGCCGCCACTCGCCGACACTGAAGGCCAGTTGAGGCAATAGGCAGGCCCTGTCGAGTTTCCCTACTAGCGCTGCGAGGTTGTGGGCCTTGGAGCCGAATACGAAGTGCATGGCACTATCCTGCGACCGTTTGTGCCGCCCAGGCGCGGGTCAGGTAGGTCGTCTCGATCGTTTCCAAGCCTCGTGTGCGTTCGTCAACGTAATCCAGAAAACGTGCGAACAGGGATTCGCCAAGCTGGACGCGCAGGTCGTTTACCGAGCGCCATACACCCAGATACTGCTCCGGTGTGAGGTGTACCGTGTGGCGCCCCTCCAGGTAGACGACGTCAGAAAAGTGAGGAGAAGCGAACAGGCGGTCGGTCAGTGTCTCGGTAATTCCTGAGCGTCCTGACGAGACGCGCTGGATGTTGGGGCGCAACGTCTCGAGGTGCGCCTCGATCTCCATCAGCAAGGGATTCAGTTCGATCAGGCGGGGATTCCACAAGGCCATGAACCACCCACCAGGGCGCAACACGCGTGCGAACTCCTTGCAGCCCTGTTCAAAATCGACCCAGTGAAACGATGAAGCCATGCTGAGGAAGTCGACGCTATGCTCCGCCAGACCTGTAGCCTCGCCGGAGCCGGCACGCCACCGAACGGATGTTCCAGTGCTGTCGCGTTCGCCACACTTGCGCATGTCGTCGTTGGGTTCGATGGCGAAAAGCTGCCGAAATCCCAGGCCGGCGAGCATCCGTGTCCAGATACCCGTGCCAGCGCCCACATCGGCTGCATCGAGCCGGGAGGGTTCTACGCCCAGCAGGCCCTTGGCGGCCCTGAGCACTGAGGGCGCGTATCCCGGCCGGTGGCGCGCATAGTCATCCGCAAGTCCGGTGAAGTCGCCATGCTTGATCGCGTTCATGATTGCGTTCCGAAAAATGTCTTCCAGATGAGGTCGACGCTGGCTTCAGGCGTTTGCGCCCCATGGTTGTCGATCACGAGGTCCGGACTTGCCGGTTCCTCTGCGGGCGTATCCATACCGATCATGGGCGTTTCCAAACAGCCGGAACGGTTACGGTACAGTCCCTTCGGGTCGCGTTCGCAACGTACTTCCAGTGGTACCCGGAGATAGATCTCGCGGTAACCGGCGATGTGTTGCCGGTTCCATTGCCTGACAGCGTCGAACATCGATATCGTCGCACAGATGACGTCCGCGCCCTGCGCCGCGAGTTCGGCACACAGGTGTCCATATGCCGTCGCAAGTTCTCTGCGGTCCTGTTCCGTGTAACCGTGTCTCCCGCCGAAAATGGATCGCAGCACGTCGCCATCCAGCAGCAGGGGTGCAAGACCCGCCGTGCGCATGCGGACCTGAAGAGCGCGGGCAAGCGTGCTCTTGCCCGCGCCCGAGTACCCTGTGATCCAGAAGACGCGACCTGCCGTTACGCCCTTCTCGGCCGATACTACCGTCTGCATGGTCGTTCAGCCGCGCTTGCGAAGCACGATCAGGGCCTGCGGCAAGAATCCGCGGTCGTCTATGAATTCCACCAGCTCGAACGCGTCGCACCAGTGACGCTCCACAAAGCCCCGCGGAATCAGTGCCTCGCCGTAGAACTCTGATGAACGCACATCACCACCACCGGTGGCGGAGTACAGGTACTCTCCCGTGTCATATGCAGCCTCGCAGGCCGCACGATCGACGAACGAGCGCGCAAGATGTTCGTGCCAGGGATGGTCGAATTCCTTCTGCTCGCGGATCTTCTCGCACACCTGCAGGAGGCTGCGCCCCTGGGTTGTGACGGCGACCATGCCGCCCGGCCGGAGGATGCGTTCGAACTCGCGGATCCAGGCCGTCGCGGCATGTTCGGCAAGATGCGAAAAAACCGAATAGGCGATCACGAGATCGTAGGTCTGGTCTTCCAGCGAGCTGGGCGGAAGGGGTGATACGGTCTCGAAGCGACCGTAAGGAAAGGTCTCCCGGCAGATCTTGATGTAGCTTTCGTCGACATCCACACCCACGACGTTCTCTGGGCGGAAGTCCTTCATGAAAATGCGCGCGTATCGGCCCCATCCGGTGCCGAAGTCGAGCAGCTTTCCCTCGCCGTTCCACTGTTGCCCGCTTCGACTGCACACATCCCGAACGGCGCGGTAGAAGTTGAATCCCTCGCGCAGGGCACTCTCGTTGCTGGAGCCAACCATCCATACCTGCAACTGCTCGGGTGGGAATCCGGCCATGGGAAAACCGCGATAGCTCGGAACATCCACGCTGCTCAGCAGTGCGTTCAGCCAGGCACGGTCGTCGAGCGCATGAATGGTGGTCCAGACGTCGGAGACGCGCGAGTTCCAGCGCTCCATACGCGGTTGGCGCAACTCGGATCGCAGCGTGTCGGCAATCTCGACGAGCCGCCGATTCTCAGCGGTGAGTGCAAGAATCTCCTTTTCCTGTTCCTCGAGTCTGGACGCTTGCGCCTTTTGTTCCCGCGTTGGAGACCGCAGATCCGCGATCAACCGGGCCCACGTAACAGGGGAGATGCTTGGCGCCGCACCGACGATCTCCCGCACTTGCGCGAGGAGATCGGCATTCGCAGGGTCCTGACGAATGATGGGGCTCAGCACGGCTAGCGCAGCCTGGGTGTCGCCCGATGCGGCGATCAGGTTGGCGAGCTGTTGCGTGACGTGAGCCGGTGCATCGGGTTGAACACTCGCGGTTCTGAGCAGTTCGCACGCCGTTTCCAGATCGTCCTGCGTCAGTGCGATGGCGGCCAGTCCGTGGTAGGCCTGCCAGAGTGGCGTGCCCTGTTCCACAAGGTCGCGCAACGTGTCGAAGGCTTGTGCCAGGTCGCCACGCTCCATGGCCACCCGGGCATGCTCGATACGGAGGAGGTGACCCGGATCCGGGTGGGACGTGCGGTTGTTGCCTCCGTTGTCGGTTTCAGTCATTCCGGGGTCTCCGATGCGTTCGCGTTGAGTCGCCTGATGCGGCCGCTCACTGGATATTCAGCGCTGCCAGTGTCTCAGACCACTCAGGCGATTCAAAGCAGGAAGAACGCCGCGAATCGGCCCCAAATCTCAATTCATCGTGCGTGCATGCGATCACCGCACATGCCCGGTCCGAACGGAACGCGCATGCCCTCAATGAAAGGCCGCCGTACCGTTGCTCGTCATCACGACACGCGCAGATCGGCAAGCAGGCGTGCCCAACTGACAGGTCCGAGAGCTTCCGACGTGCCGAGTATCTGCCGAACAAGATCGAGTGCCGCAAAGTGATTCTTCTCCGCGCGCAGCAGGGGGCTAAGCGTTTCGAGCGCAAGCTCGGGGCGCTTCATGAGCGCTTGCACCGTTGCCAGGTTCAATCTTGCGAGGCCTGGGACCGCAGCGAGCGCGGTGGCCTGCTGCAACAACTGTTCCGCAGTCTCGAGATCATTCTGCTGCAAGGCGATCGCGGCGAGATCGTTGTATGCCTCCCAGACCGGTGTTTGCGCGGAGACAAGTCCGATGAGAATGTCGGCAGCGTCGGCAACGCGTCCGCCCTCGGAGAGGGCTGTCGCCTCCTCGATCAGGCGACGATGCTCGGCGAATGGTTCCTCGGTGGAGGGGGACGGTGTCTGACCAGCGCTGGCAGGCCCCCCTGGCTGTGAGCCCTCCGCGTCAAGCCCGCTGGGATCATTGTCTGGCGGTGCTGAAAGCGTGGAAGGCCCGGACACCGGTGACCCGTCGTGCCGCAGGACAAGGTCGGAGTCGCTGAGGTCTGTCGTTGAAAACTGGTGTGGCTTGAGGTTTTGCCAGAAAACCCCGATTTCGTCGATGTCGTAGATGGTGTCTGTGATGCCGTAGCGATGGCGATAGTCATGTACCGCCTTGCGGCAGCTTTCAATATAACCGTAGTCATCGATGATGACGAATCCACCTGGAGACAATCTCGGGAAAAGATTGACCAGTGCGTCCATTGTCGATTCGTACATGTCTCCATCCAGTCTCATCAACGCGAGCTTTTCGATGGGGGCCTGCGGTAGTGTGTCCTTGAACCATCCTTTGAGAAATGCGACTTGCTCGTCGAGGAGGTCATAACGCGAGAAGTTTTCCTTTACTTTCTCTATCGGGATGGCGAGTTCGTTGTACTCGAAGTGGATGTCTCCTGCGTCGGCAGGATACTTTTCCGGATCAGGTCTTGGTAGGCCCTCGAATGAATCTGCAACCCAGACCGTGCGGTCGTTGACGCCATACGCCTTCAATACTGCGCGCATCATGATGCAGGCGCCGCCACGCCACACCCCGGTCTCGATGAAATCGCCAGGTATTTCCTTCGTCAGTGCATGCTCAGCCAGCTTTTGCAGGTTAAGCATGCGCTTGTTGCCAATCATCGAATGCGACACTCGGGGCCAGTCCCGACCGAGTTCGCGTGCGTCTTTTGAGAAGTCAGCGGCTTTTTCAGATTTCGGGATGATTGCCGGGTCGTCGTAAATCAGACCCAGGATGCAATGTCGGACGAGATCCAGATACCTTCCGCGCAGGGCGGTGTCGACAAAAGAGAGGGCCTTGCTTCGCCTTGTTCGGTCCCGCGTGTGCGGAGGGGCCGAACTCATCTCTGAACCGTTCTTCTCGGCGAGAATCAGCTTCTGGATCGAAAAAAGATCCCTTCGAGTCTCCTCATCCACATGCTTGACGATCACATGATCGGTTTCAACATGGTCAGCCGCATTTTCGATGTTTGGCGGAAGCATGCTGCCCGGATGCGGGATGCTGTCGATCTTCAGGATACCGAAGCCAGTCTGCTCGAACAGTTCTCGCATGCCTTCCTCTGTAAAGAAGCGGATGTGGGTAATATCAAGAAGGCCCCATTTTTCATACCTCCATCGGCCCGCAGCAAGTTCCTCAAGCAGTTGTATGTTAAATGCATTTGGAATGCTCGCTATGATGCGACAGGACGGACTCAGTCTCTTGTGAAGATCGGCAAGGACTTGCCAAGGGTTGTAGAGATGCTCCAGAACATCCAGCAGGAGAACGGTATCCAGCGTATTGAAGGGTATTGCGGCGTCGGGAATATCTCCCATCTCGATATTCGTATTGACGACATGCTTGTAGCACTCTTGGGCAAGAAGAGCCGCGCTGGCGTTGAGCTCGATTCCGTACAATTCGCATCCAGGAAACTTCTCCGTCAATAGGCGACCCGTTGCGCCTGCGCCGCAGCCAACATCGAGGATCTGACGGGGAATCCAGTCAATTAGCGGAAGAATTTCCGTTCGAGCCTTCAGGTGGTAGGCGGGATCAATTTCGCCGCCGGATTCGCCAAGATGCGATTGCCATAGATGTGCCATACAGCGTCTCTTGTGATGGTCCGAATTGAGGGCTATTGCACTAAGTTCGTTCAGTAGTGGATGCCAGCTATGCTGATCATTCTCACGATCTAAGAGAGTAATGAATAGATAGTTCCATATTTCGGGAGTGCGGAATTAGGCTGGATCATAATGTTCTGGGTTGGTGCTCGATATGAAGGTGTGAGCATCATGCGTCTGCGTGAATGGGGCGATAGGCTGGATATTCATGTCTGAATGAATGAAATCCTACTGAATTGGGGGAGGTGTGAATTCAGTGTCTCGTACGCTATTCGACGCTCACGCTCCGCGAGACATCGCAATCCACCCCCGCCTCAAAATACGCATCCGCAATCGGCAACTTGAGCTCCACGCTCGCAAGTTCCACCGTGTCGCCCGGCTCGAAGGTGATGATGTCCCAGCCGATGTCGCCGGTGCGGCGATGCACCTCGATCTGGCAGATGTCCTGGCTCACCATCACGTACTCCTTGAGGCTGGGCAGGGTGCGGTAAGCGCGGAGTTTCTCGCGCCGGTCGATGCCCTCGGTAGAAGGTGAGAGCACCTCGATGACCAGCAGGGGATCTTCCACGATCTGGGATTCGGCGTCGAGCTCCAGCAGCCGTGCCTCGCAGGTCACCATCACGTCGGGGTAGAAGATGCTGCGTTCCTTACGCAGGCGCAGCTTCACGCCTTCCATCAGGGCGCGGCAGGGGGTGCCGCGAAGGTGGTTGCGAAGCGCACTGGCGATATTCAAGGCGATGACGTTGTGGCGCACGCTCGCGCCGGTCATCGCGAAGATCTCGCCAGCGATGTATTCATTCCGGACCGGCGAACGTGCCTCGAAGGCGAGGTATTCCTGTTCGTCGAACGGGCGATAGGGGCGGGTCTGCATGGTGCCATCCTTGTCGTGACGGTGCCGAAGCGCAGACGGAGCGTGATGGTCTCCTACTACGCGCGATACCGCCACAAAGATAGCACAGCGCTTACGGCCTCAGCGCTGCGACAGCCGTCTCACCCCGTTCACGAAGCGCGACAGCGTGTCGGAGAGCACGCCGCGCGGGACCATGGCCTCGATGAGCTGGAAGCGGCCGCGGGTGGCGATGGCCTGTTCGAGGGCGGCCTTGAGTTCGGCGCGGGTGCTGACGCGCATGCCGTCGCCGCCGAGTCCGGGGGCCATACTGGCGAAGCCCCAGTCGTCGAGGTTGTTGAAGCCGGATTCGGGCTGGAAGGTGCGCAGCATCTCCCAGGAGGCGTTGTTGAGCACGACGACAATCGGATCCCAGCCGAAGCGGCGGCAGTTGCCGAGTTCCCAGCCCGTCATCTGGAAGGCGCCGTCGCCGACCAGGATCAGGGTACGACGGCCGGAGGCGGCCTGCAGCCCGAGGCCGGCGGGCACGCCGAAGCCCATCGTCGCGTAATACCCGGGGGCGACGAGTTCGGTCTGCTCGATATCCATCGCGGTGAACAAGCAGTCGCCCATGTCCGCGGCGATCGGCATGCGACCGTGGCGGTCCATCAGGTCGTTGATCGCGGTGGCGATGTCGTTGGGCGTGATCGGGCCATCGTCTGCGGGCATGTTGCGCGGGTAGGTCGGGCTCGCGACTTCCAGCGGGCGGCGGGCGGCCGGGGTGCGGGCGAGGAGTGCATCGACGATGGCGCCGAGCGGGATGTCCTGATAGGTGTGATAGCCGAGCGTGACACGGTGATCCAGCGCCTGGATGGTGTGGCGCAGGTCGATCTGGCGCGACGACACGCCGAAGTTGGTGTCGGAGATGATCACGCCGAGGAGCAGCAGCGCGTCTGACTGTTCGACCAGGTCGGTGATCTCCTGCCTTCCCGCGACGCCGAGGTAGGTGCCGAGCAGCGGCGCGTCGGTGTCGGTGAGGAGGCCGCGCCCGAGCAGGCTGGTGACGACCGGGATGCCGAGTCGGCGCGCGAGTTCGGCGACCTGGTGCTCGATGCCGAAACGCCGCACTTCCACGCCGACCATCAGCACCGGCGACTTCGCCGCGTGCAGGCGGGCGAGGATCTCGTCCGCGCAGGCGACCAGTGCATCCGCGTCCACGCTGTGCGCAGGCTGCGGCAGCACCGGCTCGCAGGGCACGTTGACCATGTCGCGCGGCAATTCGATGTACACCGGGCGCGACTCGCGCAGACAACTCGCGAGCACGCGCGCGATTTCGGCGGGGGCTGTGCGGGCGTCGTCCAGGCGAGCCTGATCGCAGGTTATCTCGCGGTAGATCGCGAACTGCGAATCCAGCGTCTTGGCCTGATGGTGCAGGAGCAGACCGGAGAGCGACTCGCCCGCACCCGGAGCGCCGGAGATGACCACCACCGGCGATTTCTCGGCATAGGCGCCGGCGATCGGGTTCACCATGTTGAGCGCCCCGGCGCCGTATGTGACGGCAGCCACGCCCAGGCCGGAACTGAAGCGCGCCGCGGCGTCGGCAGCGAAGCCCACGCCGGGTTCATGGCTCAGCGTGTGCAGCGGCAGGATGCCGGACTCCTCGATGACCTTGAAGAAGGGCAGGGCGAAGTCGCCGGGGATGCCGAAGACTTGACGCGCGCCGTGGTCACGCAGGGCGGTGAGCAGGGCCTGGGAGATGTTCATCGCGGTGCTTCCGGTATGGTGGGAAGCGGTCAGGATACAGCCGATCAATCGCCAAATTGATGCTCTTTATGGCGGCGATCGGAGAATCCCTTTCGATGAGCTGGCGGAATGGAGAAGAAATTTCCGCGCGCCTGAAGAGCGCTTCAGGGCATCAGGGTCGCGAGCATCTGCGCCTGGAGCGCGCCTGCCTCGTGCAGCGCATCCGTGTCGTCAGGGGCACCCGAGCTGGTCGCGAGCGACCCGACGAAGGGGCTGGGCGTGCGCGCATGCACTTCGGCCAGGCTGAGGATGCCGGCGAGATCCTGCGGCGGCCACGCAACCGTCCTGGGCATGGTGGTCATCGCCACGACAACCGGATCGGGCACGTCCAGCGCCTCGAGCAGGGCGTGGGTCACGGCGAGGTGGTGTTTGCGTACGAGCTCGGCGAAGCGCTCGGGGTTCTCGCCCAACGCCGGATAGGTCGCGGTGCGGGCGAGCAGGAAGAACTGGCCGATGTTGAGCAGCATCGCCGCAAACATTGCGGTGTCGGCATCTGTCTTGCGCGTGCTGCGCGCGAGCGCCCACGCCCAGCATGCGGTGTCGGCCGAATGCCGCCACAGCGCGTCGGACTGCGCCCGGATCGTGGGGCTCTGCTGTGCCAGCGCGAGCTGCTCGGCGGAGACGGCGAAGGACAGGCAGCGCAGCGTCGCGAGGCCGATGCGGCGCACCGCGTCGGTCACGTTGGTGATGTTGCCGCCATAGGGGTTGAGCAGCACTGCGTTGGCCATGCGCACCACGCGGGCGCTGAGCAGCGGTTCGGCGCGCACGAGCCTTGCGATGTCGTCGAGCGAGGAGTCGGGCTGGTCGGCGAGCTTCTTGATCCGCAGGACCAGTTCGAAGGAGCTCGGGAAGGCCATACGCCGCTCGAAGATCTCCTCCTCGATGCTTGCCGCGAGGCGTGCAGCCTGGGTGTCGAAGTCGGTCATTGCTGCCTCTTCCCGCCGCTGCGGTAGTTGACGATCAGGGTTGCGGTTGGCGCATCACTGCCTTGCCGGCTTCGAGGCGCTCGACCTGGGCGAGTGTCGCGACCGGTACGCCGGTCTGTTCAACCGCCGAATGTCCTTCCTTGAAGCACTTCTCGACGATGAAGCCCGCCCCCAGCACCTCCGCGCCCGCCTCGCGCGCCATCTCGATCAGCGCGACGGCGGTCCTGCCGTTGGAGAGGAAATCATCCACGATCACGATGCGGCTGCCAGCGGGAAGGAAGCGTTGAGATATCACGAGCTTGGTCGCGCCGCCCTTGGTGGGCGAGGGTATCACCCGCGACAGCGCGGGCGACTCCACCTCGGGAGAGTACTTCTTGGCGAACACCAGCGGCACGTTCAGCGCCTGCGCCACCGCGAGCCCTGGGGCGATGCCGCTTGCCTCGGCGGTGAGGATCAGGGTGGGTTGGAAGGCTGACAGCCTGCGCGCCAGCTCACGCCCCATCTCCATGATGAAGGCCGGCTCGATGCGGTGATTCAGGAAGTGATCGATCTTGAGGATCTGATCACCGATGATCGTGGCCTCCTGCTCGATGCGCCGGACCAGCGGCGGGAAGGCAATGTTCAGTTTGACGTGCGGGCTCATCATGGTGCTCTTCTTGGGCGTTCGTGCGGGAGCGGCATTCTAGCGGATTGGCGAACCGGCCGACCCCGCGGATTGTTGCACTTGGTGCAAGCGATCAGGTGATGTCCTCGGTGATGCGCGTGACATGGAGCAGGTTGGTGGTCCCGCTGCGGCCGAAGGGGATGCCCGCGATCACCACGATGAGGTCGCCGGTGCGCGCGTATTCACCCGCGACCGCAGCCCGGGCGGCGTGGTCAACCATCTCGTTCACGTCGTGGATCTCCTCGTAAGGCACCGCATGCACGCCCCAGGCCATGGCCAGGCGGCGCGCGGTGGAGATGTGCGGCGTGAGGCCGAGGATGGGTGCCGACGGGCGCTCGCGTGACGCGCGTAGGGTCGAGAAGCCGGAGGAGGTGAAGGCCACCGTGGCGACCGGACCGAGCAGCGCGGTGACGTCGCGCAGTGCGAGGCAGATCGAATCCGGCGTGTTCGGTTCGGCCGGCACGTGAGAGGCATCGAGCGCTTCGCGCCAGGCTGGGTCGGCTTCCACCTCGTGGATGATGCGGTCCATGATCGTCACCGCCTCGACCGGGTAGCGTCCCGAGGCAGATTCTGCCGACAGCATCACCGCGTCCGCTCCGTCGTAGATCGCGGTGGCGACATCCGATGCCTCCGCGCGGGTGGGGATGGGCGCATTCACCATGGATTCCAGCATCTGTGTGGCCACCACCACCGGTTTGCCGGCGCGCCGTGCGGAGCGGACGATACGCCGCTGCAACACCGGCACCTTCTGCGGTGGCAACTCCACGCCCAGGTCGCCACGCGCGACCATGATGCCGTCGGCCTGTTCGACGATCGCGTCCAGGCAGTCGATCGCCGAGGGCTTCTCCAGTTTCGCCATGATCCAGGCCTTGTCGCCAATCAGCCGGCGCGCCTCGATGATGTCCTCCGGCCGTTGCACGAAGGACAGCGCCACCCAGTCGACACCCAGGGTCAGGCCGAACTGCAGGTCGGCGAGATCCTTCTCGGTGAGCGGCGAAATCGGCAGCACCACGCCGGGCACGTTCACGCCCTTGCGGTCGGACAGCACCCCAGCGACGACGACGCGTGTGTCGGCGGAGCGTTCATCGCAGGCCTCCACCCGCAGCCGGATGCGCCCGTCGTCAAGCAAGAGCTCGGTGCCGGGGTGGATGGCGGCGAAGATTTCGGGGTGGGGTAGCGGAGCGCGTGTCGCGTCACCGGGGGCCGGGTCCAGGTCCAGCCTGAATGCGCTGCCTGCAGTGAGCTGCGCCTTGCCATCGACGAGCCGGCCGACGCGCAGCTTCGGGCCCTGAAGGTCGAGCATGATGCCAATCGGGCGGCCGAGCTCGCTCTCGATACTGCGTATGGTCTCGACCCGCGCAGCGTGGTCGGCATGATCGCCGTGGCTGAAGTTCAGGCGGAATACATCGGCACCGGCCTTGAATAGCGCGCGGATGGTGTCGATGTCGGAACTGGCGGGGCCGAGGGTCGCGAGGATGCGGGCCTGACGGGTGCGGCGCATGGTGTCTCCAGCGTATTGATCGTCGGATTGCCGATCTTGATCGATCTTGAATCGCCCGCGCACTCAACCAGTAGGCGTTGCAGCGGAGCGTGTCGTGTCATGTGTGTGATGCGTGCGATGATACAGCCAGACCCGGTGGCCCGGGTCTGGCGTGCTCTGAAGCATCGCCGCTCAGAGGATGGCAGCTTCCGCCTTCTCGCCGCGCTCGTACACCACATGCGCGCGGCCCACCAACAGTGGATCGATCGGCCCGATCTGGTCGAGGTCCTTGTTGTCGTAGGGCAGCTTGTGCAGCACGTAACGCATCGCGTTGAGACGTGCGCGCTTCTTGCAGTTGGACTTCACCACCGTCCAGGGGGCGTCGGCCGTGTCGGTGTAGAAGAACATCGCCTCCTTGGCCTTGGTGTAGTCATCCCACTTGTCGAGCGAGGCCAAGTCGATCGGGCTCAGCTTCCACTGCTTCAACGGGTGCGCCTCGCGCTCCTTGAAGCGGCGGCGCTGCTCGTCGCGGCTCACCGAGAACCAGAACTTGATCAGATGCACCCCGCTGCGCGCGAGGTTGCGCTCGAACTCCGGCGTCTGGCGCATGAACTCGGCGTACTCGTCCGGGGTGCAGAAGCCCATCACCCGCTCGACGCCGGCGCGGTTGTACCAGGAGCGATCGAACAGCACGATCTCGCCGGCGGTGGGGAGGTGCTGGATGTAGCGCTGGAAGTACCACTGACCGCGTTCGGTCTCGGTGGGTTTCTCGAGCGCAACCACATGCGCGCCGCGCGGGTTGAGATGCTCCATGAAGCGCTTGATCGTGCCGCCCTTGCCGGCCGCGTCACGCCCTTCGAACAGGATCACCACCTTCTGACCGGTTTCCTTCACCCATTTCTGCAGCTTGAGGAGCTCGACCTGCAGGTGGTACTTCTGCTTCTCGTAGTTCTTGCGCGACATCAGGTTGCGGTAGGGGTAGCCGCCGGTGCGCCAGTCGTCGGAAAGCTCGTCGTCTGCCTTCACGCCGGTCTTCCCGCTTGCCGCGAGTTCTTCCTGGAACAGCGCCTTGCGCAGCACCGCGAGGTCGTCCGGCGAGGCGCCCTTCATGATCGCGCCGAGCTGGTCTGCGACCTTGCCGATGTCCTTGCCACTGCCCTTCCTGATGATGTCGCGCACCGCCACCAGTTTGGATGATTCGGCGGCGTCAACCGCCTGGTCGACTTCGAAGGTTTCGATGTCGGCGGGGGTCGCGGTGGGCGCGATATCCCCTTGCGCAGCCTTGCGCGGCGGCTTGCCGGCGCGCTTTGCGCGGGGGGCCGCCGATTGCACGTTGCTGCTGCTTCCGTTCTTCATGTCCTTACCTGCCATAGGCTTCCTCCCGCTTGTTTTTGTGGTTCAGATGCGGATCATTGTACGCCTCGGCGCGAGCCACTGTGAGCAAAAAGCCTATCAGGAGCATGGTCTTGCTGCTATCCCGATTGATTCAACCGCGCAGGCCTGCCTTCTGGCTGATCCTTGTCCTGAACGTGATGACGATGGCGCTGGTGTGGATCGTCGAGTTGCGTGCGCTTGAGGGTGGACTGCGCTTCATCCTGCTTGCATTCGCTCTCGGTAACGCTGTTCTTGGCATGGTGCTCGGTTGGCGCCTGCTGCGCGAGCCGCGCAGGGTGGATGATGATGGCGATCGAGGCGGTTGATGTGGCTTGGCGATCGATGATGCACTGCGGGATTCGAAATTTCTATTGAGTCATTAGGGAATCGCAATTTTGTCCTGGACAGATGCGTGCGCTATGGTGCGGGTACCAGAGCAGCGCCCGAGTGCACCTGGTTCGACAACCGTAGCGACTAAAGGAGACGAAGATGCCGCAATTGAAAGGTTCGAAGACCGAAGCCTGTCTGAAGGAAGCATTTGCCGGGGAGTCGCAGGCGAACCGCCGTTACCTGTACTTCGCGAACAAGGCCGACATCGAGGGCCAGAACGATGTGGCCGCGCTGTTCCGCTCCACCGCGGAAGGCGAAACGGGCCACGCCCATGGCCATCTGGAGTTTCTCGAAGCCTCGGGCGATCCTGCCACCGGCATGAAGATCGGCGCCACCCGCGACAACCTGGCCTCTGCAGTGGCTGGCGAGACCCACGAGTACACCGACATGTATCCGGGCATGGCCAAGACCGCGCGCGAGGAAGGCTTCGACGAGATCGCCGACTGGTTCGAGACGCTTGCGAAGGCCGAGCGCTCGCACGCGAACCGCTACCAAAAGGCGTTGGACGCGCTGGTCGACTGACCGAATGAATCCCGCCGCGGCGGGCGCGGCGCATCCAGACGCTACGCCCGCCGTACTTGTGGCAAGGGCATCGGCTGCACCAATGCCCGGGCTGGCGTTCGCCGGGCCCACCTGACCGACTCCATCAAGCTGGCACTGACAGGAACCACCATGAGCGTACGCGAAGGCAACCTGGAAGCACCGACACGTCATCCACTCGACTGGAAGAACCCCGAGTTCTACGACGAGGCAAAGCTGATGGCCGAGATGGAGCGGGTGTTCGACATCTGCCACGGCTGTCGGCGCTGCCTTAGTCTGTGCGGTTCATTCCCGTCCCTGTTCGATCTCGTCGACGCCACCGCGGAGGGCGAGGTCGAGGGCGTGGCCAAGAAGGATTACTGGAAGGTCGTCGACAACTGCTACCTGTGCGACGTCTGCTACATGACGAAGTGCCCGTACGTGCCGCCGCACCCCTGGAACCTCGATTTCCCCCACCTGATGCTGCGCGCCAAGGCGGTGCGCCACAAGCAGGGTGGCACGACCTGGCGCGACAAGTTGCTGTCGTCCACCGACACCCTCGGACAGTTCGCCGGCATCCCTGTGGTTACCCAGGTGGTGAATGCGGTGAACAAGACGAGCGCGATGCGTGGCGTCATGGAGAGCACGCTGGGTGTCGACCGCAAGGCCTGGATCCCAGGCTACGCGCCGCGCAAGTTCAGGTCCATCGCCGGCCGCTCGGAGGCGACGCGGGTCGTGGATGGCGAGCGCACGCCGGGCAAGGTGTGCGTGTATGCGACCTGCTACATCAACTACAACGAGCCGGGAATCGGGCAGGACCTGCTCAACATCCTGCGTCACAACGAGATCCCCTTCGTGCTGATCGAGAAGGAGGCCTGTTGCGGTATGCCCAAGCTGGAGTTGGGCGATCTCGATGCGGTGGCCGCGAACAAGGAAAGGAACATCCCGCAACTCGCCCGCTACGCGCGCGAGGGCTACGCCATCCTCACGCCGATTCCCTCCTGTACGCTGACCTACAAGCAGGAACTGCCGCTGATGTTTCCCGACTGCGCGGACACCCAACTGGTGAAGGAGGCGATGTGGGACCCCTTCGAGTATTTCGTCGCGCGCAACAAGGACGGCTTGCTGAAGACCGATTTCAAACAGCCGCTCGGCAAGGTGTCCTATCACATCCCGTGCCATTCCCGGGTGCAGAACGTCGGCAAGAAGACCTACGAGGCGCTGTCGCTGGTGCCGGGTACCGAGGTCAAGGCGGTCGAGCGCTGCTCCGGGCACTCCGGTACCTGGGGTGTAAAGAAGGAATTCCACGCCACCGCGATGAAGATCGGCAAGCCGGTGTTCCGCGCGATGAGCGAGTTCGAACCCGACTACATCAGCTCCGACTGTCAACTCGCCGGCCACCATATCGAGCAGGGGATGGAAGAGGCCGGCATGAAGAAGGCGCAGATGGCGCACCCGCTCACCTTGCTCGCGCGCGCCTACGGGCTCTGAGCCGTGACGCCCTGGCGCCCGCCCGAACAGCATAGAACCGAGGACACGCAATGATGGCTGCAATCACCGCTGATTCCCTGATGTCGCTCGAGGCCTACCACAAGGCCCGGCCGGAGATCCGCGCCCGGGTCATCGCGCTGCGCAAGCGGCGCACCGTGCATCTGGGCGAGCACCTCACCCTGATCTTCGAGAACGAGGCGCTGATGCGCTACCAGGTGCAGGAGATGTTGCGCGTGGAGCGCATCTTCGAGGCCGAGGGCATACAGGACGAGCTCGATGCCTACAACCCGCTGGTGCCCGACGGCAGCAACTTCAAGGTCACGATGATGATCGAGTACACCGTCGAATCCGAGCGGCGGCGGGCGCTCGCGAAGATGCGCGGCATCGAGCACAAGGTGTTCATCGAGGTCGAAGGCCAGCCGCGGGTGTATCCGATCGCCGACGAAGACCTCGAGCGCACCACCGACGACAAGACTGCCGCAGTGCACTTCCTGCGCTTCGAGCTCAGCCCTCCGATGCGTGCGGCGCTCAAGGCCGGTGCGCAGATGAAGGTGGGCTGCGAGCACAAGGAGTACCCCTTCCACACCGACAGCCTGCCGCCCGAGACCTTGGCAGAGCTCGTCACCGACCTTGCGGACTGAGCGGCGCGCTCGACGTCATCGCGTTTCTGTCATGAGAGGGTGGAGGCAGTCGCCTCCGCCCTCTCAATCGAGCTCGGGAAACGCGCTCGCAGCCCCCAGCCGCTGCAGGTCTTCGTCGCGCATGTGGGTGAGGAGCGCGTTGCCGTCCGGCGCGAGCCTGAACTCACCCCACTTCGCCGCCTCGAACGTGGCCGCCGTGCCTTCCTGGAAGAAGAACGCATTCGGACCTACCGTGGGGCCTGCGCCGTGGTCGCGGATGCGTATCGACACCACGCCATCTTCGTTGCGCAACGCGTCGCCGGCACCGGCGAACGTCGCGCGTCGCTCGGCGTCGATCGCAAGGTAGGCAAATCGCGGCAGGCGCAGAGGGGTATCGGTGCCAGCCCCGGTGCCAGCCTCATGCAACTGCGAAAGCAGCGCATTGCTCACCGCGAAGCGCAGCGCCATGTAGTCGCCCTGCATCAGCGAGCGTGGGTCCACCGGCGCCAGCGCGAGCAACACCACCTCGCCCTCCGCCAGGGTGCGCTCGTGGCCACGCACGCTGGCGAGTGCGGCACCGACGACGACGGCCCAGGCGGCCACGATCAGGATGCGCAGGGTTGTTGTGCTCATGTGGTTCTCCCTTCGCGCAGCAGGGCGGCGCGCAGCGCCAGCAGCAGCACGCCGCTGCCTGCGAGCAGCATGGATTTCATCAGCAGGGTGGTGCTGAGGCTGTAGTAGAAGAGGCCGAGGTAGCCCAGCGTGCCGAGCAAGGCGAGCACCGTCCAGCCGCGATGACCGGCCTGGAAGGCGGCGAGGAACAGCGCCGCGCACACCGCAAGCCCCGGCGACTGGTGGCTCGCGAGCGCAAGCGCGGCGGCACCGCACACCGCAACGCCGCGTTCGACGAGGGTGGCACCCCGGCTGACATGGATGACGGTGGCGATGAGCGTCACGCCTGCCACCACCGAGAAAGTTAGCGGGCGGAACACTGCCGGGTTGCCCTCGATCACGTGCAGCCACACATCCGGTCCGGTTGCGAGCGGCAGCAGCCATGCACTGGCGAGCGCGGCGAGCGCGCTCGCGTTGGCCAGCCCCTTGATCCGCCGTGCGGCGGGGTGGGCGCACCAGCGTTCGCGGGTGAGCCACAGCGCCACCGCGAGTGCACACACCGCGGCGGCATACACGACCAGAACCTGGCCAGGGCCGATGGCCGCACCCAGGAAGCCGAGCACGAGCGCGCCGCATACCGCGAGGTGGGTGTCGCTCGAGCGACCGAGCATCATCGCGGCCGCGGCGGCCGCGCCGAAGGCCGAGGCGATGCGGTAGTCGCGTTCGAAATCCACAATGCCTTCGAGTACCGCGCTCATCAGCAGGGCCTGCGCCGCAAGCGAGAAGGCCAGCGCCATCTGGTTGGTGAATAGCTTGTCGCGCTGGAACAGCCACAATGCACCCGCGCCCAGCGCAATACCGCCGATCGCGCGCGCCGGGGCGCTGTCGCCGATCACCGCCAGCGGGATGAAGAAGGAGCCCAGCACGAACAGCGACGCGAGCCAGGCGGCGAGCGTCTGCAGGATCGCGAGCCACCATGGCGGGCTGACGGCTTCGGCCAGAGCAGGGAGTTCGCTCTCGTCGACCACGCCACGCTCTACGAGCAGCCTGACCGTCGTCAGGAAAGAGGTGGAGGGGGTGAAGGAGGTGGCTTTCATGGGTGCGCCTTGTGAAGCCGTGTCAGCCACCAACCCGCCCAGCCGGAGGCTGCGATGATGACGATCGCGACCAGGTTCCAGGTAGCGAAGTTGCCCCCTGGCAGCAGCTTGATGAGACCCGCGGCACCCACTGCGATCGCCGCATACACTGCAAGCGCGAGGATGGCGAGGTCGAAGCGCAGCCGTTGATACACCCACGCGCCCGCGCCCGCGACGAGCAGAAAGGCGAGGAGCACGCCCTGGTAATCCTGGTCCCACCAGCCGCCGATGCCGCCCATGGTGAGCGGGCCGAACACCCCTAGCGCCGCAAGGCGATGCACATGGCGCTGGTGGCTGTCGAGAAGCCCCCTTCCTGCGAACTCGAACAGGAGCAGCGCCAGCAGATTGACCCCGGCGACCATGAGCAAGGATGCAGCCTCGTCGATGAGGCCGAACAGCGGGAACCACAGCGAGCGGCTCAGCGCGAGCCAGAGCGCGGTGTTGACGACGAGAAGCCACAGCGCCCAGCTTGCCTGCGAGCGCGCCAGCACCACCAATGGCGTCATCAGCGCAGCCCAGGCGGCGAACAGCATCCACATGTCCGCGCCGGTCTGGTACGTCTGCCCGATCAAGGCCAGCAACGCGCCCACACACAGGTTCGCACCCAACATCGCCGCCTGGTGGCCGATGCCGTCGCGTTTGGCAGCGAGCGCCAGGGCGGCGCCCACGCAGGCGGAGAACGCGGTGATCGCGATGCCCAGCTTGGCGAAGCGGTGCAGCGCGTCCCAGTTGTAGGCGAAGAAGAAGATCACGCCTGCCGCGATCAGCAGCGCGCCGCCGATGCCGAGCACACGGTCCAGCATCCCGCGCCATTCTGCGGCACTCGGAGAGAGGCGGCCTTGGGTACGCGCATGCTGCACCGCATTCGCATCGACGCTGCCTTGTTCAGCCAGCCGGAACAGCACGCCGAGCTGCTCGAATTGCCACATTTGTTGGATTCCTGCTCAATCCGCACATTGCCGAGCGGGAGAATAACAGCATGAAGGTCGGCCTGCACCACGGTAGCGCAGCATGCCACCCGGGTTGCGCGTGCCAGCACCCGGGTATCGGCGATCATGCCCGATCGCCCCCGGGGCGCGGCTTCGGTGGCATTGCCACGCGCGTCGGGCAATGCCAGGGCTGGGGGGCTTGTGGGATAATCCGCGCATGGTCTCCGTCACGCATGCGATCTCCAGCAATGGAGCGCCCCCTCCCGTCGCGCTGATCTCCGAAGGGCTCAACCCCGAGGAGCAGCGTCTGGTCCAATCTGCGCTCGATTATGCCGAGGAGGCCTACGAGGGCCATGTCCTGGGCACCGGCGAATCGGCGCTCACCCACTCGCTGGGGATGGCGCTGATCGCAGCCGCGCTGAAGCTGGACGCGGAGACGCGTGTTGCGGCGCTGATGTTCTCGGTGTGCGAGTACCAGGAGGATGCTGCCGAGTTCCTCGCGCAGAACTTCCCGCCCGCGGTGCCGGAGCTCGTGGCCGGCCTGCGCCGCCTGAACGGGTTGCGCTTGCTCACCCGCCGTACCGCGCACGCGAGCGCGCCGGAGATCCGCGCGCAGACCGAAGTGCTGCGCAAGATGCTGCTTGGCATGGTGCAGGACATCCGCGTGGTGCTGCTGCGTCTGGCCTCCAGGGTGCAGACGCTGCGCTTTCTCACCGACGAGCCTTCCGGCGCGCGCGAGGAGATCGCGCGCGAGAGCCTCGACATCTATGCGCCGCTCGCCAACCGCCTGGGCGTGTGGCAGCTGAAGTGGGAGCTGGAGGACCTCTCCTTCCGTTTCCTCGAGCCGCAGACCTACAAGCGCATCGCCAAGATGCTCGACGAGCGCCGCTCCGAGCGCGAGGAGTTCATCCAGCAGGCGATCGAGCGGCTCTCCAACGAGATCGCCGCGGCCGGCATCAAGGCCGATGTGTATGGGCGGCCCAAGCACATCTTCAGCATCTTCAACAAGATGCGCTCGAAGGGCCTGGATTTCTCGGAAGTCTACGACATCCGCGCGGTGCGCGTGCTGGTGGACAAGGTGCCGGATTGCTACACGGTGCTGGATATCGTCAACCGACTGTGGCAGCCCATCGCCAAGGAGTACGACGACTACATCATCCGGCCCAAGGGCAACAACTATCAGTCGCTGCACACCGCGGTGCGCGCCTCGGACGGGCGCGCGCTGGAGGTGCAGATCCGCACCCACGACATGCACCGGCACGCCGAGCTCGGCGTTGCGGCGCACTGGCGCTACAAGGAAGGCAGCGGCCATGGCGGCGACTACGACGAGAAGATCGCGTTGCTGCGCAGCCTGCTGTCGTGGCGCGACGAGGTTGCGGATTCGGCCGAGTGGGTGGAGCAGTTCCGCCGTGCGGCACTCGACGACACCATCTACGTGCTCACGCCGCAGGGGCAGGTGATCGATCTGCCACGCGGCGCGACGCCGATCGACTTCGCCTACCGGCTCCACACCGACCTCGGCCATCACTGCCGCGGCGCGAAGGTGGATGGTCACCTCGTGACGCTGAACACGCCGCTGGAGAACGGCCAGACGGTGGAGATCAGCGTCGCGAAGGAGGGCGGGCCCTCGCGCGACTGGCTCAACCCCAGCCAGAGCTACGTCACCACCAGCCGCGCGCGCAACAAGATCAAGCAGTACTTCAGCCAGCTGGATGAAGAGGACCTGATCGCACGCGGGCGCGCCTTCGTCACCCGCGAGATGCAGCGCGAAGGGCATCCGCAGGCGAACATCGACGGTCTCGCCGACAAGCTCGGCTTCAAGTCGGCGGACGCGATGTTCGTCGCCGCCGGGCGTGGCGAGGTCGGCCCGCGTGCGGTGCAGATGGCGCTGCGCGAGCCGGCGGCGGAGGACGCAGCCGAGGCCGCGCCGGAGGTCGTCGTCGGGCGCAGCCGCACCGGAGACACCGGCGGCAAGGTGTTGATCGTCGGCGTGGGCAAGTTGCTGACATCGCTTTCGCGCTGCTGCAAGCCCGCGCCGCCGGATGCGATCCAGGGCTTCGTCACGCGTGGCCGGGGCGTTTCGGTGCATCGGGTGGATTGCCCCGACTTCCAGCGCCTGGTGGCCGATCACCCCGAGCGGGTGGTGGATGCGGAATGGAACGCCGACATCCGCGACAACCCGAAGTCGCTCTTCCCGGTGGATGTCGAGGTGCTCGCGATCGACCGGCAGGGGCTGCTACGCGACATCTCCGAGGTGCTTTCGCGCGAGAAGCTCAACGTGATCGCGGTGAACACCCTCACCAAGAAGGGCAAGGCGCGCATGCGCTTCACCATGGAAGTGGGGGGCGTGAACCAGGTCCAGAAGGCGGTGACAATGCTGCGCGAGGTGCGCGACGTCGTCGAGGTGCGCCGCCGCTGAGATACGCGGCGAGTACTTCGCGCAGGCCAGCGGTGAAGCGGCCTGCGCGAACGAGTATCCTCCGGAGAGGATTCAGGTGCGGCCGGCGAGGTCCTGCTGGAGCATGCCCTGCGCGCTGCGACGCGTGCCGCCGCGCAGCATCTTGCGACGGTAGCGTCCGTCGGGCAGCATCTCCCACGCCTGCGCATTGTCCGCGAGATAGGCGCGCAGGCCCTCACGGATCACCCGCCGCTTGAGCCGTGGGTCGAGCACCGGGAAGGCGACCTCGATGCGGCGGAAGAAGTTGCGGTCCATCCAGTCCGCGCTGGACAGATACACATCCGCCGCGCCATCCGCATGGAAGTACATGATGCGGTGGTGCTCGAGGAAGCGGCCGATGATCGAGCGTACGCGGATGTTCTCGGACAGCCCCGCAACCCCGGGGCGCAGCGCGCACGGGCCGCGGATGATGAGGTCGATCTCCACGCCCGCCTGCGAGGCGGCATACAGCGCCTCGATCGTTTCGGGCTCCAGGAGCGCGTTCATCTTCGCGATGATGCGGGCCTTGCGCCCGGCGCGCGCATGCTCGGCCTCGGCGTTGATCGCGGCGACCACATTGGCCTGCAGCGCGAACGGGGCCTGCCACAGGTGTTTCAAGGTGGTGGCCTTGCCCAGGCCGGTAAGCTGCTTGAACACCTCGGCGACGTCGGCGCCGATCTCCGGGTTGGCGGTGATGAGGCCGAAGTCGGTATAGAGGCGTGTGGTGCGTGGGTGGTAGTTGCCAGTGCCGAGGTGGCAGTAGCGGCGAAGGCCGTCTTCCTCGCGGCGCACCAGCATCAGGAGCTTGGCGTGCGTCTTGTAGCCGAACACGCCATACACCACATGCGCGCCGACCTCTTCAAGCCGGTTTGCCCAGGTGATGTTGGCCTCCTCGTCAAAGCGCGCCATCAGTTCCAGCACTACGGTGACCTCCTTGCCCTTCTGCGCGGCGCGCGCAAGGTGCTCCATCAGCACCGAGTCGGTGCCGGTGCGGTACACCGTCATCTTGATCGCGAGCACCTGCGGGTCGTCCGCCGCGGAGCGGATCAGCTCGATCACCGGTGCGAAGCTCTGGAAGGGGTGGTGCAGCAGGATGTCCTGGCGGCGTATGGTCGAGAAGATGTCGCGCTTCTTGTCCAGCACCTTGGGCATGCCCGGCAGCGAGGGCGGATACACCAGATCGGGCCGCGCGACCCAGTCGGGCACCTGCATCAGGCGCACGAGGTTCACGATGCCCGGTGTGCGGTAGAGATCCTTGCGGCTGAGGCGGAAATGCTGCAGAAGGAAAGACTCCATCTCCTCCGAGCAGTTGTCCGCGACCTCCAGCCGCACCGCGTCGCCGAAGTGGCGCTGGGTGAGCTCGCCCTTGAGCGAGGCGCGCAGGTCCTTCACCTCTTCCTCGTCGACGAACATGTCGGAGTTGCGGGTGACGCGGAACTGGTAGCACCCCAGCACGTTCATGCCCGAGAAGAGCTCGTCGACATGCGCGTGCATGATCGCCGACAGAAACACGAACTCGTACTCGTGCGCGCACAGGTCGCGTGGCAGCCGGATCACCCGTGGCAGCGCACGCGGCGCCTGGACGATGGCGGCACCCGAGTCGCGACCGAAGGCGTCGCGGCCCTCCAGCTCGACCGCGAAGTTGAGGCTCTTGTTGAGCACGCGCGGGAAGGGATGAGCCGGGTCCAAGCCCACCGGCGTCAGCACCGGCGCGACCTCGCGCTCGAAGTAGCCGCGCACCCAGTCGCGCTGCGCGTCGGTCCAGGCCGAGCGGCGCAGGAACACGATGCCTTCCTTCTCGAGCGCGGGGAGGATCTCCTTGTTCAGCAGGTCGTACTGTTCGGAGATGATCTCGTGCACATCCACGCTGACGCGCTCGAGCAGCTCGGTCGGCAGGAGACCGTCCATGCCGCGGATGAGGCTACCGCTGCGGATCTGCTCCTTGATGCCGCTGACGCGGATCTCGAAGAACTCGTCGAGGTTGCTCGACACGATGCACAGGAAGCGCAGGCGCTCGAGCAGGGGCACGCGCGGGTCGGCCGCCTGCGCCAGCACGCGGCGCTGGAACTGCAGCAGCGAGAGCTCGCGGTTGAGGAAGTGTTCGGTGGGAAAGCGGGGCTTGATCTCTTCTGGCACGGCTAGGGTCTCCGGGGCGGCTCTGGACGTGCGGCGCTGGCTTGCCGGTCACGTGGCGCGTACATGCTGTTCTTCTTCGCGCAAACCGTGATTACATCACAAGCCCGCGCCCGGCGTGTTACAGCGCCTGTTACCGCGGGTTTCCGCGCCGTGGCGAAACATTCCCGCACAAATGCTTCGGCGCGGCAGGCAGGTGTAGAATTCGCCCCCATCGCAGCCACGCGCATCTGCGCCCGATCATGAAGCATGAACTGATTGCAGCAATCGACCTGGGTTCGAACAGCTTCAGGCTGCAGGTCGGCCGCATCGTCAATGACCAGATCTACCCGCTGGATGGCCTCAAGGATGCAGTGCGGCTTGCCGCAGGGCTTTCGTCCGACAAGGTGCTGGACGAAGCGGCGCAGCAACGCGGTCTGCTCGCGCTGCGCCGTTTCAACGAGCGTATCGCAGGCTTCAGCCCGGATTCGGTGCGGGCGGTAGCGACGAACACCCTGCGTGTTGCCAAGAACGCGCCTGAGTTCCTGCGTCAGGCCGAGATGGCGCTCGGTTTTCCGATCGAGATCATCGCCGGGCGGGAGGAGGCGCGGCTGATCTACGTCGGCGTGGCGCACACGCTGCCGGATCCGCATCGGCAACAGTTGGTGGTGGATATCGGTGGCGGTTCCACCGAGTTCATCATCGGC
This sequence comes from Rhodocyclaceae bacterium, assembly GCA_041916775.1. Classification (GTDB taxonomy): domain Bacteria; phylum Pseudomonadota; class Gammaproteobacteria; order Burkholderiales; family Rhodocyclaceae; genus UBA2357. The sequence goes on along the minus strand of JAYRYZ010000006.1, from coordinate 93,693 downwards.
AAGAGCTTCCAGCCGCTGCAGCTCGAATCGCTCTACATGGGCTGTGTCAGCTACAGCCTCAATTTCTTCCCTGGCGGACGGATCGACCGGCGCGCGCTCAAGGAGGCCGAGACGGCCGCACGCAAGGAGATCCAGGCGATCTCGCACAGCTACCGCGCGACCGGCTGGGACGAAGCAGTGGGCTCGAGCGGCTCGGCCAAGGCGATCGCCGAGGTGCTGGAGCAGAACGGCATGTCGCAAAGCGGCATCACGCGCGAGGGCCTCGAGCAGTTCAAGGCGCTGCTGCTGCGCGCGGGCTCGCTCGACCGCCTGGATCTTGCCGGATTGCGTGGCGACCGCCTGCCGGTGATCCTCGGCGGGGTCGCGATCATGTCGGCGGTGTTCAAGGAGTTCGGCCTGGAGCACATGGTGTTCTCCGAAGGTGCCTTGCGCCTCGGCGTACTCTACGACCTTCTCGGCCGCTACCACCATCACGACCTGCGCGACGCGACGGTGACCGCCTTCATGGCGCGTTACCAGGTGGAGCGTCGCCACAGCGAGGCGGTGGCGGGTACGGCCACCCACCTCCTTGCGGCGATCGATCCGCGCACGACCGAGGAGGACAGCCTGGACCGCCGCTTCCTCGACTGGGCCGCGCGGCTGCACGAGATCGGTGTTTCGGTGGCCCACTCCAGTTATCACAAGCACAGCGCCTACATCATCGCCAATGCCGACATGCCGGGCTTCTCGCGCATGGATCAGGCGCGTCTGTCACGCATCGTACTGGCGCATCGCGGCAAGCTCGCGCGCGTGGCTGCGATCGAACCGGACAGCCCCGACTGGGAACTCATCGCCTGCCTGCGTCTCGCCGCGCTCTTTCATCGCGCGCGCGACGGACGCGGCGTGCCACCGGTTTCGCTCGCGCGCGATGGGCGGAGCTTCGTGCTCGCGGTAAAGGAAAGCTGGCTCAGGAAGCTGCCGCTCACCGCGGCGGCGCTCGAGGAAGAGCAGCGTCAGTGGCTTTCGGTGGGGCACGGGCTGAAGATACGCACCGAGCCCGCACGCGCCGCGGCGGCCTGAAAAGAAGCCGGCTGCTGCCCGACGCGCTTGCACAGGCCATGCGCATTGGCGATGATGCGCGTCTGACTTCAATGCGAACGTCGCGCTGCGGCGCCACATGCAACAAGACAACGACGAGGGAAAACTCAATGAGCGAAGCATCGCCGTCCATCTACGACAGCGGTCTGGACAAGAACGCCGCCAACTACGTGCCCTTGACACCGCTGACCTTCATCGAGCGCAGCGCCTACATTTACCCGGATCGTGTCGCCGTCATTCACGGTAGCCGCCGCCAGACCTGGTCGGAGAGTTTCACGCGCTGCCGCCGCCTCGCCTCGGCGCTGCGTCAGCTCGGGGTGGGCAAGGGCGATACGGTCGCGGTGGTGCTCAACAACACGCCCGAAATGTTCGAGTGCCACTTCGGCGTGCCGGGCACCGGCGGGGTGCTCAATACCATCAACACCCGTCTCGATCCCGAGGCGATCGCCTTCATCCTCAACCACGGCGAGGCCAAGGTGCTGATCACCGATCGCGAATACTCGCGCGTCGTGGCGAAGGCGGTCGAGCTTGCAGGCCGACCTGACATGATCGTCATCGATGTCGATGACGCGGAATACACCGGCCCAGGCGAGCGCATCGGGCGCATGGATTTCGAAGCGCTGCTCGCCACCGGCAACCCCGATTTCGTGCTCGAGCAGCCTGCCGACGAGTGGGACGCGATCGCGCTGAACTACACCTCCGGCACCACCGGCAACCCCAAGGGCGTGGTGTATCACCACCGCGGCGCCTACCTCAATTCGATGAGCAACATCGTCAGCTGGGGCATGCCGCCGCACGCGGTGTACCTGTGGACCTTGCCGATGTTCCATTGCAACGGCTGGTGCTTCCCGTGGACGCTGGCGGCGAACGCGGGCGTGAACGTGTGCCTGCGACGGGTGGATCCGCGTCTCATCTTCGAGGCGATCCGCGAGCACAGGGTCACCCATTACTGCGGCGCCCCGATCGTGCATTCCATGCTCGCGAACGCGCCCGAGTCCTGGCGCGAGGGCATCGACCACAAGGTGTGCGGCCTCATTGCCGCGGCGCCGCCTCCCGCGGCGGTGATCGAGGGGATGGCGAAGATCGGCTTCGACATCACCCATGTGTACGGATTGACCGAGACCTACGGCCCCGCCTCGGTGTGCGCCAAGCACGACGAATGGGCCGCGCTGCCGCTCGCCGAGCAGGTCGCGAAGAATGGTCGCCAGGGCGTGCGCTACCACGCCCAGGAGGGCATCAACGTGATGGACCCGGTGACGATGACACCGGTGCCCTGGGACGGTGAGACCATGGGCGAGATCATGTTCCGCGGCAACCTGGTGATGAAGGGCTACCTGAAGAACCCTGCCGCCACCGAGGAGTCCTTCCGCGGTGGCTGGTATCACACCGGCGACCTCGCGGTGATGCAGCCCGACGGCTACGTGAAGATCAAGGACCGCAGCAAGGACATCATCATCTCGGGCGGCGAGAACATTTCCTCGATCGAGGTCGAGGACGCGCTCTACAAGCACCCGGCGGTGATCGCCGCGGCGGTGGTGGCGGCGCCGGACGAGAAGTGGGGCGAGGTGCCGTGCGCCTATGTCGAGCTCAAGGACGGTGCGAGTGTCACCGCCGAGGAGCTCGTCGCACACTGCCGCCAGCATCTGGCGGGGTTCAAGACGCCGAAGAAGATCATCTTCACCGACATTCCCAAGACATCGACCGGCAAGATCCAGAAGTTCATCCTGCGCGAGCAGGCGCGGTCCGCCGCGGCAATCGACTGAAGACCGGACACATACGACAACATCAAGGAGGAGACGATGAGCGCAGTGATGAACACCGAGGACGCACCGCTCGTGGTGCGGCGCGACCAGGACGGCGTCGCTTGGCTGACCCTCAACCGGCCAGGGCAGTTCAACTCGCTGTCGGTGGCGATGCTCGAGGCGCTGATCGCAGAGGTGGACGCGATCGCCGCCGACGCTTCGGTGCGGGTGGTGGTGCTGGCGGGGGAGGGCAAGGCCTTCTGCGCCGGGCACGATCTGAAGGAGATGCGCGGCAACCACGAGCTTGCCTTCCAGCAGGCGCTCTTCCGCCTGTGCGGCAAGTTCATGATGAAGCTCACCGAGTTGCCGCAACCGGTGATCGCGCGCATCCACGGTATCGCCACCGCAGCGGGCTGCCAGTTGGTGTCGATGTGCGATCTCGCAGTGGCGGCGGATGTCGCGCGCTTCGCGGTGTCGGGCATCAACGTGGGCCTCTTCTGCGCCACGCCCAGCGTAGGCTTGTCGCGCAACATGGGGCGCAAGCAGGCCTTCGAGATGCTGGTGACCGGCGAATTCATCGATGCGCACGAGGCACGCGCACGCGGGCTGGTGAACCGGGTGGTGCCGCTCGATGAACTCGACGCCGAGGTCGCACGGCTCGCAGCCTCCATCGTTGCCAAGTCGCCGCTCGCGATCCGCATGGGCAAGCAGATGTTCTACCGCCAGCTGGAAACCGGCATGGATGCTGCGTACCAGATGGCCGCCGAGACCATGGCCTGCAACATGATGTCCGAGGACGCGGCGGAGGGCATCGACGCCTTCATCGCCAAGCGCAAGCCGACCTGGCAGGGGCGCTGATCCTCAACTCGATACCGACGCCTTGCCGGTCGCCATGGCGGCCGGGGGACCCGTCATGCTGATCGATACCCACATCCACCTCGACGCCGCCGAGTTCGACGCGGATCGCGCCGACGCAATGGCGCGTGCGCGCGAACGCGGCGTGGGCTGCTTCATCGTTCCGGGGGTGGAGCGCACCAACTTCGACCGGGTCGAGGCGCTGGCGCGCGACCATGCCGACGTGCGCTACGCGCTGGGTATTCATCCACTCTACGTCGGTGGGGCGACGGACGACGATCTTGCCGAGTTGGAGGTGCGACTCGCGCGGGGCGGGGCTGTGGCGGTCGGCGAGATCGGCCTCGACCAATTCGTTGCGGTGCGCGATCCCGGGCTGCAAGAGCGCTACTTCGAGGCCCAGCTCCGGCTCGCGCGCCGTTTCGAGCTGCCGGTGATCCTGCACGTACGGCGCGCAGTGGAGCCGGTGATCCGCCTGTTGCGGCGCATCGAGGTGCCGGGCGGCATTGCGCATGCGTTCAACGGTAGCCGCCAGCAGGCGGATGTGCTGATCGGCATGGGCTTCAAGCTCGGCTTCGGCGGGGCGATGACCTTCGCGGGCTCGACGCGCATCCGCAGCTTGGCGAGCACCTTGCCATTGTCGTCCATGGTGCTCGAGACCGACGCACCCGACATTCCCCCTGCGTGGGCCAACGGGGCGCGCACCGAGCCGTCCGATCTTCCGGCCTTTGCGGAACAACTTGCCGATCTGCGTGGTCTGCCGACCGAAGTCGTGGCCAGCGCGACCACGCGGAATGCGGAGGCGGTTTTGAGGCTTGCGTGAGTCGCGGGCCTCGTGTGCGACCCGCAGTGCGCGTCCGTGATGCCTGCTCACGATTTCATCAGGAATGTGCGGAAAAGTGCCGCTATTCCGCTCAAGAAGCGTCGCCATGGTTCGATAAGATGCTAAGCACAACCTCAAGACAGGCATAAACATGACTTCCATGCTCGAACGCATGCGTATCGCAAGTCGACTCGCAATCCTTCAGGCCATTCTGCTCGGCTTCATCCTGTTGGTTGGCCTCATCGGGCTGCGCGGAATGGCAGGTACCTTGGAACAGCTCGACAAGATGAACGAGCAGGTGCTGTTGCCCTCGCAACAATTGGCGGAGGTCCGGACAGCGCTCGTGGCGGTCAACCTGGAGGTGCTGCGCGCCTTTCAGCATCAGCCGGGACATGCGCTCGTTGCCCTGCACAACCATCCGACTTCGCTGCATCTCGAGCGCGCCGAGGGGTTCGTGAAGTCGCTGGATGAAAACTGGAAGCTCTATCTTGCAAGCCACCCCTTGAGCGCGGCCGAGAAGACCTTGGTCCAGGAATTCGAGACACGCCAAAGCACGCTCGCGCCGCTCGTCGGCGCGACACTTGCGGCGTTGCGCAACGAGGATTTCTCGTTCGCGAGCCAGCGCTCCTTCATCATCGATGCGCAGAACGCGATCCGTGAGCAGGTGGCCCTGCTCGACAAGCTCGTGCAGGTCCAGCGAGATTACGCGGCTGCGATGCACGCCGAGGCTGAGGCTGAGTTCCAGCGTGCGGCATGGCTGGATGGCGGGCTGATCGTTGGCGCGATCGTGCTGGGCTTGATTGTCGGTATGCTGATCTCGCGCTCGATCACCGGGCCGATGCGTGAAGCCCTGACCGTTGCGGAGGCGATTGCGGAAGGCAAGCTCTCGAATCGCGTGGACGCGGACGGCAACGACGAAGTCAGCCGCTTCCGCGCAGCGCTCGGTCGGATGCAGGAGAGCCTGCGTTCGGTGGTCGGGCAACTGCAGACCTCTTCACAGCGTCTGACGTCGTCGTCCACGCAACTCGCGAGCTCGGCAGATTCCGTCTCCGAGGCCTCCGGGCGGCAGAGCGAGGCAGCGTCCTCCATGGCCGCCTCGGTCGAAGAGATGACGGTGAGCATCAACCACGTCGCGGATTCCGCCCAGGAGGCGGCGCGACTTTCCAGCGAGGCCGGGGAGCGCAGCGGCAAGGGGGCCCGCGTCATCAACACTGCGGTGGAGCGCATGCGCGAAATAGCGATGACCATCGAGCAAGGCAGCGCCCGTGTCTCCGACCTGCGCGACCGGACCAGCGAGATATCGCGCGTGGTGGGAGTGATCCGCGAGGTTGCGGATCAGACCAACCTCCTCGCGCTGAACGCGGCCATCGAGGCGGCGCGCGCGGGTGAGCAGGGCAGGGGTTTTGCCGTGGTTGCCGACGAGGTCCGCAAGCTGGCTGAGCGGACTGCGCAATCCACGACCGAGATCGGTCAACTCATCACGGCCATACAGGGGGCCGTGGGCGAAGTCTCTTCGGTGATGGAGCGTAGCGTCGCGAGTGCGAGCGGTGGCGTTGACGTCGCCAATGAGGCTGGCGCCGCAGTCGCGGCAATCACCGACAGTGCGCTCGAAGTGAACCGGGTGGTGAACGAGATCTCTTCGGCGCTGCAGGAGCAAAGCGCCGCTGCGACCGACATCGCGCAGAACGTGGAGCGAATCGCCCAGATGGCCGAGCAGAACGCTGGCGCGGTGGGTGAGACCAACGTCGCCGCACATGATCTGCGCACCATCGCGGTCGAGATGGATGGAGCGCTGCAGCGCTTCAGATTGTAGATTCTTGCAAAATGAATGGCCCGCCGGGACGCGGGCTTCGGGGTGAAGCCGTGTCCCGCGCCGGTTCAGACCGCTGTCGCATTGCCTGATCGGGCGATAAGGTCGGCAATGTCGCGCTTGAGTCTGGCAGGGTCGGCATCGAAGGTGTCATAGATCATCAGTGAAATGCCGAATACATAGGCGTAGAGCAGCATGCATCGGCTCGATGCCTCCTCGTGAGAGAGCCCGCACGCCAGGAAGAGTCCGCGTGCGCAACGCAGGCGCGTTTCGTCGACTTCCGCGACAATGGCGCTCGCTTCAGGGTCGCGCCGAGCCCAGTCCCGTACAGCCAGTTCGATCATCATGCCGCGCCGGCTGCGGTTGGTGCTGTAGAGATCGATCACGTGATAGATCTGCTGCAACGCCGCACCGGGTTGTACCCGCGTCTGCTTGATGATGTCGCGTATGCGCCCGTCTTTCCAGGTGTGCAATACGGCCATGAGCAGGTCATGGCGATCCTGGAAGTGCCAGTAGAAGCTTCCCTTTGTGACCTTCAGGCGCTTCGCGAGCACCTCCACGCGCAAGCCTGCGATGCCCTCCTCGGCGAGCACCTCGATCGCTCCGTCGATCCACGCGTCCCGGTCCAGTTGTGCCCGGTTCTTGTTCGAGTCGTTTTCCATACGGACAAGTATTGACGAAAAAAAAGCCATACGCTACCGTATGTGGAGTTCCTGCACCACTGCATCGGCGCAGCCCGTCTTGCCGCGGGTTCCTTCTTGCAGTCGGCTGATGCCATAATGCGGGCACATAACAACACAGTATCTTTCGCGGAAAGAAGAGGAGCGTGGTCTTGAAGATTCTCGTACCAGTCAAGCGCGTCGTCGATTACAACGTCAAGGTGCGCGTCAAGAGCGACGGCACCGGCGTCGATATCGCCAACGTCAAGATGTCGATGAACCCGTTCGATGAAATCGCGGTCGAGGAAGCAGTGCGACTGAAGGAAGCGGGGGTTGCCACCGAGGTCATCGCCGTCTCCTGCGGCGTGGCCCAGTGCCAGGAGACCCTGCGTGCGGCGATGGCGATCGGTGCCGACCGGGGCATCCTGGTCGAGACCGCAGTCGAGCTTCAGCCGCTGGCCGTGGCCAAGCTGCTGAAGGCCTTGTGCGATCGTGAGCAGCCGCAGGTTGTCATCTGCGGCAAGCAGGCGATCGACGACGACGCCAACCAGACTGGTCAGATGCTGGCCGCACTGATGGGCTGGCCGCAAGCCACCTTTGCGTCCAAGGTCGCAATCGCCGATGGCAAGGCGGTGGTGACGCGTGAGATCGACGGCGGCCTCGAGACGCTGGACATGCCGCTGCCGGCGCTGATCACTTCGGACCTGCGCCTCAACGAGCCGCGCTACGCGACGCTCCCGAACATCATGAAGGCGAAGAAAAAGCCGCTCGACACGGTCAAGCCCGAGGATCTCGGTGTTGACGTCAGCCCCAGGCTGACCACCCTCAAGGTGTCCGAGCCGCCCAAGCGCAGCGCGGGTGTCCGTGTTGCCGACGTGGCGCAACTCGTCGACAAGCTCAAGACCGAAGCGAAGGTGATCTGACATGGCGATTCTGGTTATTGCTGAACACGACAATCAGGCGATCAAGCCGGCGACCCTCAACACAGTGGCTGCGGCCGCGAAGATCGGCGGTGAGGTGCACGTGCTCGTCGCCGGCGGCGGTTGTGCCGGTGCGGCTGCTGCGGCCGCGCAGATTGCGGGCGTGACGAAGGTGCTCGTCGCTGACGCGCCGCATTATCAGGACCAGCTGGCCGAGCCGGTTGCGGCGTTGGTAGTCGGTGTCGCCGGTGCCTACTCTCACATCCTCGCGCCGGCTTCGACCGCCGGCAAGAACATGCTGCCGCGCGTGGCGGCGCTGCTCGATGTTGCGCAGATCAGCGACGTCGTGGCGGTGGAGTCGGCGGACACCTTCGTGCGCCCGATCTATGCCGGCAACGCGCTCGCAACGGTGAAAAGCGGCGACGCGATCAAGGTGATCACGGTGCGTACCACCGGCTTTGATGCGGTCCCGGCGGAAGGCGGCAGCGCAGCCGTGGAGGCGCTAGGTGCGGCGTCGGAGGCGGGGGCATCCAGGCTCGTCGGTCGCGAGGTCAGCAAGTCCGAGCGGCCCGAGCTGGGTAATGCAAAGATCATCGTGTCCGGTGGGCGTGGCCTGGGCAGCGGCGAGAACTACCACAAGTTGCTCGAACCGCTTGCTGACAAGCTGGGTGCGGCGATGGGCGCCTCGCGTGCCGCGGTGGATGCCGGCTACGTGCCCAACGACTACCAGGTGGGGCAGACGGGCAAGATCGTGGCGCCGCAGCTCTACGTCGCGGTCGGGATCTCCGGCGCGATCCAGCATCTCGCGGGCATGAAGGATTCCAAGGTGATCGTCGCGATCAACAAGGACCCCGAGGCGCCGATCTTCCAGGTGGCCGATTACGGCCTGGTGGCGGACCTCTTCGAGGCTGTCCCGGAGCTGACCGCGAAGGTCTGACCTGTACCGGACGGGCGTGCGATGCTTGAACGCCAACGCACGCCATCCGGAAGCGTCGCACGACATGAATCTGACGGCAACCCTGTTTCCCTCTTCCTGGCACTGGGTTGCCGCGTTTCTTTCGCTGTTGGCCATTGTGCGCGTGTTGCGGCACATCCCTTGGAAGATGGTGCTGACGACCGAATCCAACTCTCAGCGTAACCTGCTGTTCGGCTTCGTCGTGACACTCGGATTGTTCTGGAGCATGAAGGCGGGTGTGCAACCGGGCCTCAACCTCCACATCCTCGGGGCGATGGCCGCAACGCTGGCACTCGGACCGCAACTCGCGGTGGTGGCAATGGGCTTGTCGCTCACGGTGCTGATGGCCAATGGAGAAGTGGCGCCTGCGGCCTGGGCGATGAATTTCGTGCTGATGGTGCTGGTTCCGGTCCTTGCGGCACAGGGCGTGGTGAGGTTGATCGAGCGCTTGCTGCCGCAGCATTTCTTCGTGTTCATCTTCGTGATCGCCTTCATGGGGGCGGCCATCACGGTCATCATCCAAGGCGCGGTCGCGTCGCTGGCGATGGTCGCGGCAGGTGCTTACACCTATGAGTTCCTGATGGGCGAGTATCTGCCCTATTTCATTCTGCTGGGTTTCTCGGAGGCCTGGATCAGCGGCGCCGTGATTACCCTGCTGGTCGTTTACAAGCCGGAATGGGTCGCGGCGTTCGACGACCGCCGCTACCTGGCTGGAAAATAAGACACGGTGCCGGCACCGCGTCCTGGTCGTCAATCATCTCGAGGGAGGAGTACCGATGAGTCACTATGCTGCGCCGTTGAAGGACATGCAATTCGTCATGCAGTCACTTGCGGGTCTCGACGAGGTCGCCCGTCTGCCAGGTTGCGAGGAGGTCACGCCGGATCTCGTGGAAGCCATTCTCGACGAGGCCGGCAAGTTCGCATCGGGTGTGCTGGCGCCGCTCAACTGGAGCGGTGACCAGGAGGGTGCGCGCTGGAAGGACGGTGAGGTGAGTACCGCCTCCGGCTGGAAGCAGGCCTACCGACAGTTCTGTGAGTCGGGGTGGGCTGCACTCGCTGCAGACCCCGATTTTGGCGGCCAAGGCTTGCCCAAGCTCTTGTCGACGGCGGTCATGGAGATGTGGAAGTCTGCCAACATGGCTTTCTCGCTGTGCCCGATGCTCACCACCGGTGCAATCGAGGCCTTGATGCTGCGCGGTACCGACGAGCAGAAGGCGATGTACCTGCCGAAGATGGTGAGTGGCGAGTGGACCGGAACAATGAACCTGACCGAACCCCAAGCCGGTTCGGATCTGGCCGCTGTGCGTACCCGGGCCGAACCGCAGGGCGATGGCACGTATCGCATCTTCGGGCAGAAGATCTTCATCACCTACGGTGAGCACGATCTTACCGACAACATCATCCACCTTGTCCTGGCCCGTCTCCCGGATGCACCCGAGGGGGTGAAGGGCATCTCGCTCTTCGTCGTACCCAAGTATCTCGTCAGGGAGGATGGAAGCCCTGGCGCACGCAACGACGTGCACTGCGTTTCCATCGAGCACAAGCTGGGTATTCACGCGAGTCCCACCTGCGTGCTCGCCTTCGGAGACAACGGTGGCGCGATCGGCACCCTCGTGGGCGAGGCCAACCGTGGCCTGGAATACATGTTCATCATGATGAACGAGGCGCGCTTCGCGGTCGGCATGGAAGGGCTTGCGCTATCGGAGCGCGCCTATCAGAAGGCACTCTCCTATGCGCGCGACCGCATCCAGGGTACCGAGGTCGGTGTGCGTGGTGGTCCGAAGGTCGCCATCATCCACCACCCGGACGTACGCCGCATGCTGATGTCGATGAAGTCGCTCACCGAGGCGATGCGTGCGCTGGCCTATGTTGTTGGTGCCGAGACGGACAAGGCGCATCGCCATCAGGATGCGGACGTGCGCGCACGCAGCCAGGCCTTTGTCGACCTGATGATTCCGATCGTGAAGGGTTGGTGCACCGAAAACTCTATCGATGTGGCCTCGACGGGTGTGCAGGTGCATGGCGGGATGGGCTTCATCGAGGAGACCGGTGCAGCCCAGCATCTGCGCGATGCACGCATCACGACGATCTACGAGGGCACCACTGCAATCCAGGCGAACGACCTCATCGGTCGCAAGATCGCGCGTGAGGGCGGGCAGACGATCAAGACGGTGATCGCCGAGATGCGCGGCGTCGTGGCGCAGTTGAATGGGCGCGAGGACGCGCAGCTCGCAGCGATTGGGCGCGCCTTGGCGGTGGGAATCGATGCGCTGGAGTCCGGCGTGGAATACATCCTCGCGACATACAACGCCGACATCAAGGCGGCATCGGTGGGTTCGGTGCCGTTCCTGAAGCTCTTCGGCATCGTCGCCGGCGGCTGGCAGATGGCGCGCGCAGCGCTTGTCTGCGACGTGCGCCTGGCTGCGGGCGAGGATGACGCGTTCTACCGCAACAAGATCGTTACCGCGCGCTTCTACGCAGACCATATCCTGCCGCAGGCTGGCGGGCTCGCCTACACCGTGGCGAATGGGGCGCCTGGCGCCCTGGCGTTGAGTGAGGAGGCGTTCTGAAGCCGGAGCGATAACGGACGATGAAAAAGGGGCCCGCGGGCCCCTTTTTCGATCCTGCCCGCCCGTCGTGACGAGCGGAGCGGCTTGCGGCAGATTACTTGACGTTGGCCTTTTCGCGCAGCTCCATCATGTGCTGCTCGACGCGCTGCTGCTGCAGGCGCTGCTGGAGCTGGGGCTTGACCTCTGCGAGCGGCGGCGCCTTGGCGTCGCGCACGTCATCGAGCTGGATGACGTGGTAACCGAAGTCGGATTTCACCGGTGCAGTGGTGAACTTGCCTTTCTCGAGCGCAACCAGTGCATCGGCGAACGGCTTGACGTACATGTTGGGCGCGCTCCAGCCGAGCTCGCCGCCCTTGTCCTTGCTGCCAGGATCCTTGGATGCCTTGGCCAACTCCTCGAACTTCTCCCCGGCGGAGAGCTTCGCAATGATTGCCTTGGCTTCGTCCTCGGTCTCGACGAGCACATGGCGGGGCTTGTATTCCTTGTCGGACATCTTCGCCTTGATGCTGTCGTACTCGGCTTGGACGTCGGCGTCCGTGACCGGGTTATTCTTCGCATAGTCCTGCAAATACATTCTGATCAGCACCGCCTGGGTGGCCAGATCCATCTGCGTCTTGACGTCATCGCGCTTGTCCAGCCCCGCCTTTGCAGCGGCCTGGGCCAGCACTTCACGACGGATCAGCTCCTCGCGGACCGCGTTCTGCAGTTCGGGGCTGTCCGGTGCCCCCTGGGCCTTCTGCTCATTGAGCATCAAGGTCGCCCGGGCGGCGGGGATTGCCTTGCCGTTCACGGTCGCGAGAGGGTCCGCGGCCAGCGCGGCATGCGACAGCACGCCGGAGATGAGGATCAGGGCAAGACGGCTGGGAAGAAGCTTCATGGGTGTTCCTTTACTTGGGTTGTTGTTCGGCCTCAGCGGCCGTCATGGCTTGAATGGCGAGCGCATGAATGCGCGTTTTCATCATGTCGCCGAGTGCTTCATAGACCATCCGGTGACGGGCGATCGTTCGAATGCCAGTGAAGGCATCAGAGACGATCGTGAGTCGAAAATGACCTCCCCCCGAGCGCGCGCCGGCGTGGCCTGCATGCAGTGCGCTGTCATCATGGATCTCGACGCGTTGTGGCGACAGCGTCTTGAGGCGCGCGCGCATCTCGTCCGGCGCGCTCATGGCAGGACCTTGCGGTAGGGTTTCACCACGGTTCGGGCGAACACGCCTGCGGCGGTGTAGGGGTCCTCGGCCAGCCACCCCTCGGCATCCGCAAGGCTGTCGAACTCAGCAATGATGAGGCTGCCGAAGAAGCCCGCCGGACCGGGGTCGGGCGAGTCGATCGCCGGCAAGGGGCCGGCAGCGAACAGGCGGCCCTCGTCGCGCAGCGCCTCGAGGCGGGCGAGGTGGGGTGGGCGGGCGGCAAGGCGTTTGTCGAGCGTACCCGGCGCATCCTCGCCATAGATCATGTAGAGCATCAGGTTGTGGATTCCTCTTCGATGTGACGGGAAAGGTAGTAGCCCTGGCCGAGCACGAACAGCAGCATCAGACCCAGGCCTCCGAAGAGCTTGAAGTTGACCCAGGCGTCTTCGCTGAAACTGTACGCAATGTACAGATTGAGTGCCCCCATGAGGACGAAGAACACCGACCAGGCGATGTTGAGCCGGGACCAGATCGCGTCCGGCAGGTGGATCTGCTGCTGCAGCATCGCGCGGATGAGGTTCTTGCGCAGCAGTGCGGCCGAGCCGATCAGCGTCACTGCAAACAGCCAGTAGAGCGCGGTGGGTTTCCACTTGATGAAATCCGGGTTGTGGAACACCAGCGTCGCACCGCCCAGCACGACGATCAACCCCAGGCTGACCCACATCATGCGATCCACCTTGCGGTGGCGGACCCAGACCCAGGCGATCTGACCCACGGTCGCAAGAATGGCAACCGCAGTCGCGATCAGTATCGGTGCCTGAGAGGCCGAAATGCCGTCACCAAGCCAGCGCGTCGCGAACTCGAGTGCGGCAGCGTCGTATGCGCCGGCCACCTTGTAGGCGGCGAAGAACAGGATGATGGGCAGGAGATCGAACAGTATTTTCATCGCCGTGGATTATAGCGGGCTGGAGGCGTCCGGAGCTTCCGCCCGGTTGCGCATGTGATTGGCAAGTGCGGAGAATGATTCGTAAAGTCGGCGACGCAGCGCCGCGTCGGCGACGACCTCATCGAGTGCGCCACGCATGCACTGCAGCCATTGATCCCGCTCGCGCACGCCGATCGGGAAAGGCAGATGGCGCGCGCGCAAGAACGGCGGGCCGAAACGCTGCACGTATAGATCCGGCCCGCCGAACCATCCGCTGAGGAACAGGAAAAGCTTCTCCTCGGCCTCGGACAGGTCCTCGGCGTGCAAATCCCTGAGCGGGCGGACTTCGGGGAGGCTGTCCATCAGCGCATAAAAGCGCTGCACAAGCGCGCGCACCGCGCGTTCGCCGCCGATCAGCTCGTAAGGCGTTGGATTCAATTAGGGTTGTCCTGCACTGTAAGAGCCGCGATTCTAGCGCGGTTACCTGTTTGTTCGGGCAAGGGAAAGCGTAGGCTTACGATCAGGCCGCCACCGTCGCGGTTGGCGAGCGCTATGGAGCCTCCATGTGCGCGCGCAATCCGATCCACTATCGCGAGCCCCAGTCCCGCGCCCTTTGTGTCGGAGCGCGCAGCGACGAGCCGGGTGAACGGTTGCAGCATGCGCTGCCACTCGCTCTCGGGAATGCCGGGTCCGCGGTCTGCGACCTCGACAACGACGTGTTCGTTCGAACGCGCGAGGCGGATGTCGATCGGTTGGTTGGGGCCGGCATAGCGGATGGCGTTGTCGACGAGATTCGCCAGTGCTCGCCGGAAGGTGAGCGGCCGCAGCGGCAGGATCATTGCGTCATCCAGATCGAGATTCAGTGTCACGCCGCGCAGCCGGTAGGGTTCGGCGAGTTCGCGGATCAGGCGACTGACATCCTGTGGATGGCAGGGCTCCTGGGATTCGCCACGGCCAAAGTCGAGGAACTGGCCGATGATGCGATCCATCTCCTCGATATCGGCCACCATTGCCTGCACCTCGCCATCCGGCGCGCCGGACATCTCGATTCCGAGCCGCAACCGTGCAAGCGGTGTGCGCAGGTCGTGCGAGACACCGGCCAGGATCAGGGTGCGCTCGGCGTCGGTGCGTGCGAGGTCGCCCGCCATCTGGTTGAAGGCGTGGGCGACAGTGCTGATCTCCTGCGGCCCCGTTTCGGCCAGCGGTGGGGGCTTCTGTCCCTCGCCGACGAGCCGCGCTGCGCGGGCAAGGCCGCGCAGTGGCGAGCTGATGCGCGATACGATCAGAAATGCACCCGCCAGCGCGATCAGCAGCGCGCCACCGCCCCAGATCATCCATTCCAGAGCGCTTGCCTGCTGCAGGCGCTCGGCGGGCAGCATTACCCAGAAATCCTCAGGGTCCTCGGGGTCCAGACGAAAGCTCACCCAGAAGCCATCAAGTGACTTCCAGCGTGCTGCCAGCAGGGTGTGTTCCCCGAGTTGCCTGCGGATCTCGGCCGATAGCAGACGCATTGGCCTGCTCTGGGGTAGGGGCACGATCTCGTCGCTCGGTTCCGAGGGGTAGATTCGGATGCCTTCCAGCGCTGCCAATTCGATGAGCAGTTCGGTGCGGCGCGAGACTTCGGCGTTGATCAGCGCGGTACGGGTGAGGTTCACCACGCTCGCGACCATCTGCGCGAGATCGCGCGCGCGCGCCGGTTCGTGAAAGTACGTGAAAATCTGCGACAGCGTGCCAAGCGCGATGATCAGCAGGAAGGCGATCAGCATGAACGTCTGCCATAGCAGCGTTCGCGGCAGCAGGGCGATCGTGGCGCGGGGCATCGGGCTCTCGCGGGCGCACCGGACGACCGGCGCAGCCGCGCATCACGCCTCGTCGGGCTTCGGTAGTTCGTTTGCGGGGGCGGCAGCTTCGTCGGGTACGAAGACGTAACCGAAGCCCCACACCGTCTGCAGGTAGCGCGGCTTGGACGGATCGTCCTCCACGAGTTTGCGCAGGCGGCTGACCTGTACATCGATCGCACGGTCGAATACGCCGTACTCCCGTCCGCGTGCCAACTCCATCAGCTTGTCCCGCGACAGCGGCTGGCGGGGGTGCTGCAGCAGGACCTTGAGCAGTGAGAATTCGCCGGTGGTCAGCGCGATATCCTCGCCATCACGATTCAATGTGCGGGTGCCGAGGTTGACCTGAATCTGACCGAAGCGGATGACCTCGTCTTCTATCGTGGGGGCGCCGGGCAGCACCGTGGGCCTGCGACGCATCACCGCGTGAATACGGGCCACCAGCTCGCGCGGATTGAACGGCTTCGGTAGATAGTCGTCAGCGCCCATCTCGAGGCCGATGATGCGGTCCACCTCGTCGCCCTTCGCGGTCAGCATCACGATCGGCATCGCGTTCTCCGCGGCACGCAGGCGCCGGCAGATCGCGAGACCGTCCTCGCCGGGCAGCATCAGATCGAGCACCATCAGGTCGAAGTGCTCGCGATGCAGTGCCTTGTCCATGGCGCCTGCGTCAGGCACGGCCTTTACCGTGAAGCCCTGTTCCTGGAGGTAACGGGACAGCAGGTCGCGCAGGCGTGCGTCGTCGTCGACCAGCAGGACCTTGTAGCGTGTTTTCGTATTCATGGCGTGCATCCTAGCGCGGTGCCAGACGTGGCGCCAGAGCGATCGCCATCATGCCGCACTCGGCGCGGTAACGCTTCGTAAGCCGTGTCCGCGGGGGATACACAAGCTTACAATCCCCGTCTCGCGCGTGCCCGACCAGGCAGTCTCCCCGGGCTGTTTGGGTGTATTTTGCACGCATCTCAAACTTCACTGTCGGCGCCATGCATCCTGACAAAGTCAAAGTGTCCTCCTGCGGAGAATTGCCCTGCCTCAGCGACATGGCTGCGTTGTCTTCGCGCCTGGTGGGACTTGCCGTCGCTGGTGCGATGCTGGTTTCCTTGATGTTCGTGTCGACCGTGGTCTCGGCCGGGGGCGATTTTCCGTCGGCCGAAGGCGTGGGATCGCCGCGGCCGCTCACACGGGTGGAGCGGCACCAGGAGCTGCGGCGAGTTTTGACGACGCCGGACGAGTATGCGACGCCGCGCGACGAGCGTCGCCGACTGTCGGTCGATGAGCGGGACGCATTGCGCCGCGAGCTCCGCGAGTCGATGCGCAATGTATACGACGAGCGACGGGTGCAGCGCCGCTGAAACGTGACCTCGCTCGCTCCGACCGGTCCGAAGCGACTCGCGGCCTTCGCTGCGCCACGGGTCGAGGGTACGTCGGCGGCGCCGGACGCCGGATTGGCGGCCTGATAGAATGCGGCCGCTATGAAGATTCTTGCGATTGAAACCTCCTGCGAGCACGCCAGCGTCGCACTCGCGTTCGGTGACGAGCTGCTCGAGCGTACCCTCGAAGGGCACGCCAATCACTCCGAGCGCCTCCTCGCAACCCTCTCCGCGCTCCTTGCCGAAGGTGGCGTTTCGCTTGCGGCGCTTGATGCGTTGGCCTTCGGTTCCGGCCCGGGCGCGTTCACCGGTGTGCGTCTTGCATGCGGTGTCGCACAGGGCCTCGCGATGGGTGCCGGGCTCGGTGTGATACCGGTTGGCAGCCTCGCCGCGCTCGCGGCTCAGGCAGATGCAGCGCATGTGCTCGCAATCTCCGATGCACGCATGGGTGAGGTCTATGCTGCGGCCTTCGACTGCGGCAATGGGTTGCCTGCGCTGCAGGGCGAGGTGGTGTGCCGCGCACCGGAGGCCATTGCCGTGCCTGCGGCCGATCGGGACTGGACTTTGATCGGGTCCGGACTGTCCGCCCACCCCGCAGTGCTGCGCGACCACTTTGCCGGGCGAGACATCGGCTGGATCGACGATGCATTCCCGCGCGCGCGCGAGGTTGCCCGTCTTGCGGCAAACATGGCGAGGCGAGGCGCGGCGATGGCGCCGGAGCTCGCCGCGCCGCTCTATGTGCGCAACAAGGTTGCGCTGACGACTGAAGAACGTCTCGCCAGGGGGGGGCGGACGTGACCGAGCAGGTCGTGTTCCTGCCCATGTCCGATGCGGATCTGGACTGGGTTGTCGAGGCGGAAGCCGAATTGCATGCGTCCCCATGGACACGCGGTAACTTCTTGGATTCGCTTTCGGCAGGTTATGCCTGCCGAGTCATGCTCGCAGGGGATGAGCCGCTCGGCTATGCCGTCCTGCTCTTGGTGCTGGATGAAGCGCATCTGCTCAACATCAGCATTCGGGCAGAGCATCAGCGCAGGGGCATGGCGATCGCGCTGCTTTCCCACTTGTACGCCGCTGCACGCGCAGCAGGCGCCACGCAGATGTTTCTCGAGGTTCGTCCGACAAACGCGGCGGCGCTCGCGCTGTACCGTCGGGAAGGGTTTCAGGCTATCGGTCGCAGGGCGAGATACTACCCCGCGGCCGACGGCGGTCGCGAGGATGCGATTGTGATGAGGCGTGAGCTGTGAGCTTCGAGCGTGCCGCATTGCTCCGGGAAATGGGGCTTGGGCCCTTGTGGCGCCTTCGTTCTGCCGTGATGGATGGGAAGCGTACGACTGGCGCGGCTGCGATGCCTTCAGCGACGGTGGCTGCGGAGGTCGAGTCCGCAACCGGAAGTGGTTCTGCGATGCGTAAGGCGGTCATGGTGCAGCCGGGCGGTCAGGACGCGCCCGGGCCCATCCCGCGTGAGTTGCGAGCGTTTGCGGCGGCGACGACCGGGCAGCGACAAGGCGCCGATGCCCGGCCCAAGGCCGGCCAGCGTGATGTCGACTTCGTCGATGAACCCGGGCGCGCGGACCGGATCAGTGGCATGGACTGGTCGGCGCTCGAGGATGACATGCGCGCCTGCAAGGCTTGCCGTTTGTGCCAGGGTCGTAACCAGGCGGTGCCCGGTGTCGGCGACAGGTCGGCAGAGTGGATGTTCGTGGGGGAGGGGCCTGGTGCCGAGGAAGACCGGCGCGGTGAGCCCTTTGTCGGTGCGGCTGGCAAGTTGCTCGACGAGATGCTGGCAGCGATCGGGCTTGCGCGTGACCAGCGCGTTTTCATTGCCAACGCGGTCAAGTGCCGCCCACCGCTGAACCGCACACCCCAGGCGGACGAGATCGCCGCCTGCCAGCCCTACCTGTCGCGCCAGATAGCACTCGTCAGACCTCGACTGCTGATCGCCCTCGGCCGTCCTGCTGCGCAGGCGCTCCTCGGAGAGGAGGTCAAGATCAACGCGTCGCGTGGGCGCCTCTTTCACCGCGAAGGTACGCCGGTCGTGGTGACCTACCATCCGGCCTACCTGCTGCGAAACCAGGCTGACAAGGCGCGGGCCTGGGAAGATCTGTGCTTTGCGCGCAAGGCGCTTGCGGAGTTGAAGCGACAGGACGCCTGAGTTGGCCGGACGCCGAGGCACCGCGGCGGCGCCATCATTGCCGGGCAATCAGTGCTTGAGATCCTCGAGCAGCGCCACGGAGTCGAACTCGCGCTGGTTTGCCTCATGCCTGCGTTTGATGAAGTACATCGTCGTGGCAACGAACAGCCCGAACAGCACGATCACCACCTTGATCGAAAGCCCGGACATGATGAGCAACGCATAGATGCCGGTCATCATGAGGATCGAGAGGTTTTCGTTGAAGTTCTGTACCGCGATCGAATGCCCAGCCCCCATCAGGATGTGGCCACGGTGCTGCAGCAGCGCGTTCATCGGCACGACGAAGAAGCCCGCCAGCCCTCCCACCAGCACCATCATCGCCATCGCCGGGATCTTGTCGTTGACGAAGACCATCAGGGTCACCACCAAGCCCATTGCGATGCCGAGCGGGATCACCTTCACCGCAGCACGCAAGCGGATGTAGCGCGCGGCCAACACCGAGCCCAGCGCAACCCCGACCGCGACGACCCCCTGCAACATCGAGGCCTGCGCAAGGGCGAAGCCGAGATTGTGCTCGGCCCACTTGATCACGATGAACTGCAGCGTTGCACCCGCGCCCCAGAAGAGTGTCGTCACCGCCAGCGAGATCTGCCCGAGCTTGTCGCGCCAGAGCAGCTTCAGGCAATGATTGAAATCGTGGATCAGGTAAAGCGGATTGCGCTTCAGCGGCTTGTGGTCGACGCCGGTGTTCGGGATGAAGACATTGAAGCCCGCCGCGATCACGTACAGCAGGCCGATCATCGCGATCGTTGCCATCATGCCGCTCGAGAACCACGGTGTGGCCGCCTCGTTGATCCAGGCGGCAGTCTTGGGATGGATCAGCATGCCGCCCAGCACGGTGCCGATGATGATCGCGCCGACCGTCAGGCCCTCGATCCAGCCGTTGGCGACCACCAGCAAACGGTGCGGTAGGTACTCGGTGAGGATTCCGTACTTTGCGGGCGAATACGCGGCGGCACCCAATCCAATGATCGCGTAGGCGAGGAGTGGATGTGCTCCCAGGAACAGCATGAGGCAGCCGCCGATCTTGATCGTGTTGCTGATCAGCATCACGCGCCACTTGGGCATAGAGTCGGCGAAGGCGCCGACGAAGGCCGCCAGCACCACATACGAGACGGTAAAAAAGAGCTTGAGCAGTGGCTCGAACTCCGGAGGCGCTGCCATCTCCCGCAAGATGGCGATCGCGACGATCAGCAAGGCGTTGTCTGCGAGCGCAGAGAAGAACTGCGCTGCCATGATGATATAGAAGCCGAGCGGCATCGGGAGGCGCCGTGCGAAGAGGTAAGGCGCGCTTTATACCATGAAGCGATTGCACCGATTGCATCCCCGCGTGCGTTCTTCGGCTGTCCTTGGTTGTGGCTTGATTCGCCGATTGCCGAAGGTCAGTGACGGCGGCATTTCAGGTGTGCCTGCGGACGCACGGACGCTGGCGCTCGGTGCGGTTGACCCGCATTGAAACGGATATGTTCTAATAATGGCGATAAGTACGGCTTATCGATTTTCGATGCCTCCGGTGCGCGTCCGGACGCACCAAGGAAGCTTTGTTCAGGCGCACCTTCATCCAGAAAGACCGATATCGTGGCAGATCGCAGACTCCAGGTTTTCAATGCCGTGGCCAAGTACGGCTCGTTCACCCGCGCCGCTGAACATCTGTTCATGACGCAGCCGGCGGTCACCTTCCAGATCAAGCAACTCGAGGAGCATTTCAATACGCGGTTGCTGGAGCGCGGGCACGGCAAGGTGTCCCTGACGCCTGCGGGCGAGATCGTCCTCGCCTACGCGGAGCGCATCCTCGACATGTCGGATGAGCTCGAGGCGCGCGTCTCCGAGATGACCGACGAGCTCGCCGGCCTGCTGTGCATAGGCACCAGCACCACGATCGCCGCATACTGGTTGCCGAAACTGCTCGAGGGCTTCAAGCGCCGCTATCCGCGCGTGATTCCAAAGGTGGTGGTGGGAAACTCCGAGTTGACCGAGGAGCGCGTTGCCGCCCGAGACCTCGACCTCGGCCTGATCGAGATCGTCTCCGACCAGCCGGGCATCGAGTGCCGCACTGCCGCACGCGACGAGTTGCTTGTGATCTGCCAGCCCGGGCATCCGCTTGCGCAGCATGCGGTGCTCACCGCCGAGGATCTGCGCGGTCATCCATTCATCACCCGCGATTCCGGCAACGCGATTCGCGAGCTGGGCGAGCAATTCTTCACGGCTGCCGGCGTGCCCATCGACTCACTCACGATCTGCGCCGAGCTTGGCAGCCTGGCCACGGTCAAGCACCTCGCCGCCGAGGGCATGGGTTTCGCGATCGCATCGAACGCCGCGATCAAGCGCGATGTGCGTGAAGGCAGGCTTGCCGCGGTTCCGCTTGAGCCCCGGTTGTATACCCCACTCGAGGTGATCGTCCCCAAGGACAAGTTCCGCTCGCGTCTCATCACCACCTTCGCGGATTATGCCGCGGAAGAGCTCGCGAAGATGGCGGCCGAGTTCGCCATACCGGATTGATCATGTTGTCTGCGGTGGTGGCGGGGCACTGATGGCCAAGGTTCGCTCGGTGT
The DNA here is from genome assembly GCA_041916775.1 of Rhodocyclaceae bacterium. Taxonomy (GTDB): domain Bacteria; phylum Pseudomonadota; class Gammaproteobacteria; order Burkholderiales; family Rhodocyclaceae; genus UBA2357. Next base: position 72,279 of record JAYRYZ010000006.1, on the reverse strand, counting down.
TCTCATGCTCAGAGTGCGGCGGGCAAGTGCCGCGCTGGCAGGGGCAGTGCCCGCACTGCAAGGCCTGGAACACTCTGAGCGAGACGCGCGCCGAACCGGCCTCGGGTGCCGGCTCGCGCTACGCCGCACTCGCGGGCACCACCGGAAAGTTGCAGCCCTTGGCCGAGCTCGAAGCGCGCGAGGAGCCGCGCATCCCGAGCGGCATCGAGGAATTCGACCGGGTGCTCGGCGGTGGGCTGGTGCCGGGTGGCGTGGTGTTGATCGGCGGTGATCCGGGCATCGGCAAATCCACGCTGCTGCTGCAGGCGCTGTCGCAGCTCGCGGCAACCGAGTCCGCCATCTATGTGAGCGGTGAGGAGTCCGGCGAGCAGGTCGCGTTGCGTGCGCGGCGGCTGCAGCTCGACCCCTCGTCGCTGATGCTGTTGCCGGAGATCAACCTCGAGCGCATTCTCGCGCAGTTGGAATCCAGCCGACCCGGCATCGCCGTCATCGATTCGATCCAGACGGTGTACTCCGAAGCGCTGCAGTCGGCGCCGGGCTCTGTGGGGCAGGTGCGGGAGTGCGCCGCCCAGCTCACACGCTTTGCCAAGCAGAGCGGCACCAGCCTGATCCTGGTCGGCCATGTCACCAAGGACGGTGCGCTCGCCGGGCCGCGCGTTCTTGAGCACATCGTCGACACCGTGCTGTACTTCGAGGGTGACACCCACTCGAGCTTCCGGCTGGTGCGTGCGTTCAAGAACCGATTCGGCGCGGTGAACGAACTGGGTGTGTTTGCGATGACCGAGCGTGGACTGCGTGGCGTCAGCAATCCCTCGGCGATCTTCCTCTCGCAGCACGCCCAGCAGGTGCCGGGCAGCTGTGTGCTCGTCACCCAGGAGGGTACACGGCCGCTACTGGTCGAGATCCAGGCGTTGGTGGATCCCGCGCACAGTCCCAACCCTCGGCGCCTGTCGGTTGGGCTGGAGCAGAACCGCCTCGCGATGCTGCTCGCTGTTCTGCATCGCCATGCAGGGGTGGTGTGCTTCGATCAGGACGTGTTCGTCAATGCGGTGGGCGGCGTCAAGATCAGCGAGCCGGCGGCGGATCTCGCGGTGTTGCTTGCGATCGTTTCGTCACTGCGCAGCCGTCCCTTGCCGCGTGGCCTCGCGGTGTTCGGCGAGGTCGGCCTCGCCGGCGAGATCCGTCCCGCCCCGCGCGGGCAGGAACGTCTGCGCGAAGCGGCGAAGCTCGGCTTCACGCTTGCGATCATTCCGCGTGCGAATGCACCCAAACAGGCGGTGCAAGCTATGCGGGTGATGGCGGTAGACCGCATCGAGGAGGCGATCGAGCGGGCGCGCGAGCTCGAAGCCTGAGCCGACCGCTTCAGAACAGCTCGAGCTGTCCGCCAGGCGGCTGAGGTGGCTTGAACCACCGTGTCTCGAGCGCGTGACGTTCCCCGGCATTGAAACCCAACGCCTTCGTCGCGCGCCGGAAGCGTTGCCGGTATAGCTCGGCGAACGGCCCTTCGCCGCGCATGCGGTGGCCGAAGCGCGGATCGTTGAGCCGGCCGCCGCGCATCTGTGCGAGCAGGCTCAGCACGTGCCGGGCCCGGTCGGGATACTCGCGCTGCAGCCATTCCTCGAAGAGTGTCTTGAGCTCGTGTGGCAGTCGCAGCAGGATGAAGCCGGCGTGGTCCGCACCAGCGCGGCGCGAGGCTTCCAGCACCGCCTCCATCTCATGGTCGTTGAGCGCCGGTATCAGGGGCGCGAACAGCACCCCCACCGGCACGCCAGCCCGGCCCAGCGCGGCCATCGCCGCGAGCCTGCGCGTCGGACGTGCGGCACGCGGCTCCATGCGGCGGGTGAGGGTGTCGTCAAGGCTGGTGACGGAGAACATCACGCTCACCAGCCGATCACGCGCGAGATCCTCGAGCAGGTCGATGTCGCGCTCGATCAGGGACGACTTCGTGATGATGCTGACCGGGTGGCGGCAAGCCACCATCACCTCCAGTAGCGCGCGGGTGATGCCGAGCTTGCGCTCCAGCGGCTGATAGGCATCCGTGTTCACACCCAACGCGATCGGCGCGCAGCGGTAGTTGCGTCTGCCGAGCTCCCGTTTCAGCACTTCAGCGGCGTCCGGCTTCCAGCCTATGCAGGTCTCGAAGTCCAGGCCCGGCGATAGGTCGAGATAGGCGTGAGAGGGCCGTGCGAAACAGTAGCTGCAACCATGCTCGCAGCCGCGGTAGGGGTTGATCGAGCGATCGAACGGAACGTCGGGTGAGCGGTTGTAGGTGATCACATGGCGCGCACGGTCGACAAAGAGGCAGGTCGCCATGGCGCCGTCTGCGTATGGTGGCGCGACGCCCTGCGCGGGTTCGCGCTGCCACGCCATGAATCGCGGGGGGAGCTGTAGTCCGCTGCCGCGACCGCGTGGTACGCCGTTCAAGGCCTGTTCCGAAGACATGATCGTCCGATGCTTGAAGACTGTGCAAATATACAGTTATCGAACGTGCTTGCCCAGTATTCAATGGCGCTTCGGACAGGAAACGGCTGCGTAGCCGCGCAGGCTCATGCGAAGGCGCTGAACGTACGGTCACGCAGACCAGTGCCGGCGATGGCTGCGTCGGCGTAGGCGATGCGCATGCGCTGCGCGCTTGAGCCTTGCTCGGGCCCGAAAGGGCGGGTGATCTCGTCGTTGTCCCCGCTTGATGAGGCATTCGGTGCGGCCGTGCCTGCTGATTCGGCGCGCGTCTGCTGTGCGAGCTCGGCGCGTGCATCCGCAGCCATCATGTCCGCCTGGCTTGCGACCTGCCTGTCCTGGGGGGACGGGTCGGCTGGCGCAAGGGCGGCAGCCTTGATGCGGCTGGCCTTCGACAGTGTCTCCTCCGGGGTCCTTACCGGCGAAGTGTCGATCGTGACCTCGCCGCCAACCGCATAGCGCTGCCCGTCCGGGCCGGTCTCGTAGGTAAAGCTCGCCCCGCGAAGAATCAGGCCCGCTCCCGCGGCGACGTGGGCAAGCTCATGGGCGCGCACCTCGCGGTCACGTTGCTGGAGTTCGCGAACCCGTTGCTGATCGGCTTCACTGAGTTGCGCCGACCGTTCGCCCGCGGTAGCTTGTCTATCCGCACCGGATGCGGATGTTCCTGGCGTCTGCGCGCCTGGCGCTTCGGCACCGCGGGTGCTGGCCGGCGCGGTAGGTGTCTGTCGTGGAGTTTCGAATGGGCTGGGCGGACTGCTGCCGCTCGGTGGCAGAGCGGTGATCATGACATCAGCAGACCATCGGTCGCAGGCATGACGACGAGAGCAAAAGCGGAACCAGAGATCGGACCCGTCATGGACAGGTCCGAGTAAGGTATCAGTCGCGCTGCACGATCAAGCCGAGGCGCGCAAGGGCGAGGAGGGGGCGTCGTTCCCCGTGCCGTTGTTCCGCATGAACAGCTCGATAGCCTGACGGTTGGCGCTGTTCGAAGGCGCGTTGGATTCAGCGCCCCGGGCCGCACTCGCCGCTGCCGGGTCGGACGAAGCGCCTGCAGCATCATTGCTTGCCGACTGCTGCTGCAAAGCGGCGGATGTCGTGGTGCCCGGCCGTTGAGCCTCTGCGTCGCTCACCACATCGGTGCTCGATTGAATCGGGTCACGCGCGGCCGCCTCGCGTGCAGCGGAGCTGATCTGAACCTCCACACCCTGCGTGTTCTCTGCCTGGCGTGTGGGGGCTTGTTGGGGTGCCGCAGGCGCCGTACGCAGCTGCGCCGCGCCTGCCTCGGCCATACCTGGCGTGCGTGAGGTGGAGATACTGTTGGTGGCGTCGATCATGATGCGTCTCCTGGCAGGCCTACTAGAGGATCATGCGCGCGCCTGCCGCGCGACCGGGTTCTTGCGTGACTCTGTGCAAACTGAGAGGCGTCGGTGAGCCAGCTGGTTCCCTGTTCGTTAAAAAGTATACGCCGGCAGTCAGTGGATTTCGACCCCCGTTTGTCGGAACTCGTGATGAAGTGCGTCAGCGCGTTGACGCGCGCCGACGCACTTCCCGGGCCGGGTTTACACCGGTGCGTGTGTGTCCGCAACCGTCTTCCCCGGGCTCAGCCTGCAGGCTGCGTACTTGAACTCGGGGATCTTGCCGAAGGGGTCGAGCGCCGGGTTGGTGAGCATGTTCGCCGCAGCCTCGACGTAGCAGAACGGGACGAACACCATGCCCGGTGCCATCAGCGGATCGGCACGCGCGGTGAGGGTAACCTCGCCGCGGCGGGTGGAGATGGTCAGCGGGTCGCCCGGCGCGATGCCCAGCCGCTCAAGCTCTGCGGGCGCTACGGTCGCGACTGCAAGCGGCTCGAGCGCATCCAGCACCCTCGCGCGTCGCGTCATCGAGCCAGTGTGCCAGTGCTCCAACTGGCGGCCGGTGGTGAGCACGGTGGGGTAGTCGGTGTCCACCGGTTCGTCCGGCGGTAGCGGCCGCGTCGGGCTGAAGCGGGCGCGACCGCTGGCGGTGGGGAAGCGCTCGCCGAACACCACGTCCATGCCGGGCTGGTCGTCGGCGGGGCAGGGGTAGGTCACCGATTCCTCGCGCTCGAGGCGCTCCCAGGTGATGTGGTCGAGCGACTTCATCCCGGCCTTCATCTCGGCGAACACATCGCGCGGGTGGCTGTAGTTCCACGCCAGGCCGAGCCGCCGGGCGATCTCCTGGATGATCCACCAGTCGGGTCGGGCGTCCCCGGGCAGCGGCACTGCGGCGCGGCCCATCTGCACCTGGCGGTTGGTGTTGGTGACGGTGCCGTCCTTCTCGGCCCAGGCCGAGGCGGGCAGGATCACGTCGGCAAGCTGGGCGGTTTCGGTGACGAAGATGTCCTGCACCACCAGGTGTTCGAGGCTGGAGAGTGCACCGCGCGCATGTTCGAGGTCCGGGTCGGACATCGCCGGGTTCTCGCCCTGGATGTACATGCCGCGGATGGTGCCAGCGTGGATCGCGTCCATGATCTCGACCACGGTGAGGCCCGGCCTGGCTTCCAGCGGCGTGTTCCAGAGCTCCTCGAAGGCGGCGCGGAACTGGGCGTTGCCCACCGGCTGGTAGTCGGGGAACACCATCGGGATGAGGCCGGCGTCGGAGGCGCCCTGCACGTTGTTCTGGCCGCGCAGCGGGTGCAGGCCGGTGCCCGGGCGGCCGACCTGGCCTGTGGCGAGCGCGAGCGAGATCAGGCAGCGGGCGTTGTCCGTGCCATGGGTGTGCTGCGAAATGCCCATGCCCCAGAAGATCATCGCGCGTTCCGCGGTGGCGTAGAGGCGGGCGATGGTGCGGATCTCGTCTGCCGCCACGCCGCACTCGGCCTCCATGGCCTCCGGCGTCATCGCGGCGACATGCGCCTTGAGCGCCTCGAAACCCTCGGTGTGCGCGCGGATGTAGTCCGCGTCATACAACTGCTCGGTGACGATGACGTTCAGCATCGCGTTGAAAAGCGAGACATCCGTGCCCGGCTTGAAACGCACCATGCGATGCGCGTACGCGCCCATGGCCAGGCCGCGCGGATCGAGCACGATGATGCGCGCGCCCTTCTTCGCCGCCTGCTTGAAGTAGGTGGCAGCGACCGGATGGTTCACGGTCGGGTTGCAGCCGGTGAGGATGATCACGTCGGCCTGGGTCGCCTGCATGAAAGAGGCCGTCACCGCGCCCGAGCCGATGCACTCGATGAGTGCGGCAACCGAGCTCGCATGGCACAGGCGGGTGCAGTGGTCCACATGATTGGAGCGGAAACCGGTGCGTACCAGCTTCTGGAACATCCACGCCTCTTCGTTGGAGCACTTCGCGCTGCCGAAGCCGGCGAGCGCGTTCGGGCCGTGGGTGTCGCGCAGCGTCCTGAGGCCGGTGGCGGCGAAGTCGAGCGCCTCGTCCCAGCTCGCTTCGCGGAAATGGGTGAGCGGGTGGGCCGGGTCGAAGTGCGGGTCGAAGGTCTTGGGGATGCCCGGCTTGCGGATCAGCGGCCGGGTGAGGCGCGAGCGGTGGTTGGGGTAGTCGAAGCCGAAGCGGCCCTTGACGCACAGCCGGTTCTCGTTGGATGGCCCGTTGCGGCCTTCGACGAACAGGATCTTCTCGTTCTTCACATGGTAGGTGAGTTGGCAGCCCACGCCGCAATAGGGGCAGATGGAATCCACCCTGCGGTCCGCAATCGCCGAGTCGCCGCGCCCGTCGGCATCCACCAGCGTCGCCGGCATCAGCGCACCGGTGGGGCAGGCCTGCACGCATTCGCCGCAGGCCACACAGGTGCTGTCGCCCATGCGGTCGTCGAGGTCGAACACCACCTTGGCGCGTGCGCCGCGGTAGGCGAGGCCGATGACGTCGTTCACCTGCACCTCGCGGCAGGCACGCACGCACAGGTTGCAATCGATGCAGGCATCCAGGCGTACCTGCATCGCGGTATGCGAGCGGTCGGGTGTGATTGCGTCCGCACTGCGTGCGGGCAGCGTGACCGGCGCATCGGCGAGCCCGGCGAGATCGACCATCTGCCAGAAGTGGCTGGAGCGATCCGGGCTGTCGTCACGCGCCGGCTGATCGGCGAGCAGCAGCGACAGCACGCCCTTGCGCGCGGCGTCGGCGCGGGTCGAGGTGGCGCTCCTCACCACCATGCCGGGCGCGGTCTTGCGGATGCAGCTAGCGGCCAGCGTCCGTTCGCCCTGGATCTCCACCATGCAGGCGCGACAGTTGCCGTCGGCGCGGTAGCCGGGCGCATCCTTGAAGCACAGATGCGGAATCGTCTCACCGGCGCGCTTCGCGACCTGCCACAGCGTTTCGTCAGGGTAGGCGGTGACGCTGACGCCGTCGAGCGTGATCTCGAAGCCTTGTTGCACGGCGTTTTCTCGTGCGGGAGCGATGGTCGTGGTCATTGCGTAGCGCCCTCCACTGCGGGCTGGCGGATGGTGATGCCCTGACGGGCGAGTTCGTTCGGGAAGTACTGCAGGAGGTTCAGAACCGGGTTGGGGGCCGCCTGGCCGAGTCCGCAGATCGATGCGTCCATCATGACCTGCGCCAGCGCCCGCAGCTCGGCTGCGTCCCACTGGTCGCGGGCGAGGAGGGTGAGCATCTTCTCGGTGCCGGCGCGGCAGGGCGTGCATTGCCCGCAGGATTCGTCGGCGAAAAAGGCCATCAGGTTCTTCGCCACCGCGCGCAGATCGTCGCGGTCGGAGATCACCACCACCGCAGCCGAGCCGATGAAGCAGCCGTAGGGCTGGAGCGTGTCGAAATCGAGCGGGATGTCGGCCTTGGAGGCGGGCAGAATGCCGCCCGAGGCGCCGCCCGGCAGGTAGGCCAGCAGATGGTGTCCGTCCGCCATGCCGCCGCAGTAGTCGGCGAGCAGGTTCGCGAGCGTGATGCCGGCCGGCGCGAGATGCACGCCAGGCTTCTTCACCCGCCCCGAAACCGAGAAGCTGCGCAGCCCCTTGCGACCATTGAGCCCCTGGTTTGCAAACCAGTCGGCGCCGCGTTCGTGGAGCGTGGGCAGCCAGAACACGGTTTCGACGTTGTTCACCAGCGTCGGCCGGTCGAACAGGCCCTTCTGCGCGACGAAGGGCGGACGGTGGCGCGGCTTGCCGGGTTTGCCCTCCAGCGATTCGATCAGCGCGGATTCCTCGCCGCAGATGTAGGCGCCGGCACCGCGGCGCAGCACGATGTGGCCGGGCGCGGCGAGTCCGGCCGACTCGAGCTCGGCGATGGCCTCGCGCAACACCGCGTGCAGGCCGGGGTATTCGTCGCGCAGGTAGATGTAGATCGCTGCTGCATCCACGGCCCAGGCACTCACCAGCGCGCCTTCGAGGAAGCGGTGCGGCTCGCGCTCGAGATACCAACGGTCCTTGAAAGTGCCGGGCTCGCCCTCGTCGGCGTTGATCACCATGTAGCGCGGCGCAGGCTCGGCGCGCACGAAGGCCCATTTGCGGAAGGTGGGGAAACCGGCACCGCCCAGCCCGCGCAGGCCGGATTGCTCGACCAGTTTGCTCAGCGCCTCGAAGTCGATTTCACCGCTGCGGCATCCGGCGAGGAGCCTGAAGCCGCCCGCATCCCGATAGGCCTGCAGGCGCTGCCAGTCGATCGCTTCGGGGTGCAGTTGGTGCTGCGCGATCGCGTCGCGGACCATATCCAAGGTGGCTGCGCCGATGTGGCGGTGGCCGGCCTCGACGACTGGCGCGCTGTCGCAGCGACCCATACAGGGTGCGCGCACGACACGCACCTCGGAAGGATCGAGGCCGGCAGCGAGCCCTTCGTGCAGGGCTTCCGCGCCGGCGAGCTGACAGGACAGCGAGTCGCACACCCGCACGGTGACCGCAGGTGGTGGCGCCTCGTCGTCACGGACGATGTCGAAGTGAGCGTAGAAGCTGGCGGTCTCGAAAACCGCAGCCATCGGCAGGTTCATCCACTGCGCGAGTGCGCGAAGGTGGGCGAGCGACAGGTGCCCATGGCGGTCCTGGATTGCATGGAGGTGCTCGATGAGCAGATCGCGGCTTCGCGGAAGCCCTGCAAGCAGTGCCTCGACCTCCGACATGGCGGTCGCGTCGAGTTGCCGGCCGCGGCCGGTGCCGCGCGTGCGTCCGGCTTCGGGCTTCAGATTTTGAACCAGTTTCGAGTGCGGCATCGGGTAATGGCTTCCTTCCTGGGGTTGGTGCTGAATCAGCCGAATAGCTTTGCAAGAAGACGCGAAAAGAGCCCCCTCGACTCGGCCGGGGGCGCTGTACGAACGGATGCAGCCGAAGCGTTGGTCGGCGGTGCTTTACGCACGGGCGACTCGCTCGCGCGGGCTGCCGAAGCCGGGGGCATGTTGCGGCTGTCGGGCTCTGACCCCCTCGCGGTCAAAGGCCTGGTGGTCTTGGCCATGCGCCGTTCTGCGCGTGCTGCAAAAAGCTGCGCGTAGTGGCGACGCAGAACCGAATCCTCGGGAGGCGCGGGCAGTTCCAGTGTGGCAGCAAGCTGCGCAAAGTGCCGGCGTTGAATCGAGTCGGTCGGAAGCGGAAGGGCGGCCATGATTGTGCTCCTGGTGGATGACTTGGAGATCTGTGAAAGATACTAGGACGACGCCTGCCCGGTAGGCGCGCCTTCGTCTCTTTGCAATGGCTGTGCCAGCGTTTATGCCAGATCCGCCGGTGGGACACTTGCCTGTTTCCGACACGTCGAGTGGGCTCGCGACGCGGCGAGCACATCCTGTGCGGCCGTCTCAACGCGCAACCATGCGGGCTGGTCTTCTGCATGACTGGGAGTATGATTGCCACTGAGTTCAGTGGGGGATTGTCCCAATGCGGGGCAGTTGCTACTTTTTTGAGCATCAGAAGAATAAAAGACGGTCTTTCGAGATGTCTGAAGAAGTCGTGCGAAGGAGGAGGAAATGACGGGTCTGCCCCTGTTGCGGGAGGCACGCGATGCGCGGCTGGAGGTCGCCCGGGAGCAGTTCTTCGATTCCGGGTTGATTCCGGAGGAAGGTGTCCCCGACCGCATCCTGCGCTCCTGGGCGCGCTGCCGTGAGGGTGGTCTGGATCACACCAACTCGCGAATCGTCGATCCTGCAGGGCGCGCGCTGCTGGCGGAGTCGCGCGAGCGCAGTGCTGGCCTGCTTGAGCAGGCGAGCGGTGTCATGGAGCATGTCTTCGAGCAGATCCGTTCCTCTGGCAGCATGGTCATCCTCGCGGACCTCGACGGGATGATCATCCACAGTCTCGGTGACGCCAGCTTCGTGAATCGGGCCGAACGCGTATCCCTGCAACCCGGCGCGTGCTGGAGCGAGCCCTTGCGCGGAACCAACGGCGTCGGCACAGCGCTGCTCGACCGTGCGCCGATCGAGGTGCTCGGCGGTGAGCATTACCTGGACAGCAACATGTTTCTCGCCTGTTGCGCGTCCCCGATCTTCGATGCGCATGGCAAGCTCGCCGGTGTGCTCGATATCTCAGGCGATTTCCGCAATCCGCAGCGGCACACGCTTGGTCTGGTGCGCCTTTCCGTGCAATTGCTCGAGAAGCGCCTTTTCGAGAGTCAGTTCGCACGCGAGATCATCTTCGCTTTTCACGCCAGGCCGGAGTACCTCGGCAGTCTGCAGGAGGGGCTGATCGCGGTGAGCGCGGACGGCGAACTCGTCGGGGCCAACCCGGCCGCGCGTGAATGGATGGCGTCCTTGTCGCTGGGAGGCGAGGCGCCGTGTTTCAGCGATCTCTTCAAGCTCAGCCTCGGGGCGATTCTCGATCGTGCCGCGTCGGCCTCCAACACCCTGATACGGCTCGAGTTGCGGCGTGGTGGCGCGTTGTACGTGCAGGTCCGCAGCATCCGCCATCTCATCGTTGCGAATCCGCTCGGCCCCGATTCCGGTGAGCCGCGACCAGCACCCCCGGATTCCGCCCCGCGGGTGTCCATGGTGAAGCTCGACAAGGGCGCGATCACCCTCGACCTGCTTGCAACCGGCGACGAGCGTCAGCGCCGTGCGGTGGAGCGGGCTCGTCGGGTGGGCGGCAAGGACATCCCGTTGCTGATCCAGGGCGAGTCGGGCGTGGGCAAGGAACTGTTCGCACGTGCCTTCCATAACAGCAGCGCGCGGGCGGAAGGGCCCTTTGTGCCGCTCAACTGTGCGGCGATTCCGGAGAACCTTATCGAGTCGGAGTTGTTCGGCTATGTCGGAGGGGCCTTCACCGGGGCGCGCCGGGAGGGGGCTGTCGGCAAGATCCAGCAGGCGCATGGCGGTACCTTGTTCCTCGACGAGATCGGAGACATGCCGCTCGCCATGCAGACACGTCTGCTGCGCGTGCTGCAGGAGCGCAGCGTGACGCCGATCGGCTCCATGAAGTCGATTGCGGTGGATATCTCGCTGGTGTGTGCGACGCACCGCACACTCCGTGACGAGGTCGCAAACGGCAGCTTCCGCGAGGATCTCTATTACCGTGTCAATGGTCTGACGGTGACCTTGCCACCATTGCGGGAGCGCACCGACATCGCGGTCATCGTGCAACGCATACTCGAGAGCGAGATTGCGGATCTGGCGCGTTCGCCGATTCGCATCGGCGAGGAGGTGATGCGTTTCTTCGAGCACTACCCTTGGCCGGGCAACATTCGCCAACTTCAAAGCGTGCTGCGGGTGGCGGTCGCGCTGATCGACGATGACGAGACCGAGATCTTGCCCGAACATCTTCCCGAAGAGCTGTTCAGCCCGGATCCTGCGTGCGACCGTGAGCCCAGACGAAGTGCCGCACCCACCGTCGAGCAGGCTTCGGTGTCCGCCGCGGTCGCGGAAGTGCGCAGTCTGGATGAGGTCGAGCTCGAGGCGATCGCCACCGTGATGCGCGAGGTGAAGGGCAACGTATCGGCCGCCGCCCGCCGCCTTGGGGTGAGCCGCAACACGCTGTATCGCAAGCTGGGGCGCATGCACTGACGTTGCTGTCGTCAGACGCGGTGGTCGATGGAGCGGATCATGAGCGCGAGTGCACTAAAGGCCATCCTGCTGCTCGGACTGAGCGTGTTGCTGAGTGGTCAGGCGCGGGTCTACCGCTGCGAGGATGCGTCCGGCGCGGTGCGCTTCTCGGATGTGCCCTGTGCGCGTGGAGAGGTGGGAGCCGATTACGAGGTGCGTCCGAACACGGTCGACACCTCCGGTGCGCGCGAGCAGATGCTCAAGCGGCAAGTCCAGTCCTTGCAGGACCAGCTCGAGCAGCAGCGGACGGCCCCATCCGGTGTCGACGGGCGATCCCCGTCCGATCTCCAGGCCGAGCGCGTCGACCCTGCCGCGTGCGAGTTGGCGGCCCGGGCCTACGAGGACGAGGCAGGCTCCATGTTCAGCGACAAGGGCAGCATCGAAGCCAAGCGTGCCGCAATGTACGGCGCGTGCGGCATGCGCGAGCCGGACAAGGTCGAGATCAACGTCAACAACAGCATCAACAATAGCTTCGGCCACAGGCACCCGCACGACCGTCCGCCGCGACCCCCGCGCGAGCCAGTTCCGCATAACCCCAGCCCCGGAGTCGCGCGCTGCGACGCGAGCGGCTGCTGGGGGTCGGATGGCCGGCGCTATGAGCGCGCCGGCGGCAACACCTACTACGGTCCCAACGGCCCCTGCCAGCGCGCCGGCAGCCTTTTGCGCTGCCCATGAAGCGGCGGTGGTGCGGCTTTCGCATGGGCAGGGGCCCGGTGCTGAAGCTGGCGAGCCCGCAGTGAGCCGGGTACACTTGCGCCCGGCTCAAATTTTCCGGGATCACTCCATCCATGTCGTCACCAGTCCGTACCCGCTTCGCGCCCAGCCCAACCGGCTTCCTCCACATCGGCGGTGCGCGCACCGCGCTCTTCTCGTGGGCGTATGCGCGCCGCCATCAGGGCACCTTCGTGCTGCGGATCGAGGACACCGATGTCGAGCGCTCCACGCCCGAAGCCGTGCAGGCGATCATCGACGGCATGCAGTGGCTGGGGCTGGAGGCGGACGAGGGGCCGTTCTACCAGATGCAGCGCATCGCCCGCTACAAGGAAGTCGTTCAGCAGATGCTCGCCGAAGGCAGCGCGTATCACTGCTACACCTCGCCCGAGGAACTCGACCAGATTCGCGAGGCCCAGCGCGCACGCGGCGAGAAGCCCCGTTACGACGGCCGCTGGCGCCCGGAACCGGGCAAGGTGCTGCCTCCGGTGCCGGAGGGTGTCAAGCCGGTGGTGCGCTTCCGCAATCCCACGGAAGGCTCGGTGGTGTGGAACGACCTCGTCAAGGGCCGCATCGAGATCGCGAATGCCGAGATGGACGACCTCATCATCGCCCGCCCCGACGGCACCCCGACCTACAACTTCTGCGTGGTGGTGGACGACTGGGACATGCGTATCACCCATGTGATCCGCGGTGACGATCACGTGAACAACACCCCGCGCCAGATCAACATCCTGCGCGCGCTCGGCGCCACCGTGCCGGAGTACGCACACCTGTCGATGATCCTCGGCGACGACGGCGCCAAGCTCTCCAAGCGCCACGGTGCGGTCAGCGTCATGCAGTACGACGACGACGGCTACCTGCCGGAGGCGGTGATCAACTACCTGGCGCGGCTCGGCTGGAGCCACGGCGACGACGAGGTGTTCTCGCGCGAGCAGTTCGTTGCATGGTTCGACCTCGACCACATCACCCCGTCGGCTGCGCAGTTCAACACCGAGAAGCTCAACTGGCTCAACGCCCACTACATCAAGCAGGCCGACAATGCCCGCCTCGCGGGTGAAGCGGCGAGCCGTCTCGCCCGCCGTGGCGTGGACCCGGAGGCGGGCCCCGCGCTCGAGACGGTGGTCGCGCTCTACAAGGACAGGGTCTCGAACCTGAACGAGCTCGCCGACGCCGCCGAGCTCTTCGTGACAGAGGTGCATGCCGCGGACGAGCTCGTCGCCCAGCATCTCACCGACCCTGCTCGCGCCGCGCTCGCCAGCCTCAAGGTGCGCCTGGGCACGATTACCTGGGAGAAGGCCGCGCTCAACCAGGCGATCAAGGACACCATGGCCGAGCATGGCCTCAAGATGCCCCAGGTCGCGATCCCGCTGCGCGTTGCGCTGCTGGGCGTGCCGCAGACGCCGTCCATCGATGCGGTGCTGGAGGTGCTCGGGCGCGAGCGGGTGCGCGCCAGGTTGGACCGTTGGTGCTGATGCCTTGCGAGGGCCGGAGCTGAGCCGACGTGTCGCAATCTGAACCCAGTCCCGGTCGTGGTGGAGCGCTACCGCAGTTCTCGCTCGTGATTGCGACGCTGGAGGACGACGGTGATCTCGGTCTGTGTCTCGCGAGCCTGGCCAGGTTGCCAGCCTTGCCGAGCTTCGAGGTCATCGTGATCGACCAGAATGGCGACGATCGTCTGGTGTCCGTTGTCGCGCGGTTCCAGGACACGCTGCACTTGCGCCACGAACGTGTTGTGTTCCGCAATGCGTGCAGAGCGCGCAACCTCGGCGTCGAGTTGGCGCGTGGCCGATGGGTCGGATTTCCGGACGACGACTGCCAGCTTCTGCCCGACACCCTCGTCAATGTGGGGCATTTGGCCTCAACCCCGAACGCGCGGGTCATCACTGGGCGGACGGTCGATGAATCCGGCGCTTCGAATGTGCTGCGCTGGTCGAGCGTGGCACGTGATTTCGATCGCTGGAACATGTTCGGATGCCTGACCGAGGCGACGCTGTTCGTCGAGCGACAGCTGTTTCTGGCCTCAGGCGGGTTCGACGAACGCTTCGGCCCGGGCGGTTGTTTCCCCGCTGCGGAAGGGATCGATCTGATGAACCGGCTCTTCCTGCATCTGCAGGCAGGGGATAGAGCCTGTTACCACCCGGATGTGCGGATGGTCCATCCGTCCAAGATTCCGCCGTGGAATCGCTGGGCGGTAGAACGGTTCTATTCTTATGCGCAGGGCGATGGAGCGCTGATTGCCAAGTCCCCGCAGCCCCACATCCTGCTATGGGGCGTGCGGACGGTGGTCAGTGCCGCACTGCAGACGCTGGTGCATGCAGCCTGTCTGCGCGGTTGGCAGAGCATGGCGTTCGCCGTGCGCATCGTTGGGCTGGTGAAGGGGGCCACTGCCTACCTTGTCGGATCGGCGCGGCGTGGCTGACCCGGATGCTTCCCACGGCTCGCATCACCGGGCGGATGAGCGGTTCGATTGCGCGCCGGACGAATGTGAGATGCGCGAAGTCGCGTTGCTGGTCACGCCCGTGCTACCCGAGCCGGGTTCGTCGGGGCGTGCGTGGCGGGCCTACGACTGGCTGACAACGCTTGGGCGTCGCTACAGCACGATGTGCGTCCTGGCGCACCCGGGGCCGCACCAGTCCGCGCACGACGGAGTCGGCGTGTTCGACTTGGGTCCCGCACTGCGTGTGACCACCGGTGGGTGGCAGCGTGTTGGATGGCTATGTCCGCTCGCCGCAATCCTTACCCGCCGCGTGGTCTCCGGCTGGGTACATGGTGGCGGCAACCTGGCGCCAGAACTGGCCGCACTGCAGCGCCGGCTGAGTGGGCGACGGGTGGCGCGCATCGTCGTGTTCCGGCTCTATCTCCATGATGTCGGCCTCAGGCTCCAGGCTCTTTTCCCGGGAGCGCGGCTGGAGCTTGATTGTGACGATGTGGAGTCCGCCACGCGCTGGGGCATCGCCGCTGCGCAATGGCGGCTCGGCCGTCCATTGAACGCCTTGCTGGATGCGCTGGGTGCCTTGCAGTACCGGCTCGTGGAACGCCGCCTTCTTGCTGCCCATGCGCGTGTCTGGTTCGCTGCTCAGGAGGACGTGGAGACCTTCCTGCCTGCGTCCATCAATGCGGCGCTACGACCGAATCGGGTTGCCATCCCGGCGGAGGCCGTTCCGATTCCAGCGGACCCGGCACCCCTCATCCTGTTCGTCGGGACGCTGAACTACCCGCCCAACGAAGAGGCCGTGCAGTGGTTGGTACAGTCCGTCCTGCCTTGCCTGCGCAGGCAGCTTGCGGGTGCCTGGCGTCTGCGCGTCCTGGGAAGAAGCCCTGGTGCGGGGTTGCGGCGCGCGCTTGACGAGGCGGGGGTGGAACTGGTCGCCGACGCCGCACAGCTCGCACCGCACTACGCAGAGGCACGTGTGGCCGTTGTTCCGGTATTCGCCGGTGGCGGGAGCAAGGTCAAACTGCTGGAGGCGCTCTCCCACGGTCGGCCCGTCGTCGCCACGCGGCATGGTGTTCGGGGACTTGCCGAGCCCGCACGTGCCCTCATCCCCCAGGCAGACGATGCCGACCGCTTCGCTCTGGAGATTGCCCGGTTCTGTCGCGATGCTGCGTTGGCTGGGCGCATTGGCGCGAATGGCCGGGCGATGATGCTTTCCGGGACGTGACCCATCCGGGGCGGATGCCTCAGCGCACGAACTTGTCCGGCCTGAGCACGCCGACGTCGGCGACGAAGGCCACCATCGCGTAGTGCTTGAAGTAGGCCTTCTCCACATGGGTGGTGATCGCCAGCGCGGTGCTCGGGTCGCACAGGATCTCCATGCGAACGCTGCCGTCTGCCGTCCAGGTTGCGCTGCGGTGGCCATGCCGGCCCTCGCCGCGTACGTCCCAGATCGTGTAGCCGTGCGCGCCAAGCTGCATCACGTCTTTCGAGAGGTTGTCTTCCAGCGCCGCCTCGGCGACGATGACCACGAGCTTGCAGGGATGCGTGTTCGGCATGTTCAGGCTCCGAGTAATAGCTGAGTCAGGGTGTGGTAGAGCGGCACGCCCACCAGGATGTTGAAGGGGAAGGTCACCACCAGCGCGGCAGTGATCGAGAGCCCGGGGTTGGCCTCGGGGATCGCGATCCGCATTGCCGCGGGCGCGGCGATGTAGGACGCACTCGCGGCAAGCGTCGCGAGCAGCAAGGTGCCGCCGACCGACAGCCCCATCAGCGCGCCCGCGCCGATGCCGAACAGGGCCGAAAGAATCGGCATGCCGATCGCGAAGCCGACCAGAAAGGCGCCGCTGCTCTTCAGCGCGTGGGTCTGGCTCGCGGCGACCAGGCCCATCTCGAGAAGGAACAGGCACAGCACGCCCTTGAACAGCACGAAGAAGAAGGGCTCCAGCGGTGCCAGTCCGCTCGGGCCGGCGACCCAGCCGATCAGGAGCCCGCCGCCGAGCAACACCATGCTTTTGCCGAGGAAGATCTCGTGCGCGAGCGTGCCCCAGCGCACCTGCGAGAGGTCGCTGCCCATGCGTGCGAGGAGCACGCCCACCGCGATCCCGGGCATCTCCATCAACACCAGGAAGAGCGGCAGATAGGCCTCGTAATCGATGCTGCGCGCCACCAGGTAATCCACGCCGACCGCGAAGGTCACCACGCTCACCGAGCCGTAGTGGCCTGCGATGGAGGCGGCATTGGCGCGGTCGAGTCGGCCGAGCTTGTGCAGGATGGGGAATGCGACGAGCGGTATCAGTGCGCCCAGCACGAGCACGGCCGCTGCCTGAGGCAGGATCGCCAGCGCATCCTGCCGGGCCAGCTCCATGCCGCCCTTGAGCCCGATCGCGAGCAACAGGTAGATGGACAGCGCCTCATACAGCTGCCCCGGAATCTTGAGGTCCGAGCGCGCGAGCCGGGCGACGAAGCCGAGGAGAAAGAAGAGGGGGATGGCGTCCATGAGCGTGCTGTACCTGATTAACCGAAACTTGTTGGGCGCGTTCCGATGCCTCGCAACGGAACCGAATGCATCTGCGACGCCTACTCGAAAGCGGGGCGACCACGTGGCGGTCGCAATACGAAACGTGCCGGATCCACAGCCTCGCACAGATCGCGCTCGAGCGGCAATGGTTCCCCGTTGAGCTGCGCGGCGAGCAGTTCCCCGGCGAGCGCGGACCACACGAGGCCGCGCGCGCCGAATCCGGAGAGCGCGTACAGACCTGGGCGGCGCGGTACGTCCGAGAGCGGGGTGTCGGGCGGCAATGACCCTGCGATCGGCACTGCGCCGATCATCGGCAGACGGTCGGGCGAGGCGGGGCGGAAGCCGACCCTGCCTGCGATCACCGATGCGGCGTCCGCGGTTTCGTAGCCGGGCAGCATGGCTTCGAGCTTGACGAGGTTCTCGAGATGGTCGCGTTCGCGCAGGCCCGTGTCCGGGTCATCGACGTCGAAGGTCGCGCCGGTACAGCGCAGGCCATCCACGGCAGGGCTCACATAGCCGCCGCAGCACACGACCACGCGCGGTGCAGAATCGGCAGTTGCATCAAGCAGGCTGACCTGGCCGCGGGCGCTGACGACGGGCAGGGCGTGCGCCTGTGGAAACTGCGCGAGGCCCACCCCTGCTGCCAGGATCAGCACGGGGGCCGAGGCTATCGGGGCGCCGCATTCGTCCAGCACTTGCCAGCGCCCCTGATCATGTTCGATGCGCGCGACCGTGCGGCCAAAGTGCGCGACGATGTGCCGTGGATGGGCGGCAAGGTTCGCGGCGCACAGGCTCGGAGGCTGCACCCAGCCGCTGTCCGGAAACCACCAGCCGCCGTGGCGGACAGGCCAGCCGCAATGCACGCCGGCTTCCTCGGTCGTGACGAACTGCAGGTGCTCTGATGGTAGGCCGAGGCGTTCGACGACACGGCGCATCTTCTGCTCCTGGGCGTCGTCGCGGGCGAGATGCAGCACCCCGCAGGCTTCCGCGCGGACTGTCATCCCTTTGGCGCGCAGGCGCGCGATGTGCCGCCAGCCATACAGCGTGCCGGCCCGTGTGAGCCGGCTCATGCGGTTGTCGTCGAGGCTGGGCAGGGGACGGAGCACGCCGGCGTGATTTCCGGACGCACCTTCACCCGGGCCTGCGCCCGCGTCGATGATATCCACCCGCCAGCCGCGCGCGGCGAGTCGCTCTGCCGCCGAGGTGCCCGCGACACCGGCACCGACCACGAGTGCGTGCTTGCCGAGGTTCGCACCCTGCGCCCGCAACGCGGCAGGTGCGGTGTCGGATGCTGTCGAACGCGCTTCGTTTGTACGAACGCCGAAATGGCCGACGAGCATCTGCCGTTTGGAGCCGAAGCCGGTCGATTTTTCCACGGTGAAGCCGGCGCGGCGCAGACTCTCCCGTACCTCGCCCGCGACCGACCAGGTTGCAAGGGTCGCACCGTCGGTTGCGAGCCGCGCGAGCAAGTGGAAGACGCGCTGTGACCACATGTCGGGGTTGCGTGCCGGCGAGAATCCGTCCAGAAAGAAGGCATCGACGCCAGTGCCCGCATCCAGCGTGGCGAGCCCGTCTCGCACGTCGCCCAGGCAAAGCGTGAGACAGACCCGGTCCTCGTCGAAGTGGAGGCGATGCAAGCCTGAAGAGAGCGTCTGCCAGGCGGATTGCAAGTCCTGCGCAAAGGCAGAAAGCTCTGGAAAACGCGCATGCAGGTGGACAAGATCGTCGCGCGTGAACGGGTGCAGCTCGCACGAAACGAAGTGCAGGTGGTCACAACGTTGCGGATCGGCACGCCACGCCGCCCAGGTGGCCAGGAAGTTGAGCCCGAGGCCGAATCCGGTCTCGGCGATCACGAAGCGTTCGCGACCTTGCCAGCGGCCAGGCAGCCCGTTGCCCGCCAGAAAGACATGGCTCGCCTGCGCGAGCCCGCCGTCCGCCGAATGATAGATGTCCCCGTAAGCTTCCGAGCAGGGTGTGCCATCATCTGAAATGGTGAATCTGGCGGGGGTGATTTTCATCGTGGACGGGTCGAGAACGGCGACGGGTCGCCATGGTATCCCGCGCGCAGTTGCAAGAGAAGGCAGGGGTGATTGGCTTCATCCGGGTGTGACGTATTACTGCCCCTGATTGCCGGCTTGTGGAATACTCCGGCCCGTCGGATTGCCAGGCATCACGACAGATGATGCGGCATGGAGGAGTGGGTGGATGGATTGGGAAGACAGGCTCGAGGCCTGGGTGGGTGAATCGGACACGAAGATCTGCAGGGCGCTGTTGATCGCCTGGGCGATTGCCGTGGTCGTGACCTTGGGGATCGGGCTGAGCAAGGCGCCGAGTCCGGACTGGTTATGGATCGTGGCCTCGCTGGTAACGGCGGCGCTAGGGCTGTCGCTGTTGCTGGTGGCCTCGATGCGGCGCAGGCTCAGGGTGCAGGCCTTGCTGATGTCGGGCGCGCACGATGGCGCATTCGACTGGGATCCGGTGAGCAAGCGCCTTCGCGTCGGCAAGCGGCTGCTCGCCATTCTCGGTTACTCGGACAATTTCCTGAGAGATACCCATGGCTGGCTCGAGATCGTGCATCCGGATGATCGCGGGCGTTACAACCAGGCGGTTGCCGCGCATCTGAAGGGGCTGACGGGACACTTCTATTGCGAGTACCGGGTACGCGCGAACACCGGCGAGTACCGCTGGCTCGCGGCGCGTGGGGTCGCGCTGCGCAACGGGAAGGGGATCGCGACGCAGATGGCCGGGTCGGTGTCGGACATCACCGACCGCATCGAGCGTGAGCAGCAGATCCGCAATCTGGCCATGAATGACCAGCTGACGGCGCTGCCGAATCGGCGCAGCCTGATCGAGCGGCTGCCGCAGGCGATCGCCGAGGCCGAGCGCAATGCGCAGGAGATGGCGGTGCTCTTCATCGATCTTGACCGGTTCAAGAACGTGAACGACACCAGCGGCCACCTCTTCGGCGACGCGTTGCTGGTGGCGCTGTCCCGCCGTCTCTCGGTTGCGATGCGTTCGCGGGACTTGCTGCTGCGCCAGGGGGGCGACGAGCTCGTCGCGGTGCTGCTCGAGACAGGGCGCGAGGAGGCTACCGAGGTCGCACGGCGTCTGCTGGAGCTGATTGCCGAGCCGGTGCGTGTGGATGGGTCCGAGATCCGCATCACCGCGAGCATCGGCGTTGCGATGTATCCGGCTGATGGGCGCGACGCGGATGCCTTGCTGCGCAGCGCCGACATTGCGATGTATGCGGCCAAGGCGGATGGCGGCAACGAGATCCGCTTCTTCGAGCATGCGATGCACGAGCGGGTCAATGCGCGCGCGACGATGGAGAACAGGCTCCGCGGCGCCATCGAGCACGGCGAGCTCATGCTGCACTTCCAGCCTCAGTTCCGCCTCTCCGATAACGTGCTCGTGGGCGCGGAGGCGCTGGTGCGCTGGCGTGACGGTGCCTCGCTGGTGAGTCCGGAGGTTTTCATCCCGATCGCCGAGGAGACCGGGTTGATCATCCCGCTCGGGCGATGGGTGATCAATGCTGCAGTGGCGCAGTTCGCAGAGTGGTTGACGATGCCTGGCGCGCCACAGCGCCTCTCGATCAACCTCTCGCCCAGGCAGTTCCAACGCCATGCGGTGGAGCGTGACGTGCTGGAGGCGCTGGCCAGGCATGGCGTGCGCGCGGAGCTGATCGAGCTGGAGGTCACCGAGTCGGTGTTTCTCGGGCCGGCCGATGAGGCCTTGCGTGCATTGCACGCGCTACGCGAGGCCGGCTGCCGCATCGCGCTGGACGACTTCGGTACAGGGTATTCGTCCCTATCGTATTTGCAGCTGCTCGAGCTCGACAGCTTGAAGATCGACAAATCCTTCATCGCAAACCTCTCCCACGGCGGCGCCAACGAGAATCGCAGTGGCACGGCCATCGTGGCGGCGATCATTGCATTGGGCCACCGGCTCGGTTACGAGGTGATCGCCGAGGGGGTGGAATCCCAGCCGCAGCTGGACTGGTTGTGCTCGGTGGGTTGCGAGTCGGCCCAGGGCTATTACTTCAGCCGGCCTCTGGAAGCGGGCGCGTTCGCGCAGCGGTTCATGAAGGATCTTGCAAAGGTGGCCTGATCCGGGTACCGCCGCGCGCTGGCGTCGCGCGCACGGCGGTTCCGATGTTTCCGGTTCTTGAATGCGCCGCTGACTCACTCAGGCCGCATCTGCGGGAACAGGATCACGTCGCGGATGCTGGGGCTGTCGGTGAGCAACATCACCAGCCGGTCGATGCCGATGCCGCAGCCACCGGTGGGCGGCAGGCCGAACTCCAGCGCGCGGATGTAGTCTGCGTCGAAGAACATCGCCTCCTCGTCGCCCGCATCCTTGGCCGCGACCTGCGCCTGGAAGCGCGCCGCTTGGTCTTCCGGGTCGTTGAGCTCGGAGAAACCGTTGGCGATCTCGCGGCCCACGATGAAGAGCTCGAAACGCTCGGTGATCTCCGGGTTGGTGTCGGATGCGCGCGCAAGCGGGCTCACCTCCACCGGGTAGTCGATGATGAAGGTCGGCTCCCACAACTCGGCCTCGGCACAGGCTTCGAAGAGCTGCAACTGCAGGCTGCCCAGGCCGCCCGGCTTCACCGATTCGCCGAAGTCCTTGATCTTCTGCCGGATCCAGTCCGCATCCGCAAGCTGAGTCTCGCTGAAGCCGGGGTGGTACTTGCGGATCGCCTCGACGATGGTGAGGCGATGGAAGGGCTTGGAAAGATCCAGCTCGCGGCCCTGGTAGGTGAACACCTCGGTGCCGAGCGCCTCGCGCGCCGACTGGCGGATCAGGCCCTCGGTGAAGTCCATCAGCGTGCGGTAGTTCGCGTACGCTTCGTAGAACTCCATCATCGTGAACTCGGGGTTGTGGCGCGGGCTGAGGCCTTCGTTGCGGAAGTTGCGGTTGACCTCGAACACCTTCTCGAAACCACCCACGACGAGGCGCTTCAGGTAGAGCTCCGGCGCGATGCGCAGGTAGAGCTCCATGTCGAGCGCGTTGTGGTGGGTGACGAAAGGCTTGGCCGCGGCCCCGCCCGGGATCGGATGCATCATCGGCGTCTCGACTTCCAGGAAACCGTGGCCGACCATGTAGTTGCGGATGGACTGCACCATGCGGCTGCGCGCGACGAAGGTGAAGCGCGACTGATCGTTCATGATCAGGTCCACATAGCGCTGGCGGTACTTCTGCTCCACGTCGGTGAGACCGTGAAACTTGTCCGGAAGTGGCCGAAGGCTCTTGGTAAGGAGGCGAATCTCCGCCGCCTTCACAGTGAGTTCGCCCGTCTTGGTCTTGAACAGGGTGCCGACGCACCCGACGATGTCGCCGATGTCCCAGTGCTTGAAGTCGGTGTAGACCTCTTCACCCACCCCATCGCGCTGCACGTAGAGCTGGATGCGGCCGGAGAGATCCTGAATGGTGATGAAGCTCGCCTTGCCCATCACGCGCTTCAGCATGATGCGTCCGGCAATGCGGACCTCCACCGGGGTCGCCTCGAGCACCTCCGGTTCCTTGTCGCCGTAGAGTTCGTCCAACTTGCCGGCGGTGTTTTCGCGCGAGAAGTCGTTCGGGAAGGCGTGGCCGGTGCTGCGCCACTGCGCGAGTTTTTCGCGGCGTTCGGCGATCAGGTGGTTCTCGTCCTGCGGTGCGGCGTTGGTCTGTTCGGACATGGTCTTGACGTATGGCGGAAAGTCCTCAATTGTGGCACGCGGTTCGCTTGGCGGGCAACCGCGGCTGTGCCGGGACACGCCTGAGCATGGCGACTGCGGATGCGTCGTCGTTCAAGGTACTGGGCCGGACAGGCCTGCGGCCTCCTGTACCCAGTCGACAAAGCGTCGTACTTCCGGGCGCATCGGCCGTGGTGCGGGGATCATCCAGAAGCCACGCCCTTCGACCGCAAACTCGCGGCATCCGATTCGGGCGAGGCGGCCGTCCGCGATCATCGGGTCGACCAGCACCCCACGGCCGAGCGCCACGCCCTGGCCGGTCGCCGCCGTGTGGATCACCTGGTCGTACTGGCTGAACACGAGCCGCGCGCGCGGGCGTATGCCCTGCAAGCCGATCAGCGAAAGCCAGTGGTCCCAGCCCATCCAGGGGTAACCGGGCTCGGGGTAGTCGAGCAGGGTGAGCGAAGGCAGGGTTTCAGCGTCGATGTGAAGGCCTGCAGCGATCGATGGATGCGCGACGGGGAAGAGCACCTCGCCGAAGAGCTTGGTCGAATCCGCTGTGGTATCTGCATCGGCGCAATAGCGCAGCGCGAGGTCCACGTTCTCCCTGGCGAGATCGACGACCCGGTTGCCGGCCGCGATGTGCACCTCGGTCCCGGGGTGGCGAAGCTGGAACTCGCTCAGGCGCGGCACCAGCCAGAGCGCAGAGATGCCGATCGAGGCCGTCACCAGCACGGGGCGCTCGCCGGGTTGGCGCATGGATTCCGCCAGGCGGCTGTACTCCGCCAGCCAGCCCTCGGCCGCGCTCGCGAGCCGCATGCCTTCCGAAGTCAGGCTCAGGCTGCGCACGCCACGCACGAAGAGGGTGACGCCAAGTGACGTTTCCAGCGTCTGCACCTGCCGGCTGATCGCGGATTGGGTGAGATGAAGGTCTGCCGCAGCGCGGGTGAAGCTCAAATGCCGTGCCGCAGCGACGAAGCCGCGCAGGGCGTCGAGTGGAGGGAGTCGGGCAAGATCCTTATCCATGATGAAAACGCATGCATCCATGCAAAATGACCGTTTGTTGTCAGGCTAGATCATGCCGATACTGCATGCAAGGCGGCAGACGGACGGCGATGGGCGCCGCACCGCGTGAGCCGTGCTGACAGGAGAGCGTCATGCGGGATGAAGCTGAAACGATGAGTCTGGCGCCGGGTGAAGTGCGTGTCATCTCCGGCATCATGGGGTACGAGCTGCAATGCCTGGAGGGCTGCGTGTGGATGACGCAGTATGGCGACGACCGGGACGTGGTGCTGGAGGCCGGTCGCTGTTTCTCGCCCAACCTTTCCAGCGTCGTCACCGTTTCGTCCAGCCGTGGCGCTCGGGTCGTGCTGCGCCGGAGGCAAAACGTGGGGGTGAGGGAGCGAGGCATGCTCGCCTGGTTTGCTGGGCTCTTCAGCCTACGTGGGGGCACGGCCGTGATGCGCCAACTCGAAGGGCGTTTGCCCTCGGCGCGCGTTGTCGGAGGTGATCGGGCTTGAACCGATATTGCCGTGCGGGTGGAGACGCTGTCTCCACCCGCATCGGCAATGCGATGTAGGCATTCTCAGTGCAGGATCTGCCCGAGGAAGGTGCGGGTACGGTCGGACTTCGGATTCGAGAAGAACTCTTCGGGCGGAGCAATTTCGACGATCTCGCCCTTGTCCATGAAGATCACCCGGTCGGCCACCGTGCGGGCGAAGCCCATCTCGTGGGTCACGCACAGCATGGTCATGCCGCTCTCGGCGAGGCCGACCATGGTGTCCAGCACCTCCTTCACCATCTCCGGATCGAGCGCCGAGGTGGGCTCGTCGAAGAGCATGATCATCGGCTTCATGCATAGCGCGCGCGCGATCGCGACGCGCTGCTGCTGGCCACCGGAGAGTTGGCCGGGATATTTGCGCGCCTGCTCGGGGATGCGCACGCGCTCAAGGTAGTGCATCGCGACCTCCTCGGCTTCCTTCTTGGGCATCTTGCGTACCCACATCGGCGCCAGCGTGCAGTTCTCCAGTACGGTGAGGTGTGGAAACAGGTTGAAGTGCTGGAACACCATGCCGACCTCGCGGCGGATGGCCTCGATCTGCTTCAGGTCCGACGTGAGCTCCACACCGTCCACGATGATCTTGCCCGCCTGATGCTCCTCCAGGCGGTTGATGCAGCGGATCGTGGTCGATTTGCCCGAGCCGGAAGGACCACACAGCACGATGCGCTCGCCCTGGCGGACCTTGAGGTTGATATCCTTCAGCACGTGGAACTCGCCGTACCACTTGTTGACGTTCTCCAGCAGAATCATCTGCTTGTCGCCTACCGCATGAGGCTTGCTTGAGGTGTCGGTCATTTTCAGGTTCCTAACGTTTGTGACCACGGTCGAGCTTGCGTTCGATCCGCATCGAATAGCGTGACATGCCGAAGCAGAAGATCCAGAACACCAACGCGGCGAACACGTAGCCTTCGGTCGCGAACCCCAGCCAGGCTGGATCGACGGTGGCCTGGTGGATGCTGTTGAAGAGATCGAACAGGCCGATGATGATCACCAGGCTGGTGTCCTTGAAGAGTGCGATGAAGGTGTTCACGATGCCCGGGATCACCAGCTTCAGCGCCTGCGGGAGGATCACCAGGCCCATCATGCGCCAGTAGCCGAGCCCCATCGCACCTGCCGCCTCGTACTGCCCCTTGGGGATGGCCTGCAGGCCACCGCGCACGACCTCGGCGATGTACGCGGCCTCGAACAGCATTACCGCCAGCAGCGCGCGCAGCAGCTTGTCGAAGGACATGCCCTCCGGCAGGAACAGCGGCAGCATCACCGACGACATGAAAAGCACGGTGATGAGCGGAACGCCTCTCCAGAACTCGATGAAGGTCACGCAGATCACCCGCACCGCCGGCATGTGAGAACGTCGCCCCAGCGCCAACAGGATACCCAGCGGCATCGCGCCGCCGATGCCGACGGTGGCGATCACCAGCGTCAGCATCAGGCCGCCCCACTGGCTGGTCGGTACTTCGACCAAGCCGAGCATGCCGCCGAACAGCAGCCACCAGGCGACGAAAGGGTAGATCAGACCGAAAGCGAGCCCGTACTTGAGCTTTCCGGGCATTGCCTTGATGAATAGCGGCGCTGCACCGACGATGGCGAGCAGTACGGTGAGATCCACGCGCCAGCGTAGTTCCTCCGGGTAGAAGCCGTACATGAACTGGCTGAAGCGCACCTTGATGAACACCCAGCAAGCGCCGCCGCTGGTGCAGGCGTCCCGGCTGGTGCCGCTCCAGTCGGCGTCGATGAAGGCCCACTTGATCACCGGCGGAATGGTGATCGCGAGGATATACACCGATACGAGGGTGAGCAGGGTGTTGAGCCAGTTCGAGAACAGGTTCTGCCGCACCCAGGCGACGGGCCCCACCGCAGTGCTCGGCGGCGGCAGGCTGGGTTTGAATACGTGTGTCGAGGTCGTCATCGCTGCTTTGCTCCTATCGCTCGATCAGCGCGATGCGCTTGTTGTACCAGTTCATCAGCACCGAAATCGTCAGGCTGATCGCGAGATAGACCGACATCGTGATCGCGATCGTCTCGATCGCCTGTCCGGTCTGATTGAGCACCGTGCCGGCGAACAGCGATACCAGGTCGGGATAGCCGATGGCCGCCGCGAGTGACGAGTTCTTGACCAGGTTCAGGTACTGGCTGGTGAGCGGCGGGATGATCACGCGCATCGCCTGCGGGATGATCACGAGGCGCAGCATCGTGCCTGAGCGCAGGCCCAGCGAGCGCGCTGCCTCCGTCTGGCCGTGCGCGACCGACTTGATCCCGGAGCGTACCGTCTCGGCGATGAAGGCCGCGGTGTAGATGGTGAGCGCGACGGTGATCGCGAAGAGTTCGGGGATCACCACCCATCCGCCGACGAAGTTGAAGCCGCGTAGCTCTGGATAGGTCCAGGTGAAAGGCGCACCCGCGAGCAGCGACGCCAGCCCGGGAATGACGACCAGCAGTGCGATGCAGGCGCTGATGACCGGGAAGTCCTGGCCGGTGTTGTCCTTCCGGGCACGCGCCCAACGGGAAACGATCACGCAACCGACAACCGCTGCCACAAGCGAAAGCGCAAAGGCCCACCACGCCGGTGTCGCGCTTGGCTCTGGCATATACACGCCGCGGATGTTGAGAAAGAACATGTCCAGCAGCGAGTGGCTGTCGCGCGGGCCAGGCATCGCGCGTAGTACCGCGAAGTACCAGAAGAAGATCTGCAGCAACGGCGGGATGTTGCGGAAGATTTCGATGTAGACCGAGGCGAGCCGGCTCAGCAACCAGTTGGGGCTGAGGCGGGCGATGCCGATGATGAAGCCGATGATGGTCGCGAAGAAGATGCCGAGCACCGAGACGAGCAGGGTGTTGAACAGCCCGATGAAGAAAACGCGGCCGTAGCTGTCGGTTGGCGTGTAGTCGATCAGCGACTGGAGGATGCCGAAGCCGGCGGTGTTGTTCAGGAAACCGAAGCCTGAGGTGATACCACGCTGGGCGAGGTTGGTCTGGGTGTTGTGGAACAGGTACCAGCCGATTCCCACGACGGTGCAGATCGAAAGGATCTGGAACACCAGTGCGCGCGTCTTGGGGTCGGTCAGCAATGATCCGCGAGGGGAGGGCACGCTGGCTGAGTTCTGCATGCGGATTCTCTGGGTCAGGGCGGGGAAACCGCCGCAGCGGCTGCTGCGGCGGTACAACTAAACAACTGGCCGCTGATCAGCGCACCGGCGGGGAGTACTGCAGGCCGCCTGCGTTCCACAGTGCGTTCTGGCCACGGGCGATCTTGAGCTCGCTACCCATGCCGACATTGCGCTCGAACATTTCACCATAGTTGCCGACCTGCTTCACGATCTGCACCGCCCAATCCTTGGGCAGCTTCAGATCCTTGCCGAACTCGCCTTCGGCGCCGAGCAGCCGGCGCACATCCGGGTTGGTCGAGGACTTGGCCTGCTCTTCGACGTTTGCGGAAGTGAGCTTGAGCTCTTCGGCGTTGAGTTGGGCGTAGAGCGTCCACTTCACGATGTCGAACCACTCGTCGTCGCCATGACGCACGACCGGACCGAGCGGTTCCTTGGAGATCACCTCGGGCAGCACCACGTACTGGTCGGGGTTGGCGAGCTTGATGCGCTGCGCGTAGAGCTGGGACTGGTCGGAGGTCAGCACGTCGCAGCGGCCCGCTTCCAGCGCCTTCACAGTCTCGTCCGACTTGTCGTAGGTGATCGGGGTGTACTTCATGCCTGTGGCGCGGAAGTAGTCGGTGAGGTTGAGCTCTGTGGTGGTGCCGGACTGGATGCATACCGAGGCGCCGTCGAGTTCCTTGGCGCTCTTCACGCCGAGCTTGGTGGATACCAGAAAGCCCTGGCCGTCGTAGTAGGTGACGCCCGCGAAGTTGAGGCCCATCGCCGAGTCGCGCGAGCTGGTCCAGGTGGTGTTGCGCGAGAGGATGTCCACTTCGCCCGATTGCAGCGCGGTGAAGCGCTCCTTGGCGGTCAACGGGCTGAAGCGCACCTTGCTGGCGTCGCCGAACACGGCAGCGGCCACGGCGCGGCAGACGTCCACATCGATACCCTTGTACTGGCCCTTCTCGTCGGTGTAGGAGAAGCCGGGCAGGCCGTCACTCACGCCGCACTGCACGAAGCCCTTCTTCATCACCGCGTCAAGGGTGGCGCCGGCGTGGGCCGGGACTGAGAATGCGGCTGCGGCAGCCACACCGGTAGCGACAAGGGTTTTGCTGAACGCTTTCATCAAGAGACCTCCTGGTCGGAAAAAGTCATTGCAAACGATTCCGGATGCCCGACTCGAAGAGCGGCAACCGGCACTTCTGGAACCCCGCGCCGGGCCGCTCACGGGGTGGCACAAAATGTATCCACGGACACCAGTATTCGCGGCGACAGCGGACGGTGCAAGAGCGATAGGGAAAATCCCTAGCGCCTCCGATGCTAGGGGTTTACCCCATGTGTCGTTCCAAGTGCATGAATAAATGGAATACTTTTGTTTGTGAGAATATTCTGTGCAGCGTGCCGAAGGTCTAAGCAGAAGCTGTGCCTGCCTGACGGGTAGGCGCTAGGTCGTCGCTGTGTGCGTCAGAGCCGGGGGCCGAGCGAG
The DNA here is from genome assembly GCA_041916775.1 of Rhodocyclaceae bacterium. Taxonomy (GTDB): domain Bacteria; phylum Pseudomonadota; class Gammaproteobacteria; order Burkholderiales; family Rhodocyclaceae; genus UBA2357. Next base: position 43,407 of record JAYRYZ010000006.1, on the reverse strand, counting down.
CACATCTTGAGCGGCTGATCCGGACAGGTGTCGGGGTTGCAGAAGTGCTTGAATTGCGCGGGAATGTCGCGTGCTGGCGGTGCGAGCGAGCCTGTGCGTGCTGCGGTGGAAGCCGGGGATTGCGAGGGCTCGTGAGCGTCGGGCGGCGGGGCGGGGGGAGCCATGCGGCCCCCTTGGGGATCGTGGAGATTGCACTTAACAGGTGCGGATACAACCCCGGCAGGGTGCATTGCGGGGCGCAGGCGAGGCCGTATTGCGCCCCGGGGCGGGGCTTCGGATCAGTTACGTTGTTCGGGGAGTACGATGTTCACCTCGAGGACCTCGTAGTTGTCCTGCTTCTCGAGCTGGACCTTGATGTCCTCGGGGTTTACAGCCACATACTTGGAGATGACCTCGATCAGCTCGCGCTGCAGCGAGGGCAGGAAATCCGCCCCACGGCTGCTGCTCGTGCCGTGTTCGCGCGCGATGATGAGCTGCAGTCGCTCCTTGGCGACCGCCGCGGTCTTCTTCTTTTCACCGAACAGCAGGCTCAGTAGTGACATCTCACTTGCCTCCGAACAGGCGCTTGATGAGGCCGGGTTTCTCGTAGTTGACGAAGCGCAGCGGGCGATCCTCGCCAAGGAATCGGGATACCACGTCACCGTAGGCCTCCGATACGTCCGTGCCCTTGAGGTGAATCGCCGGAGTACCCTGGTTGGAGGCGTGCAGCACCGACTCGGATTCGGGGATCACGCCGATCAGCGGCACGCGCAGGAGTTCCTGCACGTCCTTGTAGGACAGCATCTCCCCGTCCTCGACGCGTTTGGGCGAGTAGCGGGTGAGCAGCAGGTGCTCCTTGACCGGTTCGCGGCCTTCTGCCGCCCGGCGCGACTTCGACTGCAGGATGCCGAGGATGCGGTCCGAATCGCGCACCGACGAGACCTCCGGATTGGTGGTGACGATCGCCTCGTCGGCGAAGGTGAGCGCCATCACCGCGCCACGCTCGATACCAGCGGGCGAGTCGCACACCACATAGTCGAAGCCCATGTGCTCGAGCTCCTTGATCACCGCCTCGACGCCGTCCTCGGAGAGCGCATCCTTGTCGCGCGTCTGCGAGGCGGGCAGCACGAACAGGTTTTCGCAGTGCTTGTCCTTGATCAGCGCCTGGTTGAGCTTGGCTTCGCCGTTGATCACGTTGACGAAGTCATACACCACGCGACGCTCGCAGCCCATGATGAGATCGAGGTTGCGCAGGCCGACGTCGAAGTCGATCACGGCGGTCTTGAAGCCGCGCAGCGCCAGCCCTGAAGAGAACGCGGCGCTGGTGGTCGTCTTGCCGACCCCGCCCTTGCCCGAAGTTACCACGACGACTCGAGTCACTTTCGATTCCTTTCCGATAATTGCCGCGCTCAGTCGAGCGTCAGCGGTTCGATGCCAAGCGATTGATTCTTTTCACCGGTGATCATGCGCACATGCGCCGGCCGGGCCGCGATCGCTTCGGGGATGCCCTGCTCGAAGGTCTTGTACACACCCGCGATCGAGACGATCTCCGGCCCGAAGTTGGTCGTCACGATGCGCGCCGCGGCGTTGCCCTGCGCGCCGGCCAGCGCACGCCCGCGCAGGGGGCCATAGCAGTGGATGCTGCCATCGGCGATGACCTCGGCGCCGTTGCTCATGCCGGCCAGCAGCACCACGTCGCCGCCGCGCGCATACACCTGCTGACCGGAGCGCAGCGGGCGATCGACGAACAGCGTGTTCGCCGCGACCGGAGGTGGGGCTGGGGCGATACTGCTTGCGGGGGCCGCGGCTTCCACAACCCTGGCGGGCTCCGGCTCCGCGGCCGGTGGCGTGGCGGCGGGGGGCGCCGATCTGGCTTCCTGAAACTCGGCGCCGTCGAGCAGTGCCAAGCCCGCCTGGCGCGCGCCAGCGGCAAGCGCCTGCGGAAGCCCGCGTACGCCAACGGGCTGCAGCTGGAAGCGGCGGAACAGGCTCAACACGCCTGCCCAGTCCACCCGCTGCGGCACATCGTTGAGCGCGGAAAAATCCAGTACGGTGGGCTCGCCGCTGAAGAAATCCGGCATGCCGCCCAGCATCTTGTGAAGGTCGTCGGCAAGGCGAGGCGCCTCGGTGCTCCTGAGCATCGCGACGGTGGCGCCGAGCGTCGTGTTGCGGAACTCGATCAGGCGGTTGGCGGGCGGTGGCGCGGCGGACATGAGTCTTTGGTTCGCAAAATGCCGCAGTCTACTGAGCAAGTTGCAGCGCGGCAAGGATCATGATCGATGCGTGACCGCACGCATGCGCCGGTGCCGCTGATCGGCCCGGGAGTCAGTGCAGCGTGGGCGGTGGATTCGCGTCCTTGCCGGCGAAGAGCGCGTCGATGTCGTCGCTGTCGAAACGATAGTCGTGGTTGGAAAGATCGTCCTGCACCCGCACCTCGCCGTGCTCGGCGAGAATCGCGCGGACCTCGTCCTCGCCCAGGCTCCGCAGCATGGTCTCGACCTTCTGCGGGTCTGCGGGCCAGTGGTGGATCACCGGGCGGGGCGCGAAGAGGCGCACCGTCTCCTCGGCGAAGAGGCGGCCGAGTAGCGCTTCGGCATCCAGCGTCAGGAGCTCTGCGCGCTTGGCGGTGTGGGCGAGGGTGCTGATGCGGTTCCAGCCATCCGCGTCGCGCGTGTCCGCGTCCGGCAGCTTCTGCAGGAACAGGCCCGCACTCACGTTTCCGTCGCAGGCGAGGATCAGCAGCGCCGGTTGTTGCTCCGACTGGGCCAGGTAGTGCTCGAACACTGCGGCAACGCTGTCGCCTTCCATCGGCACCATGCTCACATAGGGTTCGCGCATCGAGGGCGCATCCAGTGCCAACTGCAGCCGCCCGTCCACCACGAGCTCGGCGAACGCCGCGCTGCGCGTGGCCGCGGCGACATCGTCTACCCTGGCCATGGCGCGCAGGTTGAGCCCCTCGGCGCAGTCCACCACCATCATGCCCACCGGCCCGCGACTGCTGAGTTGCAGCGTGAGACGGCCTGCCTGCTTGAGGTTACCAGCGATCACGGCCGACACCGCGGTCATCTCGCCGAGCAGCGCGGCGACCGGGGCAGGGTAGTCGCGCCGCGCGAGCAGCGCTTGCCAGGTGTCATCGAGACGCACGAAGGCGCCGCGGATGTCGAGCTCTTCGAGCAGGAAACGGTGGATCTGGCTGGCCATGCGGATTCTCCCCGGCGGTGTTCAGGCTGCAGCGTCGAAGCGCGCGGCGTAGGTGGTGTCATCGAAGCCGATGAGGAGCGACCCCTGACCGTCGCACACCACCGGGCGGCGGATCACGCTCGGCTGGGCTAGCATCAGCGCGATCGCCTCGTCGTTGCCGGCGATCGCCTGGGCAGCGGGTGCGAGCTTGCGCCAGGTCGTGCCCTTGCGGTTCACCAACGCCTCCCAGCCCGCGGCCTCGCACCAGCGCTGCAGCAGGGCGCGGTCCGGCGCGGTCTTCTTGTAGTCGTGAAAGGTGTAGGCGATGCCGCGTGCGTCGAACCAGTCGAACGCCTTCTTCATCGTGCTGCAGTTCTTGATACCGTAGATCGTGATCATGGTCATGTTCTCGTGATGCTGCCGTGGTGCGGTCGTGATGTGCCGATGCACGCGATCATGAGGCGCGGCTGGTGCCGTCGCGCCGCGCGTGGCTCAGCGTTTCAGCGCGCGCGCCAAGGCATCCGCCATCGCGCCGCCTGCGGCGGGCTTCTCCTGGCGTTGCGCGGGCGGTTTGCCGCGATTCTGCGCCGGTGCCGTCTGGCGTGGCGTGCCGCGCGCGTCCGCAGCACCGCGCTTGACCTCGTCGGCCAGACGCATCGTGAGCGCGATGCGGCTGCGCGGGATGTCCACCTCCAGCACCTTCACCTTCACCACGTCGCCGGCCTTCACCACGCTGTGCGGATCCTTGACGAAGCGCTCGGACAGCGCCGACACATGTACCAGGCCGTCCTGATGCACGCCGATGTCGACGAAGGCGCCGAAGTTGGTGACGTTGGTGACCACGCCTTCCAGTAGCATGCCGGGCTCGAGGTCCTTGAGCGTCTCGATGCCTTCGCGGAAAGTGGCGGTGCGGAATTCCGGGCGCGGGTCGCGGCCGGGTTTCTCCAGCTCGGCGAGGATGTCCTTCACCGTCGGCACGCCGAAACGCTCGTCCACGAAGGCTTCGGGCTGGAGCGCCTTGAGCACGCTGCCGTTGCCCATGAGCTCGCGTACGTTCTTCTGCACCTTGGCGAGGATGCGTTCGACCACCGGATAAGCCTCCGGGTGTACACCCGAGGCATCGAGCGGGTTGTCGCCGCTGGGAATGCGCAGAAAGCCCGCCGCCTGCTCGAAGGTCTTGGGGCCGAGCCGCGGCACACCCTTGAGCGCGTCGCGCGAGCGGAAAGGGCCGTTCGCGTTGCGGTACTCGACGACATTCGCCGCGAGCGTCGCGTTGAGGCCGGAGATGCGCGCGAGCAGCGGCGCCGACGCGGTGTTCACGTCCACGCCCACCGCGTTCACGCAGTCCTCGACCACCGCGTCCAGGCTCTTCGCCAGCCGGCTCTGGTTGACGTCGTGCTGGTATTGGCCGACGCCGATCGACTTCGGGTCGATCTTCACCAGCTCCGCGAGCGGATCCTGCAGCCGGCGCGCGATCGAAACCGCGCCGCGCAGCGACACGTCCAGATCGGGAAACTCCGCGGCCGCGAGGGCGGAGGCGGAATACACCGAGGCGCCGGCTTCCGACACGATCACCTTGGTGAGATGCAGCTCCGGCGCGCGCTTCTGCAACTCGGCCACGAGCGCATCCGTCTCGCGAGAAGCGGTGCCATTGCCGATCGCCACCAGCTCCACCTTGTGGCGCTTGGCGAGCACCGCCAGCGTCGCGAGGCTGGATTCGCGGTCGCGGCGCGGCTCGAAGGGGTAGATGGTGGCGGTATCGACCACCTTGCCGGTGGTGTCCACCACGGCCACCTTGACGCCGGTGCGGATGCCGGGGTCCAGGCCCATCGTGGGGCGGCTGCCGGCCGGCGCGGCGAGCAGCAAGTCCTTGAGGTTGCGCGCGAACACGCGAATCGCCTCTTCCTCGGCGCGCTCGCGCAGCGCGTTCATCAGCTCCAGCTCGAGGTGAATGGAGACCTTCACGTTCCAGGTCCAGCGTACCGTCTCCATCAGCCAACGATCCGCCGGCCGGCCCTGGTCGCGCACCCCTGCGCGTGCGGCGATGCGTCGCTCGCAGGGGTGGGGGGCGTCCGGGTCGGGGCGGTCGACGTCGAGCGTGAGGCGCAGCACGCCCTCATTGCGCCCGCGCAGCAGTGCCAGCGCGCGGTGCGAGGGCATGGTCGCGACCGGCTCGCTGAAGTCGAACCAGTCGCGAAACTTGGCGCCTTCGCTCTCCTTGCCCTCGACCACCGCCGAGCGCACCTTGCCTTCTTCCTGCAGGTAGGTTCGCAGGCTGCCGATCAGTTCGGCATCTTCCGCGAACTGCTCGATGAGGATCTGGCGCGCGCCATCGAGCACGCTCTTCACGTCGGCAAAGCCGGCGTCGGCATTCACATAGGCCTGCGCTTCCACTTCCGGCGTCAGCGCGGGGTTCGCATGCAGGGCCTCGGCGAGCGGTGCGATGCCCGCCTCGCGCGCGATCTGCGCCTTGGTGCGGCGCTTGGGTTTGTAGGGCAGGTAGAGGTCTTCCAGGCGCTGCTTGGTCTCGGCCGATTCGATCTCGCCGCGCAGCGCCGGGCTGAGCTTGCCCTGCTCGTCGATGGAGGCTAGTACCGTCGCGCGCCGGTCTTCCAGCTCGCGCAGGTAGCCGAGCCGCTCTTCCAGTGTGCGCAACTGGGTATCGTCCAGGCCGCCGGTGACTTCCTTGCGGTAACGGGCCACAAACGGCACCGTCGCGCCTTCATCCAGCAACTGCACGGCGGCAAAGACCTGACGGGGCTGCACGCCGATCTCGGCGGCGATGCGATGTTCAATCGGTGGAAGCATGATTCGTGTCGAGCGCACGTGGCGCGGAGAGGCTTGCAGGAAGGCCGCGATGGTGCAGGATGTGCCCGCTTCATGCAAGTCGCGCGCCTTTGCGGCGCAGCGTTTGACCGATCGCGGATCAGCCGCTATCATCGCGCCTCTGTTGTTGGAGACGTGGCCGAGAGGTCGAAGGCACTCCCCTGCTAAGGGAGCAGACGGGCAAAACCTGTCTCAAGGGTTCGAATCCCTTCGTCTCCGCCAGTAACACCGTAAGTTCTTGAGTCTGCTTGGAATATGCGTTTCAAGCAGACTTGAGATTTCCGGTGGTGTTACAAAGTGGTGTACACCATACCGACAGCTATCTCATTTTTCGGAGAAGCTGTATGACGTATGTTATCTCTCACCACGGTACTTTCTGGTTCCAGATCCGAGTACCAACCCGACTCGAAAGTCTTTACGGCAAGCTCGTTCGCGTTAATCTGCAGACGTCCGATGCCGCTCACTCACCGATAAGGTGCTTTTTGACACTTGGGCCCGTATCGACGTCGCCCGGGCCACTTCGACGATCGGAGACATGAAGGCGGCCATCAAGTCGTTCCGGTCGCGTTGTCGCAAGCCTTGGGCATCACTTGAAAGGCAAGACATTGCCGACTTTCGCGACTTCTTGCTCAGCAAGCGTCTCGCGAGGGGGACGGTCGCCAAGCAGATCGGTCTCATCTCGACGCTTCTGCAGGTCGGCTACGACTCCGGGCTCCTTCCGTAGAATGTTGCCAGGGGGCTCAAGATCCCGCGCGCAGACGTCCCGACCCTGGAGCGTCGCGCATTCACCCCGCAGGAGTTGCAGAAGATCTTCAGTTCCCCGGTGTACATGGGTGGGTTTCGGCCTGTGGCGGGTTGCGGGGTTGCGTGCGTCTGGATGCCCATGATCGGTCTTGTGACCGGCGCCAGGCTGGAAGAAATCGCGCAACTGCTCACACACGACATCATCGAGGATTCTGAGCACGGGCCTCTGATGCGCATCACCGACGAAGGTGAGACGCAGCGGCTCAAGACGATCGGCTCGCGGTTAGAAGCCTTGCAAAAGCAAGTCGATGGCAGCAACGATTTCGTTGCGGCGATTTTCCACGCTAAATAGCTTGCCCTTGAGCACACTTACAGGCATTGCTGCCATAAACTGAGTCACCATTGAATAGGTTTCCCCGTCTAGCTCGAACAGTGGATTAAGCGTTCTATCTGGCTTTGGCGCAACATCCAATGGCAGTAAAGGAACCATGATGCGCGTGTTGAAACTGCTATTGATGTCAGCTTGTACATCAATCAGATAACCATGCCCATCCGGGTTTCGGTAGATTCCGTATTGAGACATCAGAACATCCTGTACTTCGCCAGAGGCAAACCATACTTCTCGACATAGGCGTTGGAGCTTTCGAACACTTCCTTGTTTTCCGCTACCCACAGTTCAGCACGCTTTGCGGCAACGGCTTGTGCAATGCCAGCTTCAGCGGCCTGAGAGACGTTGATACGCAACTCCTTGGCTTCCGCCAAAAGCGGTTCCGCCAACGAAACGTTCGTGGCTTTCTTGGCAGCATTGGCATATTGGGTTGGGTGTCGCATGATAGGCTTCTTTCCTACAGTATAGGCTTTAGCATGCCACGGCTGCGCATTGTTTTCAACATTAGCGATGCGCATTGAGTTCGAGCAGAGCATCGCAATGGCGATTGGCGACACGTTCGAATACGCCGACGTTCGCGCTTACGATTGGGCCGAGTTCAGTGTGACATGCGGAATCCCAAGGAAACTGCTCGCCAGAGAGATGACTCGAATGGCGAAGGTCGTATCGAGCACGGTGAGCAAGGTCGTCGATAGCGTCTCATGCGTCGACGACGATGAAGCCACCTACGTCAAGAGAATCGCCGGCATCGTGACCGAGCGCGTCAAGCAGTTGGAGAGCGATGCGCAGCGCGTCCCGGAAGTGTCGAACGCACTCCTGAGCAGCGACTGGAAACCGTGATGCGGCGACGGGCAAAAAAGCCGGGCTTCCCAGGCTCGTGCCTTCTTTCGCCCGCTCGGTGCTTTTCGCAATACGTGCGTTGGGGCCACTGCTCACTGTGGGTGATACTCCTCACTTCGCGTAAACCATTGCACCGGAAGTGGTGCACTGCATCGAGGCCATCGGCGACAATGCCCTCAAGATCCTGTCCTGCCGATCGCCGCCGTATAGCCACGATGACAAGGAACTTCTCGAATAGATGTTCGCGCGGCAGCGTTCCATCGACCAATGCCTGGCAGCCTTCATGCCGTGCCGGCGCGCGCGCGAACGGAAATCTGCTCACCGATGGTGAGGATTGAGAGGGAGAATCGATGCCAATCAAACAAGTCATCACTACCGAGAGCGTGCCGGTCAAGATCTGGACCGACGATGTCGATGAGCGCTCGAAGGCGCAGCTCGCCAACATCGCCGCCATGCCTTTCATCCACCACCATGTGGCCGCCATGCCCGACGTCCATCTGGGCATCGGTGCGACCATCGGCTCGGTGATCGCCACCCACAAGGCGATCATTCCGGCCGCGGTGGGCGTGGACATCGGCTGTGGCATGGTGGCGGCCCGCTTGTCGATCTCGGCAGACGACCTTGACGAAAGGGCGCTGAAGAAGGTCTTCGACCAGATCAGCCGCGATGTGCCGGTGGGGCGCGCCCAGCATGCCGACGATCGCGTCCTGGCCGAGGTGGCGCGCCCCTTCGAGCCCGGCCTCAGGGCGCTGACCGAGCGTCATCCGCAGCTGCTCAAGGCCTTCGGCAAGTTCTCGAAGTGGGCCAATCAGATGGGCACACTCGGGGGCGGCAACCACTTCATCGAGGTCTGCCTGGATGAGCACGCGCGTGTGTGGGTCATGCTGCATTCGGGCAGCCGCGGCATCGGCAATGCGATCGCCAGCTACTTCATCGAGCTGGCCCGCAAGGACATGGAGCGCCACATGATCCAGTTGCCGGATCGTGATCTGGCCTACTTCCCGGAAGGGAGCGAACACTTCGCCGACTATGTCGAGGCGGTGCACTGGGCGCAGGCATATGCGATGGCCAACCGCCAGGCGATGCTCGAGTTGGTGCTCGCCGGCTTGGCGCGTCACCTGCCGCCGTTTTCCGTCACCACCGAAGCGGTGAACTGCCATCACAACTACGTCGCTCGCGAGCACCACTTCGGCGCCGACGTGTGGGTGACGCGCAAGGGCGCCATCCGCGCTGGGGAGGGGGATCTCGGCATTGTCCCGGGCAGCATGGGTGCGCGCAGCTACATCGTGCGCGGCAAGGGCAACCCGGAGAGCTTCTGTTCCAGCGCCCACGGCGCCGGCCGGCGCATGAGCCGCACGGCTGCCGAGAAGCAATTCACCGAGGCCGATATGGTCAGACAGACCGAGGGCGTCATCTGCCGCAAGGACAAAGGGGTGATCGACGAGATTCCGGGCGCGTACAAGGACATCGATGAGGTCATGGCCAACCAGCGCGACCTGACCGAGATCCTGCACACCCTGAAGCAGGTGGTGTGCGTGAAGGGGTGAGGTCAAGGAAGGACGCGAGAAGAAAATGAGCACCAAGCCGCACCTTGGAATGGCGATGGAAGACTTTCGAGGTGAGGGGTTGGGGCTGGCAGACGGAAGGTACTCGTGCATCCGTGCCGCGGGATCTGGCATCGTATGCCTTCAAGCTCGCGAAGCGGCGGTGTGCACGGGTGTTGCTATCGGTAGGGGTAAGGCATGAACGATTCGTTCGATGACTTCAGAGCGGCATTCGCCCGCTCGGCGCGCCTGATCGCAGCGGCGGACGGGCTGCTGATCACCGCAGGGGCCGGGCTCGGGGTGGATTCAGGGCTCCCCGACTTCCGCGGCAGCGAGGGCATGTGGCAGGCCTACCCGGCACTCGGGCGTGCGCGGATGCACTTCCAGGACATCGCCTGTCCCGACGCCTTCAGAGCCAGCCCCCGGCTGGCCTGGGGATTCTACGGTCATCGCCTGAAGCTCTATCGCGAGACACCGCCCGGGCCGTCGTTCGCGATCCTTCAGGCGATCGCAGCGCGCATGCCCGACGGTGCCCAGGTGTTCACCAGCAATGTGGACGGGCACTTCCAGGCTGCGGGTTACCCGCCGGAGCGGGTCGCCGAGTGTCATGGTTCCATCCATCACCTGCAGTGCCTCAACGGCTGCATGGGGGATGTCTGGTCGGCGGAGGCATTCCGGCCCGAGGTGGATGAGGCCGCCTGCGAGCTCGTGAGCCCGTTTCCCGAGTGCCCCTGGTGCGGCGACCTTGCCCGGCCGAACATCCTGATGTTCGGTGACGCCGCCTGGATCGACGACCGCACCCGCGCGCAGCTCTCGCGCTGTGCCGCCTGGCGCGACCGAGTCGAGCGGCTGGTGGTGATCGAGATCGGCGCGGGCCTGGCGATTCCATCGGTGCGACGCTTCGGCGAGCAGCAGGGCGTACCCATCATCCGGATCAATCCCCGCGAAGCGGCCACCGATGCATCCCGTGGCGTGTCATTGCCGCTCAACGGGGTGGCGGCACTCAAGGGGATCGAGAGCCATCTCGTGGAGATGGGATTCCTGGAGAAGCCGGCAACGGCATAAGCGGCGCGTGCAGTGGGCACGGTGACGGCTTCGCCCATGTGTGTAACGCCCTCCATGGGTTGGGGGCCACCACCGATGCCGTTCCTGCAATAATCCAGGCAGATATCCTCAGGACGGCTGACCCCCTATGGCGCAGATCTTCCCGACGTTGGACACGTTCCGACATGATGCAGGCCTGTACCGCGAGCTCGATGTACTGGAGCAACTTCAGGCGTCGCTCCCCGACAGCTACGACGTGTTTCATGGCGTACCCTTTCAAACGGTTCATAGGGGAGAGGACCGCTTCGGGGAGATCGACCTGATTGTTTTGGCGCCGAACGGCAACATTCTGCTGATGGAGGTCAAGGCAGGCAGCCTGGAGCTGATCGACGGCAAGCTGGTCAAGCTCTATGGCCGTGATCAGTGCGATGTGGCACGGCAGAGCCGGGTGCAGCACGCCGCAATCGTCAACCGCCTTGCCGAATCCGGGCTCCATTCACATGTTGCCAGCTGCGTCGTGCTTCCGGACTTTCGAGTGCAGGAAGCCAGCATTGTCTCGCTGCCGAGAGAGCGGATCATCGATGCGACGGAGTTCGAACAGTTGGGTTATCTCGCCCGCACGATGCTCGAAGCCGGTCACAGCCGCAGTGACGTGCATGCCTTGCGGCGCTTTCTGGGGAACATCTTCAGGGTCTCGATCGATCTTCAGGTGCTCGGCAAGCAGCTCCGCGGCACCAGCCGACGGCTTGCAGAGGGTCTGGCGACATGGATACCGCGCATCGACGCCCCCGCGGGGCTCGTCCGCATACAGGCGACCGCAGGATCGGGTAAGACGCAGCTTGCGCTGCGCCTGCTCGAAGATGCGGCGGTCCTGCAGCAGCGCGCATTGTACGTGTGCTTCAATCGCGCCCTGGCTGATCATGTCGGACGCATTGCACCTGCGCGAAGCAGGGTCGCGAGTTTTCACGAGCTATGCGTGGAACACTGGCGGCGGAACCAGGGCGAGCCGGATTTCTCCGCCGAAGGTATCTTCCCGTCGTTGGCTGAACACTATGGTGCCGGAGCGTCTCACTTCGAGGCCATGTACGATCTGATGATCATCGATGAGGGTCAGGACTTCGAACCAGCGTGGGTTGCGAGTCTTCTGCCACAACTCAAGGAATCGGGGCGGCTATACCTGCTGGAGGACGAGGCGCAGCGCCTGTATCAACGCGAGGGCTTCGAGCTCGCCGACGTGGTCACCGTGCGCTGCAATGACAACTTCCGCTCCCCGCGTGCCATCGTCGACGTCATCAACGCACTGAAACTCGCTCCACAGTCCATCGATGGCCGCAACCCCTTCCGGGGCGAGATTCCGACCTTCCGCGTCTACGCGGATGAACGCGGGCTGCGTCGTGAGACGGCTGCTGCGGTTGCGGCACTGCGCGACCGGGGCCTTCCGTTGGCGGACATCGCCGTGCTCAGCGCACGCGGCCATGGGCGGTCCCTGCTATTGAAGGCGTCGCGTCTGGGCGAGCTGAGCATCCGAAGGTTCACCGGTCGCTACACGCCTGACGGAGAGCCCACCTGGTCGGAAGGCGACCTGCTGATCGAGTCCATCTACCGATTCAAGGGTCAGAGTGCGTTGGGGATCGTGCTGACCGAACTCGACTTTGAAACGCTGGGCGATTCCGCAAGGAGGTTGTTGTTTGTGGGAATGACGCGGGCACACGTCGCGCTGGAGATGGTGATGTCTCAGGCGAGCGTGAATGCCCTCACACAGGCGATAACTTGAGTCTGGCGGTCCGATATGCGCTGCCATGAGGACTCGATCGACTCGCGTCGAGTTGTATTCATTCTTTTGTCATCGGACGTGCCGTATATGCGATGCGGAGACGGGGCGCCCGGTGGTCGCGGGAGAGGGCGCTGGTGAGGCTCATGCCGGCTCCCGCCTTTCGGCTGTCGAATACAGCGCAGCGATCTTCGCGGCCTGAGCGCTGACGGTGGCACGCAGGTTGTCCGGCTTCAGCACCACGATGTTGTCGCCGCAGCCAAGCAGCCAGCGCAGCAGCTGGCCGGTGGCGGGCAGCGTGGCGGTGATCCGCAGGTCGAAGCCGCTGCCTTCCTCCTCGTCCTCGACCCGCTGGTCCGCGCTCAGCGCGCACTCGCGCAGCAAACCAGCCACATAGCCGCGGGCGAGGATCTCCAACTCGATCAGGGTGCCGTCGCCGAAGTCGGCGTTGCCGCGCTTGATGGAATCACTGAGGCGAAAGTGTTCGGCCTTGCGCGCCGGCAGCTCGGACAGGGACGACGAGGTGATGCGGTGCAGCGCGTACATCCGCACAGGTTCGGGCTCATCATTCTTGAGCGCAAAGAGGTAGAGCCGCGGTCCGCGCTGCAGCAGCGCCTGCGGGTGGACCACCGGCTTGGTGACCTTGTCGGCGGCATCCCGGTAGCCAATGTTGAGCGCACGCCCTGAGGTCAGGGCCTCCAGTATGTTGATGAGCGCATCGGCACGAATCGCCGCCGGTTGAAGGCGCAGCGTATCGCTCACGACCCGCAGCTTGTCCTCATCCAGCTGGACGTCGATCTCGCGGCTTTGCAGCCGCTTGAGCACCCCGTCGAGCAGACCGGACGGCAACTCGGTGCTGACCGCATTCGCGATCGCTGCGCGTGCGTAAGCCCAAAGATGTTCATCATCGGCGAGGTTCTCGCCGCAGCGTCGGTAGCGCAACGGCTTGGCCCCGGGGATCACCGGCTCGATCCGCCCGGTATCGACAAGCTCCTGCAGATCGCGCTGGATCGCCCGGCGTTTGGCCTCTGGTGTGGCGCGATCGGCGTAGTCGCTCGCCATGCGCCCGAGCAGAACCGTCGTGTCCGGGTAGTCCTCGAACGCGTCGTTCTGCGGGATCAGCTCGAAGAGCCGGTCGAGTCGTTCGATACGTTCCTTGAAGGCGGCCATGGTCACTCCGGACTTGCGCAAGAAGGTGGGGAGAGGTGCGATGCACTCACGACGATACGACACAGCATGTCGCATTGCCGTGAGCCAGTTCGCGCAGCGCACCAGGTTGTCAGTTTCCCCGCGATCGAAGTCCGGTACCGGTCAGGTCATGCGTGTGACAGTCAGGCGCGTTTCGTGGCGTTGTGCTGACGCCAGTCGCCCGAAGGGATCGGGCCCCCGAGAGCCCGGTGCGGCCCCGCGATATAGCACCAGCACTGGCGTTGCGACCCGTCGGCTAGCGTCACATCAACGATGGTGCGCAGGAACAGGGAGTCGGTGTCGGCATGGCCCCTGAAACCCTCGATGCGGTCGAGCTCCGGCAGAAGTGCCTCGATGCTGCCGACCTGATAGCACTCCCCGAGCACGTGTCTGTGCGCGATCGAAGGCACGGTGCCGTATCCGCTCACGTCGGGCAGCCGCATCGCGGGGTAGAGGCCTGCGGTGCGCAGCAGGCGGCCCGGCGTCGCGCCGGGAGACACGGTGAGAACGCTGGGCCAGAAACTCTCCAGCGCGCGCGACTCGCTCCGCATCAAGGTTCCGTATGCGAAGATCGCCGACACCTCCGAGACCGGTGGGAGGCCGCTCGCCGCCCGCTGCAGCACACGGTCAGGCAGTTTCCAGCGCGCGAGGCCGCGGCGGACGACCTCGAGGTAGGCCGGATCAGGAGGCGTGTGCGCCTGGCGGCGTGCCGGCACGACCTCATAGGTCTGCACAGCGACGGTCTCGCCGCTGGGGAGGATGGCGGTGCGCGCAGTGCGCCGATAACAATGCGGCGCACCTTCCTTCGCATCCAGCAGCGCCCAGGTCGCCGCGTCGGGCCTGAAGATGACGCCGTGAACCACATGCCCGATCCGGGGCACGACGTCGAGCACGCCACCCGCCCGGCCAGTCGAGTAGTAGTCGAAGACGAGCGTCATGTCGGGCAGCACGGCCGTGCTGACGAAGTACAGGGGCCTTGCCTCTGCGCCCTGTCGGGTGCAGAAGGCGAGCCAGTCGGCCTCGTCGAGGTTGGAGCCGTAGGCAAAGTAGAGCGGCTGGGTCGATTCCGGCATGGTCATTTCTCCTGTAAGCGGCGGGTGTCGCTAGCAGGCAGCGCACACCCTCGATGAGCGCAATTGTCCGGATCGATGCGTCAATAGCTGTCGTACGTCAGCGGCCAAATGCGTGCATCGAACAGAGGAGGTTGCCAGTGAGCACCAACAGACCCGACCCGCTCTCGTCCAGATCGCCGCTCGCGCGGATTGGTCTCGACGAGGGCGAGCACCGCAGAGACTTCATGCGCTGGTATTTCGACAGCCGTCGCCTGCGTCCTCGGGGCAAGGGTGTCCGGGTGTCGCTTCTCGTCGGGATGGGATTCCTGGACATGCATACCGTCGAAGCGCAAAACTACACTGTCTGTCCGGCCGCATGCCCCGAAGCCCATGCCCACTGGAAGTTGTAGCCGCCGAGGTGGCCGGTGACGTCCATGACCTCGCCGATGAAGTAGAGCCCTGCCACCTTGGTGGCCTGCATGGTCTTGGACGAGAGCGCGTGGGTGTCGACGCCGCCCAGGGTGACCTCGGCCTTGGCGTAGCCCTGGGTGCCGGAAGGGGTGATGCGCCAGTCGCCCAGCGTTTCCGCAAGCGCGGCGCGCTCGGCGTGGCTCGACTGGTTGAGCGGCTTCTCCCAGCCGTGCAGCGCACACCAGGCCTGGGCGAAGCGGCGCGGCAAGTGTTCGGCGAGCAGGTTGGCGAGGAGGCTCTTGCTCTGGGCGTGGCTGGCGAGCCAGTCTGCCACGTCCAGATCCGGCAGCAGCCGGATCGACACCGGCGCCCAGGCGTCGTCCGCATAGGCCTGCGCCTGCCAGTAGCTCGAGATCTGCAGGATCACCGGGCCGGAGAGGCCGCGGTGGGTGATCAGCATCGCCTCGCGGAAGCGGCCCTCGCCGCAACTCGCCTCCACGTCCAGCGACGCGCCGGAGAGTGGCTGGAACAGTGCGAGCGTCTCGGGTGGCAGTGTGAGCGGCACCAGCGCGGGGCGGGGCGGCACGATGGGGATGCCGAACTGCTCGGCCACGCGGTAGCCGAAAGGGGTGGCGCCGATCTTCGGGATGGACAGGCCGCCGGTGGCGATCACCAGGCTCGCGGCGGTGAAGTGCCCACGGCTGGTGTCGAGCGCGAAGCGGCCGTCGGCGTTGCGGCTGATCGCGGCGACGTGGGTCGGCATGGACCAGACGACCTTGCCGGCGGCGCACTCCGCCTGCAGCATGCGGATGATGTCGCCCGCCGAGTCATCGCAGAAGAGCTGGCCGTGCTCGCGCTCGTGGTAGCGGATGCCGTGGCGCTCCACCAGCGCGATGAAGTCCTGCGCGGTGTAGCGCGACAGCGCCGAACGCACGAAGTGCGGGTTGCGGCAGAGGTAGTTGTGGGCGCCGACGCGGCGGTTGGTGAAATTGCACCGCCCGCCGCCGGAGATGCGGATCTTCTCCGCGAGCTTCTCCGCGTGGTCCAGGATCAGCACCGACCGGCCGCGCTGACCGGCCTGTGCCGCGCACATCATGCCGGCGGCGCCGGCACCGATGACGACGACGTCGACGTGGTGGGCGCTCAAGCCTGCGCCAGCGCCTGATCGAGATCGGCGAGCAGGTCGTCGATGTGCTCGATGCCCACCGACAGGCGGATCATGTCTTCCGACACGCCCGCCTTGACGAGCTCTTCGGGCGACAACTGGCGATGGGTGGTCGAGGCCGGGTGGCAGGCGAGCGACTTCGCGTCGCCGATGTTTACCAGCCGGGTGAAGAGCTGCAGTGCATCCTGGAAGCGTCCGCCGGCTTCCAGCCCACCCTTCACGCCGAAGGTGAGGATGCCTGAGGCGCGCCCGCCCATGTACTTGCGCACCAGTGCGTGATCCTTGTGGTCCGGCAGCCCGGCGTAGTTCACCCAGCCCACCTTGGGGTGGTTCTGCAGGAAGGTGGCGACGGTGAGCGCGTTGTCGCAGATGCGCTCCATGCGCAGCGCCAGGGTCTCGACGCCCTGCAGGATCAGGAAGGCGTTGAAGGGGCTGATCGCCGCGCCCATGTTGCGCAGCGGCACGACGCGGGCGCGGCCGATGTAGGCGGCCGGCCCGAGCGCCTCGGTATAGACCACGCCGTGGTAGGAGACGTCGGGCTCGTTGAGGCGCTTGAACTTCTGCTTGTGCTCGGCCCAAGGGAACTTGCCGCTGTCGACGATGATGCCGCCGATGGAATTGCCGTGGCCGCCGATGTACTTGGTGAGCGAATGCACCACGATGTCGGCGCCGTGCTCGATCGGCCGGCACAGGTAGGGCGAGGGCACGGTGTTGTCGACGATGAGCGGGATGCCGTGCTTGTGGGCGATCTCGGCGAGTTTCTCGAAGTCGGTGATGTTGCCCAGCGGGTTGCCCACCGATTCGCAGTAGATGGCCTTGGTGCGTTCGTCGATGAGCTTCTCGAAGGCATCCGGGTCGCGGTAGTCGGCGAAGCGCACGTTGATGCCGTACTGCGGGAAGGTGTGGGCGAAGAGATTGTAGGTGCCGCCGTAGAGCGTCGACGCCGAGACGATGTTGTCGCCGGCCTCGGCGATGGTCTGGATCGCATAGGTGATGGCCGCCTGCCCGGACGCGAGCGCCAGCCCGGCGATGCCGCCTTCCATCGCGGCGATGCGCTTCTCGAGCACGTCCTGGGTGGGGTTCATGATGCGGGTGTAGATGTTGCCCGCCACCTTCAGGTCGAAGAGGTCGGCGCCGTGCTGGGTGCTGTCGAACGCGTAGGAGGTGGTCTGGTAGATCGGCACCGCGACCGCCTTGGTGGTCGGGTCGGGGCTGTAGCCTGCGTGAACGGCAAGTGTCTCGAGTTTCATGCGGGTTTCCTTCGGTGGGCGTTCGATTCGATATGGGTCTTGCCCGCAGCCCATGCGCCGGGCGCGGCGAGTGCGGGAGTATAACGATTGTTGCTCAACCCGGCTGCCAGGCGGGGAGGATGTCGGTGTGGGTGAAGTCGTTGCCCTTGAAGAGCAGGGGCAGGTTTCGTGTCTTCGCCAGCGCGTAGCTGAACAGGTCGCCGAAATTGAGGCCAGCAGGGTGGCCGTTGCCCTTGCCGTAGGTGACGAACGCAGCGTAGGCAGCACGCAGTTCCTCCGGTCCTGGGGCCACCTGCGCGAACATCGACAGGTTGAGCATGTCATCCAGGAGCAATACTCCACGTTCTCCCATGCGCCCATGGACGACCAGGCGGGTCTCCAGAAGCGTGGGCGTGGCGATCAGCACCTTGTCGCTGGCCAGAACCAGGTCAGCGAAGATGTCGCGTTCCGGTTCGCCGAAAACAATGGCAATCAGGGCGGACGTGTCGACGACGATCATCGCGGCAGCCCGTGTTCATCCCAATCGAGCGGATCATTGTGGTCCTGCCGAAGAGGCACGTGGTCGAATTGGGCGAGCAGGCTTCTCAGCCTTCGTGCGTCCCCATCGGGCTGGGAGCTTGCACCGGATAGCTCGCGCAGGCGCTGCTCAACCGCTTGCTCGACGGCGGCCGTCTTGCTGAGGCCGGTCAGTCTTGCGAGCCGATCCACCTTTTCGACTACGGTCGGGTTGGCGATCTGAAGCGGCATGAGGGCACTCCTGAGATATTGATATCAACATCGTCAATATAGATCTCGCACGATACCGCGGCAAGCTGGCGCTTGGGCTACACTGCTGCGGCGAATCGCGAGGAGGGATGTGATGAAGAAGGCGAGACGGGTGGCGCTGATCTCCCAGAAGGGTGGGGCGGGCAAGACCACGGTGACGATGCAACTCGCGGCCGGGATGACGGCGCGTGGGCTTGCGGTGGCGGTGCTGGATCTCGATCCGCAGGAGAGCGCATTGCGCTGGGCGGAGTCGTCGCTGGACAAGCCATTCCCGGCCACGGTGGTGCGCGCCGGGCAGGACGCCGAGGCGGTGCGCGCGCAGATCGCCGGGTTTGCCGGGCAAGGGGCGATGGTGCTGCTCGATTGCCCTCCATCCCTGGAGCATCCCTACTCGGCGCTGGCGCTCGAGCTTGCCGATCTGGCGCTGGTGCCGGTGGTGCCCAGCCCGCCGGACCTGTGGAGCGCGCGCGCGATGGAGCGCTTCATCCTCAAGCACATGGCGACGCGCAAGGCCCTCGCCGGCGCGCTCCTCCCCAACCGGGTGCAGCGTACCGCGCTGTCCGGCTCGGTGCTGGAGGTGATGCAGGACTTCACCCTGCCGGTGCTCGATGCGCCGCTCACGCAGCGCAACGCCTATGCGCAGAGCGCGGTGATGGGCGGCTCGGTGTACCAGATGGGCAAGGCCGCGCAGGCGGCGAAGGACGAGGTCGAGCGGCTGGTGGAGGCGGTGCTGGCGCAGTTGAGGTGAGCAGGGCAACCAGTCTGCTGCGCGAACCTATTGGAAATCCCGGCTGTGGGCGCTCAGGGTGCCGATCAGCGCGGAGTGGTCGACCACATGGCCGGCCTGGAGATGCACCACCTCGCCCTGGCGGCTGATCTGGCCATAGACACCGAGCAGGCGAGCGCGCAGCAGCGTCTGGCGCTGGCGTGCCTGCAGGGCGGGGCGGACGATGACGTTGATGAAACCGGTTTCGTCTTCCAGCGTCACGAACAGGGTGCCCTTGGCAGTGCCGGGGCGCTGGCGGCAGGTGACGAGGCCGGCGGCGCGGGCGAGCTGGCGGTCGGCGCAGGCGAGGATCTCGCGCGCGGTGAGAAAGCGCGCCTTACGCAGGTGCTCGCGCAGCAGCGCGAGCGGGTGGCGCCCGAGCGTGAAGCCGAGGTGGGCGTAGTCGTCCAGCAGCGCGCGCCCCTCGTCCGGCGGTGGCAGCGCGAGCCGGGTGTCGTGGATCGCCGCGCCTCGCAGGATACCTTCCGCCGGGCGGCTCCCCATGGCCTGCCACAGCGCCTGGCGGCGGTTGCCGGCAAGGCTCGCGAGCGCGCCGGCGCGGGCGAGGCGCGACATCTCGCCCGGGTCGAGCGCGGCGCGCAAGGCGAGGTCGTCGCAGTCGCGGAAGGGCTGCGCGGCCCGCGCCGCGACGATGCGTGCCGCTGCCGCTTCGCCCAGCCCCTTCACCATGCGCAGGCCAAGGCGGGCCGCGGGCGGGTTGCCGGTTTGTGGTGTGAAATCTGGTGGGCGGTTTGGCGCAAGGTCCCGCACAAAATCGGTTGCATGGTCGGGTGCGACGTTCGCGTCGGGAAGCGGTGAGAGCGTTGGCGAGGGCGTTGGTGATGGCGGTGGCGAGGGCGGTGGCGAGGGCGCCTCGAGCGTGCAATCGTAGGCGCTGAAGGCCACATCCGGTGCGCGAACCTCGACCCCGTGCCGGCGTGCGTCCTGAATCAGCTGCGAGGGCGAGTAAAAGCCCATCGGCTGGCTGTTGAGCAGGCCGCACAGGAAGGCGGCGGGGTGAAAGCATTTCAGCCAGGCGGAGAAATACACCAGCAGCGCGAAGCTCGCCGCATGCGATTCTGGGAAGCCGTAGCTGCCGAAGCCCTGGATCTGGTCGCACAGGCGCTGGGCGAAGGCGCTGTCGTAGCCGCGCGCGGCCATGCCGTCGAGGAGCTGCGCGCGGTACTTCTCGAGCTCGCCCTGCCTGCGCCAGGCGCCCATCGAGCGGCGCAGCTGGTCTGCCTCGCCGGGGGTGAAGCCAGCCGCCACCACGGCGAGCTGCATCACCTGCTCCTGGAAGATCGGCACCCCCAGGGTGCGCTCCAGCACCCGGCGGACGCCGTCGCTGGCGTGCGGCGCGGCGCTTTCCGCGGCGACCGGGCGGCAGGGGCGCGGATAATCGATCGCCTCGCCCCGTGCGGCACGTGCGCGCGCTTCCAGGTAGGGATGCACCATGCCGCCCTGGATCGGGCCCGGCCGCACGATGGCGACCTCGACCACGAGGTCGTAGAAGCAGCGCGGGCGCAGGCGCGGCAGCATGGTCATCTGCGCCCGCGACTCCACCTGGAACACGCCGATCGAGTCGGCGCGCGACAGCATCGCATATACCGCCGGGTCCTCCTGCGGGATGTCGGCGAGGCCCATCATCGGCCGCCCCTGCCAGGCGGACAGCAGCGCCAGGCTGCGACGCAGCGCGGTCAGCATGCCGAGCGCCAGCACATCCACCTTGAGCAAGCCCATGGCGTCGAGGTCGTCCTTGTCCCACTGGATCACGGTGCGCTCCGGCATCGCCGCGTTCTCCACCGGCACCAGCTCGTCCAGCCGACCACGCGCGATGACGAAGCCGCCGACATGCTGCGAGAGGTGGCGGGGGAAGCCGATCAGCGCATGCACGCAGTCGGTCAGTCGCCGCACCATCGGGCTCTCCGGATCCAGCCCGGCGTCGATCAGTCGTTCGGGTGCGATGCGGCGGCCGTCGAACCAGATCTGGTCGCGGGCTAGGCGGTCGATCTGCGCCTCGGGAAAACCCAGCGCCCGACCCACGTCGCGCAGGGCGCTGCGCGGCTGGTAGCGGATCACCGTCGCGGCCAGCGCGGCGCGCTCGCGCCCGTAGCGGGTGTAGATGTACTGGATGACCTCTTCGCGTCGCTCATGCTCGAAATCCACGTCGATGTCGGGCGGTTCGTTGCGCTCGGCGGAGATGAAGCGCTCGAACAGCATCGTCCCGGTCTCGGGCGACACCTCGGTGATGCCCAGCGCCCAGCACACCACCGAGTTCGCCGCCGAGCCGCGGCCCTGGCACAGGATCCCGCGGCTGCGGGCAAAGCGGACGATGTCGTACACCGTGAGGAAGTAGGCCTCGTAGCGCAGCGCGGCAATCAGCGCGAGCTCGCGCGCTACCTGGCTGCGCACCGTTTCCGGCACCGGCCGGCTGCCGCCCGGGCTGGTGTAGCGCCGGACGAGTCCGTGCTCCACCAGCGCACCCAGGCCGCTCGTCGCGGTGTGTCCGGCCGGTACGACCTCCTCCGGGTACTGGTAGCGCAGCGCATCGAGGCTGAAGCGGCAGCGTTCGGCAATGCGCAGGGATTCCGCGAGCAGCGCAGGCGGGTAGCGGCGGGCCAGGGTGGCGCGGTCCTGCAACCGGCGCTCCGCATTGCCCGCGAGCGCCAGCCCGGCCTCGGCGATGCTGGTGTGCAGGCGCAGTGCGGTGAGCACATCGGCGAGCGGGCGGCGCGCGGCGTCGTGCATGAGCACGCTGCCGGTGGCCACCAGCGGTACCCCGGCGTGGCGGGCGATGCGCTCCAGGCGCGCGCGCCGCGCTGCGTCGTCGCCCTGCAGCAGCAGGCTCACTGTGAGCCAGCAGGCCTCGGGGAAGAGGCCCCGCAGCCAGGCGAGGTCGGCGAGCAGCGTGTCGTCCTCACCACTGCAACGGCCATCGTCATTGCTGCCGCTGTCTCCAGCAAAAGCGCAATGATTTGTGCCGGCGCAACCACTGCCACCGCTGTCGCCCTCGCCGTTGTTGCGTCCGCCCCAGCTCCCCGGCGCTGTCGGTGCCGTCAGCAAGGCCACGCATCCGTCGAGCCGCTCCGCGCCCACATCTTGACGGGTGAGGTGGTAGCGCCCCTTGCGCGCGGCCCGGCGCCCCCGGGTGATGAGTCGCGAAAGTGCGGCATAGCCCGGCGCGTTGCAGGCCAGCAAGACCAGCGCGGGGCCATCGGCGAGGCGCAGCCAGGTGCCGACGATGAGCCGCAGCGCGCAGCCCTGCGCTTGCAGCCTGCGCACCGCCTGGTGCGCGCGCACCACGCCGGCGAACGAGCATTCGTCGGTGAGCGCGAGCGCGCTGTAGCCGAGCGCGGCGGCGCGCTCCACCAGTTCCTCCGGGTGCGAGGCGCCGTGCTGGAAGCTGAAGTTGCTCTGGCAGTGCAGTTCGGCGTAGTCGGGGAGGTGGCGCATTCGGGGACATCGTGAGGTGTATGGAAATACAGTTTAGCAAATCATCGCCGAAGCGCGTGTCGTGGTGCTACCCAATGGACGGACAGCGTGATAAGCTAAAAATAATACGAATTCTTCGCATTAACTTTTCTTCATTACCACGGCCCCCGTACCCGCTTCTTCACCCTTGCACCGCCTCCCGGAGATCCATCGATGCGCCTCAACGTACTTGCCGCCGGATTGCTGACCCTGTCGCTCGCAGCGCCTGCGTTTGCCCAGAAAACCATGTCTGCGGAAGGGGTGCTCGCGCACTACGGCACACTCGTGCATGCCGCCTATGCCGACACCGCGACCGCGGCGCGCACGCTGCAGGCTGCGGTGGATGCCTTCCTCGCCGCGCCGAGCGAGGCCGGGCTGCAGAAGGCGCGCACGGCGTGGCTGGAGGCGCGCGAGTGGTATGGTCAGACCGAGGCGTTCCGCTTCTATGGCGGCCCGATCGACGGAGAGGACGGCCCGGAAGGCCAGATCAACGCCTGGCCGATGGACGAGGCCTATGTCGACAGCGTGGTCGACAACCAGGCTGCCGGGATCATCAACAACCCCGCTGTGAAGCTGGATGCGGATACCCTGGCGGCCCTCAACGAGAAGGACGGCGAGGAGAACATCTCCACCGGCTGGCACGCGATCGAGTTCATGCTGTGGGGCCAGGACCTGCGCGCCGACGGGCCGGGCGAGCGTGCGTGGACGGATTTCGTCGATGGCAGGACGCCGAACGCCGATCGCCGCCGTGGCTATCTCAAGGTCGTCACCGATCTCCTCGTCTCCGACCTGGAGGGCCTCGAGAAGGCCTGGGCGCCGGGTGGCGGCAACTACCGGGTGGATTTCGTCGCCAACCCCGCGAGTCTCGACAAGATGGTCTCGGCCCTGGGCATCCTCAGCCGCGCCGAGCTCGCAGGCGAACGCATCGAGGTCGCGCTCGATTCGCAGAGCCAGGAGGACGAGCACTCCTGCTTCTCCGACAACACCCACCGCGATGTCGTTGCCAATGCGCTCGGTATTCGCAACGTGTGGAAGGGCGAGTTCGTGCGCCTGGACGGCAGTCGCATCAGCGGCGCATCGCTGAGCGCGCTGGTGGCCGCGAAGGACAAGGCCATTGCCGATAAGGTGAGCAGCCGCATGGATGCGAGCGTGAAGGCCGCCGGGGCCATCCCCACACCCTTCGATCAGGCCATCCTGGCGGGCAACCCGGGGCGGGCCAAGGTCGAGGCCACGGTCGTCGCGCTCAAGAGCCAGACCGAAGCGCTGGTCGAGGCCGCCGCGGTACTCGGCATCAAGCGCCTCAACACCGCGCTGCCGGAGTAAGCCGGCAAGCGGTCGACCAGCGCGCGTCGCGATGGCGCGCCGGTCGGCAATCGAACCTCGCATCGTGGCTCTGCCGCCTCATCACTCATCATGAAAGCCTCGTCTCTCACCGCCCGCAGCGCGCGTGCCCCCCTCGCCATCCTGGCCTGCCTGGTTTCCCTGTCCGCCACTGCCGACCCGACCGGCTACGAGCTGGGCGAGGAGCTCGCAGGCGGCGACACCACGATCAGCGATACCGGCCGCAATGCGTTCTCCTACCCGGCGGCGAACCTCTCCGTCGACCGGCAGACGCCGTTCTTCATCGGCAACTCGTTCTTCAAGAAGAACTGGGTCGAGGCGCCGGCCTCGACCACCGGCCGCGATGGCCTGGGGCCGCACTTCATCGCGCGCTCTTGTGCCGGATGCCATGCCATGGATGGACGCGGCGCACCGCCGGCGCAAGTGGACGGCGTGCAGAGCGAGGCGCCGGTAGGCCTGCTGATGCGCCTGTCGATTCCGACCCCGGAGGGGCAGTCCGCCGGCAAGGATGGGGTGGTCCCGGAGCCGACCTACGGCGGCCAGCTCAACAATCTCGCGGTGACCGGCGTCGCGCCCGAGGCGGAGGTCATGGTCGCCTACACCGAGTTGCCGGGCAGCTTCGACGACGGCACGCCCTACAGCCTGCGCAAGCCCGCCTACCGTCTGGAGAATGCGGCCTACGGGCCACTCCATCCTGCCACACTGATCTCGCCGCGCGTCGCACCGCAGGTGATCGGGCTGGGGCTGCTGGAAGCCATCCCCGAGGCCGACCTGCTCGCCATCGCCAGGCGTCAGGCCGAGGAGGGTGTCGTCTCCGGCCGCCCCAACCGCGTCTGGGATGCGAGCCGCAACGACTGGGTCGTGGGCCGCTTCGGCTGGAAGGCCAACGTCGGCAGCGTCGCCCATCAGACCGCCGGCGCATTCAATGGCGACATCGGCATTACCTCGTCGCTGTTCCCGCATGAAGATTGCCCCTCGGCCCAGACGGACTGCCGCGCGCGCATGGCGCGCGAGGCGGAGTGGCGGCAGAAGCGCAATGAGGGCGCGGTGGACATCGACGACCAGGCGCTCGCCCGCACCATCTTCTACACCACCACGCTGGCAGTGCCGGCGCGGCGCGACGTGCGCGACCCGACCGTGCTGCGCGGCAAGCAACTCTTCAACGCGGTGGGCTGCGCCAGCTGCCATGTGCCGCGCCATGTCACCGGCGAGCTGGCGGATTATCCGGAGCTCTCGCGCCAGACCATCTACCCCTACACCGATCTGCTGATGCACGACATGGGCGACGGGCTCGCCGATGGTCGTCCCGATTTCGAGGCGAGCGGACGCGAGTGGCGCACGCCGCCGCTTTGGGGTATCGGCCTCATCCGCGCAGTGAATGGGCACACCTTTTTCCTGCACGACGGTCGCGCGCGCGACCTGATGGAAGCGGTGTTGTGGCATGGTGGCGAGGCGGAGTCCGCACGGCAGGCCGTGCTGGGATTCAACCAGGCCGACCGCGAGGCGCTGCTGCGCTTCCTAGAGTCGTTGTGAAACCTCAGTCGCCATGAGATCGGAGCCATCGTGACAACCGGAAGCGTCGTGAACCGAATCGTCGCAAGGATGCGCCCGGGGTTCTGCCGGCAGCACCGACGCGCAAGCCTTTGCATGGTGCTGGTGTCGGCGCTGGCCGCGGCAAACCCTTTTCCTCCGGCACAGGCGGCCGCACCTGCGCCGGTCGTCAGTCCTTCCGCATGGATGGACGGCCTTGCGCGGCAGGCGCTGGTGCCCGGCTATGCCAGCCTGCAGATGCAGGCGGAGGCGCTTGCCGGCGCGCTCGAGCGGCTGTGCGAAGGGGATCTCGTCAGCGCCGAAGAGACCAAGCGGCTGGAGAGCGCCCGCGCCACCTGGCGCGACACCGCCGCCGCGCTGCGCCGGGTGACGCCGCTACCCTTCGGGCCGGCGCTGGAGAGCCGGGTGCTGCGCCAGATCGACTTCTGGCCGACGCGTCCGCCACAGATCCTCGCGACGATTCGCGACCGCGCCGCCGGCACCCTGGACGATGCGCGCATCGGCGTCACCGCACGAGGACTGCCGGCGCTGGAGTTCCTGCTCTTCGACCCGCAGCGCGTCGCGCTCAACCGCGACCCCGCCGCCTGCGCCTACGCGACATGGGTGGCCCGGGATGTGGTGCGCGCGCTGGTGCCGATGGCTGCGGCGTGGCAGGACTGGCGCAGTGCACTCGCACAGGCGGATGCTGCGCTGGAGGCAAGGCTACTCGGCGACGGGGTGAACATCCTCGTCGGTGCCACCGACACCTTGCGCCAGAAGTACCTCGAGAAGCCTGCCCGCGCGAGCGGCGCCCCGGCCTTCGATGCGTGGCGCAGCGGCGCCACCTGGGCGCATCTGCACGCCTACTTCCAGGGACTGCGGGCCGGGCTGCAGGGGCGGGGTGACGCGCCCGGGCTCAACGCACTGTTGCGTGGCCGGGGCCTGCTCGAACTCGCCGCGCGTCTGGATGTGGCGGTCGAAGCGGCCGGGCGGGCGCTCATCGCGGTACCGACGCAGCCCATGGAAGACGGTGGCGGGCGCGTTGCCGATGCCGTCGCAGCGCTGCTCGCCCTGCAGCAGCTTCTGGCGGGCGAGGTTGCCGAAAGGCTCAAGATCTCGATCGGATTCGGGGACAACGATGGTGACTGACGCGCGCCGGCGCCAGTGGATGCTGGGCCTGCCTGCGGCCTGGCTGCTCTCGCACATTCCGTCCCGCACGTGCGCAGCCGCCGTTCATGGGGCTGCGATACCCGGTGTGCTGACGTGCTGGAGCGATCTCGCCAATCCGTCCAGCAGCGCATGCGCGGGGCTCACCACTGCGCCCGACACGGCGCTGGCGCTGCCCGCGCGTGGCCACGAGGTGCGCTGGCATCCGGCCGGCGACGGCAGCGCCATCGTCGCTGCGCGGCGACCAGGCAGCTTCCTGCTGCGCTTCTCGGTTGCAGAGGGGCGCGTGCTCTCGCGCTTCGAGGCCGACGACGCGCTGCGCTTCGAGGGGCACATCGCGTTCTCGCCCGACGGGCGACGTCTGTACGCCACCGAAACCGATCGTCTCAGCGGCGACGGACAGGTCGGCGTCTACGA
Source organism: Rhodocyclaceae bacterium (assembly GCA_041916775.1). Taxonomy (GTDB): domain Bacteria; phylum Pseudomonadota; class Gammaproteobacteria; order Burkholderiales; family Rhodocyclaceae; genus UBA2357. The sequence continues at coordinate 16,568 of JAYRYZ010000006.1, read as the reverse complement.
TGCAGCCACGCTGGAGCGGCTCGCCAGCTGGCCCAGCGGCGGCATCGGGCCCCATGCGCTGCGCTTCCTCGCGGACGGGCGACTCGCGGTCGCCAACGGCGGCATCCTCACCCTGCCCGAGACCGGCCGGGCGAAGCTCAACCTCGACCGCATGGATCCCTCGCTCGCGATGCTCGACGCGGCGAGCGGCAGGCTGCTGGCGCAGCACCGGCTGCCGGACCCCTTCATGAGCGTGCGCCACATCGCCCAGCATCGCGGCGGGCAGGTGGCCGTGGCGCTGCAGAACGAAGGAAATGCGCCGCGACCCCTGCTGGCCTTGCTCGATGGAGACCGGCTCCGCTATGCCGACGCCGATGCGTCGCTCCTCGCCGCCTGCGGCGGCTACGCCGGCGACATCCTCGCGTTGCCCCAGGGTTTCGCACTGAGCTGCACCCATGCCGGCGTCACCGCACTGTGGCGCACCGACGGCACGCCGCTCGCACACTTCGCCACCCCACGCGTCTGCGCGCTTGCAGAAAGCGACGGCAGGCTGATCGCCAGCGGCGACCGTGGCGATCTGTGGGCACTGGATGTGCAGCACGGCGCTGCGCAGCGCTGGCAGCGCCCCCACGCATTCGACAACCATGCCGTCCTCGCGACGGGCAGACGAGGAGGCGTTCGGCCATGAGCGGAAAATGCTGCAAGAAGAGCCCGCGCTGCAAGCGCTGCCCGCGGAGGAAGTAACACGTTGGGGAAGAGCGTAGGCGGGGGTTGCGTTGCTACAATCGAAACCGATAGTGATGCTTGACGACCCCGAACACAGCCCATGAGCCAAACCCGCAAGGCACCGATCGCCCCGGTGCATTACACGATCCGCCCCGCGCGACCGCATGCGCACTGTTTTCTGGTGAGCTGCGAGGTGGAGCGGCCCGACCCCTCCGGCCAGGTGTTCCGCCTGCCGGCGTGGATCCCGGGTAGCTACATGATCCGCGAGTTCGCGCGCAACATCGTGACCCTCTACGCCGAATCCGGCGGCGGTGCGGTGGCGATCGAGAAGCTCGACAAGCACACCTGGCGTGCCGCACCGGTGCCGGCCGGCGCGAAGCTGCGGCTGGAGTACGAGGTCTACGCCTGGGACCTGTCGGTGCGCACCGCGCATCTCGACGCGACCCACGGCTTCTTCAACGGCACCAGCGTGTTCCTGGCGGTGGCAGGGCGGGAGCACCAGCCGTGCACCGTGGACATCCTGGCGCCCGATGCGCGCGAGATCGCGCAGCTTGGCGATTGGCGCGTGGCGACCACGCTGCCGCGTGAGCCGGCGCCGCGCCGTAGCGGGCAGGACGCGGGCTTCGGCCGCTACCGTGCTGCCGATTACGACGAACTGGTTGACCATCCGGTGGAGATGGGCAACTTCACGCTCGCGCATTTCGACGCCTGCGGCGTGCGCCACGAGATCGCGCTCACCGGCCGGCACGATTGCGACCTGGAGCGGCTGTGCGCCGATCTGAAGCGCATCTGCGAATGGCAGATCCGCTTCTTCGGTCTGCCGGCGCCGGTGGAGCGTTACCTCTTCCAGGTGATGGTGGTGGGCGAGGGCTACGGCGGGCTGGAGCACCGCGCCTCGACCGCGCTCATCTGCAGCCGTGGCGACCTGCCGCACAAGGGCATGCAGGGGCTGCCGGATGCCTACAAGACCTTCCTCGGCCTGTGCAGCCACGAGTACTTCCACACCTGGAACGTCAAGCGCATCAAGCCCGCCGCCTTCATGCCGTATGCGCTGGAGCGCGAGAACTACACCCGCCTGCTGTGGGTGTTCGAGGGCTTCACGTCCTACTACGACGACCTGGTGCTGCGCCGCGCCGGGGTCATCGGCGATGACGACTATCTGGCGCTCGTCGCCAGGACCGTTTCCGGCGTGCTGCGCGGTAGCGGCCGCAAGAAGCAGAGCGTGGCGGAGTCGTCCTTCGATGCCTGGATCAAGTACTACCGCCAGGACGAGAACGCGCCCAACGCCATCGTCAGTTACTACGCCAAGGGCGCGCTGATCGCGCTTGCGCTGGATCTGCGCCTGCGCGAGGCGAGCGACGGCGCCTGCAGCCTGGATGCGCTGATGCAGCAGATGTGGCAGCGCTTCGGCCAGCGCGGCGTGGGCGTGGGCGAGGACGCGGTGTATGCGCTCGTGCATGAGCTCGTCGAAGCCCGGGCGCCGGGCAAGGGTCGGGGGCTCGCGCAGTGGTTGCGCCGCAGCGTGGAAGGCACCGAGGATCTGCCGCTGGCGACGCTGCTGCGGACAGTCGGCGTCAGCCTGCGCTTCGAGGCAAGCAGCAAGACACCCAGCCTGGGCGTGAAACTGGCGGGCGGCAACGGCGAGGTGAAGATCGCCCAGGTCTTCGATGACGGGCCCGCCCAGCGCGCCGGCTTGTCGGCGGGCGACGTGCTGGTGGCGCTGGACGGGCTGAAGGTGAGCGGCGCGGGGCTCGATGCGATGCTCGCACGGCGCGCGCCGGGCACGCACGTCGAGATCCACGCTTTCCGGCGCGACGAGTTGCTGTGCTTCGACGTCGTCCTCGCCCCAGCCCCGGAGGACAAGGCGAGCCTGCACATCAACCCGCGCGCCGGTCAAGCCGCGGTCGCGCGGCGCGCGGCCTGGCTGGGGGCGGCTTAGGCCGGGGTGCGTGCTGTCGGGCCGGCTGCGGCCCGGTGATGTGCGCGCCGGCCTCAGCGGTCGAGGTGCTGATCCTGCATCGAGAGCGGGTCGCCGAGCGGCTCCAGGTGGGTGGTGACATGCGCGTGCGGGATCAGCGTGCGGATCTCGCCCTCGATGAGTTCGAGCTGGTCGTGGCCGCGCTGCACCGTCCAGTCGCCCGGCACCAGCACATGCAGCGTGATGAAGCAGCGGCTGCCCGCCTGGCGGGTGCGCAGCGCATGGAAGTCGAGACCCCGGGCGCGGTGGTCGGCGAGCAGGGCCTCGATCCGGTCGATCTCATCGGCCGGTAGCGAGGCGTCCAGCAAGCCGTCGGCGGAGCGCTCCAACAGCCTCCAGCCGGTCCACAGGATGTTGGCGGCAACCGCGAGCGCCAGCACCGGGTCCAGCCACAACCAGCCGGTGAGCCACACCAGCCCCACACCCGCGATCACCCCGACGGAGGTCCACACGTCCGTCATCAGGTGGTGTGCGTCAGCCTCCAGGGCGATGGCGTTGTGCTGACGGCCGATGCGCATCAGCACGCGCGCCACCGCGAGGTTGATCGCCGAGGCTGCCACCGAGACCATCAGCCCGAGGCTCACGGACTCGAGCGGCTGAGGCGCGAGCAGACGCTCGATCGCGGTGTAGCCAATCGCGAGCGCGGCGAGCAGGATCAGCAGGCCCTCGAAGGCGCTGGAGAAGTACTCCGCCTTGCTGTGACCGTGGGCGTGGCGGGAGTCGGCCGGCGCCTCGGCGACGATCAGCATCCACAGCGCCATCAGCGCGCCGGCGAGGTTGACGAAGGATTCGATCGCGTCCGACAGCAAACCGACCGAGCCGGTCAGATACCAGGCCCAGCCCTTCAGCAGGATGGTGGCGACGGCGGCGGCAATCGAGAGCCAGGCGTAGCGTTGCAGCGAGTTGGGCCGGGCGGTGGCGGTGGTGTGATCGGTCATGGCGGGTTCGGTCTATGCGCTGTGTGGCCGCATGGGGCGTGGCGTTGGGTGTCCGGCGTGCGAGTGGTTTGTGAGTGGTGTGCGAGTGGTGTGTATCTTGGCCGCGCATGATGCCCGGGCTGCGATGAACGCAGTATGAAGGGTGACACGGGATGGGCGGCGCTGGCGAGTGCTGATAGGGGCCGTATTGCGCGCGGCCGTATTGCCGGGGACGGGTGGTCAGCTGAAGTAACCGTGCAGGAACCAGGCCTCCTGCGTTGCATCCAGGTCGCGGAAGACCCACCACAGCGCGTCCTCGCGAGTGCGGGCGACGAAGTAGTCGCGCCGCATGTCGGCGCCGTCCCACCAACCGGATTCGATGCGCTCCGGGCCGTGCTCCAGGCTGAGGCCGGCGAGCGACTCGAGCCGCCGGGGCTCGGGCAGCAGCCAGGTGGGGCGCAGGCGACCGTCCGGCGCCGCGTCGCCGGGCCGGTCGAGATCCGGCGTCACGCTGCGCCAGGCGCGCTCCGGGCGGTGCTCCGCCACCAGCTGCAGGCTGGTGAGGGCGGCGTCGCCGAGCCGCGCGCGCAGGCGTTCGAGCAGCCGCGTGGCGCTGTCACGCGCAGCCCCCGGGTCGCCGAAGAGGTCGCCGCTGGGCGGGTGCAGGCTCATCGGCCGGTCCGCCGTGAGCCGCAGCGCCTCTGCCGCTGCGGGCAGGGTGAGGCGCGCGAACTGCTCGTGCAGCACGTGCGCCAGCCGCGCCTCGTCACGGCAAGGAGCGCCGGTGACGATCTCCAGCCGGGTGTCGGGCACGTCGGTATGTTCCAGCCACAGCGTGCAGCGGTCCACCGCCGCATGGCGCGCCGCGAGCCAGGCGCACAACCCGGCGAGCAGGCGCCGGGCGGCGAAGAGCAGCGTGTCGGTGTGTTCGACCGGCGCCGGCAGCACCAGCCGCGCCGCGTGCTGCTCAGGGGGGCGATGCCAGGGGCGCGGGTCGGGCCGCTGCCCGCGCGCCTTGGCCAGTGTTTCCAGTACCATCGCGCCGTCGCGCCGCGCCAGGCCGTCGCGCGGCAGGGCATCCAGCTCGCCGATGCGGCGGATGCCGACATCCTCCAGCAACTGCAGGATGGTCGCGCTGCGCGTATCCGTGTCGCCGATCAGCGCGACCGGCAAGGCGTCGAGCGCGGTGGCCCAACCGGGCCGATGTGCCAGGCGCCGGCCCGGCGTCGCCTGCGCCAGCCAGCGCGCGGCGAGTGGCGTGGGCGCCGCGGCGAGGGCGATGTCCAGCCCGAGCGCCCCGGCAGTGCCGGAAATACGCGCGCACAGCGCATCCAACCCGCCGAAGAGGCGCAGACAGCTGCCGACCTCCAGCAATACCGTATCGGGCGGATCCAGGCTCACGGAAGGCGTGAAGCCGCCGGCCCAGTTTGCGAGCTCCTCCAGCAGCGCCCGTTCGGCTGCTGGGTCGCGTTCGCGCAACAGCAACTGCGGGGCGACCGCCAGTGCGCCGGCGAGCCGCAACCCGGGGGTGACGCCGCGCGACAGCGCAGCGGCGCTGGCCGCGAGTACATGCGGACGCGGGCGGTGCTCGATCACCGCGAGCCCGGCATCGGGCATGCCGGCTTCAGTCAGTCCGCGGGTGAAGACCTGCAGGGGCAGGTTGCGCAACAGGAGGGCGATCCATTGCATGGTGTGCTACGGGAGAAGGATGCGGGGAACAGGGATGCGAAGGATCTCAAGGGTGCGAATGCTGCAAGGGCTGCAAAGGCTGTGAAATACCGGGGTGCGCAATACAGCCGTGTTCCGGGTAGCCGGACGCCGGGCGCAGCGTCGGCGTGACGGGGAGGTTCAGCGGGTGTGTTGCGGGCGGGCCGCGGCGCTTGACGATGACGACGCCGAGCCCGTCGCGGCGCGGTACGAGCTGCAGCCGCAGTGCCGCAGGCGAGGCCTGGCGCAGCGCCGACAGGGGGCGATGCAGGAACAGCGGGCTGGCGGAATCCTCGGCCGCGAGCTGCAGCCGCCGCAGCGCGGCCTGATCCACCCTGTCACACCAGGCGAGCACCGCATGGCAGGCGCCCGAGGCCAGCGCCTGGCGCAGGCTCCACACCAGCTCGGCGGGCGTGTGCGGGCGCACCAGCAGCAGTGTCGCCAGGCGCACGCCCGCTGCCGCAAGCGCCGCCGCATGTGGCAGCCAGGGCGGGGCGACCCAGGCGTTCCAGCGATCGGCCGGTGCCTGGCGCAGCATGGGCAGGAGCAGCTGCAGTTCGCCGCTGCCGGGCTGGGCGCCGATGAGCTCGATCAAGGCGCCACGCGGCCAGCCGCCGCCGGGCAGCTCGGCATCCAGCTGGGAAAAGCCGGTGCTCCAGCCGGGCTGGACGGGGCGGGCGAGACGGTCCGCCTGCCATATCAGTCCGCTCGCGAGCAGATCGGTTGTGCCCGCAGCGTCTTCGGGGCGTATCGGCAGGGCCATGGGCGGGCTTCATGCGGTGCAGGGGAGGCCCTGGCTCAGACCGGCATGCCCTTGCGGATCAGGCCGACGGCGAGCCCCTCGATCACCAGCGGTTCGACCGCGGTATCCACGACGATGGGCGCAAAGTCGGGATTGGCGGGCAGCAGGCTGACGATGCTCCCTTTGGCGGAGAAGGTCTTCACCGTCACCTCGTCATGCACGCGCGCGACCACGACCTGGCCGTTGCGTGCCTCGCTGGTGCGCCGCACCGCGAGGAGATCGCCATCGAGGATGCCGGCGTCGCGCATGCTGAGCCCACGCACCCGCAGGAGGTAATCGGCGCGCGGAGAGAACAGCGTGGGTTCGACCGGGTGGTGGGATTCGATATGTTCCACCGCGAGGATGGGGCTGCCGGCGGCGACATGGCCGATGAGCGGCAGGCCCGCGGGGACATCCCGCTGCATCAGGCCCTCAAGCCCGCCAGGCAAGCGGATACCACGGGCGCGGCCATCCTCGAGCACGATTGCGCCCTTTGCGGCGAGTGCGCGCAGATGGCTCTCGGCCGCATTCGGCGAACGGAAGCCGAAGGCCTTGCACACTTCGGCCCGCGTGGGTGGGCGGCCCTCGGATTCGAGCGCGCTGCGGATGAAAGCCAGGATCTCCAGTTGGCGGGGCGTCAGATCGTGAGGGTTGTGGCTGTGCATGATGGCTGAATCCTGTGCGGGCCCGATGTGGAAAGCGGACGGCGATGAATCTGAATGGCTGATATTTTATACAGCCTGAATGAATCGACAACAACAATTTTGCTGTCGTTCGTGCATCCGTGCTTGAGACGGAGGCAAAACTGGTCTATTCGTACGGATAGCGGCGGGCCATCGGGAGGTCCATGCAGGGCGCGCCCATGCGGTCGATACACCAGGCAGGTGGCGACTGCGACAACATGACGACAGGAGACAGGCCATGCTTCAAACACCAGGTGCCGGCGGTAGTGTTGATTCCCGGTCTCGGCTAGAATTGCCGCGAAGCCAGGGAGAGCACATGCTGCAGATCGGTGATGTCGCACCAGCCTTCACGCTGCCGGATGCCGACATGGAGGTTTTCGAACTCGAATCGGAACTTGGGCGCAGGCACATCGTTCTCTATTTCTATCCCCGCGCCAACACGCCCGGATGCACCATGCAGGCGGCCGATTTCAGCGATCACGAAGAGGAATTCACCCGGCTCGGCTGTACCGTGATCGGTGTGAGCCCGGACGATTGCCTGACGAACGCTGAGTTCCGCGACGAGCACGGGCTCTCGCTGCGGCTGCTGTCCGACGAGGATAGCGAGGTGTGCCGGATGTACGGCGTGTGTTGCACGCGCAAGGTCGATGGCGAGCTTCGCACCGGCGTTGCGCGCACGACCTTCATCATCGACAAGCAAGGCGTGATCCGGCACGTTCTCCGGGATGTATCACCCCGAGGCCACGCGGCCGAGGTCTTCAACATGGTCAGGAACCTGGAAACGGAATATGCAAACGGAAATCCTTAAGAACACGGTCGTCACGCTCAACTACACCGTCACCGACACCGACGGCAACATGATCGACGACGGCAAGCAGCCGCTGGTGTACCTGCACGGCGGCTACGACGGGATCTTCCCCGTCATCGAGGAAACCCTGCACGGCAAGAAGGTCGGCGAGAACCTCAAGATCCGCCTGCTGCCGGATGACGCCTTCGGTGACTACGACGAGGAGCTTGTTCTGCTCGAGGACATCAGCCAGTTCCCCGAGAACATCGAGGTCGGCATGGCGTTCGAGCGGGTCTCCGAAGATGGCGACGAGGAAATGGTCTATCGCATCACCGACATCGCCGACGGCAAGGTCGTTGTTGATGGGAACCACCCGCTCGCCGGCGTGTCTCTGATTTTCGACGTCACCATCGCCAGCGTGCGCGCCGCCAGCGCCGAGGAGATCTCGCACGGCCACGTGCACGGGCAGGGCGGTCACCATCACTGAGTTTCACCGCGGCATTGGCATTGTCGCAACAGCTTCGGGTCGCATCTGCGGCCCTTTTTTTGTCTGCGATCAGCCCGATGATCGAACAGGGCGATGATGAACGAGCGTGTCGATGTAGAGACCTTCAGCTTTGCACCCCCGGAGCACAGGCGGCCGCTGCTGCAGATTGACGGATTGCGGTTGGGTGCGCCGCAGGCGCGCGCTGAGGCGCTGCTCGGAGCCCGCTCCGGCGTGGCACTGGAGGCGCGTGCCGGCGAGGTGCTGGCTGTGCTGGGAGGGGCGGGCAGTGGCAAGACGCTGCTCGGTGCGGCACTGTTCGGCCACCTGCCGGAGGGCGTCCGCGTGCTCGCGGGAGAGGTTCGCCGCGCCCCCGAGGTACTCGCGCAGGAAGCGCGGATCACACTGCTGCCGCAGCACCCCAAAGGTCGCCTCGACCCCGATCGCCGCGTGCGTGCGCAGATCGGAGCTCTGCTCGCGCAGCATCGCGGGCTTTCCGGGCGTGCTGCTGACGAGGAGGCTGCGCGCATCCTCGCATCGCTCGGGCTGATCGATCCACCGGCCCTGATGGAGCGGCGGCCACGCGACTTGCCGCTGACCTTGCAGCAGTGCGTGCTGATTGCGATGGCCTGGGCGATACGCCCCTCTCTGGCGATTCTCGATGAGCCGTTCGCAGTGCTCGAACCCAGCGTGAGGTTGCAACTCGAAGCCCGCATTGCCCACCTGCGTGATGTGCGTGGCACGGGATTCGTGCTGCTGACACGCGATGTCGGTGTGGTGCGTCGGCTCGCAGACCGGGTGGCGTTGCTCGATGATGGCGAGATCGTCGAGTTTGCGACGCGTGAGGCGTTCTTTGCCAACCCGGGCCATCCGGCCGCACGTCGGCTGATCTCGGCCCAGCCTGGATTCGCGAGGCGCGGGCAGTGGTTGGGCAGCGATGTTGCTCGTGCCCCGGGCAAGCTTCGCACTGGGCCGCAGCGCCTGTTGGTGACCGATCTGCGCGTGGCGCCCGAAGCTGTGCAGGGCAACGCCGCGGTGTTCGTGGATGGTGTCGATCTGGCGCTAGACGCCGAGCGCACCGTTGTATTGCTCGGGGAGGTGGGCGAGGGCGGGGGGCTTGTGGGTCGGGCACTTGCCGGACACGCTGATGCATCGTTCGGCGAGTGTTTCATCGACGGCGAACCACTTGCGGATGCTCTGGCGCAGCGCTTCAACGACACCCGGCGCGCGGTTCAGATGCTGTTCTCCGCGCCGGGGGCGGCGCTCGATCCTCTGCAGCGTGTTGGTGCGCTGGTGACGGAGGGCATGCGCTCGCTCGGGCTCGTTTCGGGTGATGAGGCATGTCGAGCGCGTTGTGCTGCGCTGCTGCATCGAGTCGGGCTGGATCCGGCGGTGATGTCGGAGTATCCGGTCAATCTCTCTGTGCTTGACCGGCAACGGGTACAACTCGCCCGCCTGCTCGCGGTCGACCCGCGCGTGCTGGTGGTCGAGTGGCCTGGGGAAGGGATGACTGCGCCGGAGAGGGCGAGCCTCCTCGATCTCTTGAGTGCCTTGCGGGATGAGCGTGGTCTGGCGATGCTGGTCGTGAGCGCGGACGCAGCCCTGGCGGCGTGGCTGGGAGACGAGGTGGCGGTGATGCTGGCTGGCCGTGTGGTCGAGCAGGGGCCGGTCGAGGCGGTATTGAAGACGCCCGCCCACCCATATACACAAGCCCTGATCGAAGCCGCCTCCGAGCAGCCCACGCGCCCTCCAGAGGGGCGGGCAATCCTGCGCGGCCACCCTGCGGAGTCCGTCTTCACGTCTGCAGGCTGCCCCTTGCAGCGGCGCTGCCCGAAGGCCACCGAGATCTGCGCGCGCGGCTATCCTGCGATCAACCGCTTCGCACAGTCTACCCACACGGTGCGTTGCCATTGGCCGGGCTGAGCCCGCCCGGGCGGACGCGTATTCAGCGCTTGGCAGGCAGCATCAGCGTCTGCCCGACACTCAGGTTGCTGCGTCCGCCCATGTTGTTGAGCGCGCGGATCCTATCTACCGTGGTGCCGTTCTTGCGCGCAATCGACGCGAGCGTGTCGCCTTTGCGCACGGTGTAGCTGCGCGACTTGATGTTGCTGACTGAGGCTTGCGAGAGCGTTTTCTTGACCGTCTGCTGCACCAGCGGCTCGCGCACTGTGTGTTGTGACAGGCGCAGGCGGAACTGCTCGGCGCGGTCGGTCGGGACGATGAGCACGTCGTTGTCGCTGTTGATGACGGGCTTGTTGTAGCCAGGGTTGAGCGCGATGAACTCATCCATCGACATCTCGGCGAGCCTGGCTGCGGTGGCGAGGTCGATTCCACGCGGCGCGGGCACGGTGGTGAAGTGCACGTCGTTGTCCACATGCGGCAGCTCGAAGCCGAAGAGCTCGGGGTTACCGACGATGTTCTTGAGCGCCTGCAACTTGGGCACGTAGTTGCGTGTTTCGTCCGGCATGCGCAGGTTGAGGTAGTCGGCCGGCTGGCCCGCGTCCAGGTTCTGCTTGATCGCACGCCCCACCGCACCCTCACCCCAATTGTACGAGGCGAGCGCGAGGTGCCAGTCGCCGTGCATCTCGTAAAGGTATTCCAGATAGTCGAGCGCGGCGTTGGTCGAGGCGATCACATCGCGCCGCTCGTCCACCCAGTTGTTCTGGGTGAGGTTGAAGTTGCGCCCGGTCGAGGGGATGAACTGCCACAGCCCGGACGCCTTGGCACGCGAAAGGGCGAGCGGGTTGTAGTTGCTCTCGACCATGGGCAGCAGCGCCAACTCGGTGGGCAGGCCGCGGCGCTCGATCTCATCGACGATGTAGTACAGGTACTGGCCGCCGCGCTGGAATACGGTGCGCAGGAAGGCGGGGCGGTTGAGATAGAAGAGCTGGTGCTCGCTGACGAGCTCGCTGTCGAGATCCGTCATTCCGAAGCCACGACGGATGCGATCCCAGATGTCGTGCGCGTCGCGGGTGAGGTCGAGCTTGAGGACCCTGATAGGTGCCTGCTCGAGCTCCACCACCTGCGTGGTAGTCTCGGTAGGCTGGCTGATCTCGACGGCGTGGGTCTCGTCATGCGCTGCTGCGACAGGACGCTCGGGCACCGTCACGGGGGCGAGCGTCGAGGTGTGGTCGTTCGGCGCTTCGGTGGTGCCCCCGGAATCGGCAGCCGGTCTTTCAACCGCAGCTTGCTGCGGGGCGTCGTCCGCGCTCGCCGCCGACAAGCCCTTCACGCACATCAGGCCGACAATGAGAAGGTGGCGCCACTGCATTCGGTGATCGTCTTGGGGCTCGGCGAGCCGGGTCGAACAGTCTATCAGTGTCGCGCGGAGATCGACAATCCGCCCGAATGTGGTGATCCTTGTCCGGCTCGAGGGCGGATCCAGCATGGCCGCATGGCCTGCGCCAATTTGCCGCTGAATCGCAGAAATTGATAGGATTGCGCCATATCCACACTCTACGGCACAAAGGCGAACCCGCATGAAAGCACTCGTCATCGAGGATACGGTCACGAGTGCCACTCTCGTCTGCCAGTTGCTGGAGAAGATGGGGCTTCAGGCGCTGCATGCGCGTGATGGCGAGATCGGTATCGAGATGTTCAAGGCCGAGCGGCCGGACGTGGTTCTGCTCGACATCATCATGCCTGGCCTGGATGGATTCGAGGTGGCGCGGGCGATCCGGCAGTTGGAACGCAACGGGGAGTGGACGCCGATCATCTTCCTGTCGGCGCGCGCAAGCGAGGCCGACCTCGAGCGCGGCATCGTCGTCGGCGGGGACGACTACCTCGTGAAGCCTGTCTCGGAGATCGTCCTCAAGGCCAAGGTCCACGCGATGCAGCGCATTGCGCAGATGCGTCAGTCGCTCTTGCTCCTGACCCGCAAGCTCAACGATGCCAATCGGGAGCTGAGCCGGCTGTCTTCGCTGGACGGGCTTACCGGCATCCCCAACCGGCGCGTTTTCGATGACGTGCTACTGCGCGAGTGGCGCCGCGCGGAGCGGCGAGCGGCGCCGCTGTCGGTGCTGCTGATCGATATCGATCATTTCAAGGAATTCAACGATCACTATGGGCATCAGGCAGGCGACGACTGCCTGCGCCGGGTGGCTGCGGCGCTGGCGGCCTCGCTCAGGCGGCCCTCGGATCTCGCGGCCCGTTACGGTGGGGAGGAGTTCGGCATCGTGCTCGCGGAAACCGATGCGGATGGTGCGCAGAGTGTGGCAGGGCTCGCCCTGGAGGCGGTGCGGTCATTGCAGATCGCACACCGCGGTTCACGCACCGACGCGATCGTCACGATCAGTATCGGCGTGGCTACCAGAACACCACAGCGTGGCGACGATTCGGGCTGGCAGGCGCTGCTGGCCGACGCCGACGCCGCGCTCTATGACGCGAAGCGGAGCGGGCGCAATTGCGTTGCGGTCGCTGGCTGACGCGGAGGACGCATGAATCAGCGCCAGAAACCCAAGACCGTGCTCATCGTCGATGACAACGAGCTGATCCGCATGACGCTCCGGACCGTGCTGCGCAATGCCGGCCTGGAGGTCGTCGGAGAGGCCGCCGACGGCGAAAAGGCGCTCGCGCAGCTCGAGCTGATGCGCATCAACCTCGTCTGTCTCGACGTGGTGATGCCGCGCATGAATGGCCTCGATGTGCTGGCCGAGATCCGCGCGCGGCACCCGGAGGTGAAGGTCCTGATGGTCACCGGCCAGGCCGACCGAGAGACCATCCAGAGCGCGATCAGTGGCGGTGCCCACGGCATCATCCTCAAGCCCTTCCGCGAGAAGCAGATCCACGACACGCTGACGCGCGTACTGGGGTGACGTTGTGCTGCCGGGCTAGGGTGCCTGGAACACGTCCTTCCAGGCGCGCAACGCGGTGAAGGTGGCGAGATCGTCGCCGGGCTCATGGCCCAGATGTCCCTGCACGCTCGCGCGTATGCCCGCATGCGTGGTGCGCAGGAAGGGGTTGATCGCACGCTCGACGGCGAGCGTCGTGGGCAAGGTCGGCTCGCCGGCGCTGCGCGAGGCGCGTGCTCGTGAGAGCACGTCGTCGCGCTCGGCATTGTGCGGCTCCACGTGTGCAGCAAAAGCCAGATTCGACAGCGTGTACTCGTGGGTGGGATAGACCTGCGTCTCGCCCGGCAAGGCCGCGAGGCGCGCAAGCGAGGCGTGCAGTTGTGCTGCGGTGCCACCCAGCAGCCTGCCGCAGCCTGCGCTGAAGAGGGTATCTCCGGGGAAAAGCAGGCCGTCGCCATGGTAGGCGATGTGCGTCTCGGTGTGGCCGGGGACCTCCATCACGTCGAGCAGGAGTGCGCCGCCCAACAGGGTGATCCGCTCGCCATCGCGTACCGCGCGCACTTTTCCCGGAATGCGCGGGTCTGCAGGGGCGAACACCGGGGCCGGGTGCGTCTCCACGAGCGCCTCCAGTCCGCCGATATGGTCGTTGTGATGATGGGTGATGAGTACCGCATCCAGCTTCAGCGCGTGCGCTTCGAGGGCCCGGAACACCACGTCGGCGTCTCCGGGGTCGACCACGACAGCGTGCTCATCGCTGGCGATCAGCCATATATAGTTATCCTTGAACGCCGGAAGCGGGATAATCTGCAGCCTTGCTTTGTTGGGGGTCGGTTTGTGCATGTCTGAGCGTGCGTTTTCGGAGTGGCTGGAAGGGCCTCAGGGGCAGTGTCTGCGCGACTGGGAGAAGGCGCGCTTCGACATCCTGGTGGCCGACATCTTCGGTTATAACGCACTCCAGGTCGGACTGCCACACATCGACCTCCTGGAAAACAACCGCATGTCGTGGCGCGTGCGCACATCCCAGGCGATTGGCGGAGACGTTCTCCATGCACCGCACGCGATGCCGTTCGCCAGCGCCAGCCTGGATCTCGTGCTGCTGCCCCACGTGCTGGAGTTTTCCAGCGCACCGCACGAGGTCCTGCGCGAGGTGGAGCGCGTGCTGGTGCCCGAGGGCAGCGTGATCATCACCGGCATCAACCCGTTCAGCCTCTGGGGTGTGCGCCGGCTGGCCGCCCGCAGCGGCACGGGCTATCCCTGGCGCGGGAGCTATTTTTCCGCGCCGCGCATCCGCGACTGGCTCACCTTGCTGGGTTTCGAGACGCGTGACAGCAGCTTCGGCTGTTACCGCCCTCCAGTCAGCTCTGCTCGGTGGCAGGAGCGCTGGCGCTTCATGGACGGACTCGGAGCACGCTGGTGGCCGATCTGCGGCGGGGTGTACATGCTGCATGGCGTCAAGCGTGTGCATGGCATGCGGCTCATCGCCCCTAGCTGGCGAGACCAGCGTGCGGCGGGCAAGGCGCTCGCACCCGTGGTGCGGCGCGGTCGGCGCATCGCCGGCAACCTCAACAGGAACGATTGACGAGAGTTCTATGGAATCAGTGGAAATCTTTACCGACGGCGCCTGCAGCGGCAATCCCGGGCCCGGCGGCTGGGGCGCGATCCTGCGCAGCGGCGCGCACGAGCGTGAGCTTTGGGGCGGTGAGCCCGGCACCACCAACAACCGCATGGAGCTCATGGCGGTGATCAAGGCGCTGGAATGCCTCAAGCGTCCGATGAGTGCGCGCGTGCACACCGACAGCCAGTATGTGCAGAAGGGCATCTCGGAGTGGATTCACGGCTGGAAGAAGCGCGGCTGGTTGACGGCGGCAAAGGAGCCGGTGAAGAACGTGGACCTCTGGAAGGCGCTCGATGCCGCGGCCAGCCTGCACCGCATCGAGTGGCTGTGGGTGAAGGGCCATGCCGGGCATATCGAGAACGAGCGGGCCGATGCGCTCGCGCGGCGCGGCGTGGATGCGGTGCGGGCGAAGGGAGGCGTGGTCGAAGGATGAGACAGGTCGTACTGGATACCGAGACCACCGGCCTCGACTGGAAGAACGGCGACCGTGTGATCGAGATCGGGTGCGTGGAGCTGGTGAACCGCAGCCTCACCGGCCGGCATTTCCATGTGTACATCAACCCCGAGCGCGACATCAGCGAGGACGCGGTGCGAGTGCACGGCATCACCGCCGAGTTCCTCGCCGACAAACCCAAGTTCGCCGACATCGTTGAGGACTTCCGCCGCTTCGTCAGCGACGCGGAGCTCGTCATCCACAACGCGAGCTTCGACGTCGGCTTTCTCGATCACGAACTGTCGCGCCTGAACGCATCGCCGCTCGCGAGCTTCTGCGCCGGGGTGATCGACACCCTGAAGATGGCCAAGGAGCAGAACCCCGGCAAGAAGGCCTCGCTCGACGCCTTGTGTGAACGCCATCAGATCGAGAACAGCCACCGCACCCTGCACGGCGCGCTGCTCGATGCCGAGATCCTTGCCGAGGTCTACCTGGCGATGACGCGCGGTCAGGAGAGCCTGATGATCGCGCTCGAGGACGACACCCCGGCACAATCCGCCGCCAGCATCGAGATGCGCGAGAGACCGGCACTGAAGGTCGTGCGGGCGACGGACGGCGAACTCGCCGAGCACGACAGGGTGCTCGCCGACATCGCCAAGGCGAACAAGGGCCTGTGCCTGTGGCTGCCGCCCGCGCCCCAGGCCGCAGCCGGCTGAGGTGCCCCGGATGACAGCTGTGCGCGCCGATTGCTTTCCGGCCCGGCGTGGATGCCGAGCCGCACAGGGCCGCTAAAGCAACAGGCGCCCGCCCGGCAGGCTGCCAGCCTGCTCCAGGCGGGTCACGGTGGGCAGGAGATCGAGCCCGGTGCGCGTCTTGAGCGCCCCGGCGCGTTCGCGCAGCTCCGGCACTGGAATCTCGATCGCCTCACCGGCGGCACCGAAGGCGACGACGTTGCCGGAGTCGCAGGATGGAAACGCGATCGCGCGGTCGTCGAAGACCTGGATGATGCGTTCCACGCTGGCCTTGAAGCCGCGCGATCGGCCGAAGAGGTTCACCGACATCAAGCCCTGATCCGAGAGCCGCGCGCGCACCGCCTGATAGAAGGGCAGGGTGTCGAGCGCGCCGGCGCGCGCGTTGCGGTCATAGCCGTCGATCAGGATGTAGTCGTAGTGGCGTGGCGTGGCGAGGATGAACTCGGCGCCGTCGCCGATATGAACATGCATGCGTGGGCTGTCGTCCGGCAGCTTGAAGAATTGCTGCGCGGCGGCGACCACACGCGGCTCGATCTCGACCACCTCGATGCGGGTGTCGGGGCAGTGGTGGTGGATGAAGCGCGTCAGGGAAGCCGCGCCCAGGCCGATCAGCAATGCATTGCGCGGCCAGTGGCCGGCATCGCGCAGCAAGAGACCTGCCATCATTTCGCGGGTGTAGGCGAGCTCCAGCGCGTAGGGGCGGCGGATGCGCATCGCGCCCTGAACCCACTCCGAGCCGAAGTGCAGGTAGCGCACGCCGGCGGCTTCGCTGATGTCGATTGGAGTACTCATGGTGATGTCCTCGAACGCGCTCAGAGCCTGTGAATAAATCTGCTGCGCGAACCGATTGCTGCGTTGCTCACTCGCTCACTCCTCGCCTATCCATTTGATATGTCTCGTCGTTCGCTCGCTCGCGCCTTGCACTCGGCTCTGCTC
>JAYRYZ010000005.1:0-197966 GCA_041916775.1 Rhodocyclaceae bacterium | reverse complement strand
ACTTCGACCGACTTGGCGTGCCCCGGCTCTCATGACCTCAACTGCTCGAACCGCCCGGTGCGGACCCGCATGCCGGGTGGTGTGGGAGGGGAACGGTCAGGTAAGCTGACCGCCCCTATCCCGATTTTTCGTCCCATGACGTGCATACAAATCCCACACTTTTAGACGGCAAAAATGACGGTATAGTTTGGGGTGTGCTGATCAGTGAACCGTTTACCGTCTTGATGCGCTGACGGCAAACGCGAATCCCGTGGAGGACAAGGCGATGGCCCTGAGCGACATGAAGCTGAAAAACCTCAATCCCCAGGAAAAGGCTTACAAGGTTCCAGACCGTGACGGCATGTACGTAGTGGTTTCGCCAAAGGGCACCGTGACCTTCCGCTACGACTACCGCTTGGCGGGCCGGCGCGAAACGCTTAGCTTGGGCCAGTTCGACGAGTTACAAGCCAGCCAGCCCAAGCGTGACCCTGAGACCATCAAGTACGGCGATCCCTTGTCGCTGGCCGATGCGCGCGAGCTTCTGGCGCGGGCGAAGAATGCCGTCAGCCGCGGCGATTCGCCGGCGCGAGACAAGGCTGACGGTAAGCGGGAATTGCGGGAATCGGGCACCTTCAAGGCATTTGCCGAGATTTGGCTGCGCGACGCCGGCCTGGCCGACAGTACAGTAGCGATGCGCAAGAGCATTCTCGATCGTGACGTACTGCCCAAGTTGGGCAAACGCAAGCTCGAAGAAATCACGTCCAGCCAGGTGTTCGACTTGTGCGAGAAGATCAAGGAGCGGGGAGCGCCGGCGACGGCGGTGCATGCCCGCGAAATCATCCAGCAGGTTTGCCGTCACGCTATGGCACGCGGCCTCAAGATCGAAAATCCGGCCGAGAATGTGAAAGCATCGGCCATCGCGACGTTCAAGCGGCGAGAGCGGGCGCTGACGCCAGGAGAGATCAGGACTTTCTTCACTGTCCTGGATAGCGTCGGGACGCTGCCTACGCTCAAGTTCATCCTCCTGAGCATGTGCCGCGAGGGGGAACTGCTTCAGGCGACGTGGAAAGAGGTTGATTTCGAGGCGGCCACTTGGACAGTCCCAGCCGAACGTATGAAGGCCCGTCGGCCGCACGTGGTCTACCTGAGCCAGCAAGCGCTCGATCTGCTGGTAGGGCTCAAGACGTGCGCGGGCAGCAGCCCGTACCTGCTCCCCGGCCGATACGAGACCGACAAGCCGATGAGCGAGGCAACCCTCAATCGAGTGATTGCCGCTGTCGTCGAAAAAGCCCAAAAGGAGGGCCATGAACTACCGCATTTCTGCGTTCATGACCTGCGCCGGACAGGCTCGACGCTTTTGCATGAGGCGGGCTTCAATACCGACTGGATCGAGAAATGCTTGGCACACGAGCAGCGAGGCGTGCGCGCCGTCTATAACAAGGCTGAGTACGCCGAGCAGCGCCGGGAAATGCTGAGGGCGAGCCTCACGACCGGACGCGCTGCGGGATGCCGAGCTGGTCTACATGGAAAGACTGTTCCGAACTTCCAAGCCCGTTGGCGTGGTGGCGAAAATTGACCGGGCATACCGCCTACCTTCTGGTCTGCTCGTGTTGGTGGAGCTCAAGACGCGCTGGATCAACCAGCCCTGCCTGTCGGACGTGATCCAGTTGTCGGCGCAGAGGGTGGCGGTGATGGGGCAGACGCACCAGTTCGTAGTGCCCTACGCGTATGTAATGGTGAAAGCGCCGACGAGGCGAGCTTTGCCGACCGTGCATCGCGTCCAATTGATGACTAACGAGCAAGTGGTTGCCTTGGTCAAGCGGCGGGAAGACATCTTTGCAGACCGGGTCTTGCCGCGCTCGTCATACTCTCAGAAGGCGTGCCTGACGTGCATGTTTCGAGCGCAATGCGACGATCCTGGTGTTTGAGGGAGCTCGACATGAACTCTCCGTATGCGGTCTCCGCCACATTTGAGTGCGAATTCTTAGTGGCCGGACGCCAGGATAGTGCAGTGGGATCGGGTGTCCTCGCTGCGCTGCGGGCCGTACCAACCCGGCGCTTAGCTCCTCGATGCTGCCCGTCCGCGCGCTCCTGACTGTCGCGGGTGTGAATTCAGGAAAGACGGTGGCAATGAGGCCGCCCCAGGTCTTCGACCCCACCGGAAGAGCGAATCCCCAGGAGGGAAGCGCAGCGCGCAGACTTCGGTGGCCGCGATTCGGCAGAAGCAGCGGTAGCCCGCGAGCCAGGCGGCGGCACGCCGAGACGCCCAGAGAAGATGATCACCCAGCGCGAAGGCAGCTAGCGCCCCAAGAAGTTTATTTGCTGCGCAGTAAATATTGCGATTATTCCGAATATTCGCTACGATGGCCATATTTACTGGACAGTAAACCCGATCTCGGCGCCGTAATGCTTGAATCCCCCTTGACCGAAAGACAGTTGATTGCCCGCTTCGTCGATGCCCTGCGGGAGCTTCCGGAGGTGGATGCCGACGTCGAGCATTGGGAGTCAGGCAAGCACGGCGACCGCGGCCATGACGCCCAGGTCGACCTGCACGTCGCAGGCAAGTCCTTCGTCCTGCTCATCGAAGCCAAGAAAGCAGTCTTTCCCCGGGATGTCCGTCAGGTGATCTGGCAGTTTCGGGAAGCAAGCGGCGGACGGTCCCGATGGCAGGGGGAAGAGACCTTGTCGCTTTTGGTCGCCGAATCCATCTCCCCCGGGGCAAAGGAACTGCTCAGAATCGAGCGCGTCGGCTACTACGACAGCGGCGGCAGCCTGTTCCTGCCGGCGCCAGGCGCATACCTCTACATCGACAAGCCACCACCCAAGACCCTAGCGAAGTCGGTTCGCGCGTTGTTTTCCGGACGGCGCGCGCAGGTGCTGCACGCCCTGCTGGTACGGCACCAGGACTGGTTCGGCGTCAAGGAATTGGCGCAACAGGCGATGGTATCGCCAGCTACCGCCTCGCAGGTGCTGACCGAGCTTGAGCGTTTCGACTGGCTGGAGTTGCGCGGGCAAGGGCCGAGCAAGGAGCGCCACCTTCGCGAGCCCGCAGCCTTGCTGGATGCGTGGGCCAAGCAGCTCACTTCCATCCGGCCGCCGACCCTGAAGCGGTACTACGTGCCGGCCACGAAGGCGGACACGTTGCCGATGCGGATCGCCGAGGCCTTCGACGCGCATGGCGTCCAGTATGCGGTCAGCCACGAGGCCGCCGCGCAGCGCTATGCGCCGTTCCTCTCCAATGTCTCCCAGGTACGTACACGGATGTTGATCGGCGCCGATGCCGACGCCGCGATCGGCGACTTAGGCGCACGGTTCGTCAACGAAGGCGCCAATCTGGCGATCATCGAAGTCGAGTCACCGGGCGAACTGTTGTTTCGCGAGAAGGTCGGCGGCCTGTGGCTGGCCAGCCCGATTCAGATTTATCTCGACCTATTGCGCGGCGAAGGCCGCTCCAAAGAAATGGCCGAGCATTTTCGCAAAGAAAGGATCGGCTTCTGATGGCCAAGCCTGCAACGCTCGACGGATACAGCGACCAGTACACGGTGGACTGCGAACGCGTCCTCGTCACGCTGCTTCGCGGCTTGGGGCCCTGGAAGGATTCGGTCTACCTGGTCGGCGGACTTACACCGCGATATCTCGTCGCTGCGCGGCCGCCCGCGGTTCCGGCGCACGCCGGCACCCTGGACGTGGACATCGTGATCGACCTGCAAATTCTGGCCGACACGGACGCGTACCACACGCTGGAGGACAACCTAAAGAAGATGGGCTTCGAGCGCGCGGAGAACGAGAAGCAGCAGAAGCTATCCTGGCGATGGCAAACCCGCACCGAACATGGTGCGCTGATGGTGCTGGAACTCTTGGCGGACGCACCGGACATCGCCGGCGGCAAGGTTCAGCCGCTGCCGACGGAAGGCACGATCTCAGCCCTGAACATCCCGCATTCGTCGATAGTGTTCGACTTGCACCAGGTCACTGAAATCCAGGCCGAGCTGTTGGGCGGCAACGGGATTGCGACCGAAAGGATTAAGCATGCCAATCTCGTCAGCTTCACCTGCCTGAAGTCCTTCGCGTTCGACCAGCGCTTCGAACGCAAGGATGCGCACGACCTGATCTATTGCATCGAGCATGCATCCGAAGGCCTGGATGCCGTGGCTGAGGCCTTCCGCAAGGAGCGTAATGGCAAGCATGGCGCGGTCGTCGAGGCTTCGCTGGCGATCCTGCGCGGACGCTTCGCGGACGACGAGAAGACTGAAGGCTACCGCAAGGATGGCCCCGTATCGGTCGCCAAGTTCGAGCTGGGTGAGGGCGATGAGCCGGAGCAACGGGAGGCGAGGGCGTTGCGCCAGCGCCAGGCCAGCGACGTGATCGCGCAACTCCTTGGCCGGATCGGTTGACGGGAAGGACACGGCATGAGTTTTCCCGCCGACATCAAAGGCTGCATGAAGGACTGCATCCTGTCGCTGTTCTGGCCTCGCAAGGACATCGTCGGCTTCTTCGAGAAGCACGGATGCACCAAGGCCGAACTCGCTCCTCTGCAGATCGAAGGCGAGAACGCGCTCAAACGTCATGAAGTCGTCGATGCGCTGTTCAACGCGCTCGCGGCACGCCCAGACAACGGTCTCGGTTCCTTTCGCGCGATGCTGCAATCGCTGTTGACCTGGTCGCACTTCGACCCGTACTACTTTGACAAGCTCCGCAAGCTGGATCGCGCCACGGCAACTCGGAACCTCGAACACCTGCGCCAGCTGCAAGAGATTCGGGACGCCAAGATCAAAGCCGATCGGGAGCGACGAGCTGCCCAGGAAGCGGTCCGCCAGCAGCCCACCGCTTCGCTGGAGCAACTGCGCGGCGAATATCTCGACCTGCTCGCGAACAAAACGTCGCGACAGCAGCGCGGCTACGCGCTGGAACGCATCCTTGCCGAGCTTTCCCGTCTTTCGGGCCTGGAAACCACGGAAGCGTTCCGCGTGAACGGGGAACAGGTCGATGGCGCAGTGAAGTTCGACGGAGAGCACTACCTCATCGAGGCCAAGTGGCAGGAAAGGTCGGCGAGCAACGAGCCGGTTTATCAGTTCGCCGGCAAGGTGGCGGGCAAGCTGTACGGACGCGGCTTGTTCATTTCAGTGAATGGCTTCAGTCCCGAGGTCATTCGCAGCCTCGTCATGGGTAAAGAGATTCAGACGCTGTTTATCGACGGGGAGGATCTGATCTTGGTGCTGGAGGGGCACCTGAGCCTGCGGGAGATGATCGATCGGAAGGTCAAGGCGGCACAAACCAAAGGGCTCATCTATGTGCATCCGATCTCCGGTGCGGAGAAGAAGATCTAGAGAATGACGGATGCAGACCGTGCCGTTCAAAAACTGTCGGCAACCACGCGATCTCCGGAATGAGTAGCCTTGCCGCCAGCTACAGGGGCTTCGCCGATTTGGCCAACGCCCAAACCGAAGGCACGGACTACGGGGTGCTTGTGCGCCCGATCTTGAACTCGTCGATCGCCGTCATCGCGCCGCACGGAGGACGCATCGAGCAGTACACGTCGGACTTCGCGCGCGGCGTGGCCGGAGGGGATTTTAATCTCTATCTGTTCGAGGGAATCCGACAAGCCGGCAACTACTCCGCGCTGCATCTGATCAGTCATCGATTTGATGAACCGCGCTGCTTGTCGCTCCTGTCCATGTGCGATCACGTGGTGGCGATTCACGGATGCGGCGGCGATGATCAACAAGTACTCCTCGGCGGACTTGATGAGGCGTTGAAGCTGGCGGTCGGCCAAGCGCTGTCCGGGCTGGGCGTCGAGGTCCGAAGCGATGGGCACAAGTTCCCGGCTACCGAACCAAACAACGTCTGCAATCGAGGACGCCGCGGTGTCGGCGTACAGATCGAGATGACAATGGGACTCAGATTGCATGGGCCACGCAATGCGGTATGCGCAGCCATCCGTTCGGTACTGCTGACGTTGCCGGACAAACGACCAGGAGGAGGGCAAGGTCAATGATTCTGACCGACAACGAAACCAAGATTGACCTGCTGAACAACGAAGCCATCGCGACCACGATCATCGGACTGCTTCGCGCGAAGCCCGACCATCCGGTGACTATCGGCGTGCACGGCGACTGGGGAGCGGGCAAGTCGAGCGTGCTCGAAATGATCGAGGCAGGGTTCGCCGGCGATGGTGATGTCCTGTGCCTCAAGTTCAACGGATGGCGCTTTCAAGGCTTCGAGGACGCGAAGATTGCCCTCATCGAGGGCATCGTCACAGGCTTGGTCGAGAAGCGTCCGGCACTTAACAATGCCGCGGCCGCCGTCAAGGATGTCTTTCGCCGTATCGACTGGTTGAAAGTCGCCAAGCGAGCCGGTGGCCTGGCCCTCACCGCATTCACGGGGATTCCGACGCCCGATCAGATTGGAGCCATCATCGGCTCACTCGAAGCGGTGGTGGCGGACCCTGCAAAGCTCGCCACGAAAGAGAACCTCTCGACGGCCATCGATGAGGTGAAGGCCGTGCTGAAGCCGGGCGAGACTAAGAATGTACCGGAGGAAGTGGAGGCGTTCCGCAAGGCGTTCGACCAACTCTTGAAGGACGCGGGAATCAATCAGCTCATCGTCCTGATCGATGACCTCGACCGGTGCTTGCCCGACACCGCCATCGAAACGCTCGAAGCGGTCAGGCTGTTCGTGTTCACCGCTCGCACGGCGTTCGTCGTTGCGGCCGACGAAGCGATGATCGAGTATGCGGTGCGTAAGCACTTTCCCGATCTGCCCGACAGCACTGGCCCGCGGGACTACGCACGCAACTACCTGGAAAAGCTCATCCAGGTTCCCTTCCGCATCCCGGCGTTGGGAGAGACCGAGACGCGGATCTACGTCACGTTGTTGTTGGCTGGAGTCGAGATCGGCGAGAACGACGCTGACTACGCAAATCTCATCAGTGTGGCGCGCGAGAAGCTAAAGCGTCCTTGGACCAGTGGCGGTCTTGATGCCGCGACCGTCAAGACGGCACTCGGGAAGCAGGCCGAGATTGCGAACAACGCGCTCGCCCTCAGCGACCAGATCGGTCCCATCCTGGCAAGCGGCACCAAGGGCAATCCGCGTCAGATCAAACGCTTCCTCAACACGCTGCTACTGCGTGAGCGCACTGCGGCTGCGCGCGGGTTCGGGGACGACATCAAGCTGCCCGTGCTGGCGAAGCTCATGCTCGCGGAGCGCTTTATCCCGAGATTGTTCGAGCAGATCGCGTTTGTCGCGGCTGTCCATTCGCAAGGCCTGTGTGAAGATCTCGAAACGCTCGAGAAGAGTTTGGTGGCGGTCGACGGCAAGGAGGCTCAGACGGGCGAGTGCAAGGGGCAGAAGGCTGCCGAGCCGGCGTCGGCGCCGGACAACGCGGTGTTGGCCGAATGGAAGTCGTCGGAAACGGTGTGCGACTGGGCTCGCCTGTCGCCCAAGCTCTCGGGCCTCGATCTGCGACCTTACTTGTTTGTGACGAAGGACAAGAAAGACTACTTCGGCCCGGTGTCGGTGCTGGGTCATCTTGCCGGCGTGGTGGAGAAGCTATTTGGCGGCAAGATGACCGTCCAAGGCTATGAGGCCGAGTTGAAGCAACTCGTGCTGCCCGAAGCCGAGAAGGTGTTCGAGGCCGTGCGTACCAAGATCATGAGCACGGGCGCCTTGGATACTAAGCCGGCGGGTGTCGATGGTCTTGTTGTCCTCGTGAAGGCGCAGCCCGGTTTGCAGAGCCGGTTGATGGACTTCTTGGAGGCATTGCCCAGTGGCAAGTGTGGCCCTTGGGCTGTCAGCGGTTGGCAGGGCGTCGTCAAAGATGCCGAATGCAGCGCTCGCCTGGCGAAGCTCCTGGGAGAGTGGAGCAAGGTCGCTAATAACCCCGCGCTCAAATCAAGCGCCGAAGCGGCCCTCAAGGACGTGAAGGGCGGGCGCTGATGGGGACCTCCACGGCTTACGGTGGTCCTGGGGGCGGCACTCCGCTTGTTCCGTCATGGCTCGGCGGCGCTGATGGCGGTAACACTCCCGCTGCTCCTTCGGGCACGACTGCGGGTGCGGATGGCCAGCCGTCGGCGGATGGCTCCGCACCGCCGGTGCCGCCGAATCGTCCGCCCATTCCGAAGACGGCGGACCCTCAACGCTTCTCCGGCGCTCGCAACAGCTTCACACGATTTGCCGGTTCTGGCGGCAGCGACCGGGCGAGCCTCGGCCGAGCAGTCTCAAGGTACGTCTCCACATCCGCCGGCGGTGCGCGACAGGCTGCCCAGCGCATGGGTGCCTCTAGGGGGGCCGGTGCGCGGCTGCTCGGTTTCCTGGCCGACGCGCAGGCGCGGGGTGTGCGCGAGGCATTGCGTGCGCTGGACTTGGAGTCGTTGGCAGGGCGCCCGATCGCCGAGATTTTTGTTGGCCTGGCCGACTACATCTGCCCGGGCGCAGGCACTGTCGATGAAGGCATCGCCCGCGAGGCGTACATCGAAACCATCGTTGAACTGGCAAGCGAAGGGCTGACCGATCTGAACACCTTTACGCCGGACCAGATGCAAACGGTCTTCGAACTGTACGCCACGCATGCGATCGAAGCGCGGATCTGCAATGACATTGGCACCAAGGCCGTGACGATGCCGGCAGACGCCCAGGCGGCGCACCGCGTCGAACAGCAGTTGCGCGACTTCATCCGTGGTGGGGTGAGCGACGCACTGACGCGGGCCCGGGCGGAATCACCGAATCTTACGCCCGAACGAATTCAGGCCTTCGTGGATGCCGTGTACGAGTCTGCGTTTGCGATCTTGCAGACCCTGGGCGACGCGGAGGCCAACCAATGAAGCGACAGTTCCTGGCGGGCCGCTTTGGCCCCGATGACCGCTCCGATGTTCCGGTCGGCGCCGATGAGCAGAGGACCTACCTGCAACTCGTCGCGGGTGAGAAGTCCTTGGATCATGGCATCGGTGGCGCGCTGACCAGCTTGAAGAAGATCGGCGTGTTTCCCTCGGAAATCGGCATCGATTTGCTGGTGCTGGCCGCTCACGTCCATGCGGCGGATACACGCATCTCCCGTGCCGAGCAGTCGCAAGACTCATGGACGCGCGAAATACGCCTAGTCGTTCCGGTCAGCAACCCAGCCCGCTGGGGAACTGCAGCGCCGACGCTGAAGAAATCGCTGGACTTCTTGACGGGGGATCGGTGGACGATCGGCTTCAGGGCACGTCCGACTCGGTTCGCAACGATCGCCCAGGAGGCGCCTCCGAGTCTGATCGCTCCGCCCTTCGATTCTCTCAGCCTGTTCTCGGGCGGACTGGATAGCCTGATTGGCGCAATTGATCTGTTGGAGGAGGGCGCCACACCTTTGCTGGTCAGTCACTTCGGTGAAGGAGCGACCAGCGACGCGCAGGGCAAGTTATTCTCGGGTTTGAAGAAGAACTACGCTAAGTCATCCTTCGAGCGACTACGTGTCGGGATGACGTTCGACGATGGCCTTGTGGAAGGTGTCGGCTCGGAGAACAGCACGCGCGGAAGGTCGTTCCTGTTCTTCGCGCTCGGGGTGTTCGCCGGTACCGGGCTGGGACGCCGCTTCATCCTGCGCGTCCCCGAGAACGGACTCATCGCCTTGAATGTGCCTTTGGACCCACTGAGGCTTGGCTCCAACAGCACCCGCACCACGCATCCGTACTACATGGCAAGGTGGAATGACCTGCTCGGTGCACTCGGCATTGAGGGTGAGATCCAGAATCCCTACTGGAACAAGACGAAGGGCGAGATGGCTGCAGGCTGTCGAAACCCTGCGCTGTTGAGGAAGTTGGCGACGGACTCGTTGTCGTGCTCGTCCCCCACCAAGGGCCGATGGCAAGGACTCGGCATTGAGCATTGTGGGTATTGCTTGCCGTGCCTAATTCGCCGCGCGGCGCTGATGGCAGCATGGGGCGCTGGCAACGATGAGACCACCTATACCGTGTCAGACCTCCGAGCACAGCCATTGGACACGCGCGAATCGACGGGAAAGCAGGCCAGGTCATTTCAGTATGCGATCGAGCGTCTGAGAGGGAAACCGCAACTCGCGAACCTTCTGATCCACAAGCCCGGCTCCCTTGCCGACGAAGCCGCACACCTCGATGAACTCGCCGATGTCTACCGGCGCGGCCTTGGCGAAGTCGCGCGGTTGATCGATGGCGTTGAGGCGAGGCCGAGTTGACGGGCATGATTGCCACAGCCGGCCTCGTGGACTTCCACTGCCACCTCGATCTCTATCCGGACCATGCCCTTGCGGTTCGGGAGGCTGAGGCGGCAGGAGTGTTCACGTTGGCGGTGACGACGACACCCCGCGCTTTTCCTCGCAATCACGATCTCGCCCAGCGCACGAAGCATGTCCGCGCGGCGCTCGGATTGCATCCACAGTTGGTCGCGGAGCGCGAAGACGAGATCGAACTGTGGGATCGCTATCTCGCCGACACTCGCTATGTGGGCGAGGTCGGGCTTGATGCTGGCCCGCGCTTCTTCAAGTCACTCGATGCGCAGAAGCGCGTCTTTCAGCATGTGTTGCAGCGTTGCGCAGAGGCAGGCGGCAAGATCATCACAGTCCACAGCATCAGGTCTGCTAAGGCGGTGCTTGATCTTGTCGAGACGCATCTACCGGCGGAGCGCGGCAAGATCGTTCTCCACTGGTTCACAGGAACGAAGAGCGAGGCGAAGCGTGCCTTGGATCTGGGCTGCTACTTTTCGATCAACGCGGGAATGCTGGACAATGTGAGGCACACGGCCATGGTCCAGGCTATCCCCTTGGATCGGATGCTGACGGAAACGGATGGACCCTTCACTCGCACGGGCGAGCGCCCATCCCAACCAGCGGATGTGGCGGTCGTGGCGGAAGCATTGGGCCGTTTGCATGGTCTACCTGCGGCCGACGTGGCGAGTGTCATTCGTGACAATCTTCGGGCGCTGTTGGCGTGATTGCGTGTATGAAGGAGGGCGGTGCGATCAGGCTGGCGGCGATAGCTGACGACAGATGTACTAGAGAGCCGCCCGTCAAACCGGGTCCATTTCCCGCGCCAGCAACAGCGCTTGTTTCATGACGGTAAAAGTGACGGTAGACGCCCTTATGCACAGACAGAAATCTAGGTTTTACGAGGGTTTACGGCCCTCGGAAATGATCGAGTGGGAGTGACACAACACGGGCCGAGTTCGCTCGAACGTGCGTGACCTTGGCCTGTGTTGCGAGCGATTCAGAGTGCCAGCTCGGCCTTCAGGCTTTCGACCCAGGCTGCGAGGCGTGCCGGGGTCTTGTCTTCTTCATTGATGTTGTCGAACGGCAAGCCGACGAACATGCCATCGCGTTCGGCGAATGAATACTTGTAGGTATAGCCCTCGGTGGGGCAGCCGCCGACCAAGGTTGCGCCGCGCGCCTTGAACTTGTCGTGCAGGATGCCCAGGGCGCTGACGAACTGCTCGCCGTGGGCTTTGTAATCGCCGGCGCCGAACAGGGCGATGGTCTTGCCGGAGAAATCCGGCTTGTCGTTGTCGAGATCCAGCAACGGGTCGCGCCAGTCGTTCTGGACCTCGCCCGAGCCCCAGGTGGAGCAGCCGAAGATGAGGATGTCGAAGGCGAACATGTCGTCGAAATCGGTGAAGTCCTCTTCCATGTTGAAGACGTTGAAGTCTTCCACGTCCAAGGCTTCGGCGATCTGCTCTGCCACTGCCTTGGTCACGCCGGAACTGCTGCCGTAGAAGATGCCGATGCTGGCCATGACGGGTCCTTTCCTCTCTTGAATGTCGTGGATGCGGCTCGGGGTGTGCCGCCGCGCTTGGGCGGAGTGCGCGTCCGCAAGGGCGTCTAGCAAGAACGGCGCTAGCCGTGAAGGCCGCGGCCGGCGCGGCTTGCAGGTAGATTCAGCGATGTGTCAATCGTGCTTTGTCGGGTTTGCTACAGCCGGGTGGCGTTGTTCGCCCCATCGCCATTCGAGGCGGAGACGCGC
Organism: Rhodocyclaceae bacterium; assembly: GCA_041916775.1. GTDB lineage: Bacteria > Pseudomonadota > Gammaproteobacteria > Burkholderiales > Rhodocyclaceae > UBA2357. Next base: position 186,027 of record JAYRYZ010000005.1, on the reverse strand, counting down.
GTGCCGTCATCGCTGCGTGCGCCCCGTTGGCCGCCGGTTCTTGTAGACTTGGCCGTCCGAGGCTGTGGCCGGGCTCGCCGGCGCGTACCTCCAACCGCAATACAAGGGAGATTCTCCGATGCAAAAACGCCGCTTCAACGCATTGATGTCCGGCCTCTTCGCGATGGCCACGATCGGCTTGTCGCTGCCGGCGACGGCCGCTGAGCCCTACAAGGACGAATACAAGCTCTCCACCGTGCTCGGTGAAGCCTTCCCCTGGGGTTGGGGCGCCAAGCGCTGGGCGGACCTGGTCGCGGAGAAGACCGAGGGCCGTATCAAGATCAAGGTCTATCCCGGCACCTCGCTCGTATCGGGTGACCAGACCAAGGAGTTCACCGCGCTGCGCCAGGGCATCATCGACCTGGCGGTGGGTTCCACGATCAACTGGTCGCCGCAGGTGAAGGAGCTCAACCTGTTCGCGCTGCCGTTCCTGATGCCGGATCACAAGGCGATCGACGCGCTGACTCGGGGCCGCGTCGGCGAGCATATGTTCTCGCTGCTCTCCGAACGTGACGTGGTGCCGCTCGCGTGGGGCGAGAACGGCTTCCGCGAGGTGTCGAACTCGAAGAAGCCGATCCGCACGCCGGAGGACCTCAAGGGCATGAAGATGCGCGTGGTCGGCTCGCCCTTGTTCCTCGCCACTTTCAACGCGCTTGGGGCCAACCCCACCCAGATGAGCTGGGCGGATGCACAGCCGGCGATGGCAACCGGCGCAGTGGATGGGCAGGAGAATCCGCTGGCGGTGTTCAACGCGGCCAAGCTGCACACCGTGGGGCAGAAGAACCTCACGCTGTGGGGCTATGTGGCGGATCCGCTGATCTTCGTCGTGAACAAGAACGTGTGGAACAGCTGGACCGAGAGGGACCAGGCCTTGGTGCGCGAGGCGGCGCAGCAGGCTGCGAAGGAGGAGATTGCGCGGGCCCGCGCCGGCATATCGGCAGGCGACGACGCGGTGCTCAAGGAGATCGAGGCCAATGGCGTGGCGGTGGTGCGCCTCACCGATGCCGAGCGCGACGCCTTCCGCAGCGCTACGGCCGGGGTCTACAAGGAGTGGGCCGAGCGTGTCGGTGCGGAGCTGGTGAAGCAGGCCGAGGAAGACATCGCCAAGCGCTGATCCGCACATTTCCATCCCACAAGAGGCGCGTAGCGGACGGGTTGCACCGCCAAGTACTGCGATGCAGCCCGCTAACGAGCAAGGCCTTTTCAGGCGCGCGCCCTCACAGGCTTTCCCATGCAAAGCGAAGTTTCACCACCGCATTCCGCTGACGCGGCGCCACCGGCTGCGCCGTCGTATACCACCGAGCAGATTCTCACCGGTGTTGTCATGGGCCTGATCGTGCTGATCTCGCTCGGCAACGTTGTCGCGCGCTATCTCACCGACCAGTCCTTCGCCGCGACCGAGGAGTTCTCGATCGCGCTGATGATCGTGCTGACGTTTCTCGGATCCTCGACCGCCTTTGCGTTCGACCGTCACATCCGTGTGGGATTCTTCGTCGATCGTCTGCCCAGGCCGTGGCGCAAGGCGGCGGACTGGGCGTCGTTCCTCGTCACCGCGGGTCTTTTCGGATTCATCGCCTATTACGCCGGCCGGCTCACCTACGACCAGTACCGATTCGAGGAGACCTCGCCCGCCCTGGGCGTGCCGCAGTGGTGGTACACGGTATGGATGCCGACGCTCGCGGTGCTGATCGTCGTCCGGCTGTTCCACACCCGTGTGCGGAGGCGCACATGATCGGCACCACGCTCGTCGTCCTGTTCCTGCTTGCACTGGTGGCCGGGTTGCCGCTCGCGGTCGGACTGGGTGTTGCCAGCATCGTGGTGCTGGCGATGGCTGGCTTTGACCAGTTGGCGGTGCCGACCAACATCTACGCAGGCATCGCCAAGTACCCGCTGCTGGCGATCCCGATGTTCATTCTCGCCGGCATGATCTTCGAGCGCTCCGGCGTCGCAGCGCGTCTGGTGCGCTTCGTCACCGCGATCGTCGGCGAATGGACCGGCTCGCTCGCGGTGGTGGCGGTGCTCGTTTCCATGTTGCTGGGCGGCATTTCCGGCTCCGGCCCGGCAGATGCGGCGGCGGTGGCGGCGGTGATGTTGCCGTCGATGGTCGCGCGCGGTTACCCCAAGGGCTTCTCGGCCGGATTGATCGCCGCGGCGGGCTCGACGGCCATCGTCATTCCGCCCTCGGTAGCCTTCATCGTGTACAGCGTGATGGTGCCGGCGGCCACCGTTCCCGCGCTTTTCGCCGCGGGTCTGTTCCCGGGCATCGTCGCGGCGCTGTGCCTGCTGGTGCCGGCGGTGGTGATCAGCCGCAGGCATGGCTTCGGTCGCGACTACAAGGCAGCGCGCCCGCCGCTCGGCAGGAGCTTCGTCGATGCGGTCTGGGGCCTGCTGGCACCGGTGATCATCCTCGGCGGCTTGCGCACCGGCCTCTTCACGCCCACCGAGGCGGCGGTGGTTGCGGTGGCCTATGGCGTCTTTGTCGGTATGGTGGTCTATCGCAGCATTGGGTTCAGGGATCTCTTCCGCCTGCTCGTCGAGGCCGGCGAGCTCTCCGCCGTGGTGCTGATGATCATCGGCATCGCCTCGGTGTTCGCCTGGGCGGGCAATACGCTGGGCATCTTCGATGCCGCCGCGACTGCGCTGGTTGGTCTGCACTCCAGCGAGTGGCTGATGCTGCTGTCGGTGAACCTGCTGTTGCTCGTCGCCGGGATGTTTCTGGATGCGGTGTCGATCTTCCTGATCCTCTTGCCGCTGTTGGTGCCGATTGCGCTTGCGATGGGCTGGGATCTGGTGTGGTTTGGCGTGATGATGACAATCAACCTTGCGATCGGCCAATTCACCCCGCCAATGGCCATTTCGCTGATGATCACCTCGCGCATTGCCGGCATCGGCATGGAGGAGACCTTCCGCTGGGTGATCTGGCTGGTGCTGGCGATGGCGGGTGGACTCGCCGCAATGATCGTCTTTCCGGAGCTTGCGCTGTGGTTGCCGAGGCGGCTGGGCTATCTGTGAGGTCGGCGCTGGTGAGCGCATGACCTCATGCACTCCTCGCGCAACCATTCTGTCGGCACTTGAGTTCGTGTTCCCTTGGGACGAAAGCGTAGCGGGGCGCCTCAGCGGCCGGTATCAAAGCCGGCTCGCAGCTCGTCGAGCAGCGCCCTGCCTCGCTAGCGCGTCATCGGTAGCGCGGCGCCGATGGCGACGAACATCGCGCCGCAGCCCTGGTTGAAGCGCCGGCCGCGCACTTCCAGCCAGGGACGGATGCGGTGCGCGAGGCGGGCGAGGCCGATCTCGACGAGGAACTCGGCCACGGCGAAGGTGGCGGCCATCACCACGAACTGCGGTAGCAGTGGGCGCTGGGGGTCGATGAACTGCGGCAGGAAGGCGCCGTAAAAGAGCAGCACCTTGGGGTTTGCCATGGCTGACAGGAAACCTTGCCGGAAGAGCGCACGGCCACGCGGGACCTTCGCCGGGCCGACGGCGGTGAGCTGCATCGCGGGTGAGCGCCAGAGTTGTACGCCGAGCCAGATCAGGTAGGCGCCGCCCACCCATTTCATCACCAGGAGTGCATGGCCCGAGGCCTGCAGCAGCGCTCCGACGCCGAACATCGCAAGCGCCATCATGAGCGTGAAGCCCACGACACCGCCGAACACCGTCTTCGCGGTTTGGCGTACGCCATAAAGCGCGCCGTGGGTGAGCGCGAGCAGGCTGTTGGGGCCGGGGGTGAGCGAAAGGCCGATCACCGCAGTCGCGTACAGCAGCCACAGGTTCAATGTCATTGGAGTGCGTCGGAGGCGGGAATGCGTTCTGGTGTGCAAGTGTAGCTTCTGGAGCGGCGGCTTGTGTGTGGCGGCGACGTGTCGAGTCTTCGGTGTCTGCGCGATCTCGGTTCGGAATGCTGGCGCCGATGGTGCCGCTGGTAATTGGCAGTGGCGCAGATGTTCATATATCTAGTCGGTATCCATTCTTCGACTACTACATTTAGTATTCTGTCGTTGACGCGTTCGGTCAAAGCCACCTACACTGCAAGCCGTTGATGGTTCCCGCATGGGATGAAAAGGGAATCCGGTGAGCGATGTCGATCGCAAGTCCGGAGCTGCCCCCGCAACTGTCATCGGCAAGCGTTCCGCCCATTCGTGCCACTGGTCATCGACCGGGAAGGCGGTGGAAAGCGTCGAGCCGAGAGCCAGGAGACCTGCCGCAACGTCCTTCCAACCAACGATGGGGCGGGGTGTCCCTGGCGAAAGGGTTGAGCGTGTCGCTGCCGGTTTTCGTTCGTGAGTCGCAGGTCGCAACGGGTTTTGCCCGGGGTGGCGTTCGTCTTGCGCGCAGCATGCTGTCCCGATTCTCCGCCCCCCATGCCGGAGAATCGCCGTGTCCTCGAACGTCCTAGCCAAGCTGTCAGACCTTTCCGCCCACAGCACGGCGGCCCTGCAGGTGATCCGCCGTCATGGCGCGGTGGTCGAATTCCATGCCGAGAAGATCTCGGTCGCGCTGACCAAGGCCTTCCTGGCCGTCGAAGGCAGCCAGAGTGCCGCGTCGTCGCGGGTGCGCGAAGTCGTCGCCCGATTGACCGAGGTGGTGTGCCGTTCGCTCACCCGCCGCTTGCCCGATGGCGGCACGGTGCACATCGAGGACATCCAGGACCAGGTCGAACTGGCGCTGATGCGGGCCGGCGAACATGATGTCGCCCGGGCCTATGTGCTCTACCGCGAGCGTCGGGCCGCCGAGCGCGCCGAACAGGCGGCACGGGTCGCCGAGGTCCAGGGCGCACCGCAGTTGCATGTAACCGTCGACGGCGAGCGACGGCCGCTTGATATCACCGCCTTGCTGCAACGTTGCGAAGCAGCGTGCGCCGGCCTGGGCGAGGGTGTTTCGGCGCGCCTGATCCTCGATCAGGCATTGAAGAATCTCTACGATGGCGTCGCCCTGGCGGACGCCTACCAGGCCTTGATCCTGGCTGCCCGGACGCTGATCGAGCGCGAACCGGGCTACGACTTCGCCACTGCGCGCTTGCTGCTGGCCGGCCTGAACGAGGAAGCCGCGGGGCCGGAGGCGGCGCGGCAACCGAGCATCGAGGCCGAATACTTCCCGAGCTTCGTCGAGCGCGGCATCCTGGCTGAACTGCTCGACCCGCGCCTGAAGGATTATGACCTCGACCGCCTGGCCGCCGCGCTCAAGCCCGAGCGCAACCAACTGTTCGGCTACCTCGGCCTGCAGACACTGTACGACCGTTATCTCCTGCACATCGACGGCCGCCGCATCGAGACGCCGCAGATTTTCTTCATGCGCGTGGCGATGGGCCTGGCCCTCAACGAGATCGACCGCGAAGGGCGCGCCATCGCGTTCTACGACCTGATCTCCAGCTTCGACTTCATGTGCTCGACGCCGACGCTGTTCAACAGCGGCACGCTGCATTCGCAGCTCTCCTCCTGCTATCTGACCACGGTGGCCGACGATCTCGACGGCATCTACCAGTCGATCAAGGAGAACGCGCTGCTGCAGAAATACGCCGGCGGCCTGGGTAACGACTGGACGCCGGTGCGTGCGCTGGGTAGCCGCATCAAGGGCACCAACGGGCAGAGTCAGGGCGTGATTCCCTTTCTCAAGGTGGTCAACGACACGGCGGTCGCGGTGAACCAGGGCGGCAAGCGCAAAGGCGCCGTCTGTGCCTACCTGGAAACCTGGCACCTGGACATCGAAGAATTCCTCGAACTGCGCAAGAACACCGGTGACGAGCGCCGCCGCACGCACGACATGAACACCGCCAACTGGATTCCCGACCTGTTCATGCAGCGGGTGATCGCTGGCGCCGAGTGGACGCTGTTCTCGCCGGTGGATGTACCCGACCTGCACGAAAAATCCGGCCGCGCCTTCGTCGAGGCGTATGAGGCCTATGAAGCGAAAGCCGCCAACGGCCAGTTGAAGCTGCACAAGAAGATTCCGGCTGTGCAACTCTGGCGCAAGATGTTGACCATGCTGTTCGAGACCGGGCACCCGTGGATCACCTTCAAGGATGCCTGCAACCTGCGCTCGCCACAGCAGCACGTTGGCGTGGTGCATTCCTCGAATCTGTGTACCGAGATCACGCTGAACACCTCGGATTCGGAAACGGCGGTGTGCAACCTCGGCTCAGTCAATCTGCGCGCCCACCTGAAGGACGGCGAGTTTGGCCTGGATATCGACCAGGAAAAGCTCGCGCGCACCGTGAGCACGGCCATGCGCATGTTGGACAACGTCGTGGACATCAACTTCTATGCGACGCCCAAGGCGCGCAACGCCAACCTGCGCCACCGCCCGGTCGGCCTGGGCATCATGGGCTTTGCCGATTGCCTGTATCAGTTGGGTATCGCCTATGCCTCGCCGCAAGCCGTCGAATTCGCCGACCGCAGCATGGAAGCCGTCTGCTACCAGGCTTACTGGGCGTCGACCGAATTGGCGAAGGAACGCGGCCGCTATTCCAGCTTCACCGGCAGCCTGTGGGATCGCGGCATCCTGCCGCACGAGAGCATCGCGCTGCTCGAGGCCGGGCGCGGTGAGGCGGTGGACCTAAACCGTGACAGCCGGCTTGACTGGGATGCACTCAAGCAACGCATCGCCCGCCACGGCATGCGCAACTCGAACTGCGTGGCCATTGCGCCGACGGCGACCATCTCCAATATCGTCGGCGTGTCGGCGAGCATCGAGCCGACCTACCAGAACCTCTACGTCAAATCCAACCTGTCCGGTGAGTTCACCGTGGTGAACGAGGCGCTGGTGCGCGATCTCAAGGCGCTCGACCTGTGGGACGAGGTCATGGTGTCGGATCTCAAGTACTTCGACGGCTCGCTTGCCCGCATCGAGCGCGTGCCGGATGAACTCAAGGCGCGCTACGCCACCGCCTTCGAGATCGACCCGGTGTGGTTGATCGAGGCGGCGGCGCGCCGGCAGAAGTGGATCGACCAGGCGCAGTCGCTCAACCTGTATCTTGCGTTGCCTTCCGGGAAGAAGCTCGACGAGCTCTACCGCTTGGCCTGGCAGCGCGGCCTGAAAACCACCTACTACCTGCGTACGCTGGGCGCGAGCCAGGCCGAGAAGGCCAGTGGGCCGCAGGACACCACCGCGCCCCCGAGCGCAGCGCGCCTGTGCAGTATCGACAACCCTGACTGCGAGGCCTGCCAATGAACGCCGCCTACCGCTTCGATGACTGGGACGCGCCTGAGACCGGCGTCGCAAGCCGTCCACGCGCGCCAGCAAGCTCGAGTACGCTTTCCGCCGTCCCCGCGCCCGTTCCCGGACTCGCACCTGCGACCCCGGCTCCGACTGCAGCAGGCGGCACCTTCGCCGCGGCGCTGGCGCCGGTGCATGCGGCCGACAAGCGCATCGTGGGTGGCAAGGCCGACATCAACCAGCTCGCGCCCTTCAGGTATCCATGGGCGTGGGAGTTCTTCCTCAAGGCCAACCGCAATCACTGGACGCCGCTGGAGATCTCCATGGCGCAGGATGTGCACGACTATCACCACAAGCTCGGCCCCGCCGAGCGCCATGTATTCGAGAACGTGCTCGCCTATCTGACCACCTCCGACATCCTTGCGATGCGCAACATCGGCCTGGCAGTGATGGAGAAGATGGGGGCGCCCGAGCTGCAGATCTATCAGGCCCGTCAGGTGTACGAGGAGGCATTGCACACCTGGACCTACCAGCACTGCATCGAGAGCATCGGCCTGGATCAACAGGAGATCTACAACCGCTACCGCGTCGTGCCCGAGATCCACGGCAAGATCGCGCTCGCCAACCGGCGGCTGGAGAAGGTGCTGCGTTCCGACCTGGACCTCACCGATCGCGCCAACCTGCACGAGTTCGCGCTCTCCTATTTCTTCTTCGCGGTCATATTTGAAGGGTGCTGGTTCTACAACGGCTTCACCCCCATCTTCGCGCTGCAGCGGCGCGGGTTGATGAAGGGGGCGGCCGAGCAGCTGCAGTACATCATGCGCGACGAGGTGCTGCACTGCGCCTTCGGCATTCGCGTCGTGCGCGAGTTGCTGAAGGAGGAAGGGATTGCGCTCGATCCCCAGGCGCTGCGTGCGCTGTGGGACGAAGCCGAGGCGGCGGAACAGGCCTACGCCGGCTACATCCTGCGCGAGCCCATCCTGGGCTACAACGCGGGTTTGCATATTCAGCAGTTCCGCTTCATCGCCAACCGCCGCGCCCGTCAGGTGGGTGTGGAGGCGCCGTTTCCCGGCGCCGAGAACGTTCTGCCGTGGCTGGACGAACAGGCCAACCTCAGAAAGGAGAAGAACTTCTTCGAGACCCGTGTCACCGAGTACCAGACCGGCGGGGCGCTCGACTGGGGCTGAACAGGCGTCAGCCCCGTCAGGGCTGGCGTCCACGAAATCCTGTGATGGAACCTGTGACGGGCGTCTCTGCGTCCTGCATCGGGTAGGCGTCGGCGACGTAGGCGGGGCCCTTCATCACCATGACGATGAAGGCGGCGATCGCGACGGTGAAGACGACCGTCCAGTGTAGGATGATCAGAGCCGCCACGTAGATGTCCACCGTGCTTACCTGGGTGAGCGCGCTGGGGCCGGACATCATGCGCGCAAGCAAGGCGGGGAGGGCGAGCAGCAGCGTACCCAGCAGGGTGATGCGCGGCAGTCGGCGCAGGACGACCCGTTCCAGGCCGGCGGGGGTGCGGGTGAAGCCGGGCAGACGCTTGAATGGATTCATCGCGATGGTTCCTGAGCTTATGTGTCCTGGACAAATGTATTCATGTGCTATGGATTGGAATTCGCTCCCCACGGCCGCCAGGTCAAGTCCTGAATCACCGTTCCGGCGGCGTGCAGAGCCTTCGAGACATCCACTCGACCATGTTGGCGTAGACGCGAAACGCAGACCACGGTTCCCTCGAGTGGAATGTGTCGAGAATGGTGCCATGACTTGCCCGAGCGCATCCCCTGTCAGGTATCATCGAAACCGGCATCCTATTTTGTCCAGGACAAAAAGGGATGGCATGAACGCAGTGCAGCTATCAGCACGCCGACCCGATCCGAGGACTACCCATGCTCCGCGCCCGTGCTTTCGCCCCATTCCTTCTGTTCTTCTGTGCGCTCCTTCTGGGTGGATGTGCGACCGCGCCACCTGAAGGTGTGCGGCCGGTTTCGCCGTTCGAGTTGGAGCGTTATCTGGGCAAGTGGTACGAGATCGCCCGACTGGATCATTCTTTCGAGCGCGGTCTGAGCGACGTGAGCGCGACTTATTCGCTCAACGAGGACGGGAGCGTGAAAGTGGTCAACCGCGGCTTCGATACCGCACGCGCCGTATGGAGGGAGGCGGTCGGGCGTGCGGTATTCATCGGCGACACTGGCACCGGGTCGCTGAAGGTCTCGTTCTTCGGGCCGTTCTACGGCGGTTACCACGTCATCGCGCTCGACCAGCAGGGTTACCGCTGGTCGCTGGTGGCGGGGCCGGGGCGGGACTACCTGTGGATCCTCGCGCGCGAGCTGACGCTACCCGACGAAGTGCGCGCAGCGCTGCTGGAAAAGGCGCAGGCGCTCGGATTCGCGACCGAGCAGTTGATCTGGGTGGATCACGGTCGCCCAGAGCCGGAGTGATTCTCCCGGCGCGCGTGGTGCCCTGGGCTGGGTGGTCGAGTACGGCGCGAAGCGTCTGTGCGCTGGGTACGGCTGGTGTGACGGTGATGATTCTTGCAAGTCCCGACGATTTGCCTGCTTCTGCCGCATCCGGTAAGAAAACGTATCCGTCATAATGCTAATGGGTTGAATGCCGTTATGATGCCAGCGCTGTGGCCACAGCACTAACCGACCAACACAGGCGGGCCCTCACTACGGGCCGGCACGATCAGGAGTTTGCTCAATGAGTCTCATCACCTGGACAAAGGAAGCCTTTGCCACCAACGTTGATACCCACGACAAGGAGCATCAGGACATCTTCGCGGATCTGAACGCCCTCCACGCGGCTGTGCAGAGCGGCGACCGCGCGGTCACCAGCACCAGGCTCGACGCACTGCTCGGCACCGTCCAGTCGCACTTCGCTTCGGAAGAAGAGAACTTCCGCAAATGCGGCTACGCGCAGTATGACGCGCACAAGGCCGAGCATGACAAGCTGATCGCAACCTGTACGGAGCTGTACGCGAAGTTCAATGCAGGACAGGCCGAGATCACCGCAGAGACCACGTCCTTTCTGAAGGACTGGTTGGTCAAGCACATTCCCCATATCGACCGTCTCTACAGCGAGCCGATGCTGGGCGCCGGCATCCGCTGAGTCCGGCCTCCGCCCTCCCTGCGCAACCACGGAGGGCACTGCCGGCACGCCCGGTGCGTGCGCCGGGTAGCGGCCTTTGCCGGTCGCGATACGGTCATGCGTGCGCGGTATCATCGCGGGCATTCTCTTCGGTGAGCCGATGGCGCAGATGACCGATCACTCCGATACAGACCGCGGCCCTTGGGCGGTCTTTCTTGTGTTCCTGCGCCTGGGGCTGACTTCCTTCGGTGGGCCGATCGCGCACCTGGGTTACTTTCGCAACGAGTTTGTCACCCGCCGGCGCTGGATGAGCGAGCAGGGCTATGCCGATCTCGTCGCGCTGTGCCAGTTCCTGCCCGGGCCGGCGAGTAGCCAGGTGGGGATGGCGATCGGGCTCGCGCGCTGCGGCCATGCCGGGGCGCTGGCGGCGTGGCTGGGCTTCACCCTGCCTTCTGCCGTGTTACTGATCCTGTTTGCGCTGGGCCTGGCGAGCTACAGCGACGCGATCCCGCCGGGTGTGCTGCACGGGCTGAAGGTGGTCGCGGTGGCGGTGGTCGCCCAGGCGGTGTGGGGAATGGCGCGCAGCCTGTGCACCGACGTGCCGCGGGTGAGCATCATGGCGGCGGCGGCCTGCGTCGTGCTGCTGTTGCCGTCCGCGTGGACGCAGCTGGCGGTGATCGCGGTCGCGGCGGTGATCGGGCTCGGGTGTTTTCCGGCTACCGTCGCCGCCGATCAGGATGCGCTGCCGGTCGCGATCGGTCGGCGCGCCGGCCTGCTGTGGCTCGCACTCTTCGCTGGCCTGATGGTGGCGTTGCCGCTCCTCGCGGTGCAGTTTCCCGGCGGTGGGCTGGCGATGGTGGATGCCTTCTACCGCGCCGGGGCGCTGGTGTTCGGTGGCGGCCACGTGGTGCTGCCGCTGCTGCAGGCCGAGGTGGTGACGCCTGGCTGGGTCGATGGCGACGCCTTTCTGGCGGGCTATGGTGCGGCACAGGCGGTGCCGGGGCCTCTATTCACCTTCGCGGCCTTTCTCGGCGCCTCGATGACGATGTCGCCATCGGGATGGGCTGGCGGCCTGCTCTGTCTCGTCGCGGTCTTCCTGCCCGGCTTCCTGCTCGTGGCGGGGGCGCTGCCCTTCTGGGCGCGGCTGCGCCACAACGTGCAGGCGCGCGCGGCGCTGGCGGGTATCAACGCCGCGGTGGTCGGGCTGCTCCTCGCTGCGCTCTATCAGCCGGTGTGGAACAGCGCGATCCTGGCACCTCGGGATTTCGCGCTCGCCTTGCTCGGTCTGGTCGCACTCATGAGCTGGAAGTGGCCGCCCTGGCTCGTGGTGCTGGCGAGTGGTGTGCTCGGCGGGCTATTCGGCGCGTTTTCGGCGTGGTGATGGGGGCACCGTGACGGCCAAGCGGCCGCGGCGCCCGCCGGATTGCGGCCACTGCAGGCGATGCCCGGGCCGACCGCTCCGAGCGGGCCTCACTGGCTCTGAATCGCGGGCTGATGCGGTTCAGATGCGCAGCCGCGAATAGCCGACGCCGCCACCCTTTTCCACCCGGATCTGCACCGGGATGCGTTCCTTCATGCCCTCCACATGGCTGATCACGCCGATCATCTTGCCGCTGGCGTTGAGGGTGTCGAGCGCGTCGAGCGCGATGTCGAGGGTTTCGGCGTCGAGCGTGCCGAACCCCTCGTCGAGGAACAGCGAGTCGATCGAGGTCTTGTGGCTCACCAGGTCGGAGAGCGCCAGCGCCAGCGCAAGGCTGACGAGGAAGCTCTCGCCGCCCGACAGCGTGCGCGTGTCGCGCGCCGCGTCGGCCTGCCAGGTGTCGAGGATGTCGAGCTCGAGCTCCCCGCCCGGGCGCCGCCGCAGCTGGTAGCGGCCGTGCAGTCTCTGCAGCTGCCGGTTGGCGAGGTGGAGCAGGTGGTCCAGCGTGAGCCCCTGCGCGAACCTGCGGTACTTGTCGCCGCGGGCGGAGCCGATCAGGCCGTCGAGGCGCTGCCAGAGCTCGACGTCGGCGCTCTGGCGGGCAATTTCGTCGAACAAGGCCTGCTGGCTGCTGCGCGCAGCGTCGTCGCGGGCGAGCAAGGCGCGCTGCGCGCCCAGCGCCTCGGCGAGCAGGCGGTGTTCGGCTTCCAGCGCGCTGATCGTTTCCGTCAGCACATCCAGCGGCGGCACCGCCTCGGCGGTGGTGGCGGGCTCGCCGTCGTCGCCCGGCGGCAGCTGTGCGAGGCGGGCCGCATGTGCCTTCTGCGCGGCAGCGAGCACCGCGTCGGCCTGCTGACGCATGTCGCGCAACTGGTCACGCAAGGCGATGAGGCGGGTGCGCTCCTCCGCCGGCAGGCAGGCCGCCTGCCAGGTCGCGCCATCGTCAAAGGGGCTGGCCGTGAGCGCCGATTGCCAGGCGGCCTCGGCCGCGCGCAGCGCTGCGTCCTGGCGAAGGCGGTCGTCGTCGAGCTGGCGCTCGCGGCCTTCCAGCGCGGCGAGGTCGCGCGCGATCTCGCCAATCCGTGCGGAGCAGGCGGCGAGCGCAGCGACTGCGTCCGGCTGGGGATCGGGGTTGCGGGGGAGGCCGACCTGATCCTGCTCGGTAGCATCCGGTCCGAGCGCTGCCCAGCGCGCGGCCCACTCATCCGATGCCTGCTGCGCCTGGGCGCAGGCGGCCAACTGGCTCGCCAGCAGCGTGTCGAGCGCCCGGCGGCGGCTGCGCTTGGCTTGCCACTGCTGCCATTCCAGCTCGCGCTCGGCGATCCATGCGGTGTGGGCAGCCGGTAGGGTGTGGCCGGCTGCCGCCAGGTTGGCGCCGAGCTGCGCCTCCAACTCGGCGAGCGCCTCCGCCTGCTGTGCAAGCTGGGTTTGCTGCGCCGCCTGACTGGCCTCGCCGGTGGCGATGGACTGGGCCAGCGCCTGCAAGGCCGTGCGTGCGCCATTGAGCGCCTCGCGCTGCTTGGCGGCCTGGCTGCGTGCCTGGGCGAGTGTGGCTTCGGCCTGGTCCACTGCCTGCAAGCGCGCGACCAGCGCGTCCAGCGCCTGTGCTGCGGCGCCCGCCTCGGCGGCGAGCGCTGCGGCGTCCTGCCAGCAAGCATCGGTGGGGTGACCGCTGTCATCGCCGGATTGATCCGCGGCCCGGGTGGTGAGGGCGTGTCGCGTGGCGTCCCAGTCCTGCTGCCAGTGTGTGGTGCGCGCGTCGCAATCGGCAAGGCCTTCGCGGGCGTTCGCGAGCCGGGTCTGCGCCGCAGCGTGATCGGCGCGGGCCTTCTGGCCCGCCTGGGTGAGGCTGTCGAGCGTGCCGAGCGCCTCGCGCAGCGCGGCCTCGGTGGCGGTGACGTCCAGCGCCTGGTAGCGGGCGACGGCCGGGTGTTCGGTGGCGCCGCACAGCGGGCAGGGCGCGCCCGCCTGCAGGTGTTGGCGATGCTCGTCCAGGCTGCGGATCAGGTGCTCCTGTTCCAGCAGCTTCTGCTTGTCGGCGACGAGCGACTTCTGCGTTTCGTAGCGGCTGCGCAGCGTGGCAATTTCGCTTTCACTGGCCTCCAGCCCCGTTTGCAGCATGAGCACCTGGGCCTGCAGATTGTCGCGCCGGGCGGCAAGCTCGCGCCGTTGCCGCGCCAGCGCTTCGAGCTGATGCCAATGTACGAGATCCGCCTGTGCCTGCTGCCAGCGGCTGCGCAGGCCGGCTGCGGTGTCGCCGGCGAGGCATGCGGCAAGGGTGGATTCGGCCTGTTGAAGGTTCGCGTCGGCGATGGCGCATGCTTGTTCTGCCGCGGCGACGACACTTGCCTGGGCGCCATGGCGGCGCTGCTCGGTGGCGATCGCGGTCGCGAGCTTCTGCAGTGCTGCGCGGGTGCCCTTCAGTCCATGCTGAAACTGATCGCGCTGCGCGAACTGGTTGCGCCAGACGGCGATGCGTTCGCCCAGCGCGGCGTGCTGCGGGTGGTTCGCGAAGTCGTCGTCCAAACCCTGTGCCTCCGCCTGCAGGCCGACGAGGGTGTCCTGCGCGGTGGTGGCAATGTGCGCCGAGATCTCGCGCGCGAGGTGGTGCTCGCGGCCCTGAAGGCGGTGCAGCCGGGTGCGCTCGCCGCGCAATGCCTGGAGTGCAGCGCGGGTGTGCTCGCAGACCTCTGTAGCGCCTTTCCATGCCTCATGTTGCGGCGCGATCGCAGCGGCCGGTTCGCTGGCGGCGAGGCGCTGCAGGTCGGCAGCACGCGCGACGCTCGCGGCCTCGGCGTCGGCGACTTGCGCCGCGGCGTTGCGGATCGCCGCTTCGCCGGTCGCGATGTCCTGGCGCCACTGGAGCCGGGCGCGTGCGATGGCGAGTCGGCGCTGGATGACGTCGGACTGCGCTGCGCGTGCGGCGATCTCTGCCTGCATCGCGTTACGACGCTCCGCGTCGAGCAGCTCCACGCCCTCGGCGCGTGCCTCGAGCTGCTCCAGCCGCGCGCGCGCGTCGCGCGCGCGCTGGAAAACGGTCTCCGAGATACGGCCGTAGATGTCGGTGCCGGTGAGCTCTTCCAGCAACTCGGCGCGCTCGTTGGCGCTGGCGTTCAGGAAGGCTGCGAAGCCGCCCTGGGCGAGCAGCATGGACTTGGTGAAGCGGGGAAAGTCGAGCCCGGTGATCTCGGCGATGCGTTTGAGCTTGTCGCTGCTCTGGCTGCTGAGGATGGTGCCGTCGCCGCGGGCGAGCTCCACCCTGGGTTGCTGCAGCGCGCCGGTGGCCTTGTCGCGGGCGCGGCGCTGGCTCCAGAAGGCGCGATAGACCGCACCCTTGACCTCGAACTCGACCTCCGCGAGGCAGTCCGCGGTGTGGCGCGTCATGATGTCGTTGTCGCTCGCAGAGATCCGGTCGAGGCGCGGCGTCTGGTGGTAGAGCGCGAGGCAGATCGCGTCGAGCAGCGTCGACTTGCCGGCGCCGGTGGGGCCGGTGATCGCGAAGAGCCCGTTGTCGACGAAGGGCGGGCGGGTGAAGTCGATACTCCAGTCGCCTTTGAGCGAATTCAGGTTGCGCAGCCGCAGTCGCAGGATCTTCATGCGTCCTCCGCCAGCAGGCCCGCCACCACCTCGCGGTAACGCGCGGTGAGCGCCGCGCGCAGCGTGTCGTCGAGCGCCTCGCCATCCAGGCGGCGGTCGAAGACCTGGTGCGGATCGAGCTCGTCGAGCGTCTCGGTCGCCTCCCGGGTGAGGCCCGGGGTGACGCTGTCGCGCAGCCTGCGTACGCGCAGCACCTCCACCGGCAGCCCCTCCGCGAGCGCCTCGACGCGCGCCTGCAGGTCGGGCAGATAGTCGTCACCGACCACGCAGACTTCCAGCCACACCGGATTCCCCTCGCTGCCGGCGCGGGCGGCCGCAACGATCTGGGGGCGCAGCGCGTCGAGCGTGCCGCGCAATGCCGCGAGCGGGCGGAAGCACGGCACGGGGAGCGGCGTGATCGCAGCGACGCCGTCGGCATCGAAATCCACGCACACCATCTCCTTGGCCTGCGTCGTCTCGTCGAAGCTCAGCGGCAGCGGTGAGCCACTGTAGCGGATGTGCGCCAGCCCGCCGACCTGCTGCGGCCGGTGGATGTGGCCCAGCGCGATATAGTCGGCAGGCGGGAATGCGCTCGTCGGGAAGGCCGCGAGCGAGCCGACGTAGATCTCGCGCACCGATTCGCTCGCGCTCGCGCCGACGGTGGTGAGGTGCCCTGTGGCGACGATGGGCAGGCGTTGCCCCAGTTGCGCGCTAAGCGTCGCCTGGCGGGCGCGGGCAGCGTCGTACACCGCCTGGTAGTGGTTACGAATCGCGGTCTGCAGGGCCAGCGCCTTCTCCTCCGCGCTCTGCGCGGCTTCGCTCAGCATCACGTCGCGCGGGCGGATGAAGGGGATGGCACAGACGATGCAGCCGGGCGTGCCGTCGCGCCGGCACAGCTCCACCACCTGCGTCTCGGCGGCCTCTTCTGCCGACGGCACCACGGTGGTTCCGAGGCGTGCGAGCAGGGCGCGGCTCTCGCCCAGGGTCGCGGGCGAGTCGTGGTTGCCGCCCAGCAGCAGCAGCCCCACGCCGGCCGCATGCAGACGCAGCACCAACTGGTTGTACTGCTCGCGCGCATAGCTCGGTGGCGTGCCGGTGTCGAAGAGGTCGCCCGCAATCAGCACCGCGTCCACGTTGTGGATGTCGACCGTCTCGACCAGCCAGTCGATCAGTGCCTGATGTTCGGCCTGGCGGTTGCGGCCCATGAAGTGCTGGCCGAGATGCCAGTCGGAAGTGTGGAGGAGGCGCATGCGCATGTTCTTCACGCAATATGGGAGCGCCATTGTAGCCACAGTCCACGGCATCCCGCGTGCGCGGGCTATGATGCTCGGTGTGGCGCGATGTTCTGGTGCGATTTGACGCAGGATGCGTACGAGGGAGCTTGGATGAGCCGGGAAGGGGTGTGGATCTTGCGGTGCGAGCATCGCGTGCTGATGCTGACCGAAGCGGCGTCGCCCGCGTTTCCGCGTCTCTCGGCGCTGGAGGCGGAACAGTTTTCCGCCCCACTGCAGCTGGGCATGCACGAGGGCGTGGCCTGGCATGCGGCCGATGTCGATGCCTTTCCCGCACTGCCCGGTGCCCAGGCGGTATCCCTGCGCGAGGTGTTCATGCTCGCCGGCGACACCGCATTCGCCCAGGCCGGGCGCGCCGCGCAGCTCCTCGACTGGCAGCGCCAGCACCGCTTCTGCGGCCAATGCGGCACACCCACGGCGCGCAGTTCGGAGGAGTTCGCGATGCACTGCCCGGCCTGCGGCCTTGTCGTGTATCCGCGCATCTCGCCCGCGATCATGGTGCTGGTGCGCGACGGCGGCCGGCTGTTGCTCGCGCGCAGCCCGCGCTTCAAGCCGGGCGTGTACAGCGCGCTCGCCGGTTTCGTCGAGCCCGGTGAGACGCTGGAGCAGTGCGCGGTGCGCGAGGTGCGCGAGGAGGTCGGTATCGAGATTGCCAATCTGCGCTACTTCGCCAGCCAGCCCTGGCCGTTTCCCAACTCGCTGATGATTGCGTTCTTCGCCGACTACGCCGGTGGCGAGCTCGTGCCCGAGCCGGGCGAAATCGAGGTGGTGGAGTGGTTCACTCCGGAGCGGCTACCGCTCCTGCCCGACCCGGTGAGCATCTCGCGACGCTTGATCGAGGCGGGTCTTAGCGAGTTGGGTGCCACCGGCACGGCTGCGGGGTAGGTGGCGGCGAAACCGACTGGCTACGGATCAGGCGGTGGTGTTGATGATGGTGCCGATGCGCTGCCCCTGCGCATTGACCACGGGTGGCGGAGTGGGGGCGGGGGCGCTTGCCGGTGAGACGCTCGCGCTCGGTTGCGGTGCCTCTGCGCGTGCGTTGACCTGTGACAGGGTGTTCGTCAGTCGCGTGGTGGACTCGGCTGCGCTGGTGATCGCGGCGAGTCCCTGGCGTGCCTGGTTCGCGGCCGAGTCGGCCTGTTTGGCACGCACGGTGAGGGTGTCGGCGTTCTGTTCCTCGCGTGCGGCGCGATTGCGGGCGAGGTCCGCCTGGCGCGACAGCGCCTGGGCTTCCCGTTCCGCCTGGTCGGCAGCGCGTCGCGCGTTCTGGATGTTGAGCTGCTGTAACGCGGAGCGCGCGGAAGCCGAGGTGGATGCAACGTCGGTCATTCCTGTTCTCCATTCATCGCTGTTCCCGGCACCCAGGTCATGAGTGCCCTCGATTCATCCTAGCACCGCCTCTCTGCCTTGTAACCATGGCCCTGCGTGCGGACGGGGACGACTTCACATCGGGCTAGGTGGCCTTCTCGTCGTACAGCGACAGCGTCACCCCCGCGCTGGCGAGGAAGTCGCGCAACGCCTTGATCGCGGGACGGCCGAACTCGTTGCTGTGATGCGGATGGTGGAGCATGAGTTCCCGCTGGTTGAGCCGCACGCGGAAACGGGCGCCATGGGCGGCCTCGATGTCGGCGCCGAGGTGGTGGAGCAGCGATTCGACTTCGCGCCACTGGATGTTGCCGGATGGCGGGTCGTGATAGATCGCGGCGAGGACGGCGCGGTGTTTGTGGCTCATGATGCACGCTCCTGGGAACGGGAAATCATGTGGGGTGACTGACGCGATTATCCGCCTTTGCGTGCCTTGATGGCGAGGTTTACCGTGCTGCGCCCGGCCGGTTCGTCAAAGCCGTTGCGACGGTCGAACCAGTTGATCAGCGCGATCGCGAGCCGCACCGGGTTCAAGCGGCCTGCGTCGGGTTGCGCGAAGGCGGTGCGGTCAGCCGCGCGCGCCATGCGCTGCGGCAGCAGGCCCGATTCGAGCAGCGGCATGCCGATGCCGTAGAGCAGGTTGTGGAGAAAGGGCAGGCTGTGATGGGTGAAGGCACGGGTCTCCTCGATGCGGAAACCGGCCGCCTCGACTACCGCGCACAGTTGCTCGCGCCGGTACAGGCGCACATGGTTGGCCCAGATGCCCGCCAGCGGCCCGCTGCGGATGTGGGTGCCGAAGAGCGTTTCCAGGCTGCGGTTGATCGGATCCCACCAGAACGGATAGTCGGCGTGCGGCACCGTGACCACGACCACGCCGCCCGGCTTCAGCACCCGCCAGGCCTCGCGCAGCGCAGCGAGGTCGTCGTCCACATGCTCGAGGATCTCGGACAGGATCACCGCGTCGAAGCGCGCGTCCGCGAAGGGCATGGTCCGCACGTCGGCGCGGGTGAGGACGAGCCCGGGCAGATCGCCGACGTTGCGGCGTGCCTTGTCGAGCACCTTCGCATCCATCTCGGCCCCCACCAGGCGGCAATCGCACAGGTGGCGCAGCATGCCGAGGTAGAAGCCGCGGCCGCAGGGGAAGTCGAGGATGGTCATGCCGTCCTGCGGGCGGATCCAGTCGAAGATGGTCTGCGCCCGCTTGCGGAAGGCCGGGTCGGCCTCGCTGCGCAGCATGTGGTCGACGACGTCGGCGCGATAGCGGCCGCTGGTGGCAGGTGGCGCGGTGCTCAAGCTTCAGTCCGCCCGGGCGTTGTCACGGAAGTGGCGCTCGTAGTTGTCCACCGTCCGCTCGAAGGAGAAGATCGCCGCGATCGCCTCACGCGGCTTCACGTAGCGTTGGCGATCGTCGAGCACCTCGACCAGTGCTGCGCCGATGGATTGCCAGTCGCCCATGCGCGCGATCTTGCCCATGCCGCTCAGTTGCACCGGCACCCGCCCGCCGACGGTGTCGGTCATCACCACCGGTGTGCCGCACAGCATCGCCTCCACCTGCACCAGCGCGAAGCACTCGGTGTCGCTCGTCAGCGCGAGCACGTCGCAGGCTGCGTAGAAGTCGGCCATGGCCTGCGGGTCCTCGGTGAGGCCGAGGAACACGAGTTGGTCGCGGTACTGTTCGACCAGGGCCTGGTGCCGCGCCCAGGTGTCCTCGTAGGGGATGCGGTGTTCGCCGCAGAACACCACCCGCGCGTCCGGGTAACGGCGATTGACGACCTCCAGCGCGCGGATCAGCAGGTCGGGGCGCTTCTCTTCGACGAAGCGGCCGGCAAAGCCGATCACCGGTCCGCCGGTGGGTGCCCATGCGTGGCGCAGCGCGGCGACGCGGTCGGCATCGGGCGTCGGCACGACGACGGGCGGCAGGTTGGGCGATACCTTGGCGAGATAGGGGCGCAGGTAATAGGAATGCGCTGCGTAGTCCTCGCTGTAGGCGATGAGGCGTGGCGACCAATGGGCGGCGAGCCGGTACATCGCGAACATCGTCGCCTGGATGACGCGGTTGAACCCGCCGGGCGGCAGATGCAGGTCGCCGTGGTGGGTGATGACGATGTTGCGGCGGGCGAGTTTCGCGAGCACTGCCAGCAGCGCGGTCTCCAGCATCGGCGTATGGATGCTTACCACATCGTGCGTGCGCATCAGGCGCAGCGCCGCGAGCGGGTAGCCGGGCATCAGGAAACCGCGGCTGAGCTTCAGCGGTGCCCACAGCCTGATCACGCGCACGCCGTTGAGCCAGCTCTCGCCACGTGGCAGGTCGTCGCGAAAGTGAGCCGATAGCACCGTTACCTGATGGCCGCGCCGTACCAGCGCCTCGGCGATGTGCTGCACATGGATGGTGAGCCCGGTACGGTGCGGGTGGTAGAACAGCAGACAGATGAGGATGCGCAGGCGGCGACCGTCGGTCGGGGCGTCGGCTGCCGGCGCGCCGGGTGTGATCGCAATGCTCATGGGTTCGACCTCATGTTGCGGCGCTGTGCGGCCAGCCAGGTGGCCAGGTCCGCCGCGGCAGCACGGCCCTCGCGCACCGCGTAGTTGGTGCCGCGATCCTCCGGGTAGATCTGCGCCATCGACGCGACGAACACGCCGGCCACCGGGCTCGCGCGCGGCGGGATCAGCGTCGCATAGGATTGCCGGACCACCGGCTGCGCGTGGCGTGCGCGCCAAACGTGATGGCGCCGGATCCAGCTCCGCTCGAAGTGCGGGAACATCGTTTGCAGGTAGGGCATGCAGTGTGCCAGCGTCGCGTCGTCGTCGAGCCGGTAGAACGGGTCGTCGGTCGGCAGGTAGCGCGACAGATATACCAGCCGCCGTCCGCCGTAGCTCGACGCCGGCTCGAAGTTGGTGTGCTCGATGACGCCGACGAAGGGGAAACTCGGGTCGTTGACGTTCAGCCAGTAGCTCTCCGACAGACTGCGGTCGAGTTCGAGAATGAGGCAGACGTTGCCGAGGTGCTCGATGCGGCCGTAAAGGCGCTGCGCGTCGTCGCCAAGCGGCCCGGACATCAGTTCGGCGACGACTGGCAGCGGTGTCGTGAGCAGCGCCGCGTCGCAGGCGAAGACACCGTCGGGTGAGGCCACACCCTGTACCCGGCCGCCCGTGCAGGCGAGGCCGGTGGCGGCCGTGCCGGTGAGGATGCGTCCGCCGGCGGCGCGGATTGCCTCCTCCAGGCGGGCGACCAGCGCCGAGAAGCCACCGCGGTAGTAGGCGAGGTGCTCGGCACCGTCCTTGCCGCGGCTGCCACCGCGCAGCTTGAGCTTGTTCCAGATCCACACCGCCGACACCTCGGGCGCCAGCGCACCGAACTTGCCGCGCAGCAGCGGTTCCCACACCACGCGGTAGACGTTCTCGCCGGCGAGCCGTATCAGCCAGCGCTCCGCGCTGATGTGTTCCAGCGCCCGCCAGTCGCGCACCATGCGCGCGCGCAGCGCGAGCCAGCCGAGGCGAAGGCGGTCCAGCGGCGACAGCGCAGAGAAGCGCAGCAGGTCGAGCGGCGTCGCCAGCCTGTACATGCGGTTGGCGCGATACACCGCAGTGCGGGTGGCGCGGGTGGTGACCTCGCCGCTGGCGCCGAGATCGGCGATGAGCTGCATCACATGCCGGTCGCTGGTGAACCAGTGGTGATAGAAGCGCTCGATGCGCGCACCGCCCTCCAGGCTGAAGCTCGCCGCAAGACCGCCGGCCTCGTCTTCCGCTTCGAGCACGGTGACGGCGACACCCTGCCGCGTGAGGTCGAAGGCCGCGGCGAGGCCGGTGAAGCCGGCACCGACCACGACGACATGCGGCTTCTTGCTACCTGCGGAGGATGCGTCGTGGGCGAGGTCGATGTGTGCGTCAGCGTGCATGCCGGTGCGGGAAGTTCATCAAGGCGAGGCCGGCGAGGGTCACCGGCAACCAGATCAGGAAGTGGGCTATGAGCGCGAACGCGGCGGCGGGTGTGGCGTCGGCGCCGAAGGCCATCAGCCCCTGCATGGCGAAATAGTCGAAGGTGCCGAGGTGGCCGGGCGCGCCGGGCAGTAGTGTACCAAGGTTGCCGGCCGCCATTGCGAACCACGCGCCCTGTGCAGGCTGCGCGAGTGCAAGTGCGGTCAGCAGGAACACGCCGGATTCCAGCAGCCAGGCGAGCAGGCTGAGCCCGGTTGCGCCCGCCAGTGCGCCCGGGTGGCTGATCAGCGCGAGGGCGGTGCGCAGTTGTTCCAGTCCGCCCGCGGCCACGTTCGAGAAGCGCCCCGGGAGCCGTGTGCCGAGCCGCCCCAACCAGGCGGACACGCGGCTGCGGCCCGACAGCATCACCGCGAACACGGCAACGACGAGCAGCAACAGCAATAGCGCGGCAGCGAACAAGATCTCGACGACCCAGCCCGCTGCACCTGCGCGCGGCAGCGCGAGTGCGGCCAGCGCCAGCAGCGCGAGCAGAGTCAGCAGGTCGAGCAGCCGCTCGATCAGCAGCGTCGCGAGGATGCGGCTCGCCGGCAGGCCGATCGCGTCGCGAAACGCGAACACCCGCGCGACATCGCCCGCCCGCAGGGGCAGCAGGTTGTTGAGCGCAAAGCCGACGAGCAAGGGCCGCGCGCAGGCGCGGACACTGATGGTCGAGCCCGCGAGGCGCAGCATGCGCTGCCAGCGCACGATGCGCACCGCGTACGCGAGCGAGAGACATCCGACCGCAGCGACCGGATACACCGGCGGCAGGCTGAGCAACGCTGCGACCAACTGCCGCCAGTCCACCTCGCGCAGCATCAGCGCGAGCATCAGCAGCGACACCCCGGTCCCGAGCCACAAGCGCCAGCGGCCGCGTCGAGCGGCGGGTGCGATGGCGAAGTCAGGGTCGGAAGCGGGCTTCAAGGGCGGCGCAGACTGTCATGTTCGAGTACGATGGGGAGATTTCTGGCACCGTGCAGCACGCGCTCGATACGAACCTGGCCGTCGAGCACACGGAAGAAGATCACATAGCGGCCCAAGGCGGCCATCCGTAAGCCCGGCGCCAGATCTTCTCTGCCGACATAGCCCATCGGGGATCTGCCGATACGCTGGCATTGCTCCATGAGCTTGCCCACGAACCGCCGAGCATTGCCCCGGCTGTCCTTGGCAATATGGTCACCGATATCCAGAAGGTCTTGTCTGGACCTCGGCGAGAACGTGACCTTCGCCATCAGAGCCTGTGAATAAATCTGCTGCGCGAACCAATTGCTGCGTTGCTCACTCGCTCACTCCTCGCCTATCCATCTGATATGTCTCGTCGTTCGCTCGCTCGCGCCTTGCACTCGGCTCTGCTCGCGACGATTTCTTCACAAGCTCTCAGGTCGAGCGCTTGCCGCCGGTCTTGATGGCAGGTTCGGCATATCGAACACCAAGCTCGGCAAAGACGTCCTCGGCGGCAATGGCCGGGCCGCTGTCGATGCCTTCCTCGATCGCCAAGCGTAGATCGGCATTCAGCCGTTCCAGCATGGCCTCATAGACGTGAGGGGGAAGGAGGTAAGCGGCAGGCCTGTTGTGGTTCAAGACGGCTACCGGCTCGGATCCGGCCTGTTCGATGACGGCAGAGGGACTGCGTTTCAGTTCGGTGATACTCACAGAGCGGGATGCGAGAACCTGTTCCATGGCGTGCCTCGGGATCAAACAAAAATAAGTGCTTTATTGTGTTCGATATAAGGTGCTCCCGCAAGCGGCCCCGAGCTGCCGGCTGTGAGCTGCCCCAGGCTTTCCACTCTCCAGTTGGTCGTTCTCACACTGCAATGTCTTCGGTTCTGCAAGGACGTGTTCTGCGGCAGAGGTTCCGGGCTGGAGTGGTGGCACTCCAAGACGCCATGTCGGAAGACGTTTTTTTGTGGGGCCGTTCACCTGTCGTGCTAAATTTGCATCGGCATGGCCAGAGTTGCGCAGAATGAGGACGCTGTGGGTTGAATTGCCCGCAAGCATTGCCGAATTGGCCTGGGGACTGATCCTGGTTGCCAGTAAGGCCCGCCATTCACAGGATATCAGCGAGCTTCCTCTCGACGACTGGCTGCTGCCGCAGCAGCCCCCGGTGCTTCCTTGGCGCCGGCAAACTTGACCCTCAGTCGGACTGTGCCCGCGTTCGATACAGACACATGTCCGACCTGCTCGCCTTTTACCTCGTCGGTGCCTTTCTCGCTGCAATCGCCCTGCCGGGTGTGCTGAGCCTCGGGCTTGCGCCGGCAGCGACGTTTGCCGTGCTGCGCACGGCGGGCTTGATGCTGGTGACGATGCTGCATGGCGTGCTCGGCAGTGCTTTGCCCGCGTGGGTGCCATCCACGCTCGGCGCGAGCGCCGTGCTGATGTTCGGCGCGGGGCTTTGCGCGCTGCGCTGGCGCATGCGGCGCGATCCTGCCGTGCGCGGAATCGACTGGCGCGCGCTGGGTGTCGCGGAGGCGGTGTGCGTGACCGCCACCGTGCTGGCGGCGTGGCTGGTGGCGCACGACCCGGCGCTCTTCGGCACCGAGCGCCTGATGGATTTCGCACTGTTGAACAGCGTCGCGACGGCGGTGCACTTTCCCCCTGCGGACCCGTGGTGGGCGGGCGAGTCGCTCAACTATTACTGGTTCGGTCACCACATGGCGGCACTCCTCGGCCAGCTCGCCGATGTGCCGATGGAGCGCAGCTACAACCTCGCGCTCGCGACGGTGTTCGGCCTCGCCGCCCAGCTCGCGTTCGGCACCGCACGCACGCTCGGGATTGGCGGGCGTGGCGCCTTGCTCGTCACGGCGCTGGTGTTGTTCGCCGGGAATCTGCAGCCGGTGGGCGCTGCGCTGGCTTCCTGGCTGTCGGAGGGCGTGGCCGGCGGCTTCGATTTCTTCGCTGCCTCGCGAGTGATTCCCTACACGATCACCGAGTTTCCGCTGTTCAGCCTACTGGTGGGCGATCTGCACGCGCATCTGCTCGCGCTGCCGCTGTGGCTGCTTTGCATCCTGCTGTTGTGCGCGGGTGCCGGGGCGGGTGGCGAGGCGGGATCGGTGGCGCGCTGGCTGCGCGTGCTCGCCTTGAACCTGGTGATGCTGGCGGTGGCGCGCGCAAACGCCTGGGGGCTGGCGGGCATCCTGTGCCTGTTCGGCCTCTTCGTGCTGTGCCGCGTGGGCGGCGTCTGCCGCTGGCCGTGGTGGAGTCTGGTGCCGGGGCTCGCGCTGATCCCGCTCGTGTGGCCGGTGGAGGGGCAGGGCTTGGCGATCGGTTGGGTGAGTGCTGCGCAGCGCAGCCCGATCGCGGCCTTTCTGCTGATGTGGGGCGTGCCGCTTGCGGGCGTCGCGTGTCTCGTCGCCTGGCGGGACGCGGCGCTGCGGCGCGTCTGGCGCCATCCGCTGGCTTGGCTGACGGCGCTCATGCTGGCCTGGCTGCTGGGGGTGGCGGCGATGCTGTGTGTGTGTCTTGCACTGCTGCTGGTGCTGTCTGCCCGGGACGAGACGCGCGCGCTGGTGGTGCTGGCTGCGGCCGGGTTGGCGCTGATCACGATTCCCGAGTGGGTGTTCCTGCGCGACCCCTACGGCCCGCCCTACGAGCGCATGAACACGGTGTTCAAGTTCTCGTATGCGGCGTGGCCCTTGCTCTGGTTTGCAGCGGGTGGGGCCGTGGTGCGCATGCGCGTGCGCGCTGGCAGCGCGCGGTGGCGAAATCCCCTGGCCTGGCTGGCCCTGATGCTGGTAGGCGTCTATCCGGTGCTCGCGATGCAGGCGCGTCTCGCGCGCGATGCGAGTCATCCGCTGTGGGATGGCCAGGCCCCGCTGCTCGTACAGCATGGCAGCGACGTCGTCGTGGCGCAGTGGTTGCGCGCGCAGCGCGCCTCGGGGGATGTCTGTCTGGAGGCGCCGGGGGATTCCTATACCTGGAGCGGACGCATCGCCGCGCTTGCGGCATGCCCCGTTCCGCTCGGCTGGGATGGGCATCAGCAGGTGTGGAGGGGGGCGGACGTGAATACCGCGGTGCGACGCGCGGATGTGGACGCGCTCTACACCACCACCGATCCCGCGCTTCGCCAGGCGCTGCTCGACCGCTACGGCATCCGCTGGGTGGTGATCGGCGAGGTGGAGCGACAGCGCTACGAGGCGTCCCGGCTCGCGTTGTGGGATAGCTTCTACGTTGCGGCATTCGCGCATGGCGACACGCGTGTCTATGATGTCGCCCGTTGACACTTTTCGGGACGGCATGAGGATGCTGCGGCTCGGATTCGCGATGTGGACCCTGGCGTGCTGAAAGCGGTGCGACCCCGCGTGCCTGAACATGTGACGCGCCATGAGCGCCCGGCCGGACGCGCCGCATCCGTGCCGGACCTGCCTTTGCTGTCGGTGCTGGGGCTTCTGGCGGTGGCCGTGGGGCTGCGCTTCATCGGCATCAATCTCGACGCCGGAACGATGCAGCATCCCGACGAGCGCTTCCTGACCATGCTGATCGGACGCCTCGTCTGGCCGGACTCGCTACTCGGTTATCTGGATAGCGCGACTTCGCCGCTCAACCCCTACAACGTGCCGGACATGGGGTTTTTCGTCTACGGCACCTTGCCGCTGTTCATCGGCAAGCTCTTCACCGACTTCGCTGCCGCCTTCGCCTACTTCGGGCTGTCTTCACCCGCGCGGCTATTGACCGCTGTGGTCGATGTGGCCTGTATGGCGGTCCTTTACCGCATGGGCAGCGGGCTCTTCGACCGGCGCACCGGCCTGCTGGCGGCGGTGCTCTACGGCTTCAGTGTGCTGCCGATGCAGCTCGCGCAGTTCTTCACTGTCGATCCCTTCCTCAATCTCTTCATGCTGCTCGCGCTGTGGCAAAGCATCGAGCTGGCGAGGCAGGGGCGCATCGAGACCGCCGCATGGGCGGGCTTCTGGTGGGGGTGCGCCCTGGCGAGCAAGATCAGCGCGGCGTCGTTCCTGCCGGTGCTGTTGCTCGCGGCGGCGATGGCCGGTCTTGGCCGCGGTCTGCCCTGGTCCGCACGGTTCGCGCGCGGGGCGCTGGCGCTGGCGGTGGCCGGGCTGAGCTTCCGCTTCTTCCAGCCCTACGCCTTCGACGGCTGGTTGAGCCTCGATCCGCGCTTCCTCGAGGCGTTCCGGAAGCTGGCCGATTTGAGCGCGGAAGGCGCCTGGTTTCCGCCCGCGTTCCAGTGGGTGCAGCGGGTGCCGATGTGGTTTCCGCTCCACAACCTGGCACTCTACGGCGTCGGTCTGCCGTTGTTCGCGGCCGCCGCCGGCGGCGCGGTGGCGCTGTCCGTGTCCGCATGGCGTGCCCGGGAGCCGGCGGCAGCGCTGCTGATCGTTGCACTGCTGGCCGCCTTCGCAGCGGTGGCGCTGCTGAAGGTGCAGTCGATGCGCTACCTGCTGCCCGTCTACCCGCTGATGGCCCTGCTCGCAGCGTGGTTCGTGCTGCAACTCGCGCAGCGCAGGCGCGCTTCGCGCTGGGGGGCCATGCCGCTGGTGGCGGTGCTGGTGGCGACCGTCGCCTGGGCGCTCGCTTTCAGTGCGATCGATCGCAGCCCGATGACGCGCGTCGCTGCGACGCACTGGATCCACGATCATGTGCCTACCGGCGCGGTATTGGGCGTCGAGTACTGGGACGATGCCCTGCCTTTGCCGCTGCCTGGATTCGACGGCGGACGTTTTCGCCAGGTACAGCTCTTCCCGACCGAGATGGAAGCACCGGAGAAGCGCGAACGCCTGATCGCTCAGCTGGGCGAGGTGGATTACATCGTTGTCAGCAGCCAGCGCAACTACGCTTCGGTGGCGCGCCTGCCGGAGTCCTTCCCGCTCGCGATCCGCTACTACGAACTGCTCTTCGGCAACCTTGCCGGATTCCAGCTGGTGGCCGAGTTCGATTCTCTGCCGCGCCTGCCCTGGCTGACACGGCCGGACGATGGTGCGGAGGAGGCCTTCAGCGTCTATGACCACCCGCGGGTGCTGATCTACGCGAAGTCGTCGGACTTCTCCATCGCGGTGCTGTCCGACGCGCTGAACAGGGTGACGCTGCCGCAACCCGCCTGGGCGCCGCACGGCCGTGGTCTCATCGGCGATCTCGCGCCGCTTACCGACGCCCACATTGCCAACGCACGGCAGTCGCTGGGGGTGGATGTGGCGGCATGGGTTGCCGTGCTCGTGCTCGCCGGTCTGGTCGGCAATGCCCTGTCGCGGCGCCTGTGGCCAGGGGCGGGACTGCCGGGCCGGGCGCTGCTGCTGGTCCTCGTGGCATGGCTGTGCGCCGTGGGCCTGAAAGTCGGCTGGTGGCGCCTGGATGTTGCCGCGCCGGTGCTGCTGGTGGGCCTGATCGGCAGCGCAATGGTCCTGCTGTGGCGCGGCGGTCAGCTTGCTGGCGCGCGGCCCGAAATGCGCGTATCCGAGACCGTGTTCTGGGGGGTGTTCCTCTTCTTCCTGGCCCTGCGCGTCTGGAACCCGGCGATCGCGTGGGGCGAGCGGCCGATGGATCAGTCCATCCTCAGCGCCTACCTGCGCGATGCGACCTGGCCACCGACCGATCCGTGGTTTCTTGGTGCGCCGCTGCAGTACCACGCCTGGGGTCAGTATGTGATGGCCTTGCTGGGCCGCATCGCGGGCACACCCGCGAACCTGCTGTACAACCTTGCCTGCGCGCTGGTGCCGGCACTGGCAGCGGAGCTCTATGTCTGGACGATGCTGCGCATGCTGCCCGACAGCCGCAGACGGCTCGGTGTGGCGCTGCTGGGCGTGGGTTTGGTGCTCTTCACCGGCAACCTCAGCTTCTGGACCAACCAGCCGTGGCTGGACGGGCCGAGCTTCAACGACTTCTGGGCTGCGAGCCGCATCATGCCGGTGGGCATCAACGAGTTTCCGTTCTGGACCGCGGTGTTTGCCGACCTGCACGGGCACTTCATCGCGACGATCTTCTCGGCGCTGATGATCGCGGGGCTGGCGCTGCGCTTCTCAGGACAGGACGGGGCGAGGACATGGTGGCTGATCGGCTTCGCGCTGGGTGGCCTCGCGCTGACGAACGCGTGGGCTGTTCCGGTGTATGCCCTTCTGTTGCTGTCGAGCGTGCTCGCCGCGCCGCGGCGCGCCCTGGGCCCCGTGCTCGCGGCGGCGGTGGCGGTTTGCGTGAGCGCGCCGTTCTGGCATGTCGCGGGCGAGCGATTCACGCTGGAGTGGCTGGAGCAAGGCACCAGCCTCGCCCATGGACTCATCCTGTTCGGGCCTTTCCTCGCGGTGATCGCCTGGTGGGGCCTGGCTGGTAGCGCACCCAGGACCCTGCGCGGGCTTTCGCCCTGGCTGCTGGCAGCCGCCGCCACGGGGCTGTCGGGCGGCATGCGTGGCCTGGTGGGGGTGACCCTGCTGCTGGTCGTCGCTCGCGTCTGGGGGCAGGTTCGCGCGGATGACGGCAGGACAGGCGATTTCGCGCGCCAGCGCGAATGGCTGATCGCCACCTTGGCGCTGACCGGGCTGTGCGTACTCCTGGGTGTGGAGTTCTTCACCGTCGTCGACCGGATGAACACGGTGTTCAAGTATCACTTCGAGGCCTGGATCCTCCTCGCGCTCGCCGCCGCGCTGGCGCTGCCCGGGCTCGCGCGGCGCCGCGGGACACCGCTCGTGGCGATGTTGGTCCTGGCGGGTGGCCTGCCGACGTCGGGCTATCTGCTTTGGGCGTGGAGCCAGAACCCGATCGTGCCGCAGGTGCGGGCGGGGCTGGACGGGCTTGCTTATGTCGCGGAGCGCGATGCGGGCGAAGCCTTCGCGATCGCCTGGCTCAACCGCCAGCCGGGCCAGCCCGGGGTGCTGGAGGCGGTCGGGCCGCCATACGGGCCATACACCCGGATCGCATCCTTCACCGGGCTGCCGACGCTGGTGGGTTGGGCGCACCACGTGTGGCAGCGCGGTCAGGACCGGGATGAGATCGCAGCGCGCGAGGCTGCTGTCGCGGCAGCCTACACCACGCTGGAAGGCGCGGAGGCGCTGGCGCGTCACGCCGTCTCCTTTGCCGTGCTCGGGCGGCTGGAGCGGGAAACCTACGGCGCCGATGCGGGCCGGCATTGGGCCGAGGCGGGTTGGGAACCGGTGTTCCGGCACGACGATACCGAGATCTGGCGCACAGCCCGGGGTGTGCAGGACGCGGCGCAGGCGGGCAGGGCGAGATGAGCGACATGAACAAGGTGAGCGAGATCACGGCAGAGCGGTCGTCGCCGGCAGCGAGCCCGTTGTCGAAGGACGTCGGCTGGCTCGCCGGTTTCCTGACGCTGGCCGTGTGCCTGCGGCTTTACGCGCTGGACGCCTTGCCGTTCCATCACGACGAGGCGATCCACGCCTACACATCCTGGTCACTCTCGCGCGGCGAGCCCTACCGCTTCGATCCGGTCTATCACGGTCCATTCCTTTACTGGACCAATGCCCTCGTCTATGTGCTTTTCGGCGCAAGCGATTTCACCGCCAGGTTGCTCCCGGCGCTGTTCTCGGTTGCGCTGGTCGGCATGCCCTGGCTGATGCGGGTGCAGCTCGGCAGTGTGGGCTGGAAGTGCGCCTCGGCGCTGCTGCTGTTGTCGCCGACGATGAGCTACTTCGGCCGCTTCCTCGCGCACGACAACTACTGTGCGCTGTTCACGCTGTTGCTGGTCTGGCTGGGGGCGGGATATCGCACCCGACCCGACATCGGCAAGGCGGTCGCGATCGGGCTCGTGACCGGTCTCTTCATGGCGACCAAGGCGGTCGTATACATCCATGTGGGCCTGTTCGCGATCTTCGCGCTGCTGGTGCTCGCGCTGGATGCGTTCGCCCCGCGCTGGTCGCGCGGCTGGTTGCTGGCCGAGACGGCGCGCATGCTGCGGGCGGGGCGCTGGCATCTGCTCGCCGCCGTGTGTGTGCTCGGGCTCGTTTACGTGCTGCTGTTCACGTCCTTCCTCACTCACCCGCGCGGTGCCTGGGATGGTGTGTTTGCGACGCTCTCCTACTGGGGCGGCCAGCATGCGAATCCGCGCATCCCCGGGCCGGTGTGGTTCTACCTGCCGCGCCTCGTGCTGCATGAACCGACCTTCTGGCTGTGCCTGCCGGCGATTGCGTGGGCGGCAAGCGATCGGTCGCGGCCGTTTCATGTCTTTCTCGCGTTCTGGTCTCTTTCAGCCTTCCTGGTGTATTCGATCGCCCAGGAGAAGGTGCCCTGGCTGATGATGCACATCCTGTTGCCCATGTTCCTGCTCGTGGGCTGTTGGCTGGATGACGCGTGGAGGTGGCTCGCGCGCGTGCCGGCGCGCACGGGCAAGGGGATGAGCCGCCGCCTGGCATCCGTGCTCGGGCTCGTGGTGTTGTCTTGGAGCGCCAGAGAGATGACGTGGCTGACCTGGCGCATGCCGTCGGACGACCCGCATCTCCTGACCTACATGGCGAGTTCGCAAGAGATCCAGGCGACCGCCGAGTCGATCCGAGCCGAGCATGTCGGCCCGGGGCGGATCTTCGTGATCGGGCCGCCGAGCTGGCCCTTGAGCTGGTATCTTCGTGACCTTCCGGTCTCCTATGGCTTCTATCCTGGCTGGGAGGCGAGCGCGAGCGTCGTCGTGGTCGCGGATGAAGCGCAGCCCGAGGTGGAGGCGGCTGGTTTCCGGCACATCACCCGGCCATTGATGACTTGGTGGTATCCCGACCCGCGGCTGCTCCTCACGAGCGGCCTGGTCGACTACCTCTGGCATCGTCGCACGGAGCTTCCCCAGGGTACGCACAGCTATCGTACCTACACGCGCGACATGCACGCGACCAAAGCGGAACAACCATGAACGACAGGACCCTGGGTATCGTCATCCCGGTGCACGACGAGGAGGCGATGATCCCGATGCTGGTGGAGCGTCTTGCACGACTGCATGACGAGATCCCGGCGCTGACAGAGGTGATTTTCGTCGATGACGGCAGTCGCGACCGCTCGTTTGCGCGCCTGCGTGCGGCGGCGGAGACGCATGCGGGCTGGCGGGTGATCAGCCTCAGCCGCAACTTCGGTCAGCAGGCCGCGACCCTCGCGGGATTGCAGGCGAGTACAGCCGATGCAGTGGTGGTCATGGACGCGGATCTGCAGGACCCGCCCGAAGTCATTCCGGGCATGCTCGACCTGTGGCAGCAAGGGTGGGATGTGGTGTACGGCGTGCGTCGCAGTCGTGAGGGCGAGAGTGTGTTGAAGAGGCTCACCGCGAGCCTCTTCAGCCGCCTCCTTGCTCGCCTGAGCGATGTCCGCATTCCGGTCGATGCGGGTGATTTCCGCCTCATGGACCGCAAGGTCGTGGACGTGCTGTCGCGCCTTGGCGAGCAGCGGCCTTACCTGCGTGGACTGGTCGCATGGGCGGGTTTCCGCCAGACCGGGATTGAATTCGACCGCGTGCAGCGGAGTGCCGGAGCCACGCATTACGATTTCCGCCGCATGCTCGGCCTGTCGCTCGATGCGATCGTCGGGTTCTCGTCCTCGCCGCTGAGGCTGGTGACACGCGTCGGTATCGCCACCGTGCTCGCGACCCTGATCTATGCCTTCGTGGTTCTCGGGTTGTGGATTGCCGACATCAATCTGCCCGGCTGGACGTCGATGATGCTGGTGATCCTGTTCCTCGGTGCCGTGCAACTCATCTCGCTCGGCGTGATCGGCGAGTATGTCGCGACGCTGGTGCTCGAGGCCAAAGGCAGGCCGCGCTATCTCGTCGCCTACGACTCTGCGGACTGTGCCCGCGACGGAGACCAGCGCTCGGACGGTCCGGGCATGAGGCCGTCCGCGAACACGACGTCTTCCGGGTGAGTCAGATCGCAGCCCAGAACACGAGACCGAACAAGGTCCCCACAAGGAGACTCGTCCGATCCCGCATCGCGAAGATGACCGGATCCTCGTCCATTTCGCCGCGGCGGGTGAGGAGCCAGGTGCGTCCGATCCAGTAGAGCAGAAGCGGGCAGGCGAGCCAGATCAGTTGCGGGTGACGATACACCGTGCCGTCGTTGAGGTCGTTGATGTAGAGGGCAAGCACCAGTACGGCCATGAAGCCGGCGCTGCCACCCAGTGACGCGATCATCCCGAGATCGGCGGGAACGTAGCCACGGCCGAAGTCGGGTGCGGCATCGAGGGCCCGGGTGTGGTGCAGTTCCGAGTACCGCTTGACGAGCGCGAGGCTCAGGAACATGAACATCGAGAAAGCCAGAATCCAGAAGCTGAGCGGAATGCCGAGTGCCGCGGCGCCCGCGACGATGCGCAGGGTGTAGAGCAGTGCGAGCGCGATCACGTCCACCATCATGTAACGCCTGATCCGCAGCGAATACCCCAGCGTGAGCACGTAATAGGCGCCAAGTACCGCGACGAAGCCGACGGGTAGCAGGGTTGCAGCGCACCCGAAGGCGACGACGAGCAGCAGCGGTGCAAGCAGCATGCCGATGCGTGGCGACAGGCGTCCGCTCGCGAACGGACGCTCGCGCTTCGTCGGGTGTTGTCTGTCTGCAGCGAGATCGAGCAGATCGTTGAGTACATAGACGCTGGACGCGCACAGCCCGAACACGACGAAAGCGAACAGCCCCAGCGCCAGCAGACTCGGTTCGCCCACCCTGTGCGCCGCGAAGAGTGGAACGAACAGCAACAGGTTCTTCAGCCATTGGTGAAGACGAAAAGCGTTGATCCAGGCCGCCAGTGTGGCGTGTTGCGTGCGGACCATGCGCATCGGACGCGGACGGCGCGCAAGGCGTGCCAGTACGCCGGGGGCCGGGTTTGCGACGTAGGCCTCGCGCGCAGCCTCCCAGACAGGCAGGTCGTCCCTGGCGTTGCCCACATAATCGAACCCGCCTTCCCCGAAGCGGGAGACAAGGGCGGCCCGTTTCCGTCCGGCCGACAGATTGGTGAAGCCGTCGGAGGCGATCACTTCATCGAACAGACCCAGGTGATCCGCAACGCGTCTCGCGAGCGCATCGTCGCTGGCGGTGGCGAGGACCACGCTGCGACCATCGGCACGTGCCTGCCGGATCAGCGCAATCACGGCAGGTTCGAAAGGCAGCGTCGTGGCGTCGATTCTGGTCGCTTCGGCCAGCCGCCGCTTTAGACCAGCCTTGCCACTGCGCAGCAGCCACAGTGCCGGGTCCAGGCAGTGCAAAGGCTGCTCACGAAGGTAGGCAAGACCGGTTTCGAGGAGTAGGTCCGTGCGCAGCAGAGTTCCGTCGAGATCAACGACCAGGGGCAGGTTGGCGGCGGCGGTACTTTCACAAGGCGCCATCATCGTGCAACGTGGTCCTGGTCCTGGTCCTGGTCCTGGTGCGGGGGAGGGCATGGATTTCGGTTGGAAGCCTGGTCACGACGAAACAAAAACGCGCCTGATGGCGCGTTCTCGTGGAGTCGCTGGATCAAGGATCAGCCAGGAGCAGGGCATGGCAGGTTGCAGCTTGCACCGGCTGGCAATTGCTGGCCCTGGATGCATTGGTTCGCAACAGGCGTGGGCACGAAGCCTTGCGCTTCGACCCGGGTCAGCACGACTGTGGCGGGCGTATCGTTGGTGACGATCACCACATCGTCCGGGACCCCGCCTTGAGCCTTGACCCGCGGGATATCCAACGCGCTGCCACCGTTGGGTGTCGGGCCTGTCGTTGGTGTCTCGATCGGCGTGTTCGTCGGCGTATTGGTCGGGGTGTTGGTCGGCGTGTTGGTCGGCGTGTTGGTCGGCGTCGATGTCGGCGTATTCGTAGGTGTGCTCGTCGGCGTGCTGGTTGCCGTGGCAGTCGGGGTGTTTGTCGGTGTGCCGGTGGGGAGGCTCGTTGGTGTCGCGGTCGGGGTGGCTGGCGGGGTCGGCGTGGGTGTGGGGGGCGTGGAACAACTCAGGGTGGTGCTGCCCGCACTCGTCTGGATGGACAGCGTGTTCAGCGCGAGCGTGCCGAATCCCTGCGCCTGAATGTGATCCTGCAACGAAAACGTACCGAACGCAGAGGCGAGTGCGATCAGCATCAGGCCGCCACGTTCGCGCAGAAAGGCGTAGGTCGCGCCGATGAGCAGGAGCGCGATGATGCCGTAAAGCATGGGTGAGAGCGGAATCGCCGCAACGTCACCCCAACTGATCAACCAACTGCCCATGTTCGTATGCTCCCGCGCGATACGATGCGAGTGTAGCCCGAATGACGGAGCTTGATGCATGCCGAACCACGTTTCGGGTCAGCAAGCGCAAAAAAAAACCGACCCACATGGGGTCGGTTTGCTTGAGGACAGAACGACTACCAGAGCTTCTCGAGCGCCTTCAAGGCGTCCCGGCGGGATAGCTGGCCGATAACCCGGTCGCCCGACACCACCGGGTAGCAATGGTAATGATTGGCCAGAAACATCTCGACTGCATCAGCCATCGAAGATTGTGCGTCAAGCGACTTGGCCTCGTGCGACATGAACTGCGAAACCGGGCCGCCGGGTTGCTCGTAGTATGAGGCATTCAGGCCAGCCTTCAAGGCGTCCCGCTCGGAAAAGAAGCCCACCAGTTTGCCGTCCGTACCCAGCACCGGCGCGCCGGTCAGTTGATGGGCGAGCAATTGATGAATCGCCTTCAGCACGTCCGTCTCGGGCGTGAAGGCGAGGTGGTCCGTGGTCATGTAGTCGCGGACCAACATCGATTTCAGCATGCGTGACTCCCTTCTTGTGCCTGCGCCTTGGCCTTCATGCGGGCGAGCCGTTTTTCGCACGGATTCTTGCAGCCCGCGGCACATTCGATATCCAGCGCCTTGTAGCCGCCACAACTGCCAGCGATGGGTTTCCGACCGAAGATCACGCCGATCGCCATCAACAGCACCACGAGGGCGATGATCGCAAAGGTGACGAGGATCATTTCCATGAGTGTTCTCCCGGTCAGCCGCCGAAGTCGTCAAGCATGATGTTCTCGCGCTCGACGCCGAGATCCAGCAACATCTTGATGACTGCGGAGTTCATCATCGGAGGGCCGCACATGTAGAACTCGCAGTCTTCCGGCGCCGGATGGTTCTTGAGGTAGTTCTCGTACAGCACGTTGTGGATGAAACCGGTGTAGCCCGTCCAGTTGTCCTCTGGCAGCGGGTCGGAAAGCGCCAGATGCCACTTGAAGTTGGGGTTTTCCTCGGCGAGCTTGTCGAACTCCTCGACGTAGAAGGCCTCGCGCATCGAGCGAGCGCCGTACCAGAAGCTGATCTTGCGCTTGGATTTCAGGCGCTTCATCTGATCGAAGATGTGCGAGCGCATCGGTGCCATGCCCGCACCGCCGCCGACGAAGACCATCTCGTTGTCGGTTTCGCGCGCGAAGAACTCGCCGAAGGGGCCATACACCGTGACCTTGTCGCCCGGTTTCAGGTTGAACACGAAGGACGACATCTTGCCCGGCGGGATGTCGTCACGGTTCGGCGGGGGCGAGGCCACGCGGATGTTGAATTTCACCACGCCCTTCTCTTCCGGGTAGTTCGCCATCGAGTAGGCGCGGATCACCGGTTCGTCGACCTTGGAGACGAAGCGCCACATGTTGAACTTGTCCCAGTCGCCGCGGTATTCCTCCTGGATGTCGAAGTCCTTGTAGTTCGCGACGTGCGGCGGGCATTCCAGCTGCACATAGCCGCCGGCGCGGAAATCGACGTTCTCGCCTTCCGGCAGGCGCAGCGTGAGCTCCTTGATGAAGGTGGCGACGTTGGGGTTGGACTCGACCGTGCACTCCCACTTCTTCACGCCGAAGACTTCCTCCGGCACCTCGATCTTCATGTTCTGCTTGACCGGGGTCTGACACGACAGTCGCCAGCCGGCCTTGGCGTCACGCTTGGTGAAGTGCGATTCCTCGGTCGGGAGCATCTCGCCGCCACCCTCGAAGACCTGGCACTTGCACTGTGCGCAGGTGCCACCACCGCCGCAGGCCGAGGAAAGGAAGATGTTGTTGGCCGCCAGCGTCTGCAGCAGCTTGCCGCCGGCCGGAACGGTGATGGTGCGCTCGTGGTTGATCTCGATGGTGACGTCGCCGGAGGACACCAGCTTCGAACGCGCGAAGATGATGAACACCGCCAGCGCCAGCACCACCGCCGTGAACATGCCGATTGCGAGCAGGATTTCCTGAATATTCATCCTTGCCCCTCCTTAGAGTTGAATGCCGGAGAAGGACATGAAGCCCAGCGACATCAGCCCGATGGTGATGAAGGTGATGCCCAGACCCTGCAGGCCGTCAGGCACGTCACTGTACTTCAGCTTCTCGCGGATACCGGCGAGCAGCGCGATTGCGAGCCCCCACGAGAAGCCGGAGCCCACACCGTAAACGATGCTTTCGCTGAGGTTGTAGTCGCGCTCGACCATGAACAGGGTGCCGCCCATGATCGCGCAGTTCACCGTGATCAGCGGCAGGAACACGCCGAGCGCGTTGTAGAGGCTGGGCACGTATTTGTCGAGCAACATCTCCAGCACCTGCACCATCGCGGCGATGATGCCGATGTAGGAGAGCAGGCCGAGGAAGGAGAGATCGATCTCCGGCAGCCCCGCCCAGGCCAGCGCGCCATCGCGCAACAGCCAGGTGTAGATGAGGTTGTTCACCGGCACGGTGATGGTTTGCACCACGACCACCGCGATACCGAGGCCGATTGCGGTCTCGACCTTCTTGGAGATCGCGATGAAGGTGCACATGCCGAGGAAGAAGGACAGGGCCATGTTCTCGATGAACACGGACCTGACGAACAGGCTCAGGTAATGTTCCATCTCAGTAGGCCTCCTTTTCCTGGACCTGCGGTGCCATGCGGAAGGCAGGCTTCTCGATCTGCTCGCGCTTCCACTCGCGCAGCGCCCAAATGAAGAGGCCGATCAGGAAGAACGCAGAGGGCGGCAACAGCAGCAGGCCGTTGGGCACATACCAGCCACCGTCCTTGACGAGCGGAAGTATCTCGATACCGAACAGTTTGCCGGCACCGAAGAGCTCGCGGATCACGCCCAGTGCAATCAGCACTGCGCTATAACCCAGCCCGTTGCCGATGCCGTCGAGGAAGGAGATCCAGGGCGGATTCTGCATGGCGAACGCTTCCGCGCGACCCATCACGATGCAGTTGGTGATGATCAGCCCCACGAACACCGACAACTGCTTGGCGAGGGTGAAGGCATAGGCCTTGAGGATCTGATCCACCACGATCACCAGTGAGGCGATGATGACCATCTGCACGATCATGCGGATCGAGGCAGGGATCTGCGACCGGATCATCGAGATGAAGAGGTTCGAGAAGCCGGTCACCAGCGTCAGCGCGATCGACATCACGATGGCGGTGTTGAGGTTGGATGTCACCGCCAGTGCCGAACAGATGCCGAGGATCTGCAAACCGATCGGGTTGTTGGCGAAGATGGGGTTGAGCAGTACTTCCTTGGCTGTATGTTTCGACATGATCAAGCTCCCTGCTGACGCAGCTTGGCGATATACGGGCCGAAGCCTTGCTCACCAAGCCAGAATTGCAACAGACGGTCGACGCCGTTACTGGTGAGGGTCGCACCCGCCAGGGCATCGACCTGATGGCCAGCGTCCGGACTGGCGGGATCCACGCCGCCCTTGACGATGCGGATGATCGGCTTGCCGCGGTCGTCGAAAAGGGTCTTTCCGGGCCACTGATTGCGCCAGTTGGGGTTGTCCACCTCGCCACCCAGGCCCGGCGTCTCGGCGTGCTGGTAGAACCCGAGACCCACGACGGTGTTCAGGTCCGGCTTGACGGCGAGAAAGCCGTGCAATGTAGACCACAGCCCATAGCCACGCACCGGCAGCACCAGCGACTCCATCTTGCCGTCGTTCTCGACCACATACACCGTGGTGAAGTTCTCGCGGCGCTTGATCGAGGCGATGTCCTTGTCGCCCGGCAGCGGGGCGGACATCTTTGGATCGCGCGCCGCCTTGAGCGGATCGAAGGTGAGCGCGTCGATCCCGTCCTTGTACTCACCGGTCTCGAGATCCACGACGCGCGCCTTGATGCGGCTCGAGAACAGTGACTGAACCTCACGCGAGGAGAGGTCGTTGCCCCCGATGCCGGCAATCGACAGGATGCTGCGTTGCTTGTCGAGCAGCCGGTTCTCGATCTGGACCGGCTTCAGGGAAACGGCGGCGCCGGCTACGAACACCGAGCTCACCAGACTCACGACCAAGGCCACCATCAGGGTTCGGCCGGTCGACTCCTTGTTACTGGACATGGCGTGCCATCCTCCGCTTGATGTTGGCGCTCACGACGAAATGGTCGATCAGCGGCGCGCACAGGTTACCGAACAGGATCGCGAGCATGATCCCCTCCGGGAATGCGGGGTTCACCACCCGGATCAACACCGTCATCACCCCGATGAATGCGCCGAAGATCCACTTGCCGGTGTTGGTCATCGACGCGGACACCGGATCGGTGGCCATGAAGATCATGCCGAAGGTGAGGCCGCCGACGGCGAAGTGCCAATACCACGGCATCGCGAACATCGGGTTGGTATCCGAGCCGAACGCATTCAAGACGAGGCTCATGCCGATCACGCCGAGCGCGACGCCAGAGACGATGCGCCAGGATGCGATCTTGGTGAGCAGCAACACGCCACCACCGATGAGGATGGCGAGCGAGCTGGTTTCGCCTGCGGAACCCGGGATCATGCCGGAGAACGCGGTCCACCAGCTGTAACCGGCGCTGGTGATCATGTCCACGCCACCCGCCGCTGCGAGCGACAGCGGCGTCGCCCCCGCATAGCCGTCCACCGCGGTCCACACCGCGTCGCCGGAGATCTGCGCCGGATAGGCGAAGTAAAGGAACGCGCGGCCAGTGAGCGCCGGGTTGAGGAAGTTCTTGCCCGTACCGCCGAAGACCTCCTTGCCGATCACCACACCGAAGCTGATGCCGAGGGCCACCTGCCAGAGCGGGATTGACGGCGGCAGGGTGAGCGCGAACAGCACCGAGGTGACGAAGAAGCCCTCGTTCACCTCATGTCCGCGGATGGAGGCGAACAACACCTCCCAGAAGCCACCGACGGCGAAGGTCACGAGATAGATCGGCAGGAAATAGGCCGCCCCGAGGATGAAGTTATCCCACAGGCTTCCAGGGTCATTGCCGGCAAAGAGGCTCGCCAGCGCAAGCTGCCAGTCTGTCTGCGAGGACAGCAAGTCCGGCGTTGCAGCATAGAGGCTGTTCGCCTGGTAGCCGATGTTCCACATGCCGAAGAACATCGCCGGGAAGGTGCACAGCCACACGGTGATCATCATCCGCTTCAGGTCCAGCCCGTCGCGCACGTGTGCGGTGCTGCGGGTGACGCTGGCGGGGCGGTAGAAGAAGGTGTCGATCGCTTCGTAGAGCGCGTACCACTTCTCGTGCTTGCCGCCCTTTTCGAAGTGGTGCTCGACGCTGTCGAGATATTCACGGATGCCCATCGCTCAACCCTCCTTCTCGATACGCGTCAGGTTGTCGCGCAGAATGGGGCCGTACTCGTACTTGCCCGCACAGACATAGGTGCACAACGCCAGATCCTCCTCGTCCAGTTCCAGGCAACCGAGCTTCTGCGCCATCTCGGTGTCGCCCACGATCAGGTAGCGCAGCAGCTGCGTTGGCAGGATGTCGAGCGGCATGACTTCCTCGTAGTTGCCAACCGGTACCATCGCGCGCGGGCTGCCGTTGGTGGTGGTGGTGAAATCGAAGAGGCGTCCGTTCGCGAGCTTGGACACGAAGATGTTCAACACCGAATGTTTGTTCACGCCCGCGCGCAGGTAATGCATGAACTCGCGGTCGTTGCCCTCGCGCAGGCAGGACACCTGCACGTGGTAGCGGCCCAGGAACGCAAAGGGACCACGCGCGTTGCGGCCACCGAACACCGAACCGGAGATCAGGCGATTGTTACCGGGCTTCAACTCCCCGGCGACCAGTTCTTCAAGGTTGGCGCCCAGCCTCGAGCGCACCAGTCGCGGCGACTCCACGACCGGGCCGGCAAGCGCGACCACGCGCTCCACCCAGAGTCGCCCGCTGGTGAAGAGCTTGCCCACCGCGATGACGTCCTGATAGCCGATGTGCCAGACGGACTTCGTGGCCGACACCGGATCGACGAAATGGATGTGCGTGCCCGGCAAGCCGGCCGGGTGCGGTCCGGCAAACTGCTCGTTGCGCACGTTTGCGAGGCCATCGTCACCGAAACGCCGTCCCTCGCCGCTGCAAACGACCACCGGCGCAAGGCGCGCCAGCACTGCGAGGCCGTTGCGGAAATCCGCGGCGTACTCGCCGATGATCACCGCCGGATCCGCCGCCAGCGGATGGGTGTCGATCGCGGTGACGAAAATGGAGGCCGGTGTCGCATCCGCAGCCGGGACCTTGCTGAACGGCCGGGTGCGCAGCGCCGTCCATAGGCCTGAGCGGAGCAGGTTGTCGCGCACCTGATCGGCGCTGAGGCCGGGGAGCGCGGCGTCCGCATAGGCGTCGAAGTCGAGCCCTTCGTCTCCTTCCAGATCGATGACGACCGACTGCAACACGCGCTGTGCGCCTCGGTGGATTGCGCTGACGACTCCGGCGCCGGGCGCCGTGAAATGAATCCCCGGGTTCTTCTTGTCGGAGAACAGTATCTGGCCGGTCTTCACGCGGTCACCGACCTGTACGGCCATCGTGGGCTTCATGCCGTGGTAGTCTGGTCCAAGCACGGCGACGCTGCGCACGCTGCGGCCGGAGTCGATACGCTGATCCGGTACGCCGGTGATGGGTAAATCCAGGCCTCGTTTTATTCTGATCATGGGTTCCGTCCAGATGTGCATGACTCGACTGGTTGATCACGCACGGTAAGCGAACTGACACGAAGCACGTCGTGCCCTGGAAGAAAACAAATAAAGCGCCTCTATGGATAGGCAGCGGATTATAACGTTTGTACGCAAATGTACGAAGGCGAATCACTTTGCAAACAACAGTCTCATGCCCTGGATGGCGCGCCCTGTGGCCACCGTAGCGGACCGCGACCTGCATGACTTGGCTCGTTGTGCGGTCGAGCACTTGAGGGGGCGATGGTGGCCGAGCACGTCCTGACGCTTCCTGATGGATACAGCACGGAGGACGTTCTGGAATTTCACGGACGCGACCCGTTGTCCGCGTCGGAGCGCGCCGGGCCGGACGGATTCGTGAAGGCCCTGCTGATCGATTCGCAGCCGGCACTGCTGTCGGTACGATTCCTTTCCCGAAAGGCGTCGGTGAGGCTTGCTTTGGGCGGTGGCGGCGGGCGCGTTGCGAACTTAGCGACGCCTGCAATCTTCGAGCGCATGCTCGGGGTGCGTCAGCCGATCGAAGCCTTCATGGACGCCTTTGGCGGTGACGAGGCGTTGGGCCCGCTCCTGCGCATCTACCCCGGCTTGCGGGTGCCGCTCACGGCGACGCCGTTCGAAGCGCTCAGTTGGGCGATAACCGGGCAGCAGATCAGCCTCCCGGCGGCGCTGTCCTTGCGTCGCCGCCTCGTCGCGACCTGCAACCGGGTGTGTGAGGACGGACTGCTATGTTATCCCGACGCAGCCACCATTCTCACGCTAGGTTTGGATCGGCTGCGACAGGCAGGGTTTTCCCAAGCCAAGGCGGCGACGCTGCTGGCGGTTGCCGAGGCCGTGCTGACCCGGGCGCTGCCCCTCGACGACTGGCTCGGTGGGTTCGACCCGGCAGCGGCGCGGGCACAGTTGCTGGCGATGAAGGGCGTCGGCCCTTGGACCGTGGACTACACGCTGCTGCGTGGCTACGGCTGGCTGGATGGGTCGCTGCACGGCGATGCCGCGGTGAGGCGCGGCCTGCGCCGCCTGCTTCGATTGCAATCCGCGCCGACCGCCGAGTTCTGCGCAGATTGGTTGGCGCGATTCTCCCCATGGCGTGCGCTCGTCGCAGCGCATCTTTGGCGACTCGCCGCGCGCGGTGAGGGCTGATCCGGAGCGCTCCGATTTTGTGCGCTGAAGCTCGTGATGACCGAATTTTTCCACCATCGGCGTGTGCAGCCATGTGGATAAGTCGTGGAAAGCATCGGTAAGCCGCTGTAGGGCATGGCATTCGCCGCGCTGCTCAAACATGAGGCAATAGGGATCGTAGAGGGCTCCGGGCGAGTCGATGGGCTATACTTTTATACATTCAGGGGCTGAAGCCTGGGTTGTCACGTCACGGATACGATCGGACAGAAATAGAGCATGCACGCAGCCTGTACGCTTCTGGAGGGTGGTCTTGCCTTCGTGGATATCGAGACCAACGGTGGCCCGGCCCAGCAGGCCTCGATCACCGAGTTGGCCGTAGTGGAGGTGGACGAGGCCGGGGTGCGAAGCTGGTCGACTCTGGTCCGGCCCGCGACGCGCATCCCCGATCACATCCGGCGGCTCACCGGCATCAGCAACGAGATGGTCGCCACGGCACCGCGCTTCGAGGAAGTCGCCGATGCGCTCTTCGATCGTCTTGAAGGCAGGGTCTTCGTCGCGCACAACGCGCGCTTCGACCATGGCCACATCAAGGCCGCGTTCGCGCGCATGGGCGTGAGCATTGCGCCGCGCGTGCTGTGCACCGTGAGGTTGTCGCGGCGCCTCTTTCCGCACGAGCGGCGTCACGGGCTCGACCAGCTGATCGCGCGCCATGGCTTGCAGGTGGGCGCGCGACATCGCGCACTGGGCGATGCCGAGGCCTTGTGGCAGTTCTGGCAGCGCCTGCACGAGCGGTTTCCGGCAGGGCAGATCGAGGCGCTCGCGCACGAGCTCATCGGTCGCCCGACCCTGCCGCCCCATCTGGACGCGGAGGCGGTGCTGGCGCTGCCGGACGCCCCCGGCGTATACATCTTCCACGGCGAGAACGACCTGCCGCTCTACATCGGCAAGAGCACCCGCCTGCGCAGCCGGGTGCTGTCGCATTTCAGCGCCGACCATGCGAGCGACCGCGAGCTCAGCCTCAGCCAGCAGGTGCGCCGCATCAGCCACATCCGCACCGCCGGCGAGCTGGGTGCGCTGCTCGAGGAGGCGCGCCTCGTCAAGGCCCTGCAGCCCATCCTGAACCGCCAGCTGCGGCGCAACCGTGAGCTGTGCGCATGGCGGCTCGACAGCGATCTCGCAGGCGATGCCGGCTTGCGTCTGGTGCGTGCGGGCGAGGTGGATTTTTCGCAGCCGGGCCGCATCTACGGCTTCTTCCGCAGCCGCCGCGCCGCGCTCGACCGGCTGCGCGCGCTGTGCGCGGAGCACGCGCTGTGCCCGCCCATGCTCGGGTTGGAGCGACACACGCCGGGTCGCTGCTTCAACCACCAGCTCAAGCGTTGCAATGGTGCCTGCCTCGGCAAGGAGCCGCTCGCGCAGCACTTCGCGCGGGTCGAGGCTGCGCTGGCCGCACTCAAGCTTGCCGCCTGGCCGCACAATGGGCCGGTCGGGCTGCGCGAGGCGGGTGTCCTGCACGTGGTGGACAACTGGTGCTACTTCGGCACCGTCGCCGCGCCGGAAGACGTGCCCGCGCTGATCGCCGCAAGCCGGCCGGCCTTCGATCTCGACTTCTACAGGCTGCTGGTGCGCTGGATGCCCAGGCTTGC
Source organism: Rhodocyclaceae bacterium (assembly GCA_041916775.1). Taxonomy (GTDB): domain Bacteria; phylum Pseudomonadota; class Gammaproteobacteria; order Burkholderiales; family Rhodocyclaceae; genus UBA2357. Next base: position 141,642 of record JAYRYZ010000005.1, on the reverse strand, counting down.
GGTGGAGCCGCTGGGCGTGGAGGCGGCGAAGGCGGGGAGCGTCGCGTAGCGGGGCCACAGGGATTCGATCGCCGAGCCGATGGTCGGGCCGGTTCCGAGCCGCCGCGATCGGAGCCCGCACGAGACGCGCTCCGTGCGGGGCGGGTTACCGGGCGGGGGGATCGTACTCGCGCAGCTTGCGGGCGAGTTCTTGCAAGGCGGTCAGCGTTGTGTCCGGCAGGTCCTTCAGCGGACCCCCGGAGGCGGAGAGCCATGTCTCGATCTGTCGCGCGTCTGCCGTGTAGAGGTCCAGTCCGCGCTTGCGCAGGGTGAGCGCGGTCGCGTCGTAGCGAACGTCGAGCTGGCCGAAACCGCGCAGGGCGCGCACGGTGAGCTTGCCCTGTGCGGCCAGCGCGAGCAGTTCGGGGATGCGTTGGTCTGCGACGGATGACGCTGTGGTCGTGGTCGTGGTCGTGGTCGTGGGGTGCGAGAGGTTTGCGGGCGCATTGGTCGGCGCGAGGCTATCCAGAAGCTGTCGCAGCGCCTCGCTCTCATGAAAACGGTCGTGCCCGGCGATGCGCAGTGCCAATTCGCGACCGCCGAAGGCCGGGCTCGGGATGACGATCATCCTGTAGCGGCCGGGGGCCAGGCTGCGATCGAGCTCGAACTCGGGCGTCGTTCCGCTCCACTCGAACGCGGTGGCCGCCTCGCCCAGGAACCGGTACGAGCTGGACGATGCGCCTGCAGGGGGTGCCATGTCCAGCCCTGCCTCCCCGCTGGCCGCGTTTCCGGCAGCGAGCAGCACGTATCCGGAGTAGGGGGAGAGGCGCACCAGCATCACCGTGTCGTCATCCGCCTCGCCGAGTGACTCCCAACCGGGAGGGAGCGTCACCTGCAACGTGCCGGAGAGGACCGTCTGCACCGTGTTCGGCACCGCTTGCGCGCTTGCCAAAGGCGACGTGATGAAGACGGCGAGGAGCAGGCAAAGGCTTGGTGTGTGCTTCATCGCGGCGCTTCCTTGGGCGCGTCCACCAGCTTCAGCGCCTCGCCATGGCGAGCGAGATAGGCTTCGATCTCGTCCTGCTTGCCGCGCGTCCGCCACTGGTTGAAGAGCGCCTTCTGGGTACTGTCCGAGAGGCTGCAGCCAACCGGCAGCCGGTCGCGCATCATCTGGCGGAAGGCAGCCCATACCGCCTTGTCGCTATCGGCTTGCACGTCCATGCCGGCTGTTTCCGCCGCGCCGGCCAGCCCGCTCTTCTCCAGCGCCTTGTCGCGCAACCGGCCGAGGCCGGAGGGCGGATCGGAGAGTGTCTCCTTGCCGAACATGGCGGCAATCCTGGCGTCTTCCGCGGCCTCGGTCTGGGCCTGCTCGGCGGCGCGCTTCAGATCGCTGACGTCGATACTTCCGTTCGGTCCGAGGCTGCGCAGATACTCTGCGACATCCGCATCGGTGAGGCGGCGGCCATGAACCATGGGGTAGTAGTAGGCCATTTCGGCCAGGGCGCGATAGTTGCGCTCGTTCACCGGGTAGGGCTCGCCATCGGCCTCGGGGATGAGGATGTAGGGCGTGTCGCCACCATAGGCCCGACCGCCCTGGGCCCAGATCACGTAAGCCTTGAGCCCCGCCACGCGGAACAGATAATCGTCCCGGTCGAGGCTGGTGCCGCTGCCCAGCATTGCCATCGCGCGCGAACCAGCCTGGGTGCCGACGATCTCGGCCGATACATCGTGCCGGTCGGTGATCTTGCGGATCTTCTCGTCTATCACTGCTGGCAGCTTCATCGCCTCGGCGTAGAACAGCATCATGTCCGAGGCGCCACTGGGAAGAAATTCGGCGCCCTTGCGGGTCAGCTCGCTGAGCCCGACGAAGCCCTTGAGCAGGTTCTTCTGTGCCTCGCTGTAGCCGCCCGAGCTGTCGACATAGCTGATTTCCTGCAAGCCCGACTCGATCGACTTCATGGTGTTCCAAACATGCCTGGCGCGGTCGTATTGCTTGAGCATCATGTCCATGCCGGCGGTGACCTTCGTCAGCTTGTCGCCGGATTCGAGCATGGGCGCGAGTTTCTGGAACTCCGCCTCGCTCACGCCGTCGCGTGCAAGGGTGTCGCGGAGCGCTTCGAGGTCGCCGAGGTCTTCGAGGTGCGTGCCGAGCTGCGATCGCAGGATGCGGCTGGAGTCGACCAGCGCATCGATGAACTCGATGCCGTCGCCGTCGATTGCGGCTGCCGCCGTCTTCTGACCGGATGCGGCGACGTCCCGCGCGAGCTGGATGCGCTCGAGAACCTTCAAGGCCTTGTCCAGCCGCTCCATAGTGCCCTGATGGTGCTCCTCGCGCTCGCGTGCCTCGGCCAGCGCCTTGCTCGCGCGGCGCAGCTCTTCATTCGAGCTTGCCGTCTCGCGCTCAACGCCAGGTTTCAGGAGCACCGTGCGCAGTTGCTGCGCAGCCTCGATTCTGGCGCGCTTGGCATCGTCCAGGGCCATGTTCGCCAGCGCCTTGCCTGTCGTGCCCAGGGTCTCGAAGTTGCCGAGGTTGCCGAGATTTTCGTCCACCATTGTCTTGAACTGCTCGACCAGCAGCGCCTCGAAGCGCTTGCGCAACTCGACGTGCGCACGCTGCACCGATTTCACCCGCTCTACGCGAAGACGTTCGGCCTCCTCGTTGAGGTCCTTGTGCATGTGCGTGGGCGGGGGAATCAGCGGCAGCTTTTTCTTCGCCAGGTAACGGGCACCCGCGATGCGGTCGCCACCGAGATAATCGGATTCGCGCTGGAAGCGGTGGCGCTCGCGACAGGCGGCAAGCTCGCGACGATAGTCGTCCGCACTCTTGCTCGACCCCGAAATCACCGATCGCAGCATGGTCTCGGTGATCGAGCTGCCATCGGGTTGCGGATGCTCGATTGCGCAGTAATCGTAGATCGCCGGGTCGGAGGGCTTGGGGAAGCGCATGCAACCGAAACCTGAGACCACGCAGGGATCGCCCGGCCGGTTGCAGCTGTAGCGCTTGTCGTACTTGCCGATCGTGTCGGGGTGCCAGAACTGCGAGGTGGATGAGCTGCCGTATCGTGCCTGTTGGCAGATGCAGTTGAGGAAACCTTCCGAGCCGGTGACGCCGAGTTTCTCCATTAACGCCTGCTCACGCTCGTGCGGTAGCTTGATGATGCCGCGAAGAATGCGCGTCTCGCCGTCAGGGCGCGGCGCAGGGTCGGCACTTGCGGGGGCGGCGATGCACTGCAGCGTCAGCCACGCGACGAGCAGCTTGCGACCGAGGTGGTTCATGGCAGCGTCTCCGTGACGCCCCGCGACAGTTCGCGCAGGTAGGCATCCGCATCGAATTCCGCGAAGTCGACCAGTTCGAGCCGCTCGAGTGCGTCCATCAGTGGCGGGGTCGCCCAGCCGCTGCGGATCTCCAGCAAACGCATGGAGAGGGGGCCGATCACCCGCGCGGGCCTCGCATCGACCATCAGCCAGTACTCCGAGTGAGGCTGGAACATGAAGCTGGCGGCGCTGATCCTCCCGATGCCGGGAAGGATCGCCGTTGCGCGATGCTCGCCGAGTTCGAGCATGACCCTGCCGTCCCAATGACGGGCGACGTGCTCGGCCGCGATCGGTCGCTGCCAGATGTTGTACACGCCGTTGTCATGCAGGCTGAGCAGATAGTCGCCCTGGTGAGGGCCTGGTCCTGCCGGGGCGAGCGAGATGGCGAGCTTGTAATGGCGGCGTGCATTGACCGGGTCGCCATGTTCCGCCAGCAGCGTGGTGAAGGCGGTGGTGCTGCGCGGGTCGAAGCGCTGGGTGATGCGCAATGGGGTGCGGCGGATGCGCTCATCCAGTCGTATCAGGGGCGTGGTGGAGAGAATCCCGGCGCTGGCATCTCGTTTGGAGCCGTCGAGCGTCACCTGCAGGGCGGCGTCGCCGATGACCGCCGCATCGGCACTCGCTCCACCCGAGGCGTGCGCATTCCAGCCGGTCATGTCCCCTTCGAACACCACCCGCTCCGGGAGTGGTGCGACGTCGGCGAGTGGCAACGCAACATCGGGCAGGGGCGCACCAGGCTGGCGGCGCATCGTGATTTCCTTGATCGCCATGCGCGTGGGGCCATCCTTGGGCGTGCGCTCGAGATAGACATAGCCTCGCAAACCCTGACCGTCTGCAAGCTGATTCCACGCGAACGGCTGACGTGGGAATCCCTCCGCCTCGATGCGAAAGCCCCCCGGGGCCAGCAGCAAACCCACCGTCTGCGGGGCGCGAGCACTGCGCACGCGGACCTGCGGCGGCGACAGCCGGATCTCGATGCTCGGCTCGGTCTGGCCAGGTGCGAGCGCCTGCCAGCTCAGCAGCAGTGCCTGGTTCTCGGGCGTGTTGCCGCTCAGGTTGTGGGGCGGGGCGAGCGCAATGGTGAAGGCGGTGGTCGCTTCGGGGACGAAGGTGTAGTCGAGTCGGGTCTGCGCGCCGGCGCCGAAGCGATCCAGCCAGATCGTTGCCGCCTCTGTATAGATGCCGAGCGGCCCGTTGCTGGCGGCGGGTTGCGAGAACACCGCGTAGCCCGGCAGAAAACGCACATCGCTCTTGAACTTGTTGCCACGCGCTTCCAGGATGGACCAATGCGGCCCGAGCTGACGACCATCGAAAAGCACCTGTGAGACGCTGCTTTCCTGCAGCATCGCATGCGGGTCGTCATGCCTGGTGAACGCTTCGCGGTCGATGGCAATGCGATTGAGCACCAGACGCGCGCGCTCGTCCTTGCGCGCCGCCCGCGCGACCACCTGCAGATGCCAGCCAGTGTCGGGAATCGCCTGTGGCAGCGTGGCCTCGAAGAGCTTTTCACCCTGTGCATCCTCGACCAGCACCAGCGCATCCGGGCGCAGGAATACACGCAGTGAGTCGAGCCGGCTACGGTCCTCGACGTTGCGGCGGCCCTGCTCTCGGCCATCCGCCCACAGGCTTACCTCGACATGCTTGCCGTCCGTTGCCGGAGCCAGCGCGAGCCGCAGATCATGGTTGCCGGGGTCGCTCTGTGTTGCGCGCGAGGGCGGCACCAGGGACACATGCACCGGCCCGCTTTCACGCGTGTCGAGGCCGATATCCAGCCGCACCGCTTCGTCAGCATCGGGGTGGGGCAATGGCACGAGCGGCGCCGCGCTGCGAATGCCGGTCATGCCCCAGCCGTTGCCGGGCGGGACGTCGATGATCAGCTTTCCATCCCCGTAACGTGCAAACTCGTCGTGGCGTCCGCCCTGCGTCTCGACCTTGAGCCAGTTCGGGCCCGCCTTGCCATCGAACAACACCTCGGGTGTCGCACCGGCGAGCGCCGGCAGCATCCACAGCATCGCAGCCAGACAGCGTGCGCAGCGTATCGACAACCTCATTTCGCCATCTCCAGTGGAGCGCCCGTGTTTCGACCGTAAGCCAATGCCGGCTTCCTTGCCGTGAAGTACGCCGCAGATGGCGGGAAGTCGATGAATAGAGGAACTGCGGCGGTTGAAGCAGCTGGCATAACCCGAACGTCGGGCGAAGATATCGGTGGAGGTGCTTGATGCGCGGGTTCGGTTTGGTGACCGGTCGGGCATCGGGGAAGAGCGAGCGATTCGAATCATTGCTGATTCAGGCTGCGGCCACATGGGCCACCGACTTTACAGCATGGAGGTCCGCTGACCTTAGGGCGCCTACTTCAGCAATGCCAGGGCTTCGTCCATGCCTTCATGCTCGAAAGCCGGCGCAAATGCGTCGAGATCTACCCGGGACAGTCCGACCTCTGCCGACATCGCCACAACTCGCCATTGCCTCAAGGCCTGGACGACTTCGGCCAGCACGGCGGAGGCTTCGTCGGGCTTGAGCTGGAAGCGTGCGGCTTCGCTCATCAACTGTGCGACCGAGGTGATGGGACCAGTGTCCTCGCTCAACCAGGTCTTGGATTCCCGGTCCTTGTCAGGGAAGGGGTTCAGGTCGAAGGCGGGCGCCAGCCGCCACTGATTCCTGTCCGCATACAGGAAGCCAATGTTCTGCAGATGGTCATCGACATTCGTAATCAGAAAATTGAAGACCAGGCGCCGCCAGAGTTGCCGGGCCGAGGCGCTGAAATCCATGCAGGTCGAGCGCATCGCATCCACGACTTCGGTGTAGGCGCGCTCTTCATGCCGACTGGTTTGCAAGAGGGTTGCCCCCGACATGTAGGGGATACGACCCTGGTTCGGCGTGCGGTCGAAACGACGGATGACGGCGACCGGCGCCTCATGGACCATCACGATGCGGGCCTGCGCCGCGTCGATACCTGCCAACCTGGCCAGGCGCAGGGCGAGGACCTCGCCGCGTGTGACGCTGCGCTCGTCACCAACGCTGGGAAACTTACCAAGTGCGAGGGTACCGTCTTCATCAAGCACGGTGCATTTGGGCCGCATGCCACCCAGAGAGGTGCCTTTCCCTTGCAGGTACTTGAGGTCCTCAGCGGTCTCGGTGCCCAGCTCGACCGCGCGCGAGGCGGTCATCACCTTTTCCAGCTCCAGCAAGGGCGGGATGGCGCGCTTGCCTGCGTCGGGGCTGCGCAGGTAGGTTTCGGATGTATCTCGCAAGCGCAGCGCACCGACGCGACTGAAGTCATCCACCGCGCAGAGGTAGTCCAGTTCGGTCAGCGCACGCAGGGCGGGGTTGGCCTTACGCGCCTTGGCATGGGCGCGCGCAATCACGCGACGCCCCCAGCTATCAGGCTCCGTGTCCGCAAGCGCGAGAAAGAAACAAGAGTCGTCCCGGGAGGGGGCTTTGCGCAGCTGGTAGCCCAGCACGCGGGACAAGTCAGGGGAAAGGTCGAAGGCGAGCGGGTTGGTCAGCCATTCTTCCCGGTACGCAAACTGCGAGAACTCGCGGGGGCCATGCTTGACGTAGATGAGCTTGCCCACGGGTGTGCCCGCTTGCCCCAGGCAAACGTCCAGCTCCACCTTCGTAGTCGAGCCAGGTTTGTCTGGCGTCCTGCTAGCCATGGCGCTGCGCTATCACTCAGACGCTCCGGTCAAAAAGCACCTGGCTCGTGACCTGCACGCCGTGTGCGGACCCGCTTGGGGAGCTTCTCGTCCATCAACACGAGGCCGGTCGCGTCCTGCGCGGTGTCCATCAGTTGCTCGAACTGGTCGAGCTCACCGAATACCTGCAGCGCCCGGGCAAAGTGTTGAAGCGCCGTGCCGGGATGACCGTCTTCCATGCGCCGTACCGTATTGATCGAAGCCCCGATACGCTCGGCCAGGGCTTCCTGGGACAGCTGCCGACGACGGCGGGCGAGGGCAAGGTTCTGCCCAACCCTGCGCAGGGCGCGTTCAACTGGAAGGGGGATGGGGCTGCTTGGCATGGCTAGGCGCTCAAATGGGGGTGCTCGGGTAAAGATCTCACTTAAGGTCAATTGTCCGTGCAGGATTGCTGAGCGTCAAGGTTTCATGGAAATAAGCACCCATATATGAGCGAAAAAATCAGCTCATAGGTGGATATTTGGTTGCTTAAATAAATCGCCTTCTGCCGCGTCGCTTCGCACATCTTTCCGCGAACTGGCTTCAACATCATTCAGCAGCAAACCGGGGGGCCACGGTGGCATCGACTACGATCTACCAGCTTCTGCTGGCGTACCAACTATCTTGACTTGTTCCGACCATCACGATGCGAACCTGCGCAGCCTCGATGCCTGCCAACTTGGCCAGGCGCAGGGCGAGCACCTCGCCGCGCGTGACGCGGCGTTCTTTCCTGGGTTGCAATTCATGCGCAATCAGCTCGAAAACTGATTGCAATTGCTGGCTGGCTGGCCGGCCGGCCGGCCCGTCCAGCTCCGCGACCATGCTTCAACCAAAGAGCTGCACACGGCCAACGCCACGACCCGTTCGCGTCCCCCTCTGTTTGCAAGGCTGCCACATCTATCGATGGCTGCTGTCGCCAGAGAGACAGTCAGCACTGGGAAGCTGCCCCACGTATCCCTGCGGAGCCAAAACGACAGAGGCCTACGCAATTGCGTAGGCCTCTGTCGTTAATTTGGTTGCGGGGGCAGGATTTGAACCTGCGACCTTCGGGTTATGAGCCCGACGAGCTGCCAGACTGCTCCACCCCGCGTCTGGAGAACGAAACTATACGCTGGGGCGTGGCGTGTGGTCAAGCGTTGGTGTGAATTTTTTTCTCGGCTCCATCGAAAATGGCACTCTGCAGCCCTCAGAAGCGATAGCCGGCGCTGATGCCGGCGTACCAGCTGCGTTCGAGGCCCGGCTCGTAGTAGCGGCCATTCGCAGCGCCGACGATGACCGAGCCGATGTGCTCGCGGTCGAACACGTTGTCCAGCCGCAGAAGCTCGCTGAAAGTCCAGCGGCCTACCGTCTGCTCGGCCGAGAGGCGCAGGTTGATGAGGGTGTAGGCGGGGGCGGGGCGGGCGTCGTTGAGGTCGTTTACGTAGACCTTGCCGCGGTGCAGGGCCTCGGCGGCGAGGGTGAGGCCGTGCATGGGTTGCCAGGCAAGCTCACCGAAGGCCGCGAAGCGCGGCACGCCGGGCAGGTGGTTGCCGGCGGGGATGGTGGTGGGGGTGCCGCCGATGTTGGTGACGAAGGCGCGGTCGTAGCTTGCGTCCAGCCAGGTCAGCGCGGCGCGGCCGGTAAGGGTGTCGGTGAGCGCGGACTCGGCGGAGAGTTCGAAGCCGCGCCGCAGCGTCTCGCCGGCGTTGGTGTAGCTGGTGCGCCCGCCTACCGATTCGGCGACGACGATCTCGTTCTTGGTGCGGATCTCGAACAGTGCGGCGTTGATGCGCGCGCCATCCCCGACGAAGGCTTTTACGCCCGCTTCGAGCTGTTTGCTGCGCGAGGGCGAGAGCCCGAAGTTGAAGCCGGTGGTCGGCGTCGCGTAGGAGAGTTCGTTGAGCGTCGGCGTCTCGAACCCGGCACCCGCGCTCACGTACAGGTTGAGCACCGGGCTTACCGCGTACATCAGGCCCAGCGCCGGCGTGGTGCGGCGGTAATCGACGCTGCCGCTGTCGTCGCCGTTGGCGCCCGTGATGTAGCGGTCGTCCACTTCGAAATCGACGCGCGAGTGGCGGATGCCGGCGTGCGCCTGCCATGGGCCGCTCTTCCACACCGCCTGCAGGTAGGGGTCGAGGCTGGTGACGGTGTCGATCTCGTTGCGGCGAAGCGCACCCTTCACGCCCAGCGTGGTGCCGATGAAGTTTTCGTAGCCGCGGCGGTCGTCCTCTGAGCGGTCGTAGTCGAAGCCTGCAGTCAGAGTCAGCGTCGCCTTGCCTTCCAGCGCGTGCTCGGTGCTCCAGCGTGCGCCGAAGCCCTGGAAGTTGCGGTCGAAGTCGATCACGCCGCCAGCGTGGCGCGGCGCGGCCTGCGGCGCGACCGGGATGGCCTGGTACTGGATCACGCTGCGCCGTCCGGCGTAGGCCACCACCTGCAGCTGGCTTTCACCGATACGCCGCTCGTAGGTGGCGCCGCCCTGCAGATGGTCGATGCTCTTGCGGGTGTTGAACTGGGTGGCGACGGATTCCACCGCGCGTGGGTTGCTCTTCCAGGTGTTCCAGGTGACGCCGAGCGGATCCTGGGTATCGGCCTGGCGCAGGCCGCTTGCGATCAGCGTGAGCTTGCTGTCGGCGTCCGGCCGGGTGGTGATCTTGGCGAAGCCCTGGTCGCGCCGCGCGGCGCTGTGATCGCGGTAGCCGTCGGTGTCGAAGCGCGAGGCGTCGATGACGTAGCCGACGTTGCCGGAAGCGCCCTCCAAGCCGATGCCGAAGCGGGTCGTGCCCCAGGCGCCGGCGAGCATGCGGCCGGTGAGGCGCGGTTCGCCCTCGCCATCGCGCGAGAATAGCTGGATCACGCCGCCTGCGTGATTTCCATACACGCTGGAGAACGGCCCGCGCAGTACCTCGATGCGTTCCGCGGTGTCGAGGTTGAACGTTGCCGCCTGACCCTGGCCGTCCGGGTTGCTGGCGGGTATGCCGTCGGTGATGAGCTTGACGCCGCGCACGCCGAACGCGGAGCGGGCGCCGAAGCCGCGAATCGAGATCTGCAGATCCTGCGCGTAGTTCTGACGGTTCTGGATCACCAGCCCGGGCTGGGCGCCGAGTGCTTCGGAGACGTTGACGTTGAGGTTGGTCTTGCCGGCCTGGGTCATGTCCACCGCATCGACGGAATACGGAAGATCGAAGCTGTCGGCCTCCACGCGGCTGCCCGTGACTACGACGGGGTTCAAGGTGGTCTCCTCTGCGCTGCCGGATGGCTGTGCCTGTGCGCTGCCGACGAACGCCGCGGAGAGTGCGATGAAAAGGTGGGAGAAACGTGGTGTCGCGGGCATGGTGCCGAATTCCGGAGTGTGGGAGCGTAGAACTGTGATTTTCAATGGCTGGCAGGCCGCGAGGAATCGTTGGAATCTTGGTGCGCATCTCATGAAAATCATGAATCGGACTTTTTGCGACCGCACCGTGGACGCCGGCGGTCGCGTGCAATCGGTGCCGCGTGCAGCCGCGAATGCGCGCCCGGGCGCGACTTGAATGGCACCGGCAAGTGGAAATGGAGGACAATCCGCATTTGTTGAGTTTGTTGTTTTCTGGCGACTTGAAGTGGAGAGTTGTGTGTCCGCGACCCCAGGCAATGGCCTCGTGATCCAGCCCGCCGGCATGCGAAACCTCCTGCGCGACTTGAAGCGGTCGGCCATGCTGCTGGGGGCCGGGTTGCTCTTGCTGCTGGCATTCGCCGCGCCATCTTCCGCGCGCGAGGTGCGCGTGGGTGTCTACGACAATCCCCCCAAGATTTTCGCCAAGGGTGACGTCGCGGATGGGATCCTGATCGAGCTCCTCGAGGAGGTCGCCCGGCGCGAGGGCTGGTCGCTGCGCTTCGTGCCTTGCGAGTGGCAAGACTGCCTGGTCATGCTGGAGGCCGGCTCGCTCGACCTGATGCCGGATGTCGCGTGGACCGACGAGCGAGCGTCCCTCTTTGCGTTTCACCGCATACCAGCGCTACACAGTTGGTCGCAGGTGTTCCGTCGACCGGATGAGACGTTCGACTCCATCATGGATCTCGATGGCAAGCGCGTTGCGATCCTTGGCGGTAGCGTGCAGGAGCAGGCCTTCGAGAGCATGCTCGAGGGCTTCGGTGTGAACCTGAGCCTGATCGCTGCGCAGTCGCCGGAAGAGGCCCTGCGGCTGGTGGCCGAGCGCCAGGCCGATGCCGCTGCGGTGAGCCGATACTTTGGCGAGTATCGCGCCGGCTCGCTCGGTCTGGTCGAGACGCCGATCATGTTCCAGCCTGCGTCCCTGTTCTACGCCAGCGGCAAGGGGCGCAACGCGGATCTTCTGGCGGCGCTCGATCGGCACCTGGCCGAGTGGCGTGCCAACCCGGGTTCGCCGTTCTTTTCCATATTGCGTCGTTGGTCTGCACCGGCGCCCCAGATCCTGCTGCCGGATTGGACGCGAAATGTGCTGCTTGCCCTGGTGGTCACGGGCATCGTGGCGCTGGTGGGGGTGGTTGCGTTACGCAGTCAGGTGCAGGAGCGGACCCGCGCGCTGGAACGCCTCGGCCGCCTCTATGCAACCTTGAGCCAGTGCAATCAGGCGATCGTGCGCTGCAGTACCGAGGCGGAGCTCCTGCCCCAGATCTGCCGCGACGCGGTCGAACATGGCGGCATGGCGATGGCGTGGATCGGCATGCTGGACGAGGATGGTGCGCTGCTGCGGCCGGTGGCGTCATACGGCGCGGGCGATGCTTACGTTGACGGGCTGCACATCGTCACCGACCCGGATGATGCCTCTGGCCGTGGCCCCACCGGTACCGCAGTGCGCGAGGACAGGCCGTGCTGGTGCCAGGACTTCCTCAATGATCCCGCGACCGCTCCCTGGCATGCGCGCGGGCGGCAGTATGGCTGGCGCGCTTCGGCAGCACTGCCGCTGCATCGCGAGGGCAGGGTGGTCGGCGCGATATCGCTCTATGCGTCCGAGCGTGATGCCTTCGACGAAGCGGCGCGCGGCCTGTTGCAGGAAATGGCGATGGACGTCGACTTCGCCTTCGAGCGCTTCCGGCGCGATGCGGAGCGTGAGCGCCTGGTCGACGAGATCGCAGAGCGCGAGGCCAAGTACCGCATCCTCACCGAGACGATCAACGACGTGATCTGGGTGATGGATCCGGAGAGTCTGTGCTTCCTGTATGTCAGCCCGTCGGTCAAGCGGCTGCGCGGTTACACGCCCGAGGAGATCATGGCGCAGCCGATGGATGCCGCGCTGACACCGGAGGGCGCGCAGCGGGTGCGCGGGCGGATCACCGCGTCGCTCGCGGAGTTCAACGCGGGCAAGCGCGGGCCGGAGGATTTCGAGATTGTCGAGCTCCAGCAGCCATGCAAGGACGGCTCGACAGTATGGACCGAGGTGGTGACCAACTTCGCGTGCAATCCGCGCAGCGGAAAGGTCGAGATTCATGGCGTCACCCGCGACATCTCGGAGCGCAAGCTCGCGGAGGCGCGCATCCAGCACCTGGCCCATTTCGATCACCTCACCGGCCTGCCGAACCGCACCCTGCTGAAGGATCGTTTCCAGTATGCGGTCAGCCTCGCTCATCGGGAGAGCGAGCCGATGGCGGTGATGTTCCTCGATCTGGATCACTTCAAGAACATCAACGACACGCTCGGTCACGACGTTGGCGACCGCCTGCTGGTCGAGGTGGCCAAACGCCTCTCAGGCTGCCTGCGAGCAGTCGATACCGTGTCGCGCCCGGGCGGAGACGAGTTCGTGTTCATCCTGCCGAATACCGACGACGAGGGCGCGGCACATGCGGCCGGCCGGCTCATCGAGGCGGTGTCGATGCCCTGCGTCATCGATCGGCACGAGCTCACGATCACTCCCTCCATCGGCATAGCCATCTTCCCGGATGATGGACGCGACCTGGATACGCTGTCGCGGAACGCGGACACCGCGATGTATCGTGCCAAGCGCGAGGGGCGCAACACCTTCCGTTTCTTCACGCACGAGATGCAACTGCATTCCGCACGTACACTCGCACTCGCGAATGCGCTCCACCACGCACTCGAGCGCGAGCAGTTGTATCTCGAGTACCAGCCACAGGTTTCGCTGCAGGATGGACGCGTGGTCGGTGCTGAGGCGCTGCTGCGCTGGTCGCATCCGGAGTTGGGGTTGATCTCACCGGCGGAGTTCATCCACATCGCGGAGGGAAATGGCCTGATCCTGCCGATTGGCGAGTGGGTGTTGCGCAGCGCGCTGCAGCAGGCGCGGCGTTGGGCAGACGAGGGGCTGCCGCCGCTGATGCTTGCGGTCAACCTCTCAGCGGTGCAGTTCCGCCATCCCGACCTGCCCGGACGTGTCGAGGCGCTGCTGGCGCAGACCGGTGTGGCCCCCCGGCTGCTCGAGCTGGAGCTCACCGAAGCGGTCGCCATGGAGGACCCAGAGATGGCGATCCGGGTCATGAACGAGCTCGATCGCCACGGCGTGCGCATCGCGATCGACGATTTCGGAACCGGCTACTCCTCGCTCAGCTACCTGAAACGCTTCCGTGCTCACAAGCTCAAGATCGATCAGTCCTTCGTGCGCGACATCATCGACGACCCCGACGACAAGGCGATCGTGACCGCCATCATCCACCTCGCTTTCAGTCTCGAGATGCTGACGATTGCCGAGGGGGTCGAATCTGCCGGACAGCTGGATTTCCTCAAGCTGCATGGCTGTGACGAGGTGCAGGGATACCACTTCAGCCGCCCGCTGCCACCCGATGCGTTCGCCGACTTCGTGCGCCGCGAGGAGGCCCGCCTCACCCACATCGAGATTCCCCCGCACGGCGCCTGAGCTGCGCCGCATTCAGTCTGGCCAGCCGCTGAAGTCTCCCCTGCAGGCGAAGGCTGCGCCGGCGCCGATCAGGCTCCGCGCGATGGGTGGCTCGAAAGGGCTGTGGCCGGCACCGTCCACCAGATGCAGGCGGCTGCCGGGCAGGGCAGCGTGCAGCGCCCAGGCGCCCGAGGCGCGGCAGATGAGGTCCAGCCGGCCATGCACGATCGCCACCGGCATGCGCCCGGAAATCCGCCCGGCCGCGCCGAACACGCCCGCCTCATCGAGAAAGCACAGCTTGCGCAGATACCAGGCCTGGATGCGGTACTTGTCGCGCAGGGCCGCCAACTCGTCGGCCCCGGGGTTTGGCAGCGCAGCGGGCGCCCGGCCGGGTGCGGACAGCGTCGCCTCCCAGCGCATCCAGTGGCGTACTGCCAGCGCAGCTTCGTCGGCAGTGCCACGCTCCACCACATCGAAGAGCCTCGGCAGGACCTTCCCGCCCGGCGCCAGGCCCAGCCCGGCGGTGAGGGTGGCGAAAGCATCCGGCGCAAGCGCGCTCGCGGTGTCGAAGAACCAGTCGAGATCCGCCGTGCCGGTGAGGAACACGCCGCGCAGGATCGCACCCAGGCAGCTGTCGGGATGCGCGCCGGCGTACGCCACTGCCAGGCTGGAGCCCCAGGAACCGCCGAACACCAGCCAGCGCGCGATGCCCAGATGCACGCGCAGGCGCTCGATGTCGGCGACGAGGTGCGCGGTGGTGTTGTGCCGCGTCTCTCCACGCGGTGTGCTGCGCCCGCAGCCGCGCTGGTCGAAGAGCACGATGCAGTAACGCGCCGGGTCCAGCAGGCGGCGGTGCTGCGCGTTGCAGCCGCTGCCCGGCCCACCGTGCAGGAACACGGCCGGGATGCCATCCGGGTTGCCACATTGCTCCCAATGGATCGAATGGCCGTTTCCCACCGGCAGCATGCCGTGGGCAAAGGGCTCGGTGGGTGGGAAGAGTGGCAGGTGCGTGTTGTCCATTGTGCTGGCCGGTTGCAGTCGGGGCGGTCATGTTACCGGGCAGGCCGCGAGTGTGGTGCGGGCTGTGAGGTGGGCGTGGTCGGGGTCGGGGTCGGTCGTCGGGGCGCTGCTGGGCAGCCGAATCATGAAAATCATGAGATCACAATCAAGCATTCGCCGAGGCCGCGCCGCCGACGTGCGGGCACCATGTGTTCGTACCGGAGCCTGCTCCGCTACCCTCGCGATGCACCCGCAATCGACAACCACGATCTCCAGGAGACACACCATGAAATGGGAAACCCCGACGGCTTGCGACTTCCGCTTCGGCTTCGAAATCACGATGTACATCGCCACCCGCTGAACCCGCCGCACCACGCCCGACCTGCCATGTGCGGGTCGGGCGCGACCGCCTGATCCACCCATCTTCCGGGAACTGCCCGCATGAAAATCAGAGTGCTCGGCGCGGCCGCCGGGGGAGGGTTCCCGCAGTGGAACTGCAACTGCCGCAACTGTGATGGCGTGCGCCGCGGCACGGTGAACGCGATCCCACGCACGCAGTCTTCGATCGTCGCAAGCGGCGACGACGAGAACTGGGTGCTGTTCAATGCTTCGCCTGACATCCTCCAGCAGATCCGCGCCTTCCCGGCGCTGCAGCCGGCACGTGCGCTGCGAGACACCGCGATCGCGGCGATCGTGCTAATCGACGCGCAGATCGACCATACCACCGGCCTCTACATGCTGCGCGAGCACCGCCAGCCCTGGCCCGTGTGGTGTACGCCCGGGGTGCGCGAGGACCTCTCCGCAGGCAACCCGATCTTCGGCGTGCTGCGCCACTACGCGGGCATCGCCTGGCGTGAATTGCCGTTGGGCGAGATATTCGCGATCGACGGTGCGCCGGGCCTCGCGTTCACCGCGCTGCCGCTGATCAGCAACGCGCCGCCGTACTCCCCGCACCGCGACCAGCCGCAGCCGGGCGACAACATCGGCGTCACACTCACCGACACCCGCTCCGGCAAGCGCCTGTTCTATGCACCCGGGCTCGGCGAGATGGAGGCGCCAGTGTGGGAGGCGATGCGCGCGGCCGACTGCGTGCTGGTCGACGGCACCTTGTGGACCGACGACGAGATGATCCGCCTCGGCGCGTCTTCCAAGACCTCGCGCGCGATGGGGCACCTGCCGCAGTCGGGCGCGGGTGGCATGCTCGAGTGGCTCGCAGAGCTGCCGGCAAGCACGCGCAAGGTGCTGATCCACATCAACAACACCAACCCCATCCTGGATGAGGACAGCCCCGAGCGGGCGTTGCTCACCGCCAGCGGGATCGAGGTGGCCCACGACGGCATGGAGATTGTCCTGTGAGCACGATAGAACACACTGCAATGCTGACCGCGCCGGACAGCCGCGCCCCCTGGAGCCGCGCCGAGTTCGAGATGCTGCTGCGCGACAAGGGCAGCGGCTATCACATCCACCACCCCTTCCACGTGATGATGGCGGAAGGGCGGCTCACCCCGGCGCAGCTGCGCGGCTGGGTCGCCAACCGCTTCTATTACCAGATCGCGATTCCGGTGAAGGATGCGGCCATCCTCTCCAACTGTCCCGATCGCGAGATTCGCCGCGAGTGGATACAGCGCATCCTAGACCACGACGGCTTCCAGATCGGCGGGCTGGACGACCCCGGCGGCATCGAGGCCTGGATCCGTCTCGGCGAGGCGGTGGGCCTCAGCCGCGACGACGTCACCTCGCTGCGCCACGTCGTGCCATCGGTGCGCTTCGCGGTGGATGCCTACATCAACTTCGCCCGCCAGCGGCCCTGGCAGGAGGCGGTGGCTTCCAGCCTCACCGAGCTCTTCGCGCCGCACATCCATCAGCAGCGCATCGATACCTGGCCGAGCCAGTACCCGTGGGTGGATACCGCCGGGCTGCAGTACTTCCGCAACCGCCTCACCCAGGCGCGGCGCGATGTCGAGCACGGGCTGCGCTTCACGCTCGACTACTTCAGCCAGACTCGGGCGATGCAGGAGCGCGCGCTGGAGATCCTGCAGTTCAAGCTCGATGTGCTGTGGGCGCTCGCCGACGGGATCATGCTCAGCCAGTGCGACATCGAGATCAAGGGACCAAAGGCATGAGCGCGGCAGCAGAGCCGATGCAGGCCGCGGTCCGGCCCACGATCTCGCGCAAGTTCCGCCTTCAGTGGGAAGAGGCCCAGCAGGCCTGGGTGCTGCTCTACCCCGAGGGCATGGTGAAGCTCAACCAGAGCGCGGGCGAGATCCTCAGGCGCTGCGACGGCGTGCGCACGGTCGCGGAGATCGTCGCCGAACTGGAGGCGGCCTTCCAGGCGGCCGGGCTCGCGCCCGAGGTCGAGGCCTTCCTCGCGATGGCGCGAACCCGCCAATGGGTGGCGCTGTAAGGCACTGCCCATGAGGACGCATCGATGAATCCTGCCGAGGCACCCGTTTCGCCGTCGCTGCAGGTCGGCCCGCCGCTGTGGCTGTTGGCGGAGCTCACCTACCGCTGCCCGCTGCACTGCGTGTTCTGCTACAACCCGGTGGATTTCGCACACACGCCCCAGGAGCTCGACACCGCCGACTGGATCCGCGTGCTGCGCGAGGCGCGCGCCGCGGGCAGCGTGCAGTGCGGCTTCTCGGGTGGCGAGCCGCTGCTGCGCGAGGATCTGGAGGAACTGGTTGCGGAGGCGCACCGCCTCGGTTTCTACACCAACCTGCTGACCTCGGGCGTGGGTCTGACCGAGGCGCGCGCGGATGCGCTCAAACGCGCCGGGCTGGATCACATCCAGCTGTCCTTTCAGGACTCCACCCGCGAGCTCAACGACTTCCTGTCGCACACCCGCACCTTCGACCTCAAGCGCAAGGTCGCGGACATCATCAAGGGCCACGGCTGGCCGATGGTGATGAACTGCGTCATCCACCGGCTCAACATCGACTACATCGACCGCATCATCGACCTCGCGGTGGAACTGGAGGCCGAGTACCTCGAGCTCGCGAACAGCCAGTACTACTCATGGGCGATGCTCAACCGCGACCAGCTCCTGCCTTCACGCGAGCAGATCGTGCGCGCCGAGGCGGTGACGAACGCGAGGCGTGCCGAGTACGGCGAGCGCATCCGCATCTTCTTCGTGGTGCCCGACTATTACGAGAACCGCCCCAAGAAATGCATGAACGGCTGGGGTAACGTGTTCCTGACGATCACCCCGGACGGCACCGCCTTGCCCTGCCACACCGCGAGGATGTTGCCGGGGCTGGCGTTTCCGAACGTGCGCGACAGCGACGTGCGCAGCATCTGGTATGCGTCGGAAGGCTTCAACCGCTACCGTGGCGACGGCTGGATGCAGGAGCCCTGCCGCAGCTGCCCCGACAAGGACAAGGATCACGGCGGCTGCCGTTGCCAAGCCTACATGCTGGCCGGCGACCCTGCCTTGGCGGACCCGGTGTGCGACAAGTCGCCCGCCCACGGGCGTGTGCTGGAAGCAGTGGCGCAGGCGCAGGAGGGCAGGCTGGTGGTCGAATCGCCGTTGGTGTTTCGCAGCCCGCAAGCGTCGCTGGCGCGGCCACGCGCGAGTTGTGACTGATCCGGTAGTCGTGTGTCGGGGGCGGCCGGAGCAGCAAGCGGGTTGAACAGGGCGAGCAGGCTCGAGAATGCGCTCACGCTGATGCGCGGGTCGTAGCGCTCGAGCATGACCCGTTGTTGCTTCTGTCGGTTGGCCGGTGTGAGGTCCAGAATCTGGCTGCGTTCGGCGAGGATCTCGTTGCACATCCGCTGAGACACGAACATGAACGGAATCGGTGCGTACAGCCCGTCACGGCGCTGGATGTGGAATCTCGGCCTGATCGCCGGCTCTGGCGGAAGTGCATGGCGTGTCATGGTTGTGCATGCTCGCTCGATACTCTTGCGTGACTATAGCCCCAAGTCATCGCGCCATGCATCGCCCCTGTTGTCAGGTGCGTGACGCAGTTGGTGGGACATCTGAATCTGGCCCCACCAATACCGCGAACGTGATCCACCTCACCGGCGGTTGCCGACTTGTTTGTTAATATCTGTCACTTATTTTCATTCCGCCAGGTAGGGTAGCTGCAGCGCGCAGTTGGCAGGCCGCGAGCGGGACAGTTCGCAGGCATTCATGGCACTTCTCAAGTCCTCCATGCTCAAGGGCATCCGCGGCAAGCTGATCGCGATCTTCGTCCTCATCAAGGTGTTGCCCTTGCTGTTGCTGGCCTGGTTCGCCTGGCACTCCGCGCAGAACCTGGGGACACGGGTGGCGGAAGACGCGAGCGCGATGGCTGGCGACATGCTGAAGTCGATCCGGGCGGTGGGTGACACCGTCACCCAGGATGCGATCAAGGCGCTGGACGCGCGTTCTCGCGAGGCGATCGAGTCCATGACGACCGAGGCCGCGCGGCAAATCGCGAACTTCCTCTACGAGCGTGACGCCGACATTCTCGCCGCGTCCCGGTTGCCGCGCAGCGAAGCGGCCTACCGCAGCTTCCTCGCCCACCGGGTGCGCCATCTCTACCAGCACGGCGCGTACCGCCTGTCCGCCGACAAGCTCAGCTGGGAGCCGGTCGATCCGCACCAGTCGGACGCCTTGGTGACGCGGCGCATCGCACCCGACAACGCCACCGACTTTCATGCCCGCGCGCCGGAATATCTCGGCGAGCGTGAAACACGTGCGCTGTTCCTGGAGATGTCCTACGTCGGGCTGGATGGTCGCGAGCGTGTGAAGGTCACCACAGATCCAATGATGCCCGGCGAGCTGCGCGACGTGAGCCAGCGCGCGCAGACCTTCGTGCGCGCCGAAACCTATTGGCCCGAGTTGCAGAAGCTCAAGCCGGGCGAGGTCTATGTGTCGGATGTGATCGGTGCCTATGTGCCCGGACACTTCGTTGGCCCCTACACGCCGGCGGCGGCCGAGAAGGCGGGGCGACCCTTCGAGCCCGAGCTGTCCGCCTATGCAGGCACCGAGAATCCGGTCGGCAAGCGCTTCCGCGGCATCGTGCGCTGGGCCACGCCGGTGGTCGAGGGCGGGGCGATCGTCGGATACGTCACACTCGCGCTGGACCACGACCATATCCGCCAGTTCACCGACCGGCTGATGCCCACGGAGCAGCGCTACACGCCGATCATCGACGCAATCAAGGGCAACTACGCCTTCATCTGGGATCACAAGAGCCGCTCGATCTCCCACCCCCGAGACTATTTCATCACCGGCTATGATCCCGAGACCGGAGATCCGGCGACGCCCTGGATGGACGAGGTCCTGTATGCGGAGTGGCAACAGAGCGGTCTGCCGTCGCATGTGTTCCTCGCCGGCGTCGAACCCTTCCGCGATCAGTCGCTGCAGCGCAAGCCGGCCACTGCGCTGGTGAAGGCCGGCTCGGTGGGGCTCGACTGCCGCTACCTCAACTTCTCGCCCCAGTGCGAGGGTTGGAAGGCGCTTACCGAGCATGGCGGCTCGGGCTCTTTCGCGATCTTCTTCAGCGGGCTGTGGAAGCTCACCACCGCCGCCGCGATCCCCTATTACACCGGGCAGTACGGACAGAGCGCCCAGGGTTTCGGTTTCGTGACCATAGGCGCCAATGTCGACGATTTCCATCGCGCCGCCACTGAATCCGGCCAACGCATTGCGCGCGTCATCGACGACAAGGACGTCGAGTCACGCCAGCGTACCGAGCGCATGCTCGCCGGCATCGACCAGAACCTGGCGACCACCGCGTGGGGCCTGGCGGGCTCGACGCTGGCGATGATCGTCGTCGTGATCGTGATCGCGATCATGATGGCCAATTTCCTCACCACCCGCATCACGCGCATGATCGCCGGCATCCACCGTTTCGAGGGGGGGGATCTGGCCTATCGGCTGGAGACGGGTTCCGACGACGAGATGGGCGACCTCGCGCGCTCCTTCAACACCATGGCGGACAGTGTAGAGGAATCGTTCGGGCGGCTCGACGAGGCGCGGCTGAAGGCCGAGGAAGCCAACCGTACCAAGTCCGAGTTCCTCGCCGTGGTGTCGCATGAGTTGCGCACGCCGCTCAACGGGATCCTTGGTTTTGCCGAGCTCCTGACGCTCGAGATGGAGAATCCCGAGCATGCGGACTACGCCCGCACCATTCACGAGAGCGGCAAGCATCTGCTGTCGGTCGTGAATGATCTCCTCGACCTGTCGAAGATCGAGGCAGGGCGCATGGAGCTGTCGTTGACGCCGGTCGCGCTGCGCCCGTTGATCGAGGAAGTCGCCGGCCTGCACCGTGGCGACGCCGCCGCGAAGCGCCTCGCGTTCGCTCTCGACCTGGACGACGCGCTTCCCGAGTCGGTGGATGCGGATGCCACTCGCCTGCGTCAGGTACTCAACAATCTGCTCAACAACGCGGTCAAGTTCACCCCGGCGGGGCGCGTGACGCTGCACGCCGTGGTTGAGTTCGGCGAGCTCGTGATCGCCGTTTCCGATACGGGCTGTGGCATCGCTCCGGAGAATCAGGCGCACGTGTTCGAGAAGTTCCGCCAGGTCGATCGTTTCGACACCCGCACCCATGGCGGCACCGGCCTCGGTCTCGCGCTCGCGCAGCAGTTTGCCGCCATGATGGGCGGCCGCATCACGCTGGTGTCCGTCCCCGGCGAGGGCTCCACCTTCAGTCTGCATCTGCCGCTGCAGGGCGGGGGGGCAGCATGAACGCGCCCAAGTCCATCGAAGACGAAGGTGCAGGATGCTGAGCGCCCTCAGGCGGCTATGGCCGCGCAACCTGCGCTGGCAGCTGATGCTCGTGATGGTGCCGGCGGTCAGCGCGCTCATCCTCGCCTCCGGCTACACCCTCACGCTCAGCGGCAAGGCCGCGCTGCTGCAGGAGAAGGAGAACCACCTGTTCGGTGTCACCCAGCTGATGGCCTCGCACCTCGCCGCGGCCGGCGGTTTCACGGCGCTCGAGGCCGACTCCGGTGGCGACGGACAGGCACTGTTGTGGCGACTCAATCAGCGCCTGTCACCATTCACCGAGTCCGTCGCCGGGGCGTTTCCCGGGGTCGGCGTCGGCTTCTACCACCGTCGGCTGGACGCGATCGTGACCTATGGGCCCGCGCTTGAGAACGGTGACAAGGTGGGCGTCGCGATTGGTGCGCAGCACCCCGGCCGAAAGGTGCTGGCTTCGGGGACGGCGGCGATCGAGAGCGGCCCGCAGGTACGCGGCAACATCATGAACGCGATGACACCCATCATCGAGCACGGCGAGGTGGTCGGCTACATCTGGGCGAACGAGCTACTCACCCGCATCGACGCCGAGGTGGCCGGGATGCGCGACTCGATCCTGCGCTTTGCGACGATCGCCTTGCTCGTCTCACTGGTGTGTATCGCGTTGATCATCCAGCGCCTCAGCCGGGACGTGAACGTCATCAAGACCGGGCTTGCGCACATGGAGCGTGATCTGACGCGGCGGATTCCCGGGCTGCCGGGGGAGACCGGGCAGATCGTGGACGCAGTGAACCGTCTCGCAGCCTCGCTGTTCGAGGCGCGCGAGCGTGAGCGCGCCGCAGCCGACGAGGCACTCAACCGCAGCGAGGATACCTTGCGTACCGCGATCGGCGCGATCGACGAGGCCTTTGCGCTGTACGACCCGGACGATCGCCTCGTGTTCTGCAACGAGCGTTACCGCGAGGTTCACGGCCCTTGTGCGGAGTCGGTGTTGCCTGGTGTGCTGTTCCGCGACATCGAGCAGGCCGCTGCGACGCAGGGTCTTTACCCCGATGCTGCCGCACCCCTCGAGATCTGGGTGGATGACTGGGTGCGCCGCCGACGCGGCGCGGCGCCGGCGATGGAGTTGCGCACCAGCGCCGGTCGCTGGCTGCGGGTGATCGACCGCGCGACCACCAGCGGCCATGTGGTGAGCGTCGCCGTGGATGTCACCGATCTCAAGCACGCCACCGAAGCGGCGCAGGCGGCCAACCGCACCAAGAGCGATTTCCTGGCGAACATGAGCCACGAGATCCGCACCCCGATGAATGGCGTCATCGGCATGACGGACTTGCTGCTCGGCACCGGGCTCGACGAAGAGCAGCGCGAGTACGCCGAAACCGTTAAGAACAGCGCCAACGCGCTACTCGAGCTGATCGACGACATCCTCGACTTCTCCAAGATCGAGGCGGGCAAGCTCGACATCGAGATCATCGATTTCGATCTGCGCGTGCTGCTCGGCGATATCGCGGACCTCCTGTCGGTACGTGCCGCGCAGAAAGGGCTGGAGCTTGCCTGTGTGGTGGCGCCCGAGGTGCCGTCGCTGCTGCGTGGCGACCCTGGTCGCGTGCGCCAGGTGCTGCTCAACCTCATGGGCAATGCCGTCAAATTTACCGGCAAGGGCGAGGTGGTGGTCTCCGTCGGGCTCGTCGGCCAGTCGGACGCCGCTGTCCGCCTGCGCGTCGAGGTCAGCGATACCGGAATCGGTATTGCCGCGGACGACCTGCCGTTGCTGTTCTCCCCCTTCACCCAGGCGGATGCGTCCACTACCCGGCGCTTCGGCGGCACCGGGCTCGGGCTCTCGATCGCGCGCAGGCTCGTCGAGCTCATGGGGGGCGAGGTCGGCGTCGACAGTGTGGTGGGGGTCGGCTCCACCTTCTGGTTCGAGCTGCCTTTCGCGTTGCAGCCCGGTCCCGTCGCGATTCAACGCGCGAGCGCGATCGACCTGGCCGGCAAGCGCATGCTGGTGGTCGATGACAGCGAAACCACGCTGAAGGTGCTGGGTACCCTTTTGCGCGGCTGGGGTTGCGAGGTCCTTACCGCGTCCGCGGGCGCAGCTGCGGTTGAGTTGCTGCGCGCGGAGGGAACGCTCGGCCATCGCATCGACGCCGCGATCATCGACCTGCAGATGCCCGGCATGGACGGCGAGGCGCTGGGGCGCTGGATCAAGGCGGATCCCCATTGGGCGTCCACGCCGCTGGTGCTGCTCACTTCCGCTGTGCTGCGGGGCGATGTCGCGCGCTTTGCGGAGGCCGGCTTCGGCGCCTACCTGAGCAAGCCGATCAAGGAAAAACTGCTGCGGGGCTGCCTGCAGAGCGTGTTCGCGAGCGAACCGCCCGCACGTTCGGGTGGTGAGCGCAAGATCGTGACCTGGCACAGCCAGCGCGAAGCTCAAGCGCATGCCGACATCCTGCTGGTGGAGGATAATGCCACCAATCAACGCCTCGCGATGGCGCTGCTGGGCAAACTCGGGCATCGGGTGGAACTCGCCGAGGACGGCGAGCAGGCGCTTGCCCGACTCGCCACGCGGCGCTACGACATGGTGCTGATGGATTGCCGCATGCCGGTGATGGACGGCCTGGCTGCGACACGTGCGATCCGCGAGGGGCGCGCAGGGGTGCTCGATCCTGCCGTGCCGATCATCGCGATGACCGCGAATGCGATGGACAGCGACCGCGACGAGGCGCTCGCCGCGGGTATGGACGATTACCTGACCAAGCCGATCAACCCGCAACGGCTCTCGGCCTGCATCCAGCGCTGGCTGGACAGGCTGTGCGCGGGCGTCGATGGGGAAGACAACACATGCGCGTACTGATCGTTGACGACCATGCCGCCAACCGGCAGCTTCCCGCCGCGATCCTGCGCAAGCTGGGGTGCGAGATTGCGGAGGCCGAAAGCGGAGAGGCAGCGCTCGCGCATCTCGCCCTGCACGATGTGGACTGTGTGCTGCTCGACATCAGCATGCCCGGGCTTTCCGGCGAAGAGGTGTGCGAGCGTATCCGTGCAGACCCTCGGCTGCAGCGGCTGAAGGTCATTGCCTATACCGCGCATGCCATGCAGTCGGACGAGGCTCGCATCATGCGGGCTGGCTTCGATCATCTGCTGGTGAAGCCGATCTCGCGCGCGGCGCTGCTGGCCGCGGTCGGGTTGGGTTGAGCGGTCAGGGCCGAGCGAGCCAGGCTTCGTCGGGAATCGTCGGCAGCGCCTGAAAGCCGGGGCGTGCGAACAGGTAGCCCTGCATCAGGCTGATGCCTTCGCCGCTGAGCGTATCGACCTCGCCGCGTGTTTCCACCCCTTCCGCGATGACGCGGATCGCCAACTCCTCGCAAACCCTCACGATGCCGGCGACGATTGCGCGGCGGATGCGGTCGCTGTCGATGCCGCGCGTGAGCGCCATGTCGAGTTTGATGATGTCGGGCTGGAAGTCGGCGAGCAGGTTCAGGCCGGAGTGTCCCGCCCCGAAGTCGTCGATCGCGGTCGTGAAGCCGGTGCGCTTGTATGCGGCGAAGATGTGCTTGAGGTGGGCGTGGTCCTGCACCTCTTCCGACTCGGTGACCTCGAACATGATCCGGTCGAGCGGAAAGCCGCGCTCGGTGGCAGCCTCGAGGGTCGCGCGGATGCAGGTTTCAGGCTTGTACACCGCGTTGGGCAGGAAGTTGATGCTGAGCATGCCCTGCAGGCCGAGGTCGGCGGCGAGGTCGATCGCCTTGACCCGGCAGGTCTGA
The DNA here is from genome assembly GCA_041916775.1 of Rhodocyclaceae bacterium. GTDB lineage: Bacteria > Pseudomonadota > Gammaproteobacteria > Burkholderiales > Rhodocyclaceae > UBA2357. The sequence goes on along the minus strand of JAYRYZ010000005.1, from coordinate 116,441 downwards.
TCGAAGGCGTAAAGGTTTTCCTCGTTCACCCGGCCGAGGATCTCGGCGGCCGATTGTTGCCGAGTGCCGCGCACCAGTGCTTCGTAGCCGAAGATGCTGCGGCTGCGGATGTCCACGATGGGCTGGAAGGCCATCGTGAAGTCGATGTCGAGCGGATGCCGGTTTCGGCAACCCTTGCAGCCGACGGGTTCGAAGTTTCCGGTCGAGCTTTCGAGCGCGGTGAAGTTCGCCTGTCGGGCATGCAGTTTCGAGGAGGACGAAGCCGAGCTCGACCGTTTCATGGGGTGATCCGTCAAATGATGTTACCGACCGTGCGGGCGACTGGATCACAAGCTTAGCGGAGCGTTTGCCGTGCTGACAAGCGGCCTTTCCACAATAGTGTGCACTGTGACTGGTCCGAGTGTCGGGCGACGGCTATCCTGTTCACCCTTTTGGTGCGGCGTGGGCAGGATCAGGGGTTGAGGTGATGCAGCAAGTTTCGGGCGGCAACGGTAGTACCACGACTCGGCACAGGTTCGCCGTCTTTGCGGCCCTGATGCTGGTCTATGTGGTGTGGGGCACGACGTATTTCGCGATCGACGTGGTGATGGAGAGCATGCCGCCGCTCTTCATGAACGCGAGCCGATTTGCGCTCGCGGGCGTCGTCATGATGGTGTTCGCGCTGGCGCGTGGCCAGTCGCTGCCGAACCTCACGGAGTGGCGCAACGCCGCGGTGGTGGGCGGGCTGATGGTGTTCCTCGCGCTCAACATGGTGAGCTTCGCGCAGAAGCTCGGCATCGGCTCCGGGCTGATGGCAACGGTCGTGACGACGATGCCGATGTGGCTCGCGCTGTGGACCCGGCTGGGTGGCGAGCTTGTGCCGATGACGAGTTGGGCCGGGCTCGCGATTGGCGTGTTGGGTGCCTTGCTGCTTGCGCTGGAGGGGGACTTCGCGGTGACGCTCGCGGGCAGCCTGCTCGCCTTTGCGGGGCCGCTGGCATGGAGTATCGGCTCGTATGCGTCGCGCCGGCTCGCGCTGCCGCCACCTGCGATGGCGGCGGCAGCACAATGGCTGATGGGCGGGCTGCTGGGTTGGGTCGCGGTGTTCCTGTTCGAGCCGCTGCCGGACCTTGCCGCGATCACGCCCAAGGCCTGGCTGGGCTGGGGCTATCTGGTGGTGATGGGTACGATGGTGGCGCTCAATGCCTACCTGTGGTTGCTGCAGAACACCTCGGCCGCGCTTGCGGGCAGCTACTCCTTCGTGAACCCCGCGGTGGCGTTGCTGGTGGGCGTGTGGCTGGGCGGCGAGCGCCTCACCGGCTGGGTGTTCGTGGCCTTGCCGATGATCTTCGCGGCGCTGGTGTTGATCCACTATGGCCCGCGGGCGGTGGCGTTTGCGCGCGGGCTCTTCGCATTTCGTGCAAAGCCCGACGCTGCCGGGCCCGGTTAGGCGACACCGCGAGGCGCCGCCGTCGGGGTCAGGCGGGCAGCGCGCGCGGCCGTGGGTCGAAGTCGGCGGCGCTCACGGGGCGCGCGAACAGGTAGCCCTGGAAGGCTTCGCAGCCTTGTTGCAGCAGGAGGGCGCATTGCGCCGGCGTCTCCACGCCTTCCGCGATCACCGATAGACCCAGGCTGTGGGCGAGCGCGACGATGGTGCGGGAGATGACTTCGTCGTTGGGGTCGGTGAGGATGTCGCGCACGAAGGATTTGTCGATCTTGAGCTGTTCCAGTGGCAGTCGCTTGAGGTAGGAGAGCGATGAATAGCCGGTGCCGAAGTCGTCGAGCGAGAAGCGCACGCCATGCGCCTTCAGGGCCCCCATGGTGGCGATTGCCGCCTCCAGGTCATCGAGGAGCAGGCTCTCGGTGAGCTCCAGCTTGAGGTGATCCGCAGGTACTCCGCTTGCTGCGAGCGCGGCCAGCACCTCGTCGACGAAGTCGGGGTGGCGGAACTGCTTCACGCTCACATTCACCGAAAGCGTCAGGCTGTTCGTCGCAGGCGTCCGCAACCACTCGGCGAGCTGCGCGCAGGCGGTGCGCAACACCCAATCACCCAATTTGAGGATGATGCCTGTGTCTTCGGCGAGGGGGATGAAGTTGTCCGGTGCGATGGCGCCGCGCATCGGATGAATCCAGCGCAACAAGGCCTCGGCCCCGGTCACGAGGCCTGTTCGGTCGACCTGTGCCTGGTAGTGCAGCACGAACTCGCCGCCGGCGAGCGCATGCCGCAAATCGGCCTCGAGTAGCGACCGCGCCTCGAGGCTGGCCTGCATCTCCGGGCTGAAGAAGCGGATGGTGTTGCGGCCGGCTGCCTTCGCCTGATACATCGCAAGGTCGGCGCGCTTGAGGAGTTCGTCGACCGTGTCGGCCAGGTCGAAGAACATGGTCACGCCGATCGACGGAGTGATGTGATAGTCCTGATGCAGCAGGTGGTAGGGGGCGGTCAGTGCAGCGTGAATCTTTGTGGCGATCGCCTCCGCACGTGGTGTCGCCTCCTCGGGCGTGTTGCCCAGGGCCTCGAGCATCACCACGAACTCGTCGCCACCGAAGCGCGCCACGGTGTCGGAATCGCGCACGCAGGCCTGGATGCGGGTCGCGGCATCCTTCAGCAGGGTGTCACCGGTGTCGTGGCCGAGCGTGTCGTTAAGATTCTTGAAGTGATCCAGGTCGATGAACAGCAGCGCCCCCTCGCGCCCGTTACCGCGCCGCGCGAGCAGTGCCTGCTTGAGACGCTCGATCAGCAGGCGGCGGTTCGGCAGGTGGGTGAGCATGTCGTAGTACGCGAGATAGCGGATGCGCTCCTCGGCGAGCTTGCGGTCGGTGATGTCGCTGAACGCGCAGACGTAGTCAGTGATCATGCCATGGCGGTTGCGCACGGCCGCGATCGACAGCCATACCGGGAATGACTCGGCGTTGCGCCGGCAGAGCTGGACTTCGCCCTGCCAGGAGCCGAACTGCGCGGCACAATCCCACATCGCCTCCTGGAACTCGGCGTCATGAGCGCGCGGGTCGATCAGGCTCGGCACCCGCCCGACGACCTCGGCCGGCGCGAGACCGGTTGTGCGGGTAAAGGCCTGGTTGACGCTGCGCACGCGGTGACGCGCGTCGGTGATCATCATGCATTCCTGCGATTCGAATGCCGCCGCCGCGACGCGCAGGCTCGATTCCGTGAGCATGCGCTGCGAGATGTCCCGGACGATCACCACGAAGCTGTCCGACGGATTCTCACCGTCGACGAGCCTGGCGGCGCTGAGCTCGAAGTGGCGCTCCTCGCCATCGACTTCGCGCGTGAATTCCAGATGTCGGGCCGCACTATCCTGCGCTGCGCTTGGGAGAACCTCCTCGACGCGCGCCGCGACATCGGGCGGGAGGCACTCGGACACGTGGCCCTGCAAGAGGTTGCCCGGTGCGAGACCGAGGCGCTCCTGCGCCGGTATGTGCCGGTCCTGGATGAGGCCGTCCGGCCCGATGATGAGCACGATGTCCTGGACCGATGCAAGCAGGGTTTCGGTGCGCTTTCGCGCGCTGACATCCTGAAAGACCATGACATGATGCTGGAGACGGCCACTGGAATCGCGCACCGGTGTGACCCTGACCTCCTCATGATAGCGGCTGCCATCCTTGCGGCGGCGCAGGCTCCCGCTGGAATGTATCGGCCGGGCAGTGGGTGACGACGGGGACGGTTCGTCGTTCAACTCCGCGCGAGTCCGCCCGACGATCTCATCCTGGGCGAAGCCGGTCAGCGCGCTGAAAGCGGGGTTGGCCCACAGGATGCGTTCCTGCGCATCGCTGATGACGATGGCGCTGGGTGCGGCCGCGAGCGCGATCTCCTGCAGGTGCAGACGGGTTTCGAGGCGCCCTCGGGTGAGCGCATAGCGCAGCGCGCGCGCGAGATCGCGCGGGTTGAAGTCGCCCTTCACCAGGTAGTCCTGCGCGCCGGCCTCAAGTGCGCGGACGGCCATGGCGTCGTCCTCGTCGGCTGTCAACACGACGATCGGCGTGTGCGCAAACCAACTGCGAACCGTCTCGATCGTGCCGATGCCGCTCGAGTCGGGCAGGTTGAGGTCGAGCAGGATCACGTCCGGCTGCGCGAAGCTGCGTTCGGCATGTAGCTCGGCGAGCGACCTCACCCACCTCACCGTGGGTGCCAAGCCGCTCGGGCCGGGGGCGCCCACTCGCAGCAACACCGTCACCAGCCCCGCATCGGCGGGTTGGTCCTCGACCAGCAGGATGTTCTGGGCGATGGTCGTGTTCATGCGGCGTGGGCGGTGGGCATCGGCATGCGTGCCGTCAAGCGGGCACGCATGCCCTCAGCGCGCGATGGGCTTGTAGCGGATGCGCTTGGGTTTGGCGCCTTCCTCGCCAAGGCGTTTCCTCTTGTCCTCCTCGTACTCCTGGTAGTTGCCGGCGAAGAAGGTCCACTGCGAATCGCCTTCGGCCGCGAGGATGTGGGTGCAGATGCGGTCGAGGAACCAGCGGTCGTGCGAGATGATGAGCGCGCAGCCGGCGAACTCCAGCAGCGCATCTTCAAGCGCGCGCAGGGTTTCCACATCGAGGTCGTTGGAGGGCTCGTCGAGGAGCAGCACGTTGCCGCCGGAGATCAGCGTCTTCGCCAGGTGCAGGCGGCCGCGCTCGCCGCCGGAAAGCTTGCCGACGATCTTCTGCTGGTCGCCGCCCTTGAAGTTGAAGCGGCCGATGTAGGCGCGGCTGGGCATCTCGAAGCGGCCCACGGTGAGCACGTCGGCGCCGCCGGAGATCGCGTCGAACACGGTCTTGTCGTTCTCGAGGCCCGCGCGGCTCTGGTCCACCGCGGCGATCTTCACCGTCGAGCCGATCACCACCTCGCCGCTGTCGGGTTTGTCGAGACCTTCGATCATCTTGAAGAGCGTCGATTTGCCGGCGCCGTTGGGGCCGATGACGCCGACGATCGCGCCCGGCGGCACGCTGAAGCTGACCTTGTCCATCAGCAGCTTGTCGCCGAAGGCCTTGCTCACGCCGTTGAACTCGATCACCTTGTCGCCGAGGCGCTCGCCCGGCGGGATGAAGATTTCCTGCGTCTCGTTGCGGCGTTGGTATTCGACGCTCGCCATCTCCTCGTAACGCGCAAGACGTGCCTTGGACTTGGCCTGGCGCGCCTTGGGGTTGGAGCGCGCCCATTCCAGCTCGGTCTTCATCGCCTTCATGTGGGCGGCTTCCTGCTTGGCCTCCTGGGCGAGACGGTCGCCCTTCTGCTCCAGCCAGCTGGAGTAGTTGCCCTTCCAGGGGATGCCGTGTCCGCGGTCGAGTTCGAGGATCCACTCGGCCGCGTTGTCGAGGAAGTAGCGGTCGTGGGTGACGGCCACCACCGTGCCCGGGAAGCGCGTGAGGAACTGCTCCAGCCACTCCACCGACTCGGCGTCGAGGTGGTTGGTGGGCTCGTCGAGCAGCAGCATGTCGGGCTTGGAGAGCAGCAGCTTGCACAGCGCGACGCGGCGCTTCTCGCCGCCGGATAGCGTGCCGATCAGCGCATCCCAGGGCGGCAGGCGCAGCGCGTCGGCGGCGATCTCCATCTGGTTCTCGATGTCGCCGCCGGCTGTGGCGAGGATGTTCTCGTAGCGCGCCTGGTCTTCTGCGAGCTTGTCGAAGTCGGCATCCGGCTCGGCATAGGCGGCATAGATCTCCTCTAGCTTCTGGCGCGCCTCGACGATCTCGCCGAGGCCGGATTCGACCTCTTCCTTTACCGTGCGGCTCGCGTCGAGCTCCGGCTCCTGCGGCAGGTAGCCGATGCGCTGGCCGGCGAGGTGCTGCACCTCGCCGTCGTACTCTTTGTCCACCCCGGCCATGATGCGCAGCACGGTGGATTTGCCCGAGCCGTTCAGGCCGAGCAGGCCGATCTTCGCGCCGGGGAAAAAGGAGAGGGAGATGTCCTTGATGATCTGACGCTTGGGCGGAACGATCTTGCTCACGCGGAGCATCGACATAACGTATTGGGCCATGGATTCCTGTGCGTGGTGGTGCGGTTGGATGCAAGAGCATACCACCGGAAGCCTGCTGGGGCGCTCAGGCCAGGAGCTGCATCCGCGCGAGCCTTGCGTACAGGCCGTCGGCTGCGATCAGAGCCGCGTGCTGGCCCGCCTCGACGACCTTGCCGGCGTCGATGACGAGGATGCGATCGGCACGCTGCACCGTGGCGAGACGATGCGCGATCACCAGCGTGGTGCGATTCGCCATCAGCCGCTCCAGTGCCTGCTGCACCATGCGCTCGCTCTCGGCGTCCAGCGACGAGGTGGCCTCGTCGAGCAGCAGGATGGGGCGGTCCGCCAGGATGGCGCGGGCGATCGCGATGCGCTGCCGCTGTCCGCCCGAGAGCTTCACCCCGCGCTCGCCGAGGTCGGTGTCGTAACCTTGCGGCAGGCGCGTGATGAATTCGTCCGCCCACGCCGCCATGCACGCCGCCCGCACGGCATCGCGATCCGCGTCCGGGCGGGCGTAGCGCACGTTTTCCAGCACGCTCGCAGCGAATATCACCGGCTCCTGCGGCACCAGCGCGATCCGTGCGCGCACCGCCGCCGGGTCGGCGCGGGCGATGTCCACGCCGTCGATCCGCACCGTGCCCGCTTGCGGGTCGTAGAAGCGCAACAGCAGCTGGAACACCGTGCTCTTGCCGGCGCCGGAAGGGCCGACCAGCGCGACGGTCTCGCCCGGGGCGACCGTGAGCGACACATCTGCGAGTGCAGCCGCGTCCGGCCGCGACGGGTAGTGGAAATGCACGCCGTCGAGCGCGATCGTGCCGACCGACGGCTGCGGCAAGGCCTGGGGCGCGGCCGGGGCCTCGATCGCCGGGCGGGTCGCGAGGATCTCCATCAGCCTTTCGGTGGCACCCGCGGCGCGCTGCAGGTCGCCCCACACCTCCGACAGCGCGCCGACGCTGCCCGCCACCAGCGCGGCATAGAACACGAAAGCCGACAGTTGTCCGGCGCTGATCGTGCCCGCCAGTACATCGTGCCCGCCTATCCACAGGATGAAGGCGATCGCGCCGAACACCAGCAGCATCACCGCCGCGACCAGCCAGGCGCGCATGCGGATGCGCTGGCGTGCGGTAGTGAAGCTGGCATCCAGCAGCGCGGCGAAGTCGCCGCGATCGACCGCCTCGTGGCCGTAGGCCTGGACGATGCGGATCTCGTGGATGGTTTCGTCGATGCGGCTGCCGAGTTGTGCCACGCGGTCCTGGCTCTCGCGTGCGAGCTTGCGCACCCGGCGGCCGAAGAACAGGATGGGCGCGATCACCAGCGGCACGCCCAAGAGTGTGAGCACCGAGAGCTTGAGGCTGGTGGTGAGCATCATCGCCATACCGCCAATGAGCAGCAGCGCGTTGCGCAGCGCGATCGACAGGCTGGAGCCGATGACGCTCTCGATCTGGGTGGTGTCCGAAGTGAGGCGCGAGATCACGTCACCGGTGCGACCCGCCTCGAACCAGGAAGGCGGTAGCGTCAGCAGATGGTCGAAGACGCGCTGGCGCAGGTCGGCGGTGATGCGCTCGCCGAGCCAGGAGACGTTGTAGAAGCGCACGAAGGTGGCCGCGGCGAGCACGCTGATGACGCCGAACATCGCCGCCAGGGTGCGGTCCAGCCAGTGCGGGTCGCCGGCCGAGAAGCCCTGGTCGATCACCGCGCGCAGGCCCTGGCCGACCGCGAGCATCGCGAGCGCGGCGACGACGAGGGCGAGGCCGGCCACCGCGACGCGCCGTCGATAGGGCGCGAGAAGGCGGAGCAGGGTGGCGAGGGCACGCGTGGGTGTGGCCGGCGGCGTGGGGGTGGGTTCGGGCGAGGGCGGCGTGGGCGAGGACATGGGGCAGGCAGGCGGCGTGATGCCCGGCGGGCATGCGGGGCTGCGCGCATTCTACCGGTGCGCTGCTAAGATGCGGCTCTTTGCGCCAAGCCCCCCGGAGCCCGCGATGCAAGACCTTCCCCTCACCGCCGGCATCACACTCCTGATCGTGCTGCTGATGTTCGCCACCGCCGCCAACGTGGGCATGGCGCGCAAGCGCTTCAACGTGGTGGCGCCGGCGGTGAGCGGCCACCCGCAGTTCGAGCGCGCCTACCGTATCCAGATGAACACGCTGGAGTGGTCGCTGATGGTGCTGCCCTGCCTGTGGGTGTGCGCCGCCTTCGTCGGCGACGGCTGGGCCGCCCTCGGCGGCGGGGTATGGTTGCTGGGACGGGTGTGGTATGCGCTGGCCTACCAGCGCGACCCGGCCTCACGCGGGCCGGGTTTCATGGTGGGCGCGCTCGCCTTCGGCGCACTCGGGCTGGCTTCAGGCGTGGGTGTCGCGCTGCGCCTCTTCGGCTGACGCGGCGCGATGAATCACCTTTCCGTTCCGTTGAAGCGCCAGGTTCAAGGGGCACCGCGGTTGACACGTCACCGCGGTTGAAACCTCACTTCTCGACGAAGGCGCGCTCGATCACGTAATCCCCCGGTTCGCCGATGCGCGGCGACACCTTGAAGCCGCGCACGTCCAGCATCTCGCAGCAGTCCTTCAGCATCGCCGGGCTGCCGCACATCATCGCGCGATCGAGCGCGGGGTCGAGCGGCGGCAGGCCGATGTCGGCGAAGAGCTTGCCGCTATCCACCAGCTCGGTGATGCGGCCGCGGTTGCGGAATGGCTCGCGCGTCACCGTCGGATAGTAGATGAGCTTCTCCCGGACTTCGTCGCCGATGAACTCGTTCACCGGCAGGTGCTCGTTGATGAACTCGCTGTAGGCGAGCTCCGACACGGTGCGCACGCCGTGCATCAGCACCACCTTCTCGAAGCGCGCGTAGGTCTCCGGGTCCTGGATCACGCTCATGAAGGGCGCGAGCCCGGTGCCGGTGGCGAACAGGTAGAGGTTGCGGCCCGGCTTCAGGTCGTGCAGCACCAGCGTGCCGGTGGGCTTCTTGCTCACCACGATCGGGTCGCCCGGGCGCAGATGCTGCAGGCGCGAGGTGAGGGCACCGTCCTGCACCTTGATGCTAAAGAACTCGAGGTGCTCCTCGTAGTTGGGGCTGGCGATGCTGTAGGCGCGTGTCAGCGGGCGGCCCTCAACCTCCAGCCCGATCATCACGAACTGGCCGTTCTCGAAGCGCAGGCCGCGGTCGCGGGTGGTGCGGAAGCTGAACAGGGTGTCGTTCCAGTGATGGACGCTGATGACGCGTTCGGTGAGCAGGTTGGCCATGATGTGTCGTGCATGCGGGTGAAGGTGAACATATTTTAGCGAGCTGGCTGTTATCGGAGAAGCGCGTTATTCTGATAAGGTCAATCGGAAATTCAGATATGCGACCCACCTTTCGCCAGCTCGCCGTGTTTGCAGAGATCGCCCGCGGCGAGAACGTCTCGCGCGCCGCCGAGGCGCTCAACCTGTCCCAGTCCGCAACCAGCGCGGCGCTCGCGGATCTCGAGCGGCTCTTCGACGTGCGCCTCTTCGACCGCATCGGCAAGCGCCTGCGCCTCAACGACCGTGGCCGCCGGCTGCTGCCGATCGCGCTGGAGTTGCTCGACCGCGGGGCCGAGTTCGAGAGCCTGCTGCGCGGCGATGCCGGCATCGGCGACCTGCGCATCGGCGCGACGCTCACCATCGGCAACTACCTCGCGACCCTGATCGTCGCCGAATTCCTGCAGCAGCATCCGCAGAGCCGGGTGACGCTGCATGTGGCCAACACCGCGACGGTGATCGAGGAACTCGCGGATCACCGCATCGACCTCGGCATGATCGAGGGCGAGTGCCACCACGAGGAGATCGAGGTCGAGCCGTGGGTGGAGGACGAGCTTGCGGTGTTCTGTGCGCCCGATCATCCGCTGGCGGGCCGCAAGGCGCTCGAACTCGCCGACATCGCCGCCGAACCCTGGATCCTGCGCGAGCAGGGCTCGGGCACGCGCGAGACGCTGGAGCACGCGCTATGGCGCGCCGGCGCGAAGGTGCATGTGCGGCTGGAGCTGGAACACACCGAGGCGGTGAAGCGGGCGGTGGAGTGCGGCCTGGGCTTGGGCTGCATCTCGCGCCTTGCCCTGCGCGATGCCTTCCGGCGCGGCAGCCTGGTGCCGCTGGAGGTGGCGCAGCTCGATCTGCGCCGCATGTTCCAGTTCGCCTGGCATCGCGGCAAGTATCACAACCAGGCGATGCGCGAGATGCTGGAGCGCTGCCGGCGAATCACCGCCGGTGTGGCGCGCAGCGACCGCATCGCGCTGCCGACGATACCCTGAGCGCGGCAAGGGCGCGCGCGTCGGCGTTCGGGACGCGGCGGGTGGCGCCGGGTGCGGGCGCCGGAGGGGCCGCCGGCCCGGCGGTTGCCTCAGCCGCTGGCCTCCACGCCGCCGAGGCGGGCGATGAAGTAGCCCGCGACGATTGCGGTGCCGATCACGCCCGCGACGTTCGGCCCCATCGCGTGCATCAGCAGGAAGTTGCCCGGATCGGCCTTCTGGCCTTCGACCTGGCTCACGCGTGCCGCCATCGGCACCGCCGACACCCCGGCCGAGCCGATCAGCGGGTTGATCTTCTCCTTCGAGAACAGGTTCATCAGCTTCGCCATCAGCACGCCCGAGGCGGTCGAGATTGCGAAGGCGACGATGCCGAGCGCCATGATCTTGAGCGTCTCCAGCTGCAGGAAGCGCTCGCCGGTCATCGAGATGCCGACCGAGGCGCCGAGGAAGATCGTGACCACGTTGATGATCTCGTTCTGCGCCGCCTTGCTCAGCCGCTCGGTGACGCCGCACTCGCGCAGGAAGTTGCCCAGCATCAGCATGCCGATGAGCGCCGACGCTGCCGGCACCAGCAGGATCACGAGGATGGTCACGCTGAGCGCGAAGATCAGCTTCTCCGTCTTCGACACCTGGCGCAGCGAGCGCATGCGGATCGCGCGCTCCGCCGGCGTGGTGAGTGCGCGCATGATGGGCGGCTGGATCAGCGGCACCAGCGCCATGTACGAGTAGGCCGCGACCGCGATCGGTGCGAGCAGCTCGGGCGCGAGCTTGTTGGCGAGGAAGATCGAGGTCGGACCGTCCGCCCCGCCGATGATGCCGATCGCCGCCGCCTGATAGGTGGTGAAGCCGAGCGCGACCGCACCCAGGAAGGTCGCGAACACGCCGAACTGGGCTGCCGCGCCGAGCAGGAAGGTGCGCGGGTTGGCGATCACCGGCCCGAAGTCGGTGAGCGCGCCCACGCCGAGGAAGATGATCGGCGGGAAGAGCTCCAGGTGCACGCCCTGCGAGATGTAGTGGAAAAGGCCGCCGGGCGTGTCGCCCACAGGCGCATTCACGAGGCCTTCGGTGGGCAGGTTGGCGAGCAGCGCGCCGAACGCGATCGGCACCAGCAGGAGCGGCTCGAAGTTCTTGTACACGGCGAGATACAGCAGCCCGATGGACACCGCCCACATCACGATCATCTGCGGCGTCACCTTGCCGAAGGCGGTCAACACCATGAGCTCGTTCAGCACATCCATCGCGGGCTCCGGTAAGGGCGGGGGCGAGGCAGCGGGTGGTCGATGTGCATCGTTCAGCCGATGGTGAGCAGCGCCTGACCCTCGGCGACGGTGGCGCCGGTAGCGACGTGGATCGCCGTCACGGGTCCGCCGCGGGAGGCGGTGACATGGGTGTTCATCTTCATCGCCTCTAGCACGAGCACCGGCTGCCCCTGCTTCACCGTCTGGCCGACCACCACTTCGAGGCTGACGACCGTGCCGGCGAGCGGGCTCGTCACGCTGCTGCCGGCACCTGTGACTTCACCGGGCGGGGCGGAGTCGGTGCGAGCGGGCTTCGCTACCTGCGGCTGCGCCAGTGAAGCGGCATGCACGGGGACGGGTGCGATGGGTTGGCCGGACGCACCGGGGGGCGCCGAGGGTTGGTTAGATGCACCAGGGGGCGCGTCTGCGTCCAACTCCTCCACGCTGACGAGATAAGGCGTGCCGTCGACGGTGATGCGGAAGTTTCTCATCGTGTTTCCTTCAATGCGATGCGTTCAGGCGCCCTCGCGCGGCGGCTCGTTGGAGACGTGCGGTGGCCCCGAGACGGCCCAATCCCAGCGTACCCGGTGGGACGAGAACTGCTCGGTGCGGCCTTCCTGCGCCCAGCTGGTGAACACCTGCGCAGGCGCCAGCACCGAGACCACGCGCCCTCTGCCGTGCGTGATCTCTGCGACCGCGGCGCTGATCGCAGCGAGGTGAGCGGCCGGAATGGTGCGGGCGCTGGAGGAGGGCGAGGACAGCGGTGATGGCGCTGTCGATGCGCCGGTTTGCCCGACCGCGGCCGCGGATGCGGCGCCTGCCGGCCGGTCGGAGCACACCTTGACGAAGATGCGCCCGATCAGCGCGCTCACGCTCCACAGCATGCCCAGCGCGAGGAGCACAACCGCGAAACCGGAGAGGATGAAGAGGATCGAGTCCATTGTGTGAAGCTAGAGCGGGATGTTGCCGTGCTTCTTGGGCGGGCGCGTCTCGCGCTTGGAGAGCAGCGAGCGCAGCGCGAGCGACAGCGCCGCCCGGGTGCGGCGCGGCTGGATGACGTCGTGCACGAACATGCGTCCGGCAGATTGATAGGGCGACGCGAACTCGGCCCGGTAGGCTTCGATGAGCGCCTGGCGACGTGCCGCCCGGTCTGCCTCCGGCGTCTCGTCGAGCTCCTTGCGGTAGAGGATGTTCACCGCACCCTCGGCGCCCATCACCGCGATCTCCGCGGTCGGCCAGGCGAGCACCAGGTCTGCGCCCATGTCGCGCGAGCACATCGCCAGGAAGGCCCCGCCGTAGGCCTTGCGCATGATGACCGTGAGCTTGGGGACGGTCGAGGCGCCGTAGGCGAACAGCATCTTCGCGCCGTGGCGGATGATGCCCTGCTTCTCCTGCGATACGCCGGGCAGGAAACCTGGCACATCCACCAGGGTGACGAGCGGGATGTTGAACACGTTGCAGAAGCGGATGAAGCGCGCGCCCTTGTCCGACGCGTCGATGTCCAGCGTGCCTGCCTTGACGAGTGGCTGGTTCGCGACGAAGCCGACCACCACGCCGTTGATGCGCCCGAAGCCGACGACGAGGTTCTGCGCGAACTCGGCCTGCACCTCCATGAAGTCGCCACCATCCGCGAGCCGCGCGATGACGTGCTTGACGTCGTAGGGCATGCGCGCGTCCCCCGGCAGGATCGCCTCGATGTCGAGATCGTCGCCGAGCGTGATCGTGTCGCTGAGATCGTGCGGCGGATCCATCATGTTGTTCGACGGCAGGAAACTCAGCAGGCGCCGCACCAGCGCGATCGCGTGCTGGTCGTCCTCGGCGACGAAGTGGATGTTGCCCGAGTCGCGCGCGTGGGCCTCCGCCGAGCCGATCTCCTCCATCGTGGTGATCTGGCCCGTCACCGCGCGGATCACCTCCGGCCCGCAGATGAACATGCTCGCCGAACGGCGCGTCATGATGAGGAAATCCATCATCGCCGGCGAATACACCGCGCCGCCCGCGCACGGCCCGCAGATCACCGCGATCTGCGGCACCACGCCCGACATCATCACGTTGCGGTTGAACACCTGGCCGTAGCCCGAGAGGCTCTCCACCCCTTCCTGGATGCGCGCACCGCCGGAGTCGTTGAAGCCGACGATCGGCATGCCGCCGCGGCCGGCATAGTCCATCAGGTCGCAGATCTTCCTTGCATGCACCTTGCCGAGCGAGCCGCCGGCCACCATGAAGTCCTGGCTGAAGCCCGCCACCGGGCGGCCATCAACGAAGCCGATGCCGGTGATGACGCCATCGGCGGGCAGGTTCTTGCCCTCCATGCCGAAGCTGCGCGTCTCGTGCTGGGCGTGCAGGCCGAACTCCTGGAAGGTGTCGCGCGCATAGAGACCCATCAGTCGCTCCCGCGCGCTGAGTTGCCCCCTGGCATGTCGTGCGGCAATGCGCTCCGGCCCGCCGGAGGCGAGCGCCTCGGTTTGCCGGCGGGCCAGCTCGTCGAGCAGTTTCTGGTCGATCGTCATGATGTCATCTGCTTCACTATGCGGGGCTCGGGCGAAATCTGCGCCAGCCTCCGGTCACGCGCCAGCCCGCACCTTAGCATGGACGGCTTGCAATGCGTACCGTACCGCCGGACGCAGCGTGTGACGCACCGCAGGACGCAGTCCCGGACGCTGCTTCACCTTGGCACAATGGCCATCAGCAAGCGTCTCGTGGCGGCAGCTGCCGCATTGAATGCCGCAGGCGCGAAGCCGGAGAAGCCGATCACCAGACCTCTGCGCGCGGTACCGCCAAGGTGGAATGACGACAGCGCCCGCGTCGCGAGCCCGGCCTGCAGCGCGTATCGCTGCGCAGCGGCCTCCTCCAGCCAGTCGGGCAGGTCGGCGACAAGATGAAGCCCCTGGTCCGGCACACGCACGCCCATCGGGCTGCCAGCCAGCCCGGCACAGAGCGCATCGCGTGATTGCTGCGCACGTTTGCGCGCGCGGCGCAGGTGTGTCGCAAGATGTCCCTCATGCAGCAGTTCCGCCAGCGCGCCCGCTGCGAGGCTGCATGGATAGCGGTCGCTGCGCTCGCGGACTGCGAGAAAGCGGTCGAGCAGCGGCTCCGGCACTACCGCGTAGCCGGCGCGCAGGCCGGGAAAGAGTGCCTTGGAGAAAGTGCCGAGGTAGATCACCCGCCCGCTGCCGTCCATGCCCTGCAGCGAGGCGAGTGGCGGCCCGGCGTAGCGGAACTCGCTGTCGTAGTCGTCCTCGATGATCCAGGCGCCGGTGCGCGTCGCCCAGTCGAGCAAGGCCAGACGACGGCGCATCGACAGGGTAACCCCGAGTGGAAACTGGTTCGACGGGGTCAGGTACACCGCACGTGCGTCCGGCGCGCATGCCATGCCGGCTGCCGCGTTCAGGCCTTCATCGTCCACCGCCACCGGCGCGAGGCGAAGCTCGGCGCCACGCAGTGCTGCAGCGGCCATGGTGTAGCCCGGGTCCTCGAACCACACCGCATCGCCGGGTTGCAGGGCGGCGCGGGCGAACAGATCGAGCGCCTGCTGGGTGCCGCTGGTGATCACCACCTGCTCGGCCTCGACCCGCACGGCCCGCGCGGTGCGAAGGTAACGCGCGATCTCCTCCCGCAGGCGCACGTCTCCGCGCGGGTCGGCATAGTGGAAATGGCTCGCGTCCGGACGCATCAGATGCCGCGCGAGCAGCTTGCGGAAGGTGTCCAGCATGCGGGCATCGGCCATTGCGCTGCCTAGGCGGCCAGGCAGCACGGGGGCCGGGGCCGCCGCTGACGTCGTCCTCGCTTTGGTTGGTGCTGCCGGCGAGATCCGCGGGACCGACGCGGCGACGAAGGTGCCCGCGCCGACGCGCGCCTCGGCGAAGCCATCGGCGACAAGCTGCTCGAATGCCGCCACGACTGCGCCACGCGCGATTCCCAGCCGCGCGGACAGTGCCCGGCTGGGCGGCAAGCGCGTGCCGGGTGCGACGCGTCCGCTCTCGATCAGCGCGCGCAGCTCCGCGTGCAGCGCCTGCCGGCGCGGACCGGAGCCCGGAAGTATCGGGATCAGGTCCGACCAGTCTGGCGATTTGGTCTGTCGTTTCTTCATTGAATTGGATCTTCTGCAGGCCAATCTATGCGTGCATCGTGCACCGGTGCCGGGAAGAGTGCAATTCGCCTTGCTCCCATGTGCCCATTTCACGTTCCACATTCCATCCAGCCGGGAGACTTCATGTCCGAGAACCAAGCCGCAAATCCGAATGCCTATCCCGCCAGCGAGCGCAGCCGTGTGCGCCGTCGCCACGACCGCGGCCACTACGATCACGCTACGGTGCATCCGCTACTCGACGCTGCGATGCTGTGCCATGTGGCCTACGTGATCGACGGCCAGCCCTTCTGCACCCCGACCTTCTTCTGGCGCGAGGGCTCGCGGCTCTACTGGCACGGCAGCAGCGCCAGCCGCATGCTGCGCAATCTCTCGGAGGGGCAGCGCGCCTGTGTCACCGTCACCCACCTCGACAGCCTGGTGCTGGCACGCAGCGGCTTCAACCACTCGGCCGACTATCGCTCGGTGATGGCCTTCGGCAATGCGCGCCTGGTCACCGATCCCGACGAGAAGGCGCGCGCGCTGGTGATGATGGTGGACAGACTCTTTCCCGGCCGCACCGCGCAACTGCGCGCGACCACCGAGCAGGAGATCAAGGCCACCGCGGTGATCGTCATGGAGATCGAGGAGGCGTCGGCCAAGATTCGCGCGCGCGGCGTGGTCGATGACGATGAGGACTACGCCCTGCCGATCCATGCCGAGCGCCTGCCGGTGCGAACCGTGCTGGGCGCGCCGGAGCCGTGTCCGCGCACACTCCCTGGCGTGGAGCGGCCGGAAGGCCTGGCGGACTACTCCGCCGGCGAGTTGTTGGAGAGGGCCCTCACGCGGGCGTATGCCAAGGCCTACGGTGCGCCATCAGCCGCCTGAGGCGCGGCTGATGGGGGATGAGGAGGCCAAGAAGGATCCCAGGCGTGGCGTCGTGGCGGATCAGTGACCGAGCGCGGTCGCGGCCTGCTGCTCGACCGGCTTCGCTGCCGGGCGCTCCGGCATGTAGGCCGCCACCTGACACAGGATGCTCGCGACGTAGGGCACGCACTGCAGGCCGAGGATTGCGACCCAGAGTTGGGCCTCGAGGTCGGTTGTGCCGCGCAGGCCGACGAGGGCCGCCGCGCCCGCAACTAATGCGAACAACATCAGCATTTCCTCGCGGATCGGGCCGAAGAAGGCGAGCGCGCCGCGCGCCTGCCAGCCCTTTGGGGTGCGCACGAACACGCCTTTCTTTTTTACCAGCCCGGCAAACACACCGCGCGCAATGGCATGGGCAAGCCCGACCGACAGCACCGAGGCGCCCAGGATGTCCACCCACGGTGCGTCCATGGTCTTGCGGTAGAGGATGGGCCCCAGCGCCGCCTTGAAAATCATGAAGCCCAGCACCGGCAATGCCAGCGCCGCCACCGGCAGGCCGAAGGCCTTCGGGAAGAACAGCATGCCGATCGTCCACAGCAGGCTGCCTAGCGCGAAAACGAGCTGCAGCGCATCCCCCAGCCAGGCGAACCAGCCGGTGAGGAAGTGGTAGCGCTGCGCAAGGTTGAGCTTGCTCGGGCCGAGCATCGCCGGCAGGTGCGCCTTGAGGATCTGCATCGCGCCGAACGCCCAGCGGAAGCGTTGGCTCTTGATCGCGGCGAAGTCGGACGGCGTGAGGCCCTTGCCGAGCACATGGTCGACATAGCGGGTGTCATAGCCCTTTTCGATCAGGCGCAGGCCGAGTTCGGTATCCTCGCATATGCACCATTCCGACCAGCCTCCGACCTCCTCGAGCGAGGTGCGGCGCACCAGCGTCATGGTGCCGTGCTGGATCAGCGCATTGCGCTCGTTGCGGTGGTGCATGCCGATGCGGAAGAAGCCGTCGAACTCCCAGTTGCACATGCGCCGGAAGGGGTGCGTCTCCCAGTCGCGGTGCGCCTGCGGCGCCTGCACGACAGCGACGTCTTCCTTGTCGAAGTGCGGGATGAGACAGGACAGCCAGTCCGGCGACACGACATAATCGGCATCGACGACGCCGACCACGGCAGCACGCGGGTCCGTCTGGCGCAGGCCGAAGTTGAGCGCACCCGCCTTGAAGCCGGGCCAGTTCTCGAGGTGGTAGAAGCGGAAGCGTGGGCCAAGCTCCGCGCAGCGCTTCTCGAGCGGCTTCCACAGCGCCTCGTCCTTGGTGTTGTTGTCCAGTACCAGCACCTCGAAATTGGCGTAGTCCATTGCCGCGAGGCTGTCGATGGTGGCGATCACCATCTCGGGTGGCTCGTTGTAGCAGGCCAGATGAATCGAGACGAAAGGCTGCTTCTCTGGCGCATGGGGCGGCAGTGGCGTGAAGCGGCGCTTCCAGTTGCGGTTGAACATCGCCTCGCCGAACTCGAAGCCGTGCGACAGCAGCACCGCGATCGTGAGCGCGGTCGCAGTGATCAGCAGGCCCAGCCCAACCAGGTCGCGCTGCGACAGGTAGTAATCGGCCGGCACGCTCGCGCCGATCACGAGGGTCGCGCAACAGGCCTGCACCAGCGCCATCAGCCAGACTCGCCCGGCGATGCTCCACTCCTTGAGGAAGAAGGCGATCAGCATCATCGGGATGAAGGCGATCGCCGCGCCCGTGAGCGCCTTCTGTTGCCAGCGGATGTCGGGGTAGATCAAACCATCGAGCGGGAATTTCTGCTGACGCTCGGCATTGAAGACGCCCCAGTATGCGCCCGCCCAGCCTTCGACCTCGATCTTCCAGGGTTGGTCGATCGCCTCCATGATGAAGTAGTCGAGGCTGCTGGTGCGAGGGTGGGCAAGGAACTCGCGGATGAAGCGTGCCGCGTTCTCCATCGAAGCTTCCGAGGTGGTGCGCTCTGCGCCCATGCTGGCGATGCTCGGGCCATTGCTCGGCCAGCCGATTTCGCCGATGACGATCTTCTTGCCCGGGAAGGTCTTGAGCAACTCGTCGTAGCGGATGAAGGCGTACTTCACCGCTTCCTCGACCGGCACACCCTCGTGGTAGGGCAACAGGTGAACCGCAATGTAATCGACGTGATCGGCGAGTTCGGGGTACTTCAGCCACACGTGCCAGGGTTCGGCGGTGGACACGGGCGTCTTTTGGCGGCGCAGCGCCTTGCGCGCGGTGTCGAGGTGGGCAATGAGTTGGTCGACCTTCAGGTCACCGCGCAACAGTACTTCGTTGCCGACCATGACGCGGTTGACGTTGCGGTACTTGCGCGCGGTTTCGATGAGTGCATCCACTTCTCGCCGGTTCGCCTCTTCATCCACCGATATCCATGCACCCGCTGTCACGGTCAGGCCCTTCTGAGCGGCAAGCGGCACAATCGACGGGTTGTCGGTGATGCCGTAGGTGCGGATGCGTGGCGCAGTCAACGACAGCAGGTCGAGGTCGCGGCCGATCTCCGCCTCGCTCGGCCTGTCGCCGCGCAGCGGGCTCTGGTCGCGCTGGAACGCGGTATAGGCGTAGCCCTGTATACTCCCCTCGGCGGAACTGACGAAGTCGGCGCCATGGTTCATTTGTTTCCAGATCGCGTACTGCCCGGCCGCCACCAGAAATGCGAGGATGGCGGCGATGCATAACCGGAGCAGCAGTTGGGATGCTTTGTTCATGGGGTGTCGCAGGCTCGTCGAAAGTGTGCGTATCGGATTGAGATTTTGTGCGCTGCCGCAGGTGACTCGCGTTGATTCATTTCGGGCTGCGCTTCAAGCTTGGCTGAAAATTTTATTCTTTTTTTCAGAAGCTTAGTGTGAACCTTGTGGCACAAATTGCAACGCGTGCCAGTGAAGTGCATGCCCCCTGATTTGAAAGGACAAGTTTTGAACAATCGAAATATTTTGTCGAAATATTGTGGCGCAGCAGGTGGACTCGTGCTTGCGTCGGTGCTGGTGTTGGTCGGTGTGCTGGTGTTTCGCTACGGTGTGCTGGAAGCCAATGTGCTGCCGGCCGAATGCGGCGGAAGCATCGCGGAGGGGCTGCAGGGCTGGTGCGGGGTGAAGTGGGCGATCGTACAGACCTTTGTCCATCAGCGTCTCGGCTGGTTGAGCCTGATCGCCGGAATTGCCGCATTCTTCACCCGCGGTCGTCTACTTGCGCGCCTGGGCTGGTTCTCCGGGCTGGCCGGACTGGTGTTGTACAGCTTCGATTACGCGGCCGTCGGTGCGATGCTGTCACTGCTTGTGCTCGGTCGGCAACTTGCGCAGGAAGGGTACGGCGAGCAGCAGGCCGACGACCAGCCAGGCGCCGGCCTGCGGGTTTAGCGGTTCGTAGATCCAGCGAGCGACCACGCACACTGCGATCACCCATGCGCAGAGTCGTTCCTCGAGGCCGACATTGTTGTGCGCCATGCGTGCCAGCGGTGCGAAACACAGCGCCGGCACGAGGTAGAGCAGGGTGGGGAAGTCGCGGTAGCGCGGGTCCATGAAGAGCAGCAGTGCGCCGACCGCGGCGGAAAAGAGCAGGGCGAAGCGCAGTGTTGCGAACAACCAGGGCTGGAGTTCGATCGGTCCGGCGGCGCGCATCGCCGCCCAGGCCTGCCAGGCGCCGGAAACCCGGGCGTGAGGACGTGCCACGACCAGGAGCGGGACACTCAAGGCCAGCAATGACAGGAGTCCGAGCAAGCCCCACTCCAGCGCATCACGGTACGCGAGCAACGCATGCTCCCACTGCAGCAGGGCCGTCACCCCGAGGGTCATCCCCATGGCGGTGAGTGCCGCATAGCGCTCGCGCACATTGTCGGTGGTCGTGCGGCTGAGAGTACCCACTGCCAGCACGATCAGGGCGCCTGCGATTGCCGCGGCAGCCGCCGGTATCGCGCTGGCGCGTTCGGTGACCGGGCCCGCAAGCGGGAACTTGGGCTTCAGCTCGGTATCCAGGAAACCCCAGAAGCCCCCCACCGTGCCTTCCAGACGCCGCTTCCAGGGCTGGTCGATCGCTTCGATGAGGTTGTAGTCCCAGCCGTTCGCGTGCGCTTGATGGACGAACTCGCGGATGTAGCGCGCCTGGTTCACCACCGACGGGCGCGATGCCTCGCGCTGGCGGCCGGCGCTCGGCCAGCCGGTCTCGCCGATCAGGATGTGTCTGGCGCCGAACACGTGGCGCACCTCCTCGACAGTGGCGACGACATGCTCGATCGCGGTATCCACGCCGACCGGATCGTTCTCCCAGAATGGCAGGATATGCACGGTGACGACGTCCACCGCGTTTGCAAGCTCGGCGTTCTCGACCCAGAACTCCCACACGTCGGCATAGGTGACCGGGATCTCGGTGTGCGCCTGGGCGTATTCGATCAAGCCCTGCATCTGCGCCAGCGTGCGTTCGCGGCGCAGCAGCACCTCGTTGCCGACGATGAGCATCTTCACCACGTCCGGATGCGCGTTCGCGATCGCCAGAGCACGGTCGAGTTCCTTTTGGCTGTCCTTGGGGTTGGCGCTGATCCAGGCGCCCAGCAGCACCTTCAGTCCGACCTCGCGCGCCACCGTCGGCACCTGCTCCAGCCCCTGGTCGACCGAGTAGAGGCGCACGCACTCGGTGATGCGCGAGAGCTCGGTGAGGTCGGAGCGGATCTGCTCGATGTCGATACGCAGATTCGGGTCGAAGGGCGTCTGACCGGGCAGGCGGTAGGGCGCATACGACACGCACTTCAGTTTCTCGCCCTCGGCGAGGTGCAGATCGTGCATCACGACCGGGCGGGTTTCGGACAGCACCAGAGCGAACAGTCCGACCAGCGCGATCAGGTGGACGATGAGAAGACTGCGCCAGGAGAAGCGGGACGGGTGTTCGAGGCTGGGCATGTTGGGCTGCGATGCAGGGCAGGGGTCGTGAGAGCCGCGATTCTAGCCCAGAGCCGCCTCGAAGCGCTGCGGCGCGGCCGAGATCGACCGCGCTCTAGCATCACGATCCCCGCCGTCCGCGGGCGTGGGGCGGGGATCGGATGCTTGCGCGTGCCGTTCAGCTCGCGTATTCGTCCATCGGCACACAGGCGCAGAACAGGTTGCGGTCGCCGTACACATCGTCGATGCGGTTCACGCTCGGCCAGAACTTGTTTTCCGCGACCCATGCGAGCGGGAACACGGCCTCTTCGCGCGAGTAGGGGCGGGTCCAGTCGCCGATGAGGTCCGCTTGGGTGTGCGGGGCATTCACCAGCGGGTTGTCGTCGCCCGGCAGCCGGCCGTCCTCCACCGCACGGATCTCCGCGCGGATCGCGATCATCGCGGCGATGAAGCGGTCGAGCTCTGCGAGGTCCTCGGACTCGGTCGGCTCGACCATGATGGTGCCCGCCACCGGGAAGGACATCGTCGGCGCGTGGAAGCCGTAGTCCATCAGGCGCTTGGCGATATCCACCTCGCTGATGCCGGTCGCCGCCTTGATCGGGCGGATGTCGAGGATGCACTCGTGCGCGACCCGACCGTGGGTGCCGGTGTAGAGCACCGGGTAGTGGTCGGCGAGACGGTGGGCGATGTAGTTGGCGTTGAGGATCGCGACCTCGGTGGCGCGCCTGAGGCCACTGCCGCCCATCATCGCGATGTACATCCACGAGATCGGCAGGATGCTTGCCGAGCCGAAGGGGGCGGCGGACACCGCACCCTGGCCGGCGTTGGGGCGCTCCGCATCACCGGTCGGGGAGACCACGTGGTCGGCCATGAAGGGCGCGAGGTGCGCCTTGAGGCCGATCGGACCCATGCCCGGGCCGCCGCCGCCGTGCGGGATGCAGAAGGTCTTGTGCAGGTTCATGTGCGACACGTCGGCGCCGATCGTCGCCGGCGAGGTCAGCCCGACCTGCGCATTGAGGTTGGCGCCGTCCATGTACACCTGCCCGCCGTGCGTGTGCACGATGGCGCAGATCTCGCGGATGCTCTCCTCGAACACGCCATGGGTGGAGGGGTAGGTGATCATCAGCGCGGCGAGGCGGTCGCCGTGCTGCGCCGCCTTGGCGGCGAGGTCGGCGACGTCGACGTTGCCACGCTCGTCGCAATCCACCACCACCACTTGCATGCCGCACATCTGCGCGGTGGCGGGGTTGGTGCCGTGCGCGGAGCGCGGGATCAGGCACACGTTGCGCTGCGCCTCGCCACGGCTGGCGTGGTAGCGGGCGATCGCGACCAGGCCGGCGTATTCGCCCTGCGCGCCCGAGTTGGGCTGCATCGAGATCGCGTCGAAACCGGTGACCGCCTTCAGGTAGTCGGCGAGGCCGTCGATCATCTCCAGGTACCCGGCGACCTGCTCGCGCGGTGCGAAGGGGTGCAGGTTGGCGAACTCCGGCCAGGTGACGGGGATCATCTCGCTGGTGGCGTTGAGCTTCATCGTGCAGCTGCCGAGCGAGATCATCGAGTGGTCGAGCGCGAGGTCGCGGTTCTGCAGCTTCTTCAGGTAGCGCAGCATCTCGTGCTCGGTGTGGTGGGTGTTGAACACCGGGTGGGCGAGGATCGCGTCCTCGCGCAGCAGCGCGGCGGGCAGGGCTCCACCCGCCTCGACCACGGGCGCATCGAGCGCGGCGATGTCGGCGTTCGCGCCGAAGGCGGCAAGGATCGCGGCCGCGTCGGCCGCGGTGGTCGTCTCATCCACCGACAGCCCGAGCTGTGTGGCCGAGATGCGCCGCAGGTTGAAGCCTGCGGCCTCGGCCGCCATCAGGATCTGCACCGTGCGCGCGCCGGTGTCGACGGTGAGGGTGTCGAAGTAGGCCGCCTCGCCGCAGGCGAACCCGGCATCCGCGAGCCCGCGCGCGATGATCGCGGCGAGGCGGTGGATGCGCCCGGCGATGGTGGCGAGGCCTTGCGGGCCGTGATACACCGCGTACAGGCCGGCCATGTTGGCGAGCAGCACCTGCGAGGTGCAGATGTTGGAGTTCGCCTTCTCGCGCCGGATGTGCTGCTCGCGCGTCTGCAGCGTCATGCGCAGTGCGGTCTTGCCGCGGCTGTCCTTGGAGACGCCGATGATGCGGCCGGGCATCGCGCGCACGAAGCGCTCGCGGGTCGCGAAGAAGGCAGCGTGCGGTCCGCCGAAGCCCATCGGCACGCCGAAGCGCTGTGCCGAACCGAGCGCGATGTCCGCACCCATCGCGCCGGGCGACTTCAGCAGCACCAGCGCCATGAGGTCGGAGGCCACCGCCACCACCGCGCCCTTGGCCTGCAGCGCTGCGATCGTGGCACTGTGGTCGGTGACTTCGCCGCGTGCATTCGGGTACTGCAGCAGTGCGCCGAACACCGTATGTGTGCCGGCTTCCGCAGCCGGGCCGAACACCAGCTCGAAGCCGAAGTAGGCGGCGCGGGTGCGCAGCACGTCGATGGTCTGCGGGAAGCAGGCTTCATCGACGAAGAAGGCGCGCGACTTCGACTTGCTGACGCGTGCGGCCATCGCCATCGCCTCAGCGGCGGCGGTTGCCTCGTCGAGCAGCGAGGCGTTGGCGAGCTCGAGGCCGGTGAGGTCGATGACCATCTGCTGGTAGTTCAGGAGCGCTTCCAGCCGGCCCTGGGCGATCTCGGCCTGGTAGGGGGTGTAGGCGGTATACCAGCCCGGGCTTTCCATGACGTTGCGCAGGATCACTGCCGGCGTGATCGTGCCGTAGTAGCCCATGCCGATCAGCGACTTGCGCAGCACGTTGCGCGTCGCGATGGTGCGCAGGTCGGCGAGCGCCTCGTGTTCGGCGCGCGGCTCGGCGAGCGGCAGCGGCGCGGCGAGGCGGATCGCCGGCGGCACGGTCTGGTCGATCAGCGCATCCACGCTGGCGACGCCGAGGGCGTCGAGCATGCTGCGGATCTCCTCGGCGTTCGGGCCGATGTGGCGCTCGAGGAAGGCGTCGTGTGCCTCCAGTGTCTTGAGCGGCTGGGTGAGGGGCGAAGTCGTCATGGTCATGACCGGGTCTTGTCTGGGCGTTGGGGTGCGATGCGAGGCAGGCGACCGGTGTCAGTCGCCGCCACACCTCGTTCTGGCGATGATCAGTTCGGGCAGGTCGGGTCGGTCAGGCGTTCGCGACCGCTTCGTAGCCGGCGGCGTCGAGCGTGCCGGTGAGCTCGGCGGAGGGACGCAGCTTGAAGAGCCAGGTGCCGTAGGCGTCGGCATTCACCGACTCGGGCGCGTCCACCGCCGCCTGGTTGAACTCGATGATCTCGCCCGAAACCGGCGCGTAGATGTCCGAGGCGGCCTTCACCGACTCGATCACCGCGCAGGCTTCGCCGGCTTCGACGACACGGCCGCCTTCCGGCAGCTCGAGGAAGACCACATCGCCCAGCGCTTCCTGCGCATGGTCGGTGACGCCGATGGTGAGGCTGCCGTCCGCCTCGGTGCGGATCCATTCGTGGGACGAGGTGTACTTCAGGTCTGCGGGGATGTTGGCCATGGTGTGTGTCTCCGTTGCGAGTGTCGGTTTGCGGATCGTGGAGTGCAGATTGTGGAATGCGTGTTGTGGATCGTGCAGCCGGGACGCGTGCGCCCCGGCCGCCTCGGGTCAGATCAGCGCCTTGCCCTTGCGCACGAAGGGGAGCTTGACGACGCGCGCATCGGCGAGTTTGCCGCGGATGTCGACTTGCACCCGATCGCCGGCTTGGGTGGGCGAGGGCAGGCGCGCGAAGGCGATGGATTTCTCCAGCGTCGGCGAGAAGCTGCCGCTGGTGGTCTCGCCGTCGCCATGCGCGGTAACGACGCGCATGTGCGCGCGCAGCACGCCCTTCGCTTCCAGCACGAGTCCGAGGAAGCGGGCGTGATCGGTGGGGAGTTCCAACGCCGGGCGGCCGACGAAGGCGCGTGCGGCATCCTTGAGGTCGACCGTCCAGGCGAGACCGGCGTCCAGCGGCGATACGTCCTCGTTCATGTCCTGGCCGTAAAGGTTCATGCCCGCCTCGAGGCGCAGCGTGTCGCGTGCTCCCAGTCCGCAGGGGCGCACACCCGCGGCGACGAGCGCATCCCACACCGCGCCGACGCGCTCGGCAGGGATCGCCGCCTCGAAGCCGTCCTCGCCGGTGTAGCCCGTGCGGCCGATGAAGAGGTCGCCCAGGCGGGCGGCCTGGAAGGGCGCGGGCATGCCTTTCGCGGTATTGAGCTCGGGGATCGCGGAGGCAGCACGCTCGAACGCGCGCGGGCCCTGCACCGCGATCATCGCGAGATCGCGGCGTGGCGACAGGCTGACGTTGGCGCCGGTGAGTGCGGCCTGACGACGCATCCAGGCGACGTCGCCGTCGGCGGTGCCGGCATTCACGACGAGCCGATAGTCGCTGTCGGAGAATCGATAGACGATGAGGTCGTCCACCACCCCGCCGCGCTCGTTGAGCATGCAGCTGTAGAGCGCCTTGCCGGGCTCGACGAGCTTGGCGACGTCGTTCGCCAGGAGGTGGCGCAGAAACGGCGTGGCGCCTGCGCCGGAGAGGTCGATCGAAAGCATGTGCGAGACATCGAACATGCCGGCATCGCTGCGCACCGCATGGTGCTCCTCGATCTGCGAGCCGTAATTCACCGGCATTTCCCAGCCGGCGAAGTCCACCAGGCGCGCGCCGGCCTGGACGTGGTTGGGGTACAGCGGGGTGCGCAGTGCGGGCTTGGAATCAATGCTCATGGAGCCTCCGGGCGGGCGGTTTCAGGGTCGCTTGCGGTTTCGACAGGCAACAAAAAAGGGGCGTCGATAGCCGCTCTGGCTGCGATCGCCCCATCTGTCCCTTGTACCTGAGAGATTCCGCGCCATTCCCTGCGGAACGGATGCGGGTGCCCCTTCGGTGGATGCCGTCGCGATCTTCAGCAGCGGCATCGCTCTCCAGAATTTCGATTCGTGCGCGGTCCTTTTGCCTGAGCGATTCCGGGGGGTTACGCCTTCGGCGACTCTGTGGGAGTACTCTCCCGCGCTACGGATCGGACGATAGCATCAGCCGGGGGCGAAAAGCAACGACTGTTTTGTGGTTGTGGCAGTGCTTTTTTGCCCCTGCGCATGCCCGGGAGCGACCCCGGCTTTGGTATTCTCGCCGGATGAAGAACGTGAAGAATTCGGACAGTGTTTTCGTGCCGCTGCGCGGCCTTGACTACCACGTGCGCCAGTGGGGCACGCCCGGCGCGCCCAGGCTATTCCTTCTGCATGGCTGGGGCGATGTCTCGGCCTCATTCCAGTTCGTCGTGGATGCGCTGCGCCGCGATTGGCATGTGCTCGCCCCCGACTGGCGCGGTTTCGGGCTGACCGAGAGCGATACGGACACGTTCTGGTTTCCCGACTATCTCGCTGACCTCGACGCGCTGGTGGCGCATTTCTCGCCGTATGAGCCGGTGCGCCTCGTCGGCCACAGCCTGGGCGGCAACGTGGCATGCCTGTATGCCGGTGCGCGCCCGGCGCGGGTGTCGGAGGTGATCGCGCTCGATGCCTTCGGTCTCGCCGAGCGTGGCGCCGAGGAGGCGCCGGGGCGCATGGAAAAGTGGCTGCTTCAGCTCGCTGCCCCAGAGTCCTTCCGTCACTATCCGGACCGCGCCGCCTTCGCCGCGCGCCTGATGCGCGACAACCCGCGACTCGAGGCCTGGAAGGCGGATTTCCTCGCCGCGCACATGGTGCGCGAGGATGCCGGCGGCGGCGTGCGGGTGGCGATCGCCGCAGCGCATCGGCACCTCAACCCGGTGCCCTATCGCCGCGCGGAGGCCGAGGCCTTCTGGCGCCGGGTACGGGCGCGCACCTGCTGGGTGGTGCAGGCCGACCCGGCCTGGCGCCGCCGCCTCGGCATCGACGACGCGGTCTATGCGTCGGCGGCCGCGTGCTTCAGGGATTTTTGCGAGTTCCGGCTTGCCGACTGCGGCCATAATATGCATCACGATCAACCCGAAAGGATCGCCGCGATCATCGAAGATTTTCTCGGCGTACGACCTGAATGAGTATCGACATTTCGCAGTTGAACGCAGACCTGCACTGCCACTCCACCGTCTCCGACGGCTGGCTGTCGCCTTCCGACGTGGTACGACGTGCGCGCGCCAACGGCGTCGAGGTGCTCGCGTTGACCGATCACGACGAGGTCTCCGGCATCGACGAGGCGATGGCATGCGCGGAGGCGGAGGGGGTGCGGCTCGTGGCGGGGGTGGAGATTTCCGTGTCCTTCCTCGGTGAGACGGTGCATGTGGTCGGGCTCGGGATCGACCACCGACACCCCGCTTTGCTCGCAGGGCTTCGTCAGGTGCGCAGTGGCCGCGCCGAGCGCGCACAGCGCATGTCCGATGAGCTTGCGGCGGTCGGGATCCGTGACGTGCTCGCAGGGGCGCGGCGTTTCGCGCGAAATCCGGAGTTGGTGAGTCGCGCACATTTTGCGCGCCACATCGTGGCGACAGGCCTGATGCCGGATGTGAACACGGTCTTTCGTCATTACCTCGCCAAGGGCAAGCCGGGCTTCGTCGAGCACGAGTGGGCGACGTTGAAGGAAGCCCTCGGCTGGATCCACGCCGCCGGCGGCATCGCGGTGATCGCACATCCGGCGCGCTATCGGTACTCGGAGCGCGACCTCGAGCGGCTCTTCGATGAATTCGTGGCCCTCGGCGGAGAGGCCGTGGAAGTGGTGTCCGGGGCGCATACCGATGCCGAGGCAGCACGTTTCGCCACCATCGCGCGACGCCGAGGCCTCCTGGCCTCGCGTGCGTCGGATTTTCACGGTGCCGAGGAGAGCCCTGTCGACCTCGGAAAGTCGTTGCCTTTGCCGCCCGATCTGGTTCCGGTGTGGTCGCGGCTGCTAGGATAGCGGTCTTTGCCCGGCTGAGCTGCCATGTCCCAGTATTTCCACCTTCACCCGGAAGAGCCGCAGCCGCGGTTGATCCGCCAGACCGCCGAGATCATGCGCGGCGGCGGACTGGTCGCGTTTCCAACCGACTCGGCCTACGCGCTCGGCGGGCCGCTCGGCAACGCAGCCCTGCTGGAGCGCATCCGCCGCATCCGAGGTGTCGACGAGCGCCACCACTTCACGCTGATGTGTCGCGATCTCTCCGAAATCGCAACCTATGCGCGTGTCGATAACGCCCAGTACCGCCTGCTGAAGGCGACAACGCCGGGCGCGTATACCTTCATCCTCGAGGGCACCAAGGAGCTGCCGCGCCGTCTGCTGCACCCCAAGCGCAAGACCATCGGCCTGCGCGTGCCGGCGCATCCGGTGGTGGCAGCGTTGCTTGCGGAGCTCGACGAGCCCATCCTGACCTCCACGCTGATGTTGCCGGGAGATGACCTGCCGCTCTCGGATCCGGAGGAGATCCGCGACCGTCTCGGCAAGCAACTGGAGCTCGTGATCGAGGCAGGCTTCTGCGGGCCAGATGCGACCACGGTGATCGATCTCACCTCGGGTGCGCCTTCGCTCGTGCGCGCGGGACGTGGCGACCTCTCGCCATTCGGACTCGAAGCCGATTGAGGCCGTTCGTGCCATGAGGCGGGGCAGGGCTTCAACTGTCTGATAAACTGCCGCCTTTTGCGCGAAGCCTGAATGGAATCCCTGATACAGACGCTCGCGATCTGGGCGCTGCCGGTGCTGCTGGCGATCACCCTGCACGAAGCCGCGCACGGCTACGTGGCACGCCATTTTGGCGACCCTACCGCGCATCTGGCCGGGCGCATCACGCTCAATCCCTTTCGCCACATCGACCCGGTCGGCACGGTGCTGGTGCCTGCAGGCATCCTGGCATTGAGCACGCTCATTGGCGGGTCGGGCATCCTGTTCGGCTGGGCCAAGCCGGTGCCGGTGGATTTCGGACGTCTGCGCAGCCCCAAGGCCGACATGCTGTGGGTGGCCGCTGCCGGCCCCTTCGTCAATCTGCTGATGGCGCTGGGTTGGGCCGTGCTGTTCAAGCTCGCCGAGCTGATGCCGGTTACGGACTACACCGTTCCGCTGATGAAGATGAGCGACGCCGGCATGCACATCAATGCGGTGCTGATGGTGCTGAACCTTTTGCCGATCCCTCCGCTGGATGGCGGGCGCATCGCGGTGAGCTTGCTGCCGCACCGGCTCGCCTGGCAGTTCGCGCGGCTCGAACCATACGGTTTCCCGATCCTGCTCGTGCTCCTCTTCACCGGTGCGCTGGGTGCAATCCTGTGGCCGATGATCGCAGGTTTTCGCTTCCTTCTCGCCACGCTGTTCAGTTTCTGAGCACGCCGCTGGTGACGAGGCCTCCCGGGCGTGGCGTTTCTCCCGCCTGCGCGCTTGACTTGCAACGCTTTTCCCGTTTCAGGATACAATGCAGCCCATTCTGAACCTGACGCCGGCCGAAGGCCCCGATCAGGCCGCCGCGGTAGCGCGCCTTTATGGCGAGCCTCTGCTGGAAATGCCCAAGGATCTCTACATCCCGCCCGACGCGCTCGAGGTTTTCCTCGATGCCTTCGAAGGGCCGCTGGATCTGTTGCTGTACCTGATCCGCAAGGCAAACATAGATATCCTCGACATCCCGATGGCGCCGCTCACCGGACAGTATCTGGTGTATGTCGAGGCGATGCGGCGTCACAACCTCGAACTGGCTGCGGAATATCTCCTGATGGCGGCGATGCTGCTGGAGATCAAGTCGCGTATCCTGCTGCCGCGCCCGCCGCGCGAGGCCGAGGACGACGGGCTGGATCCGCGTGCCGAACTGGTGCGGCGGCTTGTCGAGTACGAACAGATGAAGATGGCCGCGGCGCGCCTGGATGTGTTGCCACGTGCCGAGCGCGACTACGAGTGGGTGAGCGTGTTCGTCGCCGAGAAGGTGGTCGAGCGTCTGCCCGAGCTGAGCCTGCATGACCTGCAGCTCGCCTGGCTGAAGATCATGAAGAAGGCGCGACTCAACCAGCATCACCGGGTCGGGCGCGAAGAGCTCTCGGTGCGCGAGCACATGAGCCGCATCCTGCGCAAGCTGTCGGGTGGTGCCTATGTCGCCTTCGATACCCTGTTCGACGCAGAGCTCGGGCCGGCCGGCCTGGTGGTCGGCTTTCTCGCGGTGCTGGAGCTGGTCAAGGAGCGCATGGTGAATGTGGCCCAGAACGAAGCGTTTGCCCCGATTTACGTGAAGCTGGCGGATGCAGCCGACGACGCCTGAAGACTACAAGCGGATTCTCGAGACCGCGCTGCTCGCAGCGGCGGCGCCATTGCCGGTGACGCGGCTGCGCACGCTGTTCGATCCCGATCCCGGGCACGAACTGCTGCGCCGCCTGCTCGACGAGCTGCGCGAAGACTGGTCGGGGCGTGGAGTGGAACTCGCGCAACTGTCCAGCGGCTGGCGTTTTCAGACCCGCCCTGAATACCAGGTGTTTCTCGACCGCCTGAAGGAAGAACGCGCGCCGCGGTATTCGCGCGCGGTCATCGAGACGCTCGCGATCATCGCCTACCGGCAACCGGTTACCCGCGGCGACATCGAGGAGATCCGCGGCGTGGCGGTATCGCCGAATGTAATCAAGACGCTCGAGTCACGCGGCTGGATCGACTCTGTCGGCTACCGCGACACACCGGGCAGACCGGCTCTGTTTGCGACCACCAGGCGTTTCCTCGACGATCTGGGCCTGAGGACGCTCACGGAGCTGCCCGCATTGACCGAAATCGAAAGGATCATGGACCTTGTCGACACCAAGCAAATCGAGGCGGCCGCTGCGCCCGCCACAGAAGAAGACTGACGCGCCGGCTGGCGCGCAACGCAACAGCAACCCGGCGATGCGCCCGGATGCGCACAAGTCTGCGCTCGGCATCGTCGAGGGCGGTGGCGCGCGGCGTCCGCGTCCGGCGCTCGGTCAGCCCAAGCTCAAGGAGGCGACCTTCGCCGAGCCCGAACGCTTGCAGAAGGTGCTCGCCCAAATGGGCATCGGCTCGCGCCGCGAGATCGAGGAGTGGGTCATGGCCGGGCGGATCTCGGTGAATGGCCTGCCGGCTGAGCTGGGGCAGAAGATCGGCCCCGGCGACAAGGTGAAGTACAACGGCAAGCTGTTGCCGCTGAAGTTCACCCAGCGTGTGCCGCGTGTATTGATCTACTACAAGCCAGAAGGTGAGATCGTCACCCGCGACGACCCGGAAGGTCGCCCCTCGGTGTTCGACCGCTTGCCGCTGCTGAGGAAGGGGCGCTGGATCGCGGTCGGCCGGCTCGATTTCAACACTTCGGGTCTGCTGCTGTTCACCAACGACGGCGACCTCGCCAACAAGCTGATGCATCCGCGCTACGAGCAGGAGCGCGAGTACGCGGTGCGACTCCTGGGAGAGCTCACGCCGGAGCAGATCGAGTCGCTCACCACCGGTATCGAGCTCGAGGATGGCCCGGCGAAGTTCAGTGTGCTCAGTGATCAGGGTGGCGAAGGGGCCAACCATTGGTACCGGGTCACGCTCTCGGAAGGGCGCAACCGCGAGGTGCGGCGCATGTTCGAGGCAGTCGGCCTGACCGTGAGCCGGCTGATGCGTGTGCGCTACGGCCCGGTGCAGCTGCCCACCCGCCTGAAGCGCGGCATGTGGATGGAGATGCCCGAGGCCGAGACCTGCAAGCTCGCCGGCCTGCCCAAGCCGCAAGGCCAGCAGAAGCCGAACGCGGCCAAGACACGGCGCGAGGGGCGTGTGCATCGCACCACGCCGCGGCCGCGTGCGGCGGCGGGTTGAGGCGTCACCTGTTGCAGATTTCCAGGGGGCTTCCCCTGAAGGCAGAACGGCCCGCTTGCGCGGGCCGTTCTGCCTTACCGGATGTCGTTTGCGCGCTCAGCCGTTGCTCGGGAAGGCGAATTGCGCCTTCTCGATGCCCTGTACCGCCCAGCGCTGGGTGAGGGTCTTGCGGCGGGTGTAGAAACGCACCGAATCCGGCCCGTAGGCATACAGGTCACCGAAGAGCGAACGCTTCCAGCCACCGAAGCTCTGGCATGCGACCGGCACCGGCAGCGGCACGTTCACGCCCACCATGCCGACCTGCACGGTGTCGGTGAAGTGGCGTGCCACCGCGCCATCGCGGGTGAACACGCAGGTGCCGTTGCCGAACTCGTGCGCATCGATCAGCGCGATCGCCTCGGCGAGGCTCTGCACTCGCACCACCGCGAGCACCGGGCCAAAGATCTCCTCCTTGTAGACCCGCATCGTCGGCTTCACGTGGTCGAACAGGGTGCCGCCGAGGAAGAAGCCGTTCTCATGGCCGGCGACCTTGAGCGTGCGCCCATCCACGACCACCTCTGCGCCTTCCTCCGCGCCCAGGTCGATGTAGCTCCTGACCTTGTCGCGATGCACGCCGGTGACGAGCGGCCCCATGTCGAGCCCGCGCTCGGCGCCGTTGCCGATGCGCAGCGCCTCGATCTTGGGCTTGAGACGCTTCACCAGCTCGTCGGCGACCGTGTCGCCCACCGCCACCACCACCGAGATCGCCATGCAGCGCTCGCCGCAGGAGCCGTAGGCCGCGCCCATGATCGCGTTCACCGCGTTGTCGAGGTCGGCATCCGGCATCACCACCGCATGGTTCTTGGCGCCGCCCAGTGCTTGCACGCGCTTGCCGTGGGCGGTGCCGGTGGCGTAGATGTACTCCGCGATCGGGGTCGAACCGACGAAGCTCACTGCCTTCACGCGCGCGTCGGTGAGCAGGGTGTCGACCGCTTCCTTGTCGCCATTCACCACGTTGAACACGCCAGCCGGCAGGCCAGCTTCCGCGAGCAGCTCGGCGAGCAGCATCGGCGCGGACGGGTCCTTCTCCGAGGGCTTGAGCACGAAGGTGTTGCCGCACACGATGGCCATCGGGAACATCCACATCGGCACCATGGACGGGAAGTTGAACGGCGTGATGCCGGCGACAACGCCCAGCGGCGGGAATTCCGACCAGGAATCCACATCCGGGCCGACGTCGCGGCTGTGCTCGCCCTTGAGGAACTCGGGCGCGCCGCAGGCGTACTCGACCACCTCGATGCCG
Organism: Rhodocyclaceae bacterium; assembly: GCA_041916775.1. GTDB lineage: Bacteria > Pseudomonadota > Gammaproteobacteria > Burkholderiales > Rhodocyclaceae > UBA2357. Next base: position 83,148 of record JAYRYZ010000005.1, on the reverse strand, counting down.
CGCGCGAGCTCGCCGTGCGCGTCTTCCCAGACCTTGCCGTGCTCCTCGACGATTGCGGCGACGATGCGGTCGGCGTTCTTCTCGAGCAACTCCTTGAACTTGAACATCACCCGCGCACGCTTGAGCGGCGGTGTCTTGCGCCAGGCGGGGAAGGCCGCCTCGGCCGCGGCGATCGCCTGCTCGACGGTGGCGCGCGAGGCCATCGCGACCTGGCGCACCGGGCTGCCGGTGGCCGGGTTGAACACCGGCTGCGGGCGGTTGGCGTCGGCAACATTCTCGCCGGCGATGAAGTGTCCGAGTGTCTGCATGTCGTCTCTCAGTTCCAGTCTTGTGGTGTCGTGGTCAGTCGGTGGGGGGCGGATCAGGCGACCGTGCGCAGTGCGCTGCGGACGGTGTCGAAGATGCGGCCGATCTCGTCGGGGGTCGAGTCGAGGAAGGGCGAGAACTGCAGGATGTCGCCGCCGTTGCGGACGACCACGCCGGCCTCGAAGCACTTCAGGAACACCTCGAAGCCACGCGCGCCCGGTGTGCCCTCGCGCGGTGCGAGTTCGATGCCGCCCATGAGGCCGAAGTTGCGCACGTCGATCACGTGCGGCTCGCCCTTGAACGTGTGAATGGTTTCCTCGAACAACGATTCCAGCGCACGCGAGCGGGCGAAGGTGTCTTCCTCGCGATACACCTGCAGGGTCGCGAGGCCTGCCGCCGCCGCGACCGGATGGCCGGAGTAGGTGTAGCCGTGGAAGAGCTCGATCGCCTTCTCCGGGCCGGTCATCAGCGCGTCGTAGATGCCGTCGCGGACGATGACTGCGCCCATCGGGATGACGCCGTTGGTGAGCCCCTTCGCGGTGGTGATGATGTCCGGCGTGACGCCGAAGCGGGTCGCGGCGAAGGGGGCGCCGATGCGGCCGAAGGCGGTGATCACCTCGTCGAACACGAGCAGGATGCCATGCTTGTCGCAGATTTCGCGCAGTCGCTGCAGGTAGCCGATCGGCGGCACCAGGATGCCGGTGGAGCCGGCCACCGGCTCGACGATGAGCGCGGCGATGTTGGAGGCGTCGTGCAGCGCGACGAGGCGCTCGAGATCCTCGGCTAGATGCGTACCCCAAGCGGGCTGACCGCGCGAAAACGCCATGTCCGGCAGGCTGTGGGTGTGGCGGATGTGATCCACGCCGGGCAGCATCGCGGCGCTGAACACCTTGCGGTTACCGGGGATGCCGCCCACCGACATGCCGCCGAAGTTCACCCCGTGGTAGCCGCGCTCGCGCCCGATCAGGCGGGTGCGCTGGCCCTCGCCGCGGGCGCGGTGGTAGGCGAGCGCGATCTTCAGCGCGGTGTCGGCCGACTCCGAGCCGGAGTTGGTGAAAAACACGCGGTTCATGCCTTCCGGCGCGAGTTCGGCGACCTCGCGCGCCAGCGCGATCGCCTTGTCGTTGGTGACCTGGAAGCCCATGCCGTAGTCGAGCGTGCCGACCTGCTCCTGCACTGCCGCGACGATCTTCGGATGGCAGTGGCCGAGTCCCGAGGTCCATAGGCCGGAGAAGCCGTCGAGCAGCTGACGCCCATCGTCGGTGGTGTAGTAATGGCCGCGTGCGGCGGTGATGACCCGCGGCGCTTGCCAAAATGCACGGTTCGCGGTGAAGGGAAGCCAGTACGCCTGCTCTTTGCTCATGGAGTGTGCTCCGGTTGGGGATGTTGCATCTTAGGCGGCTATTTGGGTGTATAAAAGCGCTTGATGCGTCACTTGAGTTTCGTTGGAGTGAAACTTTCGATGAAGAACCGCGCCTTGCTGCAAACCCTCGCCGAGGCAGACCTGCGCCTGCTGCGTGTTTTTGTCGCCATCGCCGAGTCGGGCGGTTTGTCTGCGGCAGAGCTTCGTCTCAACATCAGCCGCTCGGTGATCAGCCGCCACCTGAAGGATCTCGAGTTGCGCCTCGGAATGCGTCTGTGCGAGCGCGGTCGCGCCGGTTTTGCGCTCACCGATGAGGGGGCGCAGGTGCTGGAGGCGACGCGCCGCCTGCTCGCGCAGATGGAGAGCTTCCGCAGCGAGATCGCGCAGTTGCAGTCCGGCATGCGTGGCGAGTTGCAGGTGGCGGTGTTCGACAAGTTCGTCACCAACCCGGATTGCCGGATCGCCGAGAGCATCGCAGAGTTCGGGCGTGAAGCGCCGGAGGTGAGCTTCGAGTTGCATGTGGCCAGCACTGCCGAGATCGACAAGGGCTTGCTCGAGGGGCGCTTCCATGTCGGGGTCCATCCATTCCACCGCGCGAGCGACAGCCTCAGTTCCATCCATCTCTTCGACGAGCCGATGTACCTGTATGCGGCGCCACACCATCCCCTGCTGTGCGCGGGGCGTGTCGATGACGACGCATTGCGGCATGCCGAGTTCGTCGGGCTCGGCTACCACTCGCCGAACATGGAGCAGTTCTGGCGCCTCGGCCTGCGCCCGGCGGCACGCGCCTTCGACCAGGAGGCGAGCGTGCTGCTGATACGCTCGGGACGCTACATCGGCTTCTTGCCCGAGCACTATGCGCGCGCCTTCGAGGCGCAGGGACAGCTCGTGTGCCTGCGTTCCGATAACCTCCGCTATTGCTGCGAGTGGTTCGCTTCAGTGGCACGCAACGCCCGGCCAGGGCGGATTGCGCGACGATTCTTGGAGATCCTTGCGTCCGAGCACGGCGTGCAGCCGGATTCTGACGCCTGAGCGGGCTTTCCCAATACGTCCCGCAGTGTTCCCTGTGCGACGTGGCGCGGACCGGGATTACATCATTGAACATTTGATCAATAATAAATAACCATACAGCTCATGTGCTTACATCCGGTTTCAGGTTCAGAGCGCGGAATCTTGCGGGTATACCCACTGTTGCGACTTTGGTCACGATCCATTAATTTTCCGCCGGTCAAACAATCAACCAACAGGCAACACGGTTTAATGCGGTGCAACATGCGCGGCGTCGGACCGTAAGGTTTGTGAGGAATCCGGATCGATGGCAGTCCAGTCCAACGCGGGTACGAACGACGGCAAGTCCTTCGTCGTTTTCAAGAATGTACAGAAGACCTATGACGGCGAAACGCTCGTCGTGAAGGACTTCAACCTCGACATCGACAAGGGCGAATTCATCACTTTGTTGGGCCCCTCGGGCTCCGGCAAGACGACCTGCCTGATGATGATGGCGGGTTTCGAGGTGCCCACACACGGGCAGATCATCCTCAAGGGCACACCGATCACCCAACTGCCTCCGCACAAGCGCGGCATCGGCATGGTGTTCCAGAATTACGCGCTCTTTCCGCACATGACGGTCGCGGAGAACCTGGCCTTTCCCTTGCAGGTGCGAAACGTTCCCAAGTCGGAGATCAAGACCAAAGTCGACCGCGCACTCTCGATGGTGCGCCTTGATGGCTTCGGTTCGCGGCGCCCGGCCCAACTGTCGGGTGGTCAGCAGCAGCGCGTCGCGGTGGCGCGCGCGCTGGTGTTCGAGCCCGAGTTGGTGCTGATGGACGAGCCGCTTGGCGCGCTCGACAAGAATCTGCGCGAAGAGATGCAGTTCGAACTGAAGCACATTCACGAGAGCCTCGGCGTGACGGTGATTTTCGTGACGCACGATCAGGGCGAGGCCCTGACGATGTCCGACCGCATCGCGGTGTTCAACAACGGCATCGTGCAGCAGCTGGCGTCCCCACAGGCGCTCTACGAGGAACCGACGAACGCGTTCGTGGCGCGCTTCATCGGCGAGAACAACACCTATGTCGGCGAGGTGCTGCAGCTCAACGACAAGGAAGCCCATGTGCGCCTGCCCAGTGGCGAGCTGATCCGTGCGCTGCCGGTGAATGTGGCCGGGGTCGGCAAGCGTTCGACGCTATCGCTGCGGCCCGAGCGCGTCGTCATCGATCCTGCCGAGGGGTCGCTGCCCAACATCGTCGAGGCCGACGTCGAGGAGGTGATCTACATGGGCGATCACCTGCGTACCCGCATCAACGTGGCCGGCAACCGCGAGTTCGTCGTGAAGACGCCGAATGCCTCGGGTGTGCGACCGCACAAGCGCAATGACCGCATCCGCGTCGGTTGGAAGATCGATGACTGCCGCGCGCTCGATGCATGACCGTGTAATCGGGGAATTCCCCCCGCAAACCAAGGAGATGACTATGAAGCATTCGTTTCGTCACACCGCGCTGGCGGCCGCTGTTGTCGCCGGTCTCGGTGCCGCTGCCGTCGCCCAGGCTCAGGAAGCGCTGAATATCGTGTCCTGGGGTGGGGCCTACACCGACAGCCAGAAGAAGGCCTACGACGCGCCGTGGATTGCAAAGACGGGACAGAAGATCAACAACATCGACCGCTCCGAGAACGCGCTGGCCGGCGTGCGTGCTCAGGTGCAGGCAGGCAACGTGACCTGGGATCTGGTCGACATGCTGCCGTCCGATGCCAAGATCGCATGCGCTGAAGGTCTGATCGAGCGTCTCGACCACGACAAGCTGCTCGCGCCCGCTCCGGACGGCACGCCGGCCAGCAAGGACTTCATTGACCGCGCGCTCGACGAGTGCTTCGTGGCCTCCATCGTGTATTCCACCGTGGTCGCCTACAACAAGGACGTGTTCCCCGAAGGCAAGCGTCCTTCCAAGATCGCGGACCTGTTCGATACCACCAACTTCCCGGGCAAGCGCGCGCTGGGCAAGAAGCCGATCAACAACCTCGAGTGGGCGCTGATCGCCGACGGCGTACCGCGCGAAGAAGTGTACAAGGTGCTCGCCACGCCTGAGGGTGTGGACCGCGCATTCAAGAAGCTCGACACTATCAAGAAGGACGTGATCTGGTGGGAGGCCGCTTCGCAGGTCCCGCAGCTGCTCGCCGACAAGGAAGTCGTGATGGGCTCGTCCTACAACGGCCGCATCTTCAACGCGCAGGTAGTGGAGAAGCAGCCGTTCGATATCATCTGGGACGCTCAGATTTTCGAACTCGATGGTTGGGTCGTGCCGAAGGGCAAGCTCGACAAGGTGAAGGACTATCTCCACTTTGCGACCGACACCCAGCGCCTCGCAGACCAAGCCAAGTTCATCTCCTATGGCCCGGCGCGCAAGAGCTCCTCGGCGCTGGTGTCGACTCATGCCGAAACCGGCATCGAGATGAAGCCGCATATGCCGACCTACCCGGATAACTTCGCCGCCGCGTTGCCCAAGAACGACGAGTTCTGGGCCGACTACTCCGACGAACTGACCGAGCGGTTCAATGCCTGGCTTGCACGCTGATCCAGCCATGACGAGCGGGGCCGGCGCGGCCGGCCCGCTTTTGGCCGCCGACGGGCGTCCGCTCAAGGTGAGCCTTGCGCGGGCGCTGCGGCGCAACAAGTTCAAGGCCTTCCTGCTCGTCTCTCCGCTGCTGCTGTTCCTCGCGCTGGCATTCGTGATGCCGATCGCGAGCATGCTGATGCGCAGCATACACGCGCCGGAGATCGCCAACGCGCTGCCCAACACGGTGGAAGCGATCGCCGATTGGGATGGTGAGGGTCTGCCCGAGGAAGCGGTTTTCGCCGCGTTCGCGACCGACCTCAAGGTGGGGCTAGAGGCACGCAACCTCGGCGAGATGTCGAGCCGCCTCAACTACGAACGCTCCGGCATGCGTTCTACGGTGATGTCCACCGCCCGACGTATCGCCAACCAGGAGCCCGCGGTCTGGAAGGACACGTTGATCGGCATCAACAAGGAGTGGGGCGAGCGCGACGTGTGGCGTCTCATCCAGCGTGAAGCTTCGTCGATCACCTGGACCTATTACCTCGCAGCGCTGGATCTGCGTTACAGCGCCGACGGCAAGGTGGTCGCCGCGCCGGAAGAGCAGCAGATCTACATCAAGCTCTTCGTTCGTACATTGTGGATGAGCGTGCTCATCACCGGGCTGTGCATGGTGCTCGGTTACCCCATCGCGTTCCTGCTCGCGAGCCTGCCGCTGAGAACGTCGAACCTCTTGATGATGCTGGTGCTGCTGCCGTTCTGGACTTCGCTGCTGGTGCGCATCACCACCTGGATCGCGATCCTGCAGTCGCAGGGGGTGCTCAACAACTCGCTGGTGGGCCTGGGTATCATCGACGACGCTGCGCGTCTGCAGATGATTTACAACCAGACCGGTACGATCGTGGCGATGACGCACATCCTGCTGCCCTTCATGATCCTGCCGCTGTACTCGGTGATGAAGACCATCTCGCCGGCCTACATGCGTGCGGCGCGCTCGATGGGTGCGAGCGGCTTCTATGCCTTCCGTCGCGTGTATTTCCCGCAGACGCTGCCGGGCATCGGCGCGGGTGGCATCCTGGTGTTCATCCTGTCGATCGGCTACTACATCACGCCTGCGCTGGTGGGTGGGGAGACCGGGCGCTTCATCACCAACTTCATCGCGTACCACATGCAGGTCTCGCTCAACTGGGGTCTCGCCGCGGCGATCGCTTCGATCCTGTTGGCCCTGGTGACGGTGCTGTATTTCATCTACAACCGGGTCGTTGGTGCCAACGGCCTGAAACTGGGTTAGGAGTTTCGCGAGCATGGCCGCACCGGATTACGCGACGCCGCTGGAAAAGACCTGGCATTACGCCTTCAGGATCATCTGCGGGCTGATCTTCTGTTTCTTGATCGGCCCGCTGTTCGTGATCGTCCCGCTGTCGTTCAATGCCGAGCCTTACTTCTCGTTCTCGGACAAGATGTTGGCGCTCGACCCGGAGGGGTACTCCTTGCGCTGGTACGAGGATTTCCTGACCTCGCGGGCGTGGATGGATGCGATCAAGAACAGCGTGATCGTTGCGGTGTTCTCGACCATCCTCGCGACGGTGCTCGGCACCATCGCGGCGCTTGGTCTTTCGAGCCGCTTCATGCCCTTCCGCTCGACGATCATGATGATCCTGATCTCGCCGATGATCGTACCGGTGATCATCTCGGCGGCAGGCATGTTCTTCTTCTTCTCCAAGATCGGTGTCTCGCAGACCTACCTCGGCGTGATCCTGGCGCACACCGCGCTCGGGATCCCGTTCGTGGTGATCACCGTCACGGCGACGCTCACCGGCTTCGACCAGAGCCTCGTGAGGGCGGCCAACTCGCTTGGCGCGAGTCCGGCTAGGGCCTTCATCAAGGTCGTGCTGCCGTTGGTGTTGCCGGGGGTGATCTCGGGCGCTCTGTTTGCGTTCGCAACCTCGTTCGACGAGGTGGTGACGGTGCTCTTCATCTCCGGCCCCGAGCAACGCACGATCCCGATCGCGATGTGGTCCGGTATACGTGAGCAGATCAGCCCAACCATCCTCGCGGTTGCGACCATCCTGGTGATCCTGTCGATTGCGATGCTGACCACCGTCGAGCTTCTCAGGCGCCGATCCGAGCGCATCCGCGGCGTGGCGCCAGCGTGACGGCAGGCGACGGGCGTCATCCGGTGTTCCGCCATGTGAGTGCATCCGAGATCGATGCGGCGCTCGAATGGCTGCCGCTCGTGGATGCGATGTTCGCAGCGCATCGCGCGCCTCCGGCAAGAATCACCGACCTGCACTTCCCGATGGCACCGGGCAACAGCCTGCTGAACCGGGCAGCCTGGATAGAGGGGCTCGGCTCGGGGTTCAAGACGGTGTCGGTGTTTGCCGGAAACGCAGCGCTCATTCCGCCCGTTCCGACGGTGCAGGGCGTGTTCGTGCTCTACGGCGAGCTTGATGGACATGTGCGTGCGGTGATCGACGGTGTCGGCATCACGCGCTGGAAGACGGTGGCCGATTCGCTGCTCGGAGCGCGCTGGCTCGCGCGCCAGGACGCAAGGACGCTACTACTGGTGGGTGCGGGCAACATCTCCTCGACGCTTGCAAAGGCTTACCCATTGGTCGTGCCGTCCATCGAACGTATCCTGGTGTGGAACCGGACCCGCGGCCGCGCGGAGGCGCTTGCCGAGGCCGTCGGCGGTGAGGTTGCCGACGACCTTGCGACAGCGGTGGGTGAGGCAGACATCGTCTCCTGCGCCACCATCAGCACCGATCCCATCCTGCAGGGGGTCTGGCTCAGGCCGGGTACCCATGTGGACCTGATCGGTGCATTCAAGCCCTCGATGCGCGAGGCGGACGACGACGTTCTCCGCCGTGGGCGCCTCTTCGTCGATTCCCGGCACACCACCATCGGCGAGATCGGCGAGCTGATCTCACCGATGTCTCGTGGTGTGATCGGCGAGGCGGACGTGCTCGGTGATTTCTACGACTACGCCCGCGGCATGCCGGGGCGCTTGTCGCAGGACGAGATCACGGTGTTCAAGAACGGCGGCGGCGCACACCTCGACCTGATGACAGCGCTTCACATCCTCGACCGGATCGCCTGACTGTCGCGATTGTGTCACGGACGGCGGTGGCTTCGACATGCCGTCCGGCTGCTTTTTTGAGACAATCGCCAACCCGAATGGCTGAATGGTCTCGATCACGATGAAACTGCAACCCGTCATCCTCTCCGGTGGTTCCGGCACACGCCTATGGCCGCTGTCGCGCGAGCAGTACCCCAAGCAGCTGCTGCCGCTGACCGGCCAGGAAACCATGCTGCAGGAGACCGCGCACCGCCTGCGCGGCTTCGTGGGCGAGCTCGCGGTGGCGGCGGAGCCCATCGTCGTGTGCAACGAGGAGTACCGCTTCATCACCGCCGAACAGATGCGCGCAGCCGGTCACGCGACCGGTCAGATCCTGCTCGAACCGACCGGCCGCAACACCGCACCTGCACTCACGCTTGCCGCCCTTCAGGCGCAGGCTTCGAACGCCGACGCGGTGCTGCTGGTGATGCCGGCGGACCACGTCATCGGCGACCGTCCGGCCTTCCATGCCGCGATCGCCTGCGGCCTGCCGGCGGCGCTGGATGGCGCGATGGTGACCTTCGGCATCGTCCCCGAGCGCGCCGAAACCGGCTACGGTTACATCCGCTCGGGTAGCGAAACCGCAGCGGGCGTGCGCGAGGTGCTCGCCTTCGTCGAGAAACCGGATGCCGTCACCGCGCAAGGCTACGTCGAGAGCGGCGACTACCTGTGGAACAGTGGCCTTTTCATGGTGCGGGCGTCTTCGTGGTTGCGCGCGATCGCCCACTTCAACCCGGAGATGGCGATGGCGTGTACCCGGGCATTCGAGGTCGCGCGGCAGGACGCAGACTTCATCCGCATCGGTCGCGATGCCTTCGTTGATTGCCCCTCGGATTCGATCGACTACGCGGTCATGGAGCGGCTCGTCGCCGCGCCCGAACTGGGGATGCCGGCACGCGTGGTGCCGATGTCGGTGGGCTGGTCGGACGTCGGCGCCTGGGATGCGCTGTGGGCGCTCGCAGCCAAGGACGAACAGGGCAATGCCGCGCGAGGCGACGTGTTGTTCGAGGATGCGCGCAACACCCTGGTGCATGCATCCGATCGTTTGGTGGCCTGCCTCGGGGTGGACGATCTGGTCGTGGTCGAGACGCCGGACGCGGTGATGGTCGCCTCGCGCGAGCGCACCCAGGACGTCAAGCGCATCGTCGCGCGGCTGAAGTCCGAGGGGCGGGTTCAGGCGGCGGCGCACCGCAAGATCCACCGACCCTGGGGTTTCTACGATTCCATCGATTCGGGGGATCGTTTCCAGGTCAAACGCATCGTCGTGAACCCGGGTGCGTCATTGTCGCTGCAGATGCACCACCATCGCGCCGAGCACTGGATCGTGGTAAGCGGCACGGCGCTCGTGACCAAGGGCGAGGAGCGTTTCCTGCTGAGCGAGAACCAGTCGACCTATATTCCGCTCGGTACCACGCACCGGCTCGAGAACCCGGGCAAGGTCGCGCTCGAGATGATCGAGGTGCAGTCCGGCAGCTACCTGGGCGAGGACGACATCGTCCGCTTCGAGGACACCTACGGTCGGGGTTGAACGACCTTCGTAGAGGCAGCATCACGACTGCGCAGCCCGGTGCGTTGAACTGTGCTGCGCAGTTTGCGTATCAGCCGATGTCGATCACCAGATCTGCCACCAGGGGCGGGTGTCTTCCGGGCCGCCGGCGAACCACACACTGTTGGGGTAGTTGAGCCGCAGCACCCGCTCGGCGTCGTCGCGCGGGCCGGTCATGCCAAGCGCGTCGTAGCTCTTCATCAGCAGGTACAGGGCTTCTTCGATCGCTGGGGTGTCGGGGTAATCCTTGATCGCGGCCTGGGCGCGTTTCACCGCGGCCACATAGGCGCCACGGCGGTAGTAGTAGCGCGAGACATGTACCTCGTGGTTCGCGAGCGAATTCACGAGGTACAGCATGCGCTGCTTCGCATCCGGTGTGTAGCGACTCTCCGGGAAGCGGGTGACGAGCTCGCGGAAGGTCTCGAAGGACTCCTTTGCACCCTTGGGGTCACGTTCGGAGAGATCCTGATTCGCAAGGTTGCCAAACAGACCGAGATCCTCGTTGAAGGTCGCGAGGCCTTTCAGGTAGTACGCGTAATCGACGTTCGGGTGGTTGGGGTGGAGGCGGATGAAGCGGTCTGCCGATGCGATCGCGAGCGCGGCATCGTTGGACTTGTAGTGCGCGTAAGCGACCTCGAGTTGCGCCTGCTGCGCATAGCGTCCGTACGGATAGCGCGCCTCGAGACGTTCGAAGAGTCGCACCGCGCGGTCGTATGCGCCTTCCTCCATCGAGTCCTTGGCCTCGGTGTAGATCTTCTGCGCGCTCCAGCCGACGGTCTCGTCGTTGTCTTCGGGCAGCGAGCTGCACCCGGCGAGCAAAAGCGTCGCGATAACCGCTACACTTCGCAGCGTCAATCTCGTCATTTAAGAACACCCGCGTGAATGAATCCGGCGATTATAGCCCAGCCGATCCACAGCAAACGCCTGCGCAACTGACCATTCCGCGCGAGCTCGCAGGCCTCAGGCTGGACCAGGCGCTGGCGAGGCTCTTCCCGGCACATTCGCGCAGTCGGCTTCAGGCTTGGCTGAAATCCGGCTTCGTCACCCTCGATGGCGGCGCGCGCGATGCCAAGGACAAGGTTTGGGGCGGTGAGACGCTCGCGGTCGTCGAACCGCCATCACCATCGGAGACCGCCTTTCAGGCCGAGGATATTCCGCTGCGCATCGTTTTCGAGGATGCCCACCTCATCGTCATCGACAAGCCCGCAGACCTGGTGGTGCATCCCGGCAGTGGAAACTGGAGCGGGACGCTGCTGAACGCCTTGCTGCATCATGCGCCGGAGCTGGCCGCGCTGCCGCGCGCAGGTATCGTGCATCGGCTGGACAAGGACACGACCGGCCTGATGGTGGTGGCGCGAACACTCACCGCGCAGACCGACCTGGTTCGCCAACTCCAGGCCCGTACGGTGCGCCGCCACTACCTCGCGCTGGTGCATGGCAGGGTGCGCAGCGACGGCACGGTGGATGCGCACATCGATCGCCACCCGGTGCACCGAACCCGTATGGCCATCGTTTCGACCGGGCGGCCCGCGCTCACGCACTACAGCGTGCGTGAGCGCTTTCGCGCGTGCACCCTGGTGGAGTGCCGGTTGGAGACGGGCCGCACGCACCAGATCAGGGTGCACATGGCGAGCCTCGGTCACCCGCTGGTGGGAGATGCAACCTACGGGCTGCGGCGGGTGGCTGCGCCTCTGCTGGCTGCGTTCCCGCGCCAGGCGCTGCATGCCTACCGGCTTGGCTTGATCCACCCTGAGAGCGGGCTCGAGCAGATCTGGGAGTCTCCGCTGCCGCATGACTTCCTCACACTGTTGCAAGCCTTGCGGACGAGTGAGAGGGGGGTATGAACGGAGATTGGATCATTCCTGACTGGCCAGCCCCCCCTTCGGTGCGGGCCTGCGTCACCACGCGTGGCGCAGTTGGTGAGTCGCCTTACGGCGGCTTCAACCTCGCCCTGCATGTCGGGGACGAGGCGGAGCGGGTGATGCGCAACCGAGCGGCTCTGGTCGCGGCGACGGGTGCCGAGCCGCTCTGGTTGGAGCAGGTGCATGGCATCAATGTCGCAAATGCCGACAGCGAACACGGAGCGACACCCGTGGCTGATGCCGCGGTTTCCCGCGTCCCGGGGCGCGCCTGTGCGGTGATGACTGCAGACTGCCTGCCGCTGTTGTTCTGTGATCGCGAAGGGACCGTGGTTGCAGCAGCGCATGCCGGTTGGCGGGGCCTCGCGGCCGGCGTCATCGAACAGACGGTTGCGCACATGGCGGTGGCGCCCGGCGAGATCCTCGCCTGGCAGGGACCGGCCATCGGCCCGGCAGCGTTCGAGGTCGGCTCAGAGGTGGTGGAGGCCTTCGCCCGTCACGACGCGGATGCGCTGAAGGCTTTCCGTCCGGGCGCAGCGCAGGGCAAATGGCTTGGCGATCTGTTCCTGCTTGCGAGCCAGAGGCTCGCGCGACTGGGTGTGGCCAGTGTCGGTGGTGGCGGTCTATGCACCTATGCCGGCGCGGACCGCTTCTATTCGTACCGCCGGGATCGCGTTACCGGTCGCTTTGCATCGCTGGTCTGGCTGGATTCACGGTAAGCGACGTCGGCATGATGCGGCCGAAGCAGATCTCACAACTTGTGACGTGCAGATGTGACGACTTCAACGCGTTCTATTGATCACGATGCGATTCGGCACTATCGTTGTCACCCGCGTCGGCCGCGGCTTCGCGCTCCAGACGCCGTCGGCGTCTTGCAGGTGTGCCGAACAGCCACAGGAACAGGGTCAGCGGGAAGAGGCCCCAGAAGAGAAATGTCAGCAGGCCGCCGAGCACCGTGTCGTCGGAGACCGAAACGATGATGACGACGTAGAGCCAGGCAATTGCGATCAGGTACATGAAACGATTTTACGCGTCGCCGCAATGTCCGGATGATAACGTCGACGCAGGATAGAACCATAAAGGGTTGGCCTCAGGAGGGGTGGATGTCGGATTCCAGCGATAACAAGAGTAATGCGGCGCTAGACGGCATGTTGCAGTTCGGACAGGCAATGGCGCGCAATTTCTTCGATCTGGTGGCGAAGCAGCAGGCGGTGATGAAGGACTCCAGCGGTACGCCGCTGACGAACCTGCCGATGCCTGAGCCCGAGCGTATGGGCGAGCTTCAGAAATCTTTCGCGACCCGCCATGCGGCGCTGTGGAGCGCGACCCTGCAACGCAAGCCGGGTGAGCCGTCCGAGCCGCTGGTGAAACCCGAGCCGGGTGACCGGCGCTTCTCGGCGCCGGCGTGGGAAGAGAGCCCCCTCTACGACTACATGCGACAGGCTTATCTTCTCAACGCCGAGTTCCTGCGCCAGGTGTCCGATGCGATGCCGATGGCGGACGGACGTGCCAAGGAGCGCCTGCAGTTCCTGACCCGTCAGTACCTTGACGCGATGGCGCCGTCGAACTTCGCCGCGACCAACCCCGAGTTCATCAAGACTGCGCTCGAGACCAAGGGCCAGAGCATCACCCAGGGCATCCAGAACCTGCTCGCAGATCTCGAGAAGGGTCGCATCTCCATGACCGACGACAGCGCCTTCGAGGTCGGCCGCAACCTGGCGGTGTCGCCGGGTTCGGTGATCTACGAGAACGCGCTGATGCAGCTCATCCAGTACGCGCCGCTGACCGACAAGGTGGCCGAGCGCCCGCTGCTGATCGTGCCGCCCTGCATCAACAAGTTCTACATCATGGACCTGCAGCCGGAGAACTCGCTGGTGCGCTTCATCGTGGAGCAAGGCTTCACGGTGTTCCTGGTGTCCTGGAAGAACGCAGGTGCTGCCGAGGCGCGCACGACCTGGGACAACTACCTCGAACTCGGGCCGCTCACCGCGCTGGAGGTCGTTCGCGACGTCACCAAGGTCAAGAAGCCGAACGTGCTGGGTTTCTGCGTCGGCGGCACCATCCTGACCTCGGCGCTGGCGGTGGCGCGGGCGCGTGGAGAGGATCCGGTGGAGAGCCTCACCCTGATGACTACCTTGCTCGACTTCGCCGAGCCGGGCGAGCTCGGCTGCCTGGTGGATGAAGCGAGCGTGGCCGCACGCGAGGCCGCAATCGGCAAGGGCGGACTCCTCAAGGGCCAGGAGCTCGCGAACGTGTTCTCCGCGCTGCGCGCCAACGATCTGGTGTGGCAGTACGTGGTCGGCAACTACCTGAAGGGCTCGAAGCCCCAGGCCTTCGACCTGCTCTACTGGAATTCCGACAGCACCAACCTGCCCGGACCCTTCCTCACTTGGTATCTGCGCAACATGTATCTCGAGAACAACCTGCGCGTGCCGGGCAAGCTCAGGATGTTGGGGCAGAAGGTCGATCTCGGCAAGGTGGATGCGCCGGCCTACCTGCTGGCGGCGAGGGAGGATCACATCGTGCCGTGGAAGAGCGCCTACCACGCGCGCCCGTTGCTCGGCGGGGAGACGACCTTCGTGCTGGGCGCGAGCGGTCACATCGCCGGCGCGATCAACCCGGCCTCCAAGAACCGCCGCAGCTACTGGACGAGCGCGTCCGCGGTGGCGGACCCGGACGAGTGGCTGGAGACCGCTGCCGAGCACAAGGGCAGCTGGTGGCTGCACTGGATCGAGTGGCTCAAGGTGCGGGGGGGCAAGCAGGTCGCAGCGCGTGGCCGGCCGGGCAATACCCGCTACAATCCGATCGAACCTGCACCCGGGCGCTATGTGAAGGAGCGCGCCTGAGGCGGGTGGGGCGGTTTCGCGAACAAGAATCGGGATGACCCGAATGCGTGGCAGCGAGTGCGGGGGGCGCTGCATACACACGCCGATAACCCTTCGACAGACGAAACGGGAGAGGAGTTAACAATATGTCCAGAGTTGCACTGGTTACTGGTGGTATGGGTGGTCTCGGCGAAGCGATCTGCATCAAGCTCGCCGCACTTGGCTACAAGGTCGTGACGACGCATTCGCCCGGCAACAGCAAGGCCGCCGAGTGGCTGCAGGCGATGAACAACATGGGCTACGGCTTCAAGGCCTACCCCTGCGATGTGGCGGACTTCGAGTCGGCCAAGGCCTGCGTCGCGCAGGTCACCCAGGAAGTGGGACCGGTCGATGTGCTGGTGAACAACGCCGGCATCACCCGCGACATGACCTTCAAGAAGATGAGCAAGGCCGACTGGGATGCGGTGATCAGCACCAACCTCGACAGCGTCTTCAACATGACCAAGCAGGTCATGGACGGCATGGTCGAGCGCAAGTGGGGCCGCGTCATCAACGTGTCCTCGGTGAACGGCCAGAAGGGTGCGTTCGGCCAGACCAACTACTCGGCGGCGAAGGCGGGCATGCATGGCTTCACCAAGGCGCTGGCGCTGGAAGTGGCGCGCAGCGGCGTGACCGTCAACACCATCTCGCCGGGTTACATCGGCACCAAGATGGTGATGGCGATCCCGCAAGAGATCCTCGACTCCAAGATCCTGCCGCAGATCCCCGTGTCGCGTCTCGGCAAGCCGGAAGAGATCGCCGGCCTGGTCGCGTACCTGTCCTCGGAAGAGGCCGCGTTCGTCACCGGTGCGAATATTTCCATCAACGGCGGTCAGCACATGTTCTGATTTCGGCTGGCGTCCGATGGCCTCGCAAATGCCCTGCTTGCAGGGCATTTTTCATGGTGCGACGCAAGAATTCACCTTCCGCGTTGCAGCATTTTCTTTCAATTGGGCGTAGAATCCAGGGCGCGAAGCGGGTCATTTGATGTTGCTGTGCGCAACATGCAATGTGCATTGCAGCACATCGACCCGGTCCCCCAACCTGAAGCTAAGGATTCGACAATGTCCCAGAAAGTTGCCCTCGTCACCGGTGCCATGGGCGGTCTCGGTACCGCAATCTGCCAGGCGCTCGCCAAGGACGGAATGAAGGTCGTGGCGAACTGCCTGCCGGGTTTCCCGCAGCGTGACGAATGGCTGGCCGCCCAGAAGGCGCTCGGCTTCGAGTTCATCGCCGCCGAAGGCGACGTGTCCGATTACGAATCCTGCAAGGCGATGGTCGCCAAGGTCGAGGCCGACGTCGGCCCGATCGAGGTGCTGGTGAACAACGCCGGCATCACCCGCGACAAGTTCTTCCCCAAGATGGAGAAGGCCCAGTGGGATGCGGTGATCAACACCAACCTCAACAGCCTCTTCAACGTCACCCATCACATTTCGCCCAAGATGGCCGAGCGTGGCTGGGGCCGCATCATCAACATCTCGTCGGTGAATGGCGTCAAGGGCCAGGCCGGCCAGTCGAACTACTCTACCGCCAAGGCCGGTGTGCTGGGCTTCACCAAGGCGCTGGCGGCCGAACTGGCGACCAAGGGCGTCACCGTGAACGCGATTGCGCCGGGCTACATCGGCACCGACATGGTGATGGCGATCCGCGAGGACATCCGCCAGGGCATCATCGACACCGTTCCGATGAAGCGTCTCGGCAAGCCGGAAGAAATCGGCGCGCTCTGTTCCTACCTCGCTTCGGATCTGGCCGGCTACGTGACCGGCGCCACCATCAACATCAACGGTGGCCTGCACATGTGCTGATGTGCACGGTTTCACGTTGCAGTGAGCCGTACCCCGCCGCTGGCGGGGTTTTTTCTATTGCAGCGCGTTATAATCAGAACGAGCGGTGGGCCTGACCATCGCCGAGGAGATGAATCAACATGGCCGACAAAGCCCGCCTTATCAAGAAGTACCCGAATCGCCGCTTGTATGACACCCGCACAAGTTCCTACATCACGCTTGCTGACGTCAAGGAGCTCGTGCTTGCGCGCGACGACTTCCAGGTCGTGGATGCCAAGACCGGGGAGGATCTGACCCGCAGCATCCTGCTGCAGATCATCCTCGAGGAGGAGGCGGGCGGTGCGCCGATGTTCACCAGCGACCTGCTGTCCCACATGATCCGCTTCTATGGCAATGCCACCCAGGGCATGATGGGCAAGTACCTCGAGAACAACATCAAGGCCTTCACCGAGATGCAGGCCAAGCTGCAGGAACAGGCGCGCAGCATCTACGGCGAAAACAGTCCGATCAGCCAGGATCTGTGGGCGCAGTTCCTGAACTTCCAGGGGCCCGCGTTGCAGAGCGTGATGGGCGCCTATGTCGAACAGAGCAAGAAGATGTTCGACCAGATGCAGGAACAGATCGAAAGCCAGACGCGCAACATGTTCTCCGGCTTCCACTTCCCGAACTACACGCCGCGCGCAGGCGCAGGCGATGCGCCGGCCGCTCGTTCCGGCGGCGGCAAAGAAGACAACTGAACGCCGCGCACCGCTTGATGCGGTGATGCGCGCGTCGAGACCCCCACGCCATGACACACACCAAGACCGCCGACGCACCGCGCGTGGGCTTCGTATCCTTGGGCTGCCCCAAGGCCACCGTCGATTCGGAGCACATCCTGACCCGGCTGCGTGCCGAGGGTTATGTCATCTCCGGCGGCTACGACGATGCCGACCTGGTGGTGGTGAATACCTGCGGCTTCATCGACGCCGCGGTCGAGGAATCCCTGGATGCGATCGGCGAAGCGCTGGCCGAGAACGGCAAGGTGATCGTCACCGGCTGCCTGGGGGCGAAGGACGACGTGATCCTGTCGGCGCATCCGCAGGTGCTCGCCGTCACCGGCCCGCACGCCACCGAGGAGGTGATGCGCGCGGTGCATGATCACCTGCCCAAGCCGCACGACCCCTTCATCGATCTCGTGCCGCCGCAGGGCATCCGGCTCACGCCGCAGCACTACGCCTACCTGAAGATCTCGGAAGGCTGCAATCACCGCTGCACCTTCTGCATCATCCCGTCGATGCGCGGTGACCTCGTCAGCCGGCCGATCCACGAGGTGATGAAGGAGGCCGAGGCGCTTGTCGATGCAGGTGTCAAGGAGATCCTCGTGATCTCGCAGGACACCAGCGCCTATGGCGTGGACGTGAAGTACCGCACCGGCTTCTGGAACGGACGTCCGCTCAAGACCCGCTTGCTGGAGCTGGCGAACGCGCTCGGCGAGCTCGGCGTGTGGATCCGCATGCACTACGTGTATCCGTATCCGAGTGTTGACGATCTGATCCCGCTGATGGCGGAAGGCAAGATCCTGCCTTACCTCGACATCCCCTTCCAGCATGCTAGCCCGCGCATCCTGAAAGCGATGAAGCGGCCGGCGAGCGCCGAGAACGTGCTGGAGCGCATCCGCAAGTGGCGCTCGATCTGTCCCGACCTCACCATCCGCTCGACCTTCATCACCGGTTTTCCGGGTGAGACGGAGGCCGACTTCGACATGTTGCTGAACTTCCTCGCCGAGGCGGAGCTCGACCGTGTCGGGGCGTTCGCTTACTCGCCGGTGGAAGGTGCGACAGCCAACGAGTTGGCCGACCCGGTGCCGGACGATGTGCGCGAGGAACGCCGCATGCGCTTGATGTCCTTCCAGGAGGACATCTCCACTCAGCGACTCGAACGCTGGATAGACCGCGAAATGACCGTGCTGGTCGACGAGGTCGACGAGGAGGGCGCGATGGCGCGCTCCTGCGCCGATGCGCCGGAGATCGACGGCATGGTCATCATCCCCAACGGGGAGCACCTCGAGCCGGGCGAGTTCGCGCGCGTGCGCATCACCGACTGCGATATTCACGACCTCTATGCCGAGGCACTCGACCTCGCCTGATCCAGGCGCGATGTGCAGCGTGCGGCAAGCCTGCACGCGGTTGCGCACGCCGGGCGCACGCCATGTACGAATCGTTGCCGATCTCGCGGCCTGACGGCAAGCCCGTCATCGGCCTTGCGCTCGGAAGCGGGGCCGCGCGCGGCTGGGCCCATATCGGCGTCATCGACGCCTTGGCACGCAAGGGCATCGTGCCAGATGTCGTGTGCGGCTGCTCGATCGGGGCCTTGGTCGGCGCTGCGTTCGTCTCAGGTCGGATCGACGCGCTGCGCACCTGGGTCGAGTCGCTGGACTGGCAGGCGGTGGTCGGCCTGCTCGACATCAGCTTTCGTGGCGGTCTGATCCGTGGCGATCGTGTTGTGAAGCATTGCGCCCAGCATTTCTTCAATGACGATTTCGCCTCTCTCGGCAAACCCTTTGGCTGTGTCGCGACCGAACTTGCCACCGGGCGTGAGGTCTGGCTGCGCGAAGGGCCGGTGGCCGAAGCCGTGCAGGCTTCGATTGCGCTGCCGGGCCTGTTCTCTCCGGTCCGTCGCGGTGGGCGGGTGCTTGTCGATGGCGGTCTCGTCAATCCGGTGCCGGTGTCGCTATGTCGTGCGCTTGGGGCCGATGTGGTGATTGCGGTCGACCTGGGCTCCGGTATGGTCGGGCGCGCGCTGCGCAGGCCACCCCGGCCGGTGCAGGAGAACGGCTGGCATCAGCGGCTGCTCGGGGCAATCGGCCTAGCAGAGGATGCAGATGGCGAGGGCAGGGACGCCGAGTTACCCTCGGTCGGCGACGTGATCACGACCAGCATCAACATCATGCAGATGCGCATCGCGCGCAGCCGTCTCGCCGGTGAGCCCGCCGATGTCCTGATCTCGCCCCGCGTCGCGCAGATCTCGATGATGGAGTTCGACCGCGCTGGGGAGGCGATCGCCGAAGGCGCCGCGGCTGTCGAACGGCTGCAGGGTCTGCAGCTTGCACTCGGGCTGGAGGGCGCGGGGTGAGCATCGCGGCGCCAGAGTTCCTTGCCCGGCTCACGGCCATCGCAGGCGCCGAGCGGGTGATCGCGGATGCTGCCGTCGCTGCACCCTGGCTCAGCGACTGGCGCGGCCGTTACCATGGGCGTGCGCTTGCGGTGGTCTTTCCTGCTTGCACGGCCGAGGTGGCGGCCATCGCAAGACTTTGTTCGGAGCAGCGGATCGCGATGGTTCCGCAAGGTGGCAACACCGGGCTGTGTGGCGGGGCAACGCCGCTGCCGGACGGCCAGGCCTTGTTGGTCAACCTGTCGCGCCTCAGGCAGGTGCGCAATGTCGATCCGGTGAACAACACCATGGTGGTCGAGGCGGGCGTTACGCTCGCAGAGGTTCAGGCTGCAGCACTCGCCGCGGACCGGCTGTTTCCCGTCTCGCTCGCCTCCGAAGGCAGCTGCCAGATCGGCGGCAACCTGTCGACGAACGCGGGCGGCGTGCAGGTGCTGCGCTACGGCAACACGCGCGAGCAGGTCCTGGGCGTGGAGGTGGTGCTCGCCGACGGGCGCGTCTGGGACGGTTTGCGCGGCCTGCGCAAGGACAACACCGGCTACGACCTGAAGCAGCTCTTCATCGGTGCGGAGGGCACGCTGGGCTTCATCACCGCGGCGGTGCTGAAGCTTCACCCGCGGCCACGCGCACAGGCCACCGCCTGGCTCGCGGTGCCCACGCCAGATGCCGCGCTCGCGCTCAGGGAGGTGTTGCAGCAGCGCTGCGGCGAGCGGCTCACCGCGTTCGAGATCGTCTCGGCGGTGGCGCTCGGGCTGGTCGTGCAACACATTCCCGGAGCGCGTCCGCCTGCGCTTGGGGCTTCTGCTCCGTGGTTCGTGCTCGTCGAACTCACGGATGCTGGCGCGGATGCCGAGCTCATGCCGCTGTTGCAGGCTGCTCTGGAAGATGCGCTGGGGCATGGCGTCGCGCTCGATGGCGTGGTGGCGGCGAGTGTCGCGCAGGCGCAAGCCCTGTGGGCGCTGCGCGAGAACATCTCCGAGGCGCAGAAGCGCGAAGGCTTCAGCATCAAGCACGACGTCGCCGTGCCGCTGAGCCGGATTCCCGCATTCCTCGAGGAGGCCGGGCGCCGGTTGCAGGCGCGCTGGCCGGATGTGCGCGTCGTCGCGTTCGGCCATATCGGCGACGGCAACCTGCACTACAACCTCTCCAAGCCTGCGGCGCAGGACAACGAAGCCTTCATCGCGCAGAGCGGCGAAGTCAATCGCATCGTGCATGATCTGGTGGCCAGCCTGGGTGGCTCGATTTCGGCCGAGCACGGCCTTGGCCAACTCAAGCGCGAAGAGATCCTGCGCTACAAGTCACCCGTCGAGATGGAGATGATGCGCGCCGTCAAGCGCGCGCTCGATCCGCTCGGCCTGATGAATCCCGGCAAGCTGCTCTGAGGCTCAGGCAGGGGGTGAGGCGATCGCAGCCATCATGCGTCGCCAGCCCGCCGCGTCGCTTTCCCCGACGGCCTCGAAGGCCGCCGTCACATGCGCGATCTGGGTGGAGGTCAGTATCGTCTCCAGCGCCCGGCCATGTGCGGTCAGCGACAGCTCCCGGACCCGCCGGTCATGCTGGCCGACCGCGATCTCAACGAGGCCTTCCGCCACCAACTGGCGCAGTGGGCCGTTGAGCGCCTGCTTCGACACCTGCAGGGTCTCGAGCAGTGCATTGACGGCGATCCCGGGTTTGCGCCCGACGAAGTACAGGATGCGGTGATGCACCCGCCCGAGACCACGCTCGGCCAGGATGTTGTCGGCCCTGTCGGTGAAGGCGCGGTAGGCGAAGTAAAGCTGTTCGATCGCCGCGTAGGCATCGAAGGGGGTTTTTTGGTCAATCATGTTGACATTGTGTGGTGCGCCTCATAGTCTGTCAAAACGTCAACAACTTTGACATTACCATGAATGCATCAAGCGCATATCCCACGGCTCCGCTCGCGCAGCGCATGAGCCGGCTCAAGGCCTCGCCGATCCGCGAGATCCTTTCCGTCATCGACCGTCCCGGCATGGTCTCCTTCGCCGGCGGACTGCCTGCGACCGAGGCCTTGCCCGCCCTCCGTTGCGACGTGGTGCCAAGCGAGGTGCTGCAATACGGCGCGAGCGAAGGGGACAGCGCCCTGCGCGAATGGGTGGCCGCAAGGCTGCGTGCCGATGGTCTCGCCTGCAGCGCCGCGCAGGTGCTGATCCTTTCGGGCTCGCAACAAGGCATCGATCTCGTCGCCAAGCTCTTCATCGAACCGGGTACGCGTATCGCGGTCGAGTCGCCCACCTACCTCGCCGCACTTCAGGTCTTCAAGCTCTTCGGCGCGAACTGTGCGTCGTTCTCGCCATCCGGAGCGGGTGACGTGTTCGGCGCGGCCGAGCGGCCTGCCTTCGCCTATGCGATCCCGACTTTCCAGAACCCCACCGGGCATTGCTACAGCGCGGCGGAACGCCGAGCGCTCGCGCAGGCCTGTGACGAGAGCGGGGTGACGCTCTTCGAGGACGACCCCTACCGTGATTTGGTGTACGACCCGTGCGATCGCAAGCCGGTGTGTGCGAGCCTGGAGCGTGCCTCGTGGATTTATCAGGGCTCGTTCTCGAAGAGCCTCGCACCCGGGTTACGCCTGGGGTACATGGTCGCCTCGCCGGACCTCTTCCCGCATCTCGTCCGTCTCAAGCAGGCAGCAGACCTGCACAGCAACCGGGTGAGCCAGTGGCTGGTGGGCGAGCAACTTGGCGATTCAGCCGAGTCGGCGAGAGTGGCTGCGCTGGTGTCGATCTACCGCTCGAAACGGGATGCCTTCGCCGCGGCCCTGACCCGGCATTTTGGCGATCTCGCGCACTGGGAAGTCCCCGCCGGTGGGCTCTTCTTCTGGCTGCGCCTGGCGCAGGCGGCGGATACCCGGACATTGCTGCCGGCCGCGCTGGAGCAGGGTGTGGCCTTCATGCCGGGCGAGTACTTCTACGCCGACGACGAGCCGCTGCTTGGCACCTTGCGTCTCAACTTCAGCCATGCGCTGCCGGAGCAGATGGAGCGCGGGCTGGCGATACTGGCGGCCCTGTGTCGGAAGGCCATGCGAGATGCGGTGGCCAATGTGGCATCTGCAGTGCAGTGAAACTCGGAACGGACTGAAATGCGAAACCAAGCGTTGACACATCAGGATCATCGTCTATAATTGCGGTCTTCCAAGCGGGAATAGCTCAGTTGGTAGAGCGCAACCTTGCCAAGGTTGAGGTCGCGAGTTCGAGACTCGTTTCCCGCTCCAGGTTTCTCTCAGCGCCGGTGACATGCCGGCGTTGAAGTTCCAGAAGTTAATCTCTGGAATGCCGATCCGGCGCGATGGCAGAGTGGTTATGCAGCGGCCTGCAAAGCCGTGTACCCCGGTTCGATTCCGAGTCGCGCCTCCAGTAGAATCAAACAGATAGCCCGCCACGTGCGGGCTTTTTGTTGCGCCCCTCCGGCCGTGCAAAGGACCAAAGAAAAGGACGCTCGCGCGTCCTTTTCTGCGTCGTACCCGAGCGTATCGCTCGTTTACTTCTTCCGTGGCGGCGGTACGTCGGTGCAGCTGCCGTGTGCGACCTCTGCGGCCATGCCGACGGTCTCGCCGAGGGTGGGATGGGGGTGGATGGTCTTGCCGATATCGACCGCATCCGCGCCCATCTCGATCGCCAGGCAGACCTCGCCGATCATGTCACCGGCCGAGGGGCCGACGATGGTGCCGCCGATGACGCGGTGGGTCTCGGCGTCGAAGATCAGCTTGGTGAAGCCGTAGTCGGCGCCGTTGGCGATGGCGCGTCCGGAGGCGGCCCAGGGGAACTTGGCGGTGTCGACCTTCTTGCCCTCGGCCTTGGCCTGCGCCTCGGTGTAGCCCACCCAGGCGACCTCGGGGTGGGTGTAGGCTACGCCCGGGATCACCGTCGCATCGAAGGCCGCGCGTGAAAGCTCGGTCGAGCCGAGCTGCTGCCCGGCCGCGACCTCGGCTGCCACATGCGCCTCATGCACCGCCTTGTGGGCGAGCATGGGCTGGCCGACGACATCGCCGATCGCGAAGATGTGCGGCACATTGGTGCGCATCTGCGCATCCACCGGGATGAAGCCGCGCTCGGTGACGAGCACCCCCGCCTTGTCGGCGCCGATCTTGTTGCCGTTGGGCGCGCGGCCCGCGGACTGCAGGATCATGTCGTAGCGCACCGGCTCGGCGGGCGCGGCCTCGCCCTCGAACGTCACCCACAGGCCGTCGTCCTTCGCCTCGACGGCAACGGTCTTGGTCTTGAGCATGATCTTGTCGAAGCGCTGGGCGTTGTGCTTCTCCCACACCTTGACCGCATCGCGGTCGGGCCCCTGCATCAGCCCGTCCATCATCTCGACCACATCGATGCGCGCGCCCAGCGTCGAATACACCGTCGCCATCTCCAGGCCGATGATGCCGCCGCCGATCACCAGCATCTTGCCCGGCACCTGGCGCAACTCCAGCGCGCCGGTGGAATCGACGATACGCGCATCACGCGGCAGGAAGGGCAGATGCACTGCGGCCGAACCGGCGGCGATGATGCACTGCCTGAACTTCACCACCTTCTTCGCGCCGGTCTTGTCCTGGCTGGTGCCGGTGGTCTCCTCGACCTCGAGATGATGCGGATCGAGGAAGTGGCCGTAGCCGCGGATCACATCCACCTTGCGGCCCTTGGCCATGCCGGCGAGCCCGCCGGTGAGCTTGCCGACGACACCGTCCTTGTGCTTTCGCAGCGCATCGACATCGACCGCGGGCTTGGCGAAGCGCACCCCGGCCACGGAAGCGTGTTCGGCTTCCTCGATCACCGCGGCCACATGCAGCAGCGCCTTGGAGGGGATGCAGCCGACGTTGAGGCACACCCCGCCAAGGGTTGCATAGCGCTCGATGATCGCGGTCCTGAGGCCGAGATCGGCGGCGCGGAAGGCGGCCGAGTAACCACCCGGGCCGGCGCCGAGCACCACCAGGTCGTAGTCCGTTTCGATCGGGTTCATGTTGGCCTCCTCACAGCATTACCCGGCGGAAGTCCGCCAGGAGCTTGGCCAGGTGGACGAGGAAGTGCGCCGCAGCGACTCCGTCGACCACGCGGTGATCCCACGACAGGGCGAGCGGCAGGATGAGGCGTGGCACGAACGCGGTGCCGTCCCACACCGGCTTCATGCTCGCCCGGGTGACGCCGAGGATCGCAACCTCGGGCGCGTTGATGATGGGGGTGAAGCCGGTGCCGCCGACGCCGCCCAAGCTGGAGACGGTGAAGCAGCCCCCCGTCATGTCGCCCGGCGCGAGCTTGCCGTCGCGGGCGCGGCGGGCTAGCTCGGCGACCTCCGCAGCGATCTGCAGAATGCCCTTGCGATCGGCGTCACGGATCACCGGCACCATCAGGCCTGCCGGGGTGTCGGCTGCGAAGCCGATGTGGCAGTAGCGCTTCAGCACCAGGTTCTCACCGTCGAGGCTGGCGTTGAAGGTGGGGAAGCGCTGCAGCGTGTTTGCCGCAGCCTTGATCAGGAAGGCCACCAGGGTGAGCTTGGCGTCGCGACGCCCAGCGTGCTCCGACTCGCGGTTGATCTGATTGCGGAAGTCCTCGAGCGCGGTGATGTCGGCCTCGTCGAAGTTGGTCACGTGCGGGATCATCGCCCAGTTGCGGGCGAGGTTCTGGCCGGAGATCTTCTTGATCCGCGACAGGGGCTGAAGCTCGATCTCGCCGAACCTGGCGAAGTCGACCTTGGGCCAGGGCAGCAGATCCAGCCCGCCACCGAGCCCGCCGCCCGAGGATGCGGCCGGCAGCGCAGGGGTTCTGCCGGGCACGATGCCGCTCTGCATCGCCGTCTTCACATGCGCCAGCACGTCGTCGCGGGTGATGCGGCCCTTGGCGCCGCTCGCGCGCACATGGCGCATGTCCACGCCCAGCTCGCGTGCCAGCCCGCGCACCGAGGGGCTGGCGTGCACCTGCCCCGTGCTTGCAGGCGAATCATGCGGATCATTCACCGGGCCCGCTGCGCCAGGCGCGGCTGCGGGATGTCCGGTTGGCATGGCTGGCGTGTGAGCACCGCCCGCCTGCACGGCCGACACGGCCGGCGCCGACACGCTTGCTGCTGCGGCCGCGGACGTAGCCTTGGGCGCTTCCGCAGGCGAAGGCGTGGTGGCGCTTGCGTCCGCTGCCGTGCCCGCCTCGCCCGAGGCGATGCGCAGCAGCAGGCTGCCCTGCGAGACGCGGTCGCCGACGCCGACCAGTACCTCGGTGACCACGCCGCTGCAGTCCGCCGGCACGTCCATCGTGGATTTGTCGGATTCCAGCGTGACGATCGAGTCGCCGACCGCGACGGTGTCGCCGGCCGCGACCAGCACCTCGATGATGGGGATGTCCTTGAAGTCGCCGATATCCGGCACGATCACATCAGTTGTTGCGGGCATGTCATGCACCTCGATTCAATGCTGTCTGGGGCTGCGTTGCCGACGGGCGGTTGGAACCCGCCGGCGCATGGGCGCCAAGAGGCGCTCTGTGGCGCAACTGTGGCGAAGGGGCGCGACACCGCGCCCCCGCGGGTCAGGCGAGCGGGCTCGGCTTGTCGGGGTCGATGCCCAGACGCGTGAGCACGCCGTCCAGCGCCTTGCGCTCGATACGCCCGTCGTCGGCCAGCGCGCGCAGCGCGGCGAGCGCGATGTAACGCGCGTCGACCTCGAAGAAGTCGCGCAGCGCCACGCGGGTGTCCGAACGGCCGAAGCCGTCGGTGCCGAGCACGCTGTAGCGGCCGGGCACCCAGGCCCGCACGAGCTCGGGGTAGGCGCGCAGGTAGTCCGTGGCGGCGACCACCGGCGCGTCGCTGCTGCCGAGCTGGCTGGCGATCCAGGGCGCACGCGGGGTGGCCTCGGGATGCAGCAGGTTCCAGCGGTCGCACGCGATGCCGTCGCGGCGCAGTTCGGTGAAGCTGGTGGCGCTCCACACCTCGGCGTGGATGCCGAACTCGCGTTCGAGCAAGGACGCGGCGGCCATCACCTGGCGCAGGATGCTGCCGCTGCCGAGCAGGCGCACCTGCACTGCGGCTTCGCCGTGGGGGCGCTGCAGGCAGTACAGCCCGCGCAGGATGCCTTCCTCGAC
This sequence comes from Rhodocyclaceae bacterium, assembly GCA_041916775.1. GTDB lineage: Bacteria > Pseudomonadota > Gammaproteobacteria > Burkholderiales > Rhodocyclaceae > UBA2357. The sequence goes on along the minus strand of JAYRYZ010000005.1, from coordinate 56,546 downwards.
ACCGACCGGCATCGCCGGCTGGGGCAGGTTCTCGTTGTAGAGGGTGAGGTAGTAGAAGCGGTTTTCGTCCTCGCTCATCATGCGGCGCACGCCGTCCTCGACGATCACCGCCATCTCATAACCGAAGGCCGGGTCGTAGGCGCGGCAGGTCGGGATCGTCGCCGCATAGAGGTGGCTCTGCCCGTCCTCGTGCTGCAGCCCCTCGCCCGATAGCGTGGTGCGGCCCGCGGTCGCACCGAGCAGGAAGCCGCGTGCCTGGCAGTCGGCGGCGTTCCAGATCAGGTCGGCCACGCGCTGGAAGCCGAACATCGAGTAGAAGATGTAGAAGGGCAGCATCGGCTCGTCGCTGTGCGAGTAGGCGGTGCCGGCGGCGATCCACGAGGCCATCGAGCCGGCCTCCGAGATGCCTTCCTCCAGGATCTGACCCTTCACGTCCTCGCGGTAGAAGGCGAGTTGCTCGCTGTCCTGCGGGGTGTAGCGCTGGCCCCAGGGCGAGTAGATGCCGAACTGGCGGAACATGTCCTGCATGCCGAAGGTGCGTGCCTCGTCGGCCACAACCGGCACGATGCGCGGGCCCAGGCTGCTGTCGCGCATCAGCTTGTTGAGCAGGCGCACGAAGCTCATCGTGGTGGAGAGCTCGCGCGTGCCCGAGTCGGCATGGAAGGGCACGAACACCTCGGGCTGGGCCAGCGACACCGGCCGGGCCGCGCGCTGGCGCGCCGGCAGGTAGCCGCCCAGCGCCGCGCGCCGCGCCTGCAGGTACTGCACCTCGGCGCTGTCCGGGCCGGGGTGGTAGTAGCGCAGCTCGTCGAGGTCCTGGTCCGAGAGCGGCAGCCCGAAGCGGCTGCGGAAGCGCTCGAGGTCCTCGCGGGCGAGCTTCTTGGTCTGGTGCGAGGTGTTCGCGCCCTGGCCGGAGCCGCCCATGCCGTAGCCCTTGGTGGTCTGTGCGAGGATCACGGTCGGTTGGCCGCGGTGCGCGGCTGCCGCGGCGTAGGCCGCGTGGATCTTGATCGGGTCGTGGCCACCGCGCATCAGCGCGTCGATGTCGTGGTCCGACATGTTGGCGACGAGCGCGGCCAGCTCCGGGTAGCGCGAGAAGAAGTGCTGGCGGTTGTAGTGACCATCGGTTGCGGACAGCTTCTGGAACTCGCCATCCACCGCCTCGGCCATGCGGCGCAGGATCCAGCCTTCGCGGTCGCGCGCGAACAGCACGTCCCAGTTGCTGCCCCACAGGCACTTCACCACGTTCCAGCCGGCGCCCGCGAAGAGGGTCTCGAACTCCTGCACGACGTTGCCGTTGCCCCGCACCGGGCCGTCCAGGCGCTGCAGGTTGCAGTTCACCACCAGCACCAGGTTGTCGAGCTCCTCGCGCGCCGCGAGCGAGATGCCGGCCAGCGACTCGGGCTCGTCCATCTCGCCGTCGCCGACGAAGGCCCACACCCGCCGGTCGCTCGCGGGGAGGATGCCGCGGTGCTGCTGGTAGCGCTGGAAGCGCGCCTGGTAGATGGCGCTGATCAGCCCCAGTCCCATCGAGCCGGTGGGGAACTGCCAGAAGTCCGGCATCAGCGTCGGGTGCGGGTAGGACGACAGCCCGCGTCCGATGCCGCCCGACACCTCGCGGCGAAAATGCGCGAGCTGATCCTCGCCGAGGCGGCCTTCGAGGAAGGCGCGCGCGTAGATGCCCGGCGCCGAGTGGGCCTGGAAATACACCATGTCGCCCGGGTGCGACGCGCTGCGGGCGCGGAAGAAGTGGTGGAAGCCCACCTCGTAGAGGTCGGCGATCGAAGCGTAGGTGGCGATATGGCCACCGAGTTCGGGGTGGGCGGCGTTGGCGCGCGACACCAGCGCGAGTGCATTCCAGCGGTGAATTGCGGTGATGCGTGCCTCGAGATCGAGGTCGCCCGGGTAGGGCGGTTGGGCCTCGACCGGCAGCGTGTTGCGGTACGGGGTGGTGTGGCGGGTGTGGAAACGACCGCCGGCGACACGGCCCTGCTCGATCAGGCGGCCGACCAGGTATTCGGCGCGGCCGATGCCCTCGCGGGCGATCACCTCGGAGAGGCTGTCCACCCAGTCGCGGGTTTCGTCGGCATCGCTGTCCTTGCCGGCGTGCGCAAGCGGGGTCGCGGTGATGTGTGCGTCTTCTCGTGTCATGGGTTTCGATTCCTTGGTGGGCCATTCATCCGGCCGGCGGTGCCGCGAGGCAGTCGGCAGGTCCATGGATCGAAAGTCTAATGTCACGGTGAAATGCCCGATTTGTACTAGGGCATTTGTATTGATGTTATGGGATGGCGCTTCGGGCCGGGTTGGAGACGGTGCCCGGAAGGGGGCGGCGGGCGCACCCGCGGCCGGTCGGGGCGTGCCTCGGGCCGGTGCGGGTGCGGGTGCAGGACTGCGCGCGTGGCGGGTGCGCGCGGTGCTCAGGCCTTCGCGAGCGCCTGCTCCAGATCTGCGATCAGGTCGTCGCCGTTCTCGATGCCGGCAGAGTAGCGGATGAGGCTTTCGGGGATGCCGGCGGCGGCGCGCTCCTCGGCGCTCAGCTCGACATGGCTGGTGGTCTTGGGTGGGCCCACCAGGGTGCCGACCGAGCCCAGGCTCGCCGCCTTGTGCGCGTACTTCAGGGCCTCGAGCACCTTCACGACCGCCTCGAAGCCGCCCTTGAGGGAGAAGCTGAGCATGCCACCGAAGCCGCGCATCTGCTTCTTCGCGATCGCGTGGTTGAGGTGGGTCTCGAGGCCGGGGTAGAACACCTGCTCGACCTTGGGGTGGCTCGCCAGGTAGCGGGCGACGCGCAGGCCGTTCTCGTTGTGGCGCTGGATGCGCAACTCAAGCGTCTTCATGCCGCGCAGGATCATGTAGGCGGATTGGGGGTGCAGGGTGGCGCCGGTGATCTCGCGGTAGTGAAAGATGCGGTCGACCAATGCCTTGCGTCCGACGACCAGTCCGCCCATGACATCCGAGTGGCCATTGAGGTACTTGGTGGCGCTGTACACCACCAGGTCGGCGCCCAGCGCGAGCGGCTTCTGGTTGATCGGGGTGGCGAAGGTGTTGTCCACCACGACGATTGCGCCGACCGCGTGTGCGGCCGCGGCGAGGCGTTCGATGTCGACCACCTTGAGCGTGGGGTTGGTCGGCGATTCGAGGTAGAGCACCTTGCAGCCCTTGCTCACCTCGGCCTCGATCGCGTCGAAGTCGCTGGTGTCGCACAGGCACACGTCGATATCGAGGCGCGGCAGAAACTCGATGAACACCTTGTTCGAGCCGCCATAGGTGTCCTTGATCGCGACCACCCGCTCGCCCGGCGCGAGCAATGCGAACAGCGTGTTGCTGATCGCCGCCATGCCGGTGGAGAAGCTGGTGGCCTCTTCGCCGCCGTCGAGGATGCGGATCTTGTCCTCCAGCGGACGCACCGTGGGGTTGGTGTTGCGCGAGTAGATGTGGCCAGACTTGCGGCCGGTGGCCACGGCGAACCAGTCGTCCATGTCCTCGTAGCCGAAGGTGACAGAGTTGTACACCGGCAGGCAGATCGCCCCATCGGCGAAGAGCTGCTCCTCGCCGGCCCAGACGGCCTCGGTGCCGAAGTGATTGTTGTCGTTCATGTGCGTATTCCTCAGTGTTGTGGATATCGTGTGTGGTGTGTCTGCGCCGCAGGCGGGATGCGTCGCGCATCCCGCCTGCGGCGTCCTCAGCCCTGTTCGACCGTCGCGATCACTGCGAGCGTGTCGCCGCAGCCGATCAGCCCGCGGAAGTGCCGCGCGGCGAGAATGCCGCTGCGGCGCGCCCGGTACGTCACCGGCGCGACGCCGGTGCGGGTTGCGTCATGAACCCGCGCGATGACGTCCCCGGCCGCGACCGCGCCGCCCAGATCCACGCACATCTCGAGCAGCCCGTCGGATTCGGATGTGACGTAGCAGTCGCCGTCCGGCATGTCGAGGCGGGTGCTGGGGATTTCTTCCAGCTCGCCCGCGAGGATGCCGGCGTGGATCAGCACCCGGCGCACGCCGCGTTCGGCGATCGCCACGCTGGCCGCGGTGGCGCTACCGCCACCGCCGAGTTCGGTGGACACGAACACCTTGCCGGCTTCCTCGGCGGCGGTGTCGAACATGCCCACCGCGTCGAGCTCGAGCATGGTCATCGAGTACGGCGCGCCGAAGGCCTGCATGGCCGCCTCGCAACGCGCCTGCTGTGCCTTGTCGGGCAGCACATGCACCGCTGCGAACGGCAGGAAGTCGAGTGTTGCGCCACCGGCGTGGATGTCGAGCACGATGTCGGCGCGCGGCAGCAGGTAGCGCTGCACGTAGTCGGCGATCTTCTCCGTGACCGTGCCGTCAGCCTTGCCGGGAAAGCTGCGGTTGAGGTTGCCGCGATCGATCGGCGAGGTGCGCGTGCCGGCACGGAAGGCCGGATAGTTCAGGAACGGGACGATGATCACGCAGCCACGGACGTCCTCGGCGCGCAGCGCGTTGGCGAGCTTCACCAGCGCCACCGGCCCTTCGTACTCGTCGCCATGGTTGGCTCCGGTGAGGAGCGCGGTGGGGCCGTCGCCGTTGCGGATCACGCTGATCGGGATCATCACCGCGCCCCACGCGGAGTCGTCGCGCGAGTACGGCAGCTTGAGGAAGCCGTGCTGCACGCCGTCGGCGTCGAGGTCTATGGTCGGCGTGATCGGAGAGGGGCGGCTCATCTCAGGCTCCCTTGACGAAGAGCTGGCGCGGGGTGTTGCACAGGGTCTCGACGCCGCTCTCGGTGATGAGGATGCTCTCGGTGATCTCCAGACCCCAGTCTGCCTGCCACAGGCCGGGCATGAAGTGGAACACCATGCCCGGCTGCAGCACGGTTCTGTCGCCGGCGCGCAGGCTCATCGTGCGCTCGCCCCAGTCGGGCGGGTAGCTCGCACCGATCGAGTAGCCGCAGCGGCTGTTCTTCTCGATGCCGTGGCTGGAGAGCACCTTGAAGAAGGCGTTGGCGATGTCCTCGCAGACGTTGCCCGGTCGGGCGGCTTCCAGGCCGGCGGCGATGCCTTCCAGGATCGCTTGCTCGGCGTCGAGGAAGTGCTTTGGCGGCTTGCCGAGGAATACCGTGCGCGACTGCGGGCAGTGGTAGCGGCGGTGGCAGCCGGCGATCTCGAAGAAGGTACCCTCGCCGGCGCGCAGCGGGCTGTCGTCCCAGGTGAGGTGCGGCGCCGAGGCGTCGGCTCCGGTCGGCAGCATCGGCACGATCGCGGGATAGTCGCCGCCGTGCCCTTCCGCGCCGTTGATCGCGGTGGCGTAGATCTCGGCGACCAGCGCGTTCTTGCGCATGCCGGGCTCGATGACCTCGACGATGCGCGCGTGCATGCGCTCGACGATGCGTGCCGCGACGCGCATGTACTCGATTTCCTGGCTGGACTTGATCGCCCGCTGCCAGTTCACCAGGCTGTTGGCATCGACGAAGCGCGCGTTGGGCAGGTTGCGCTGCAGGGATGCGAAGGCGGCCGCGGTGAAGTAGTAGTTGTCCATCTCGACGCCGATGGTGCGCGAAGACCAGCCGCGCGCCGCGATCAGCTCGCTGCTCAGGTAGTCCATCGGGTGCCGCTCGGTGGACTGAACATAGTGGTCCGGGTACCGCACGATGTTGTCGCTGTGCAGGTAGGCGGTGCGCTCGCAGCCGTTGCCGTCCATGCCGCGGCCGAACCACACCGGCTCGCCCTCCGGGCCCACCACCACGCACTGGTGGACGTAGAAGGACCAGCCGTCGTAGCCGGTGAGCCAGTACATGTTGGTCGGGTCGGTCACGATCAGCACCTCGATGCCGCGGGCGAGCATCGCCGCACGGGTCTTTTCGAGCCGCGTCGCGTACTCTGCGCGGCTGAAGGGCAGCTTGACTGCTTGGGTCATGTCAATCTCCTTGGGTGGTCGGTTACGGGTGCGGCGAGGCTGCCGCGCTCAGCTGTGGAATGGGGTGCCGAGGCCGCGCGCGCGGGCACGCGCGAAGGCCAGGTTGGCGATGGCGGTGTCCTGCGCGCCGGTACCGGTGAGATCGCAGACGGTGATCATGGCGTCGTCGCCGTCGCGTCCGGGGTGCTGTCCGGCGATGATCTGTCCGAGCTCGGGAAAGACCGCGTCGGCGGCCACCTGCCCGGCAGCGACCGCATGGTGCAGCTCGCCCAGCACCCGCACCTGCGCGAGCCGGTCGCAGGCGTAGAGGTCGGTGCGGGCGAACACATCCGCTGCGAGCTCGTTCTTGTGCTCCGCATCCGAACCCATCGCGGTCACATGCATGCCGGGACGCAGGTGGCGGGCGTGGATCAGCGGGGTGGTGCTCGGCGTGGTGGTGACGACGATGTCGGCTTCGGCGACCGCCGCATCGATGCTCGTGCAGGCGCGCACGGGTCGGTCGAGCTCGGCCGACAGGCGCGCGGCGAAGGCCTCCGCCTGTGCCGCGCGCGGTGCCCATACGCTGGCGGATTCGAGCGGGCGGACCCGGAAGAGCGCGAGGAGCTGCAGGCGGGCCTGCTCCCCCGCGCCGATGATCGCTGCGTGCCGCGCGTCGCGGCGGGCGAGCCAGCGTGCGGCGACCGCGCCGGCGGCGGCGGTGCGCACCGCGGTGAGATAGCCGTTGTCGAGCAGCAGCGCCTCGAGGAGGCCGGTGTGTGCCGACAGCAGGATCATCAGACCGTTGAGGCTGGGCAGGCCGCGCGCCGGGTTGTCGAAGAAGCCGGGGCTGACCTTGATCGCGAAGCGTTCGAGCGCAGGGAGCCAGGCGGTCTTCACGTCCACTTCGCCGTGGTGCGCGGGAAGATCGAGGCGCAACACCGGCGGCATCGCCACTTCACCGCGGGCGAGCGCTTCGAAGGCACCCTCGACGCAACCGATCGCGTCCAGGTCGAGCGCAACGCAGCGACGCAGATCCGCCTCATTCAGTATCACCACTTCCGTCATCTCGTGCTCCTCGGCTGGCCGGTGTGCTGGCCGCCTTGGGCGACCTCATTGACGGGCAGTGTAGAGCGGCGCACACAGGGGTCGTGGTGTCCTAGTGCAATCGATGCCGAGTTGTTGTCGATCGCATCGATGCGCCCGCCCGACAGCACTGAAACCCAGTCGGAAAAGGCGATTGGCGCGATGTGCGGACAGGGGTGGTGGTGCGGATTGTCATGATGCAATGCGCGCGCAGCGGGTTTGCCGGGCGCGTCTGCGCAGGGGGGCTAGAAAAAGCGGTTCACCTGCGGGTACTGCCCGAGCACCTCGGCGATGGTCTTGAAGGCTTCCTGCACGCGGATGTCGCTGACATCGGCGCCGAGGCACAGGCGGAACGCGTTGGGCCGCGCCGTGCCGAGCACCATGAACGGGTCGGGCGAGGTCACCGCGATGTTGCGGTTGCGCAGCTCCAGCACCAGGCTATCCACCTGCCAGTGACCGGGCAGGCCGATCCAGGCGGAAGGGCCCTGGGGGTGCTGACCGAGCACGTGCTCGCCGAGGTGCTCGGTGATGAGCGCCTGGCGCACGCCGAGGCGCTCGCGCTGCAGTTCCAGCAGGCGGTCGGCAGTGCCGTCGGCGATCCAGCGGGTGGCGACCTCGGCGAGCAGCGGGGTGGCCATCCAGCTGCTCACCCGCAGGATGCTGTCCACCCTCAGCGCCAGCCGCCGCGGTACCGCGAGATAGCCGGTGCGCAACCCGCACAGCAGCGACTTGGTGTGGCTGGTGCAGTAGAAGCCGAGCTCGGGCAGAAGGCTGGCGACAGGGGTGCGCCGCGCCCGGATGAGGGGGCCGTAGACATCGTCCTCGATCACGAACACACCGTACTTCTCGGCGATGCGCGCGATCGCGCGGCGGCGCGACTCGGGCATCCAGGCGACGGTGGGGTTGTTGAGGTTGGGCGTGCAGACCAGTGCGCGGATGCGCTCGTTGGCGCACATGTCCTCGAAGTGGTCCGGCTGGATGCCGTGCTCGTCGATGTCCAGGCCCTTGAGCGTGAAACCCAGCACCTGCGCAGAGCCGATCACGCCGTGGTCGGTGAGGCTCTCGGACAGCACGACGTCGCCCGGGCTCACGAGGGTGGCGAGCGCGATGAAGAGCGCATGGGCCGCACCGTTGGTGATCAGCACGTTGTCCACCGCCGCCGGCATGCCCAGCCGCGACAGCCACTCGACCGCCGCCGCGCGGTGGTATTCGAGCCCGGCAATCGGCCGGCACTCGCGCATCCAGGGCTGATCCGCCTGGCTCGCGAGGCGTGCGCAGACCTCGCGCCAGGCCTCGTCGTGCTCCTGGGTGTGGACGATGCGGACGGTCGAGAAGTCGATCAGGGAGCGCTCGGCGCGGTCGAGCATGTAGGCGGCGACCTGCTCGGTCATGCGCCTGGAGACGAAGCTGCCGCGCCCGACCTCGCAGCGGATGAGGCCGTGCTGCTCGAGCTCCTTGTAGGCGTTGGTGACGGTCTGCACGCTGATGCCGAGGGTCTGGCCGACGACGCGCTGTGGCGGCAGGCGCGCGCCGTCCGGCATCGCGCCGCTCTCGATGTCGGCGATGATCGCCTGCACCAGCACCTTGTACTTCGACTCGCCCCCGCGAACCGTGGCCAGGGCCTTGCGCCAGCGTTCCATGACGTCTCCCGCAGTTGACCGCGCTCAGTGTGCCGCCGCAACGATGCGGTGGTGGGTGGCCATATCCACATTGCCGCCGGTGAGCAGCAGCACCGTATGGGCGCCGGGCCGGACCCGGCCCGCCAGCAGCGCCGCGATGGTGACGGCGGCGGCGCCCTCGATCACGAGCTGTTCATGCGCGTAAGCGTAGCGCATCGCAGCGGCAATCTCATCCTCGCTCACCAGCACCGTCTCATCCACCCACTCTTGCACCATCGCCAGGGTGTGGCGGTTGGCGAGGCCGATACCACCACCGAGCGAGTCGGCGAGGGTGGGCACCTCCTCGACCTCGACCGGGTGGCCGGCGACGAGGCTCGCCTGCAGCGCCGCGCCGCGATCCATGCTGATGCCGATCACGCGCGCATGCGGTGCGATCGACTTCACCGCCATTGCCACCCCGGCGAGGAGGCCGCCGCCGGACATCGGGACGAGCACCGTGTCGGTCTGCGGCCGGGCGAGCATCAGCTCGAGGCCGATGGTGCCCTGGCCGGCGATTACATCGGGGTGGTCGAAGGGCGGGATCAGGCTCAGGCCCTCGCGCGCGATACGGCGCGTGGCTTCCTCCGCGGCCTCGTCCTGGCTCGCGCCGTGGATCACCACTTCGGCGCCGAGTGCACGCACCGCCTCGACCTTGTTGGCGGGAACCAACCGCGACATGCAGATCACCGCGCGAACGCCCATGCCGGCAGCGGCATGCGCGAGCGCGCGCCCATGGTTGCCGGTGGACATCGTGATCACCCCGCGCGCGCGCGCCGCCGGCTCCAGTTGCAGCAGCGCATGGGTCGCGCCGCGCAGCTTGAAGCTTCCGGTCGGCTGCAGGCATTCGAGCTTGAAGGTGATGTCGCGCTGAAAGTGTTGCGACAGCGTCGTCGCCGGGCGCAGGGGGGTGTTGCGGACGTGGCCATGCAGGCGGCGGCGCGCGAGGAACACGTCTGCAAGCGTCGGCTGGAGGACAGGATGTTGCGCCATCATGCCACCCCGCCGAGGCCGAAGAGACGCCCGGGGCCACAATGGCCGGACTGGCCGGGATGGCCGATGAGCTCCAGCGTGTGCCAGGCGATCGCCTGGTTGCTGGTGACGACCGGACGTCCGAGCGCGCGTTCGAGTGCACCCACCGCCAGGCTCGCGCGCAACGCGGTGCACGAGATGAAGAGCGCGTCCGCGTCCGCCGCCATCGCGCGCATGCCCGCCGCGACGATCTCCTCGGGGGTGATCGCGGTCATGCGGTAGTCGTCGTCCAGGCCCAGGCCGCTGACATTGAGCACCTCCAGGCCGCGGCTCGCATAGTATTCGCCGAGCGCCCGGTTCACCGCCTCCTCATAGGGCGTGAGGATGGAGACGCGGCGCGCGCCCAGGGCAGCGAGCGCGGCCAGGCTCGCGGTGACCGGCGTGGTCGCGTGGCGGGTGTGGCAGCACGCCTTGAGGTGCGCCAGCATCGCGTTCTCGCCCGCTGCAATTGTGCCGGAGGTGCAGCCGAACACGGTCGCGTCGAGCGCAAGCCCGGGCAGGATGTCGGCGCCCGCGCGTGGCACGTCGTCCGCAACCCGGCGCAGCGCGGCGAGATCCATCGGGTTGCGGTGGTGGAGGCGATTGACGAAGAGCCCGACGTCCTGCGGGAACATGCGGCGCAGGTCGGCTTCGCTGTTGAGGTCGGTCGCGAGCAGCAGCAAGCCGACGCGCCTTGCGTAGGGGGCGCCGCTGTCGACGGCCGGGTGGGGCAGGGTTTCGATGCGCATGTGGTGTCCCGGATGCGGTTCAGCGGAAGGCCAGGGTGGGCAGGAAGAGGGCGATCTGCGGGAAGATCATGAGCAGCGCCGATACCATGATGAGCAGCAGGATGAAGGGCGGCGTGCCTGCGATCACCTCGAGGTATGGTTTGCGGAAGATCGCGCAGGCGGTGAAGATGTCGCAGCCGAAGGGCGGCGTGCAGGATCCGATCGCCATCTGCAGTGTCACCATCGCACCGATCAGCACCGGGTCGATGCCGGCCATGTGTACCAGCGGCATGAAGATCGGCGTGAGCACCAGCGTGACCACGATCGGGTCGACGAACATGCAGCCGATGAAGAAGGCGATCATGAGCACCGCCATGATCATGTATGGGCCTGCGTCTGCGAGCCCCATCGAGGCGATCAACTGCTGCGGTACCTGGGCGAAGGAGATCACCCAGGAGAAGGCGGCGCCGGTGCCCACGAGGATGAAGACCACGCCGGTGATCAGGCCGGTGGAGTAGGTGATGGAGGGAATGTCCGAGAGCCTGACCGCGCGGTGGATGAAGACCTCGAGGATGAACGCATACAGCACGGCGATCGCCGCGACCTCGGTGGGGCTGAAGAAGCCGCCGTAGAGGCCACCGATGATCAGCACCGGGAACACCGTCGCGAGCGCCGATTTGCGCATCGCCGTGAGGCGCTCGCCCCAGCTTGCCTTGGGCATGAGCGGAATGTTCTTGCGCCAGGCGTACCACACCGAATAGGCGCTGAAGAGGATCAGGATCAGGATGCCCGGGCCGATGCCGGCCAGGAACAGCTCGCCGATCGAGACCTTGCCGACGATCCCGAACACGATCATGCCGATGCTGGGCGGGATCAGGAAGGCGATGTCGGAGGCGTTGATGATCAGCGCGGTGGTGAAACGGTCGTCGTAACCGGCCTTGAGCATGCGCGGGCGGATCGGCCCGCCGATCGCGACCACGGTGGCCTGGGTGGAACCGGAAATCGCCCCGAACAGGGTGCAGGCGAGCGCGGTGGTGACCGCGAGCCCGCCACGGATGTGGCCGAAGAAGGTCATCGCGAGGTCGAGCAGGCTGTTGGCGGTGCGCCCGCGGGTGACGATGTCTGCGGCCAGGATGAACATGGGTACGGTGATCAGCGCGACCGGGCTGATGCCGCTGATCATCTGCTGAATGATGATGTCCATCTTCAGCGACGGAAAGTAGCCCATGAAGGCCACGAGCGTCGCGGCGAGCATCGGGATCATCATCGGAAAGCCGGCCAGCAGCAGGACCAGCATGACGAGTAACAGGGAGAGTGCCATGATGTTGCCTCCTCAGATGTTGGGCATGTCGACCGCGTCCTGCTCGCGTACGCCCGCCGCGAGGAAGACGCCGTTGCCGCGCAGGTTGGCGATCGCGGCGGCGGCGAACTGCAAGGCGGTGAGCGCCAGTCCGAAGGGCAGCCACAGCAGGGTGATCCATACCGGCCACTGCAGCGCCGGGGTGACGCGGCCGAGTCCCTGTATGCGCAGGAGGTAGTTGCCCGCATACCAGGCGAGCATGGCGACGATCGCGGCGGTGACGAGGTAGATGAAGGCGAAGGCAAGGCTGCGCAGCCGCTCCGGGAGCATGTCGGTCAGCGCCGACATGCGGATGTGGCGCCCCTGGCGTGCAGCCGCGCTCGCACCCACGAAGGTCACGAGCACGATCAGGAACTGGTTCAGCTCCTCGGAGAAGAAGAGGCTGGTGCTGAAGCCCAGCCGGGCGACGATGTTCGCGATCGTATTGAGCGCCATCAGCATGATCGCTCCCGAAAGCAACCAGTACTCCGTGACCGCCAGTCCATGGTTCAGGCCGATCAGGGCTCGCATCGGCAGGCTGTGTTCGGGTGGGGCATTCATGTGTCTCTCTCCGCCGGTTCTCGGCGCGTCCGTGACGCGCCGCGTGGGTCAGTGCTTCGTTGTCGGCCCAGTCTATCCGTCGGGGTTGGGTGAGCAATTGCCCTAGAACAATGTCGCGAGGTGTGCGGCTTTCAGGTGTTGCCGCGATGCACCGGAGTGGTGCACTGCAGCACAAAAACTGAGCGCTTTCAATGGTTTCGGTCGATTGTTCTAGTGCAATCGGCAAGCCTGTTTTGCCCCTGTAGTCTGCGTCGCAAGTCGTCGCCGCTTCCCTCGCGGTCGAGACTCATCCAACGACCAACAGGAGTGAGCACATGAAAGCGATCCGGTTCTTCAAGCAACTTGCCGTTGCGAGCACCTTCAGCCTGGCTGCGATGGGCGGGGCGCTCGCCGCCGAGTGGCGCTTTGCCGTCGAGGAAGGCCCTGGCGATGTCCAGACGGTGTATGCGGAGGAGTTCAAGCGCCTGGTCGAGGAGCGCACCGGCGGCAAGGTCTCGGTGACCATCTACACCTACGGCCAACTCGGCAACGAGAACGACCTCACCGAGCTCACCGCCTCCGGCGCGATCCAGTTCTCCAATGCCTCGCCGGGTCACCTCGGTACCTTCGTGCCCGAGGTGCAGGTGCTGAGCCTGCCCTTCCTGCTGCCCGAGTCCGCCGAGGCCAAGGGCAGGATCCTGTCCGGCAGCGAGGCGCTGTACACCGACCTCGCGCAGGACTTCACCAACAAGGGACTGAAGCTCTTCACCATCTACCCCGAGGGTGAGATGGTGTGGACGACCAAGAAGGAGGTGCGCACCCCGGCCGACCTGTCCGACGTGAAGTTCCGCGTGATGACCTCGCCCATCCTGATCGAGCAGTTCAAGCTCTACGGTGCCAACCCGGTCGCGCTGCCCTGGGGCGAGATCTACAGCGGCCTGCAGATGAACATCATCCAGGCGCAGGTGAACCCGCCCTTCTTCATCGAGAGCGCGAAGTTCCATGAAGTCACCAGCCACCTGATCTATGTGGGCGATGTCGAATACACCACGACCGTCGTTGCCAACGCCGATTTCTGGGAAGGCTTGCCGGCAGATCAGAAGAAGATGCTCGGCGAGGTCCGCGACGAGCTGCAGACCTTCATCCTCAAGCGTGCAGCCGAACAGAACGCCGCTGCACGCGACAAGATGCTGAAGGCCAACAGCAAGCTCAGCGTGGTCGAGCTCACCGAGGCCGAACGGCAGGTCTTCCGCGAACGCGCCGCACCGCTCGGCGACAAGCTCGTCCAGATGGTGGGCGGCCGTACCGGCGAGATTCTCGCCAAGCTGAAGGCCGAGATCGCCGCTGCGAAGTAAGGTGCCCCCGTGCCCGCTTCGCCTCGGCGTGGTGGGCAGTGGAAAGGAGCAAAAAAAGGACGCTCGCGCGTCCTTTTCTGCGTCGTACCCGAGCGTATCGCTCGGTTACTTCTTCCGTGGCGGCGGTACGTCGGTGCAACTGCCGTGCGCGACCTCTGCGGCCATGCCGACGGTCTCGCCGAGGGTGGGATGGGGGTGGATGGTCTTGCCGATATCGACCGCATCCGCGCCCATCTCGATCGCCAGGCAGACCTCGCCGATCATGTCACCGGCCGAGGGGCCGACGATGGTGCCGCCGATGACGCGGTGGGTCTCGGCGTCGAAGATCAGCTTGGTGAAGCCGTAGTCGGCGCCGTTGGCGATGGCGCGTCCGGAGGCGGCCCAGGGGAACTTGGCGGTGTCGACCTTCTTGCCCTCGGCCTTGGCCTGCGCCTCGGTGTAGCCCACCCAGGCGACCTCGGGGTGGGTGTAGGCTACGCCCGGGATCACCGTCGCATCGAAGGCCGCGCGTGAAAGCTCGGTCGAGCCGAGCTGCTGCCCGGCCGCGACCTCGGCTGCCACATGCGCCTCATGCACCGCCTTGTGGGCGAGCATGGGCTGGCCGACGACATCGCCGATCGCGAAGATGTGCGGCACATTGGTGCGCATCTGCGCATCCACCGGGATGAAGCCGCGCTCGGTGACGAGCACCCCCGCCTTGTCGGCGCCGATCTTGTTGCCGTTGGGCGCGCGGCCCGCGGACTGCAGGATCATGTCGTAGCGCACCGGCTCGGCGGGCGCGGCCTCGCCCTCGAACGTCACCCACAGGCCGTCGTCCTTCGCCTCGACGGCAACGGTCTTGGTCTTGAGCATGATCTTGTCGAAGCGCTGGGCGTTGTGCTTCTCCCACACCTTGACCGCATCGCGGTCGGGCCCCTGCATCAGCCCGTCCATCATCTCGACCACATCGATGCGCGCGCCCAGCGTCGAATACACCGTCGCCATCTCCAGGCCGATGATGCCGCCGCCGATCACCAGCATCTTGCCCGGCACCTGGCGCAACTCCAGCGCGCCGGTGGAATCGACGATACGCGCATCACGCGGCAGGAAGGGCAGATGCACTGCGGCCGAACCGGCGGCGATGATGCACTGCCTGAACTTCACCACCTTCTTCGCGCCGGTCTTGTCCTGGCTGGTGCCGGTGGTCTCCTCGACCTCGAGATGATGCGGATCGAGGAAGTGGCCGTAGCCGCGGATCACATCCACCTTGCGGCCCTTGGCCATGCCGGCGAGCCCGCCGGTGAGCTTGCCGACGACACCGTCCTTGTGCTTTCGCAGCGCATCGACATCGACCGCGGGCTTGGCGAAGCGCACCCCGGCCACGGAGGCGTGCTCGGCCTCCTCGATCACCGCGGCCACATGCAGCAGCGCCTTGGAGGGGATGCAGCCGACGTTGAGGCACACCCCGCCGAGGGTCGCATAGCGCTCTATGATCGCGGTCCTGAGGCCGAGATCGGCGGCGCGGAAGGCGGCCGAGTAACCGCCCGGGCCGGCGCCGAGCACCACCATGTCGTATTCGACATCGGCGGATCCGCCGTGGCTGGCTGCGGCCGGTGCGGCGGCGGCAGGTGCGGCAACCGGGGCTGCCGCCGCTGCCGGAGCAGGCGCGCCTGCCGAGGCCGCAGCGCTTTCGACCTTGATGAGTACCTTGCCTTCGCTGACCTTGTCACCAAGTGCCACCAGCACTTCCTTGACCACGCCCGCAGCCGAGGACGGCACATCCATCGTGGCCTTGTCGGACTCCAGGGTGGCGATCGAATCGTCCACCTTGATGGTGTCGCCGACCTTCACATACAACTCGATCACCGGCACATCGGAGAAATCGCCGATGTCCGGGACTTTCACTTCAACCAGACTCATCGCGGCCTCCTTACAGCATCACCCGGCGGAAGTCCGCCAGGAGCTGTGCCAGATACACGTTGAAGCGGGTCGCCAGCGCACCGTCGATGACACGGTGGTCGGCGGTGAGCGACATCGGCAGGGTGAGACGCGGCACGAACTGCTTGCCGTCCCACACCGGCTTCATCACCGACTTGTTGACCCCCAGGATGGCGACTTCGGGCGCATTCACGATGGGCGCGAAGTAGGTGCCGCCGATGCCGCCGAGCGAGCTGATCGTGAAGCAGGCGCCGGACATGTCGGCCGGGCCGAGCTTGCCGTCACGCGCCTTCTTGGCGAGCGCGCCGGTTTCGGCGGCAATGTCGAACACGCTCTTCTTGTCGGCGTCCTTCACCACTGGCACCACCAGGCCGTTGGGCGTGTCGGCGGCGAAGGCGATGTTGAAGTACTTCTTGTAGACCAGGTTGTCACCGTCGAGGCTGGTGTTGAACTCGGGGAACTCCTGCAGCGCGCGCACCGAGGCCTTGATGATGAAGGCGAGCATGGTGAGCTTCTTGCCGGACTTCTCGTACTCCTTGTTCATCTGCACCCGGAAGGCTTCCAGGTCGGTGATGTCGGCGTCCTCGTGGTAGGTCACCGCCGGGATCATCACCCAGTTGCGGGCGAGGTTCTGGCCGGAGATCTTCTTGATGCGGCTCAAGGGCTTGACCTCGACCTCGCCGAACTTGGCGAAGTCCACCTTCGGCCAGGGCAGCAGATCCAGCCCACCACCCAGGCTCGCACCGGCCGCGGCGGTCGGGGTCTTGCCCGGGACGACGCCGGAGCTCATCGCGCCCTTCACGAAGGCGGTGACGTCCTGCTTGAGGATCCGGCCCTTGGGCCCGCTGCCCTTGACCTGGGCGAGATCGGTACCGAGCTCGCGGGCGTAGGCGCGCACCGAGGGGCTGGCGTGCACCTTGCCGCCGAGCTTCACCGCGGACGGTGCCGTAGCCGCCGCGCTGGCGGGTGCCGCTGCGGCGGCTGGCGCAGCGACGGGTGCCGCGGCAGGTGCCGGCGCACTCGCTGCAGCCGGGGCGGACGCCGGCGCGGCGGCAGCGGCGGTTCCTGCCGCAGCGCTTTCCACCACGATCAGCACCGAACCCTGCGACACCTTGTCGCCGAGCGCGACCTTGAGCTCGGTGACCACACCGGCGGCGGAGGAGGGTACGTCCATCGTGGCCTTGTCGGACTCCAGGGTCGCGATCGCGTCGTCCACCTTGATGGTGTCGCCGACCTTGACGAAGAGCTCGATGACCGGCACGTCGGAGAAGTCGCCGATGTCCGGCACCGTGACCTCGACGCGGCCACCGCCGGCAGCCGCTGCGGCAGGTGCCGCGACTGCAGCCGGGGCAGGGGCCGGCGCGGGTGCGGCCGCCGCGGCGGGTGCACTGGCGGCAGCGGCGGCGCCCGCCGCCTCGACCTTCACCAGCACGCTGCCCTCGCTGACCTTGTCGCCGAGGTTGACGAGCACTTCCCTGACCACGCCGGTGGCCGAGGAGGGCACGTCCATCGTGGCCTTGTCGGATTCCAGGGTGGCGATCGAGTCGTCCACCTTGATGGTGTCGCCGACCTTCACATACAACTCGATCACCGGTACGTCGGAGAAATCGCCGATGTCCGGGACCTTCACTTCGATGAGTTGGCTCATGTTGTTGTCTCCTTCCGCGCTCAGACGCTCATCGGGTTGGGCTTGGACGGGTCGAGCTGGTACTTCACCAGCGCCGCCGCGACGGTGTCGCGCGAGATCGTGCCGTCATCCGCGAGCGCCTTCAGTGCGGCCAGCGTCACCCAGCGGCGGTCCACCTCGAAGAAGTGGCGCAGCTTCTCGCGCGTGTCGGAGCGGCCGAAGCCATCGGTGCCGAGCGTGATGTAGGTGTTCTTGACGAAGGGGCGGATCTGCTCCGAGAAGAGGCGGATGTAGTCGGTCGCTGCGACCACCGGGCCCACCGCGCCCTCGAGCTTCTGCTCGACATGCGATTTGCGCGGGTTTTCCAGCGGGTGCAGCATGTTCCAGCGCGCGGCGTCCTGGCCGTCGCGGGCGAGCTCGTTGAAGCTCGGGCAGCCCCAGATGTCCGCTTCCACGCCCCAGTCGTTCTTCAGCAACTCGGCGGCAGCGATCACCTCGTTGAAGATCGTGCCGGAGCCCAGGAGCTGTACGCGCGGGCCCTTGCTCTCGCCGCCCTTGCGGAAGGCATACATCCCCTTGATGATGTCGGACTCGGCACCGGCGGGCATTTCCGGGTGCTCGTAGTTCTCGTTCATCACCGTGATGTAGTAGTAGATGTCTTCCTGCTCCGCGAACATCCGCCGCATGCCGTCCTGCACGATCACCGCCACCTCGTACTGGAAGGTCGGGTCGTAGCTGATGCAGTTCGGGATCATGTTGGCGAGCACCAGGCTGTGGCCGTCCTCGTGCTGCAGGCCCTCGCCGTTGAGCGTGGTGCGGCCGGCGGTGCCGCCGATCAGGAAGCCGCGGGTGCGCTGGTCGGCAGCCGCCCAGCACAGGTCCATGGTGCGCTGCAGGCCGAACATCGAATAGAAGATGTAGAACGGCACCATCTGCACGCCATGCACGCTGTAGGCGGTGCCGGCGGCAATCCAGTCGGCCATCGAGCCGGCCTCGTTGATGCCTTCCTGCAACACCTGGCCGGTCACGCTCTCCTTGTAGAACATGAGCTGGTCATGGTCTTCCGGCACGTACTTCTGGCCTTCCTGGTTCCAGATGCCGTACTGGCGGAACATGCCCTCCATGCCGAAGGTGCGCGACTCGTCGGGCACGATGGGGACGATGTTCTTGCCGATCTGCTTGTCCTTCAGCAGCGTGTTCATGATGCGCACGATGGCCATCGTGGTGGACAGCTCGCGGCCCTCGCCGGAGGCCTTCAGCAGCGCGCCGAAGGCGTCGAGCCCCGGCACCGGCAGCGGCTCGGCGGTGCGGCGGCGGCTCGGCAGGAAGCCGCCCAGCGCCATGCGGCGCTCGCGCATGTACTTGTACTCGGCCGAGTCCTCCGGGAACTTCAGGTAGGGCAGCTCGGCGAGCTTGTCGTCCGGCACCGGCAGACCGAAGCGGTCGCGGAAGCGGCGGATCGCGTCCACATCCATCTTCTTCTGCTGATGCGAGATGTTCATCGCCTCGCCCGCCTGGCCCATGCCGAATCCCTTGATGGTCTTGGCGAGGATCAGCGTCGGCGCGCCCTTGTGGGTGACGGCGGCGTTGTAGGCGGCGAAGATCTTGAAGATGTCGTGGCCGCCGCGGTTGAGCTGCCACACCTCGTCGTCGGTCCAGTCTGCGACCAGCGCGCGCAGCTCGGGGGTGTTGAAGAAGTGCTCGCGCACATAGGCGCCGTCCTTGGCCTTGAAGGTCTGGTACTCGCCGTCGCACAGCTCCATCATGCGCTTCTTGAGGATGCCGGTCTTGTCACGCGCGAACAGCGCGTCCCAGTGGGTGCCCCAGATCAGCTTGATGACGTTCCAGCCGGCGCCGCGGAACTCGGCTTCGAGCTCCTGGATGATCTTGCCGTTGCCGCGCACCGGGCCGTCCAGGCGCTGCAGGTTGCAGTTGATGACGAAGATCAGGTTGTCGAGCTTCTCGCGGCCGGCCATGCCGATCGCGCCGAGCGACTCGACCTCGTCGGTCTCGCCGTCGCCGAGGAAGGCCCACACCTTGCGCTGCTCCGCCTTCTTCGCGTCGATCAGGCCGCGGCTGGCGAGGTACTTCATGAAGCGCGCGGAGTAGATCGCGCACAGGGGGCCGAGGCCCATCGACACGGTGGGGAACTGCCAGAAATCCGGCATCAGCCAGGGGTGCGGGTAGGACGAGATGCCCTTGCCGTCGACTTCCTGGCGGAAGTTGTCCATCTGCTCGTCGCTGAGGCGGCCGAGCATGTAGGCACGGGAATACACGCCGGGCACGGAGTGGCCCTGGAAATAGATCAGGTCGCCGCCGGTTTCGTGGTCGATGCTCTTCCAGAAGTGCGAGAAGCCCACGTCGTAGAGCGCCGCCGCCGACGCGAAGGAAGCGATGTGCCCGCCCACGTTGGTGTGCTTGTTGGCACGCACCACCATCGCCATCGCGTTCCAGCGGATGTAGGAGTGCAGCTTGATCTCCATGTCCGGGTCACCCGGGTACTTGGGCTGCTGATCGGCGCGGATGGTGTTGATGTACTGGGTGGTGGCCGAGTAGGGGATGTCGATGCCCTCCTCGCGGGCATTCTCGATCAGCTTCTCGATCAGGAAGTGGGCACGCTGCGTGCCTTCGTGTTCGATGACGCCACCCAGCGCCTCCAGCCATTCCTGCGTTTCCTGACCGTCCGGATCATTGCCCGGCACGACTTCCTTGCTTGTGGTCATGGCGTGTCTCCTCATGACAAGTTTGCGAGATCCACCCGTGTCGGGCGGCGTGGTCCTGCTTTCTATTGGCGCCGGCAAGATCATGGAGGCCGATTGTCGCGCCAGGTCCTCAGCCAGAGGGCGACGCGCGACGAGTCACGCGCAACCACTGGATTCGTTTCGTAATATAAAACGATATTCCGTATAGTGCAATATCAGTGCATCAAAATTTTGTTTCGTTCATCTGCGATGCATGCCCAACGTAACTGTCTGCACCAGAATGCAACAAGGGCCGGCTCGCAGTGCGCGAACCGGCCCTTGAAGGCGGCTGTTGTAAAAAAACCGGCCGGAGGCTGAGGGAGGGAGGGAGAGCGCCTCCGGCTGGTTGTCAAAACCTGGGGTTGGGGGGCTGCGCCGGTTCATTCCAATGCGGCCCGTTGGCGGTCGTCGTCGTGTGCGAATACCACTTCGCCATCGCGAACCTTGCCCATGAAAAGACCACCGGCAGAGCCGATGGTCTCATGATCCTCGCGCGAGAACGGCTTGACGTACGTCATGATGACGCCTTCGACCGGGCTGCGCAGATCTTCCAGCGCCTCACGGATCGCATCACCGTCGGTACTGCCCGCTTGTTCGATGGCTGCGGCAAGGATGAGCAGCGCATCATACCCCTGCGCTGCGGCGGGAGGTACCGGAATCCGAACCTGACCTGTCTGTTTGCGCCATGCTTCGACGAAAGCGGCGCGGTGCGGCGCGCGCGATTCGGCGATGAAGGTTTGCGGCATCATTGCGCCCTCTGCGTTGGGTCCGGCCGCATCGATGAAGTTCGACATCGCCAGCGTCCAGCTGCCGATGATCGGCGCATTCCATTCGAGGCGCCGCATCGTATTGGCGATCTGGGCAAGCTCCGGGCCGATGCCGTAGGTCAGGATTGCCTGTGCTCCGGCGTCGCGCGCGTTGCGCACTTGGCTGACCATGTCCGCCTGGCGCAGCTGGAAGCGCTCTATCGTCACCGGCGTGATCCCGCGCGCGTAAAGGGCCGTCTCCAGATCCTCGCGCCCGAGCTGGCCATAGTTGGTGGCATCATGAAAGATTGCGATCCGCCTGAGGCCGCGGCGCGTCACGGCCTCATGCACGATCATCTCCGCCTGGATGGTATCGCTCGCGGAAACACGGAAGATGAAGTTGTCCGGGTGCTCCGGTGGCATGAACTGCTTCGTGATCAGCGAGCCGGTCGCCACCGCGGTGATCACCGGGATGCGTGCCTGCTGGTACAGGCGCTGGCTCGCGAGCGCAACCCCGGTGTTCACGATGCCCACAGTGGCGGCAACCTTGTCCACCTCGATGAGGGTTTGCGCGACCTGTGCTCCGCGCTCGTTGCGTGCCTCGTCGTCATGTTCCACCAATCTCAGCGGACGACCCAGCAGGCCGCCGCGGGCGTTGATGTCCGCGGCGGCGAGGCGGATACCGTCACGCATCGACAGGCCCATCGGGCTGGAGCCACCTGTGAATGGGCCCGAGACGCCGAGCCGGATCTCGCTCGGTGCAGCCGCTTCGGAACGCGCCTGCGCATGACCGTGAAGCGTGAGGTTCAGCGCGATGGCGCCCAGCAGGCAACGAATGAAAAGAGACACCGCGGCGAGGGCTCGTGGTTGAAGATCGGTTGTGCCCAATGTAGGCCGCATTCCACCGCGGGATAATTGGCGAAAACCCTCAGGCTGCAGCGCGCCCGATTGGTGGTGCGCATGCGCAGGGTATGTCTGCAAGCTAGGGAAAGACCCGATACCTTCACGCCACGGATGACTGGAACATCGTCGGGTGCTGTTCAACTGTGCGGACAGGCACCTTGCCGGAGGCACGATGCCGACGGTCATCTTGCGGAATGACATGCCCGACAGCTTCTCGCCTGGCCACTCCAGGATCTTTCGATGGTACTGGGCCGCACCCTACGTGGCGGTGGGCGTGTTCGCGGTCGCGATGCTGGCGTTGGTGTGGGTGCTGCAGTCGCGGGAAACCGAGAGCCAGCGCAACGCGGTCGCGCGCGACGTCCAGTGGGCCGAGCAGACGATGCGTCTGCACATGCAGGGCACCGAGGAGTTCCTCGCGCAGCTCGCACGCGACCATGCCGCCAATGCGCTGGATGCGGACGGCTTTCAGGTGCGCGCGAATCAGCACATTGCGAACAATGCCGAGCTGATCAACATCGTCTGGGTCGGCGCCGACGAGACGGTGCGCTGGTCGGCGCCGTTCGACACCACCGACTGGCTCGCCGGGGACACGCTCGCGGGGCCGCAGCTGCTGCCCTTCTACCGTGCGCGAGAGCTCGGACGACCGAGCTATGGCGAGCCCTACATCAACCCGCGCGATACCCGCGTGCTCGAGGTGTATGTGCCGGCGCGGCGGGGTCGCGAGTTCATGGGGGCGGTCGTCGCGGTGTATTCGATCGAGCGCATCGTCACGCACCTGATCCCGAGCTGGTTCGCCGAGAAGTACCGTCTGGCGCTGATCGCCGGAGGCGGCGAGGTGCTGGCGGTTAACTCCAGTGTCGTGGAGGTGGATGAGAGCGTGTCCTTCGAGATCCCGCTTGATCCGCCCGGCAACGGCCTGGTTTTGCGCGCGACCGCGTTCCGCACCGACGGGTCCTTGTCGCAGGCGTTGCCGACCGCGATGATCGTGGGGCTCTCCGTGATCATCCTGTGGAGCCTCTATCTGCTGCGCGCACACGTGAAGCGGCGTGTGCAGGTCGAGAAGGAGCGCGACCGGCTGTTCAACCTCTCGCTCGATCTCCTCTGCATCGTCGGGCTGGAGGGGGCGTTCCGGCGTTGCAACCCGGCCTTCATGCGGGTGCTCGGCTACCGACCGGACGAATTGCCCGGCAAGACCTTTCTCGACATCGTCCACAGCGATGATGCTGCGGCGACGCTGGAGCATTTGCGTGAGCTCGGCCGTGGCGAGCCCGCGAATTTCGAGGTGCGCTGCCGCTGCGCTGACGGCAGCTTCAAGTGGCTTGCCTGGAGCATCAACCCGGTGCTGGACGAGGGGTTGGTGTATGGCGTCGCGCACGATATCAGTGGGCGTAAGCTCTCCGAGGATGCCTTGCGCGCCGAGTCCGCATTCCGCCGTGCGATGGAGGAGTCGGTGATCACCGGCATGCGTGCGATCGACCTTACCGGCCGCATCATCTACGTGAACTCCGCGTTCTGCCGCATGGTGGGCTTCGAGGAGCATGAACTGGTCGGTGCGGTGCCGCCATTCCCCTACTGGCCCGAGGAGGACGTCGAGACCTGTCGCCACAACCTCAACATGACGCTCGCCGGTCGTGCGCCGTCCACCGGCTTCGAGATGCGCATCCGGCGCAAGGATGGCGATCCGATCGACGCGCGCTTCTACCTTTCGCCGCTGATCGACATCACCGGAAGGCAAACCGGCTGGATGGCGTCGGTCACCGACATCACAGAACCCAAGCGGGTGCGTGCGGAGCTCGAGGCGGCACATCAACGTTTCGAGGCAGTGCTGGATGGCCTGGAGGCCGCAGTGTTCGTCGCGGATGCCGCCACCGACGAGATCCTCTTCGCGAATCGCGCCTTCAAGCACATCCACGGCTTCGACGCGGTGGGCCGCACCGTCCGCGGTGTCGCGGTGCCGCAGCCGGAGAAGACGCGCTACCCGGTGGACCTCTCGCGCATCGATCCGCGGGAGCTGCCGGTGGACCTCTTCGATGGCGAGTTGCAGCATCCGCTGTCGGGGCGCTGGTATCACGTGCGCGAGAATGCGACACGTTGGGTGGATGGCCGTGTGGTGCGCATGGGCATCGCCACCGACATCACCGACCGCAAGCAGACGGCAGAAGTCACGCGAGAGCAGGCCGAGCGGCTGCAGCACACCTCGCGTCTGATCACCATGGGCGAGATGGCCTCGACACTGGCGCACGAACTCAACCAGCCGTTGTCGGCGATTGCCAACTACTGCATGGGCTGTGTCACCCGCATCCAGAGCGGCCGGTTCCGCGAGGAGGATCTGCTTGCGGCGATGCAGAAGGCGAGCTTTCAGGCAGAACGCGCCGGCAAGATCATCCGCCGGGTGCGTGAGTTCGTGAAGAAGAGCGAACCGCGGCGCAGCGCAATCAGCGTCGCCGAAGTCATCGAGGACGCGATCGCCTTCGTCGATATCGACGCGCGTCGGGTCAGCGGTCGCATCAAGCTGGATATCGCGCCGGATCTGCCGCAGGTGTATGCCGATCGGATCATGATCGAGCAGGTCATCATCAACCTGGTCAAGAATGGTCTGGATGCGATGTCGGGTCTGCCGCGCGAGGAGCGTCTGCTGGTGGTGCGGCTCGCACCCGCCGAGAGCGGCGTGGAAATCGCCGTCATCGACCGCGGCCACGGCATCGGCGAGGAGCAGATGAAGCAGCTCTTCTCGCCGTTCTACACGACCAAGGCGGAGGGCATGGGGCTGGGCCTCAATATCTGCCGATCGATCGTCGAGTTCCACAACGCCAGCCTGAATGTCGCCGACAATCCGGAAGGCGGTACCATCTTCTCCTTCATCCTGCATACCGAGGCCGTCAGTGAACAACTCGTCCGCCGTGCCTGACCAGTGCATCTATATCGTCGACGACGACGAGGCGCTGCGCGACTCGCTCGCCTGGCTTCTCGAATCCAGTGGCTATCGGGTCGAGGTGTTCGCCTCGGCGGACGCCTTCCTGGCGCAGTTCGACGCCGCGATGACCGGCTGTCTCCTGCTCGACG
Source organism: Rhodocyclaceae bacterium (assembly GCA_041916775.1). Classification (GTDB taxonomy): domain Bacteria; phylum Pseudomonadota; class Gammaproteobacteria; order Burkholderiales; family Rhodocyclaceae; genus UBA2357. The sequence goes on along the minus strand of JAYRYZ010000005.1, from coordinate 31,986 downwards.
TGCGCATGCCCGGCATGAGCGGTCTCGAACTCTTCGACGAGCTGCAGCGGCGCCGCTGTGCGCTCCCGGTGGTGTTCATCACCGGCCATGGCGACGTGCCGATGGCGGTGGCCGCGGTGAAGAAGGGCGCGATCGATTTCATCGAGAAGCCCTTTGGCGACCGCGACATCCTCAAGCTCATCGAGGACAGCCTGGCGCTGGAGCGGGTGAGCCGCGAGAAGCGCCAACAGGAGGCAGAGACCGCACGCCGGCTCGCCGCGCTCACCCAGCGCGAACGCGAGGTGCTCGACCTCATCATCGCCGGCAAGCTCAACAAGCAGATCGCCGACGTGCTCGGCATCAGCATCAAGACGGTCGAGGTGCATCGCGCCCGCGTCATGGAGAAGATGGGGGCGAGCTCGCTGGCCGAGTTGGTGCAATGCGTCATCGCCGTTGACGCTGGCGGCTGACGCGCCTCTCGCGCAGTTCGGTCATCCCGCGACCAGCGGAGCTGCCGCCATGCGTGCGTTGCAAGGAAACCCGCGCCAGCGTGAAACTTTGGCAATGGTTCCGGCGTCCAGGCATCCATGAATACAGTCAACCTGATCCTGCTGCTGTGCGGCATGTTGCTCTTCGTCAGCGTGCTCGCGAGCACCCTCTCCGCGCGCCTCGGCTTGCCGCTGCTGCTGCTGTTCCTGCTGGTCGGCATGCTGGCAGGGGAGGACGGGCCCGGGCAGATCCAGTTCGACGACTTCAGCACCGCGAACTTCGTCGGCCAGCTGGCGCTTGCGGTCATTCTTCTCGACGGCGGCTTGCGCACACGCTTCGCGACGCTGAGGGTGGCGTTCTTGCCGGCGGTCACGCTGGCGAGCTGGGGCGTGATCGCCACATCGCTGATTCTCGGTGCGTTCGCGACCTGGCTCTTCGATGTCGATTGGCGCTTCGGCCTGTTGTTGGCGGCGGTCGTGGGCTCCACCGACGCGGCTGCGGTGTTCTCGCTGCTGCGCAACAGCGGGGTGCGTCTGAACGATCGGGTGAAGGCCACCCTGGAGGTCGAATCCGGTGCCAACGACCCGATGGCGATCATGATGGTGACGGTGCTCGTTGCCATGCTGATGGCACCCGGCGAACGCGATGGCTGGGCTTTTGCGGTGATGTTGGTGCAGCAGATCGGCTTCGGCCTGGCCGCCGGACTGATCGGCGGCTTCATCCTTGCCGCGCTGATGTTCCGGCTGCGCCTCGCAGAGGGGCTCTATGCGCTATTGATCGTCTCCGGCGGGCTCTTCATCTTCGCGGTCACGAACATAACCGGCGGCAGCGGCTTTCTTGCCGTCTATGTGGCAGGGCTCATCGTCGGCAACCGCCGCAGTCATGCGACCGAGCATGTGCTGCGCGTCATGGACGGACTGGCTTGGCTCTCGCAGGCAGGGTTGTTCCTCATCCTGGGGCTGCTGGTGACGCCATCCAGCCTCACCGGACATGCGATGGATGCGGTGGCAATGGCCCTTTTCCTGATGTTGGTGGCGCGGCCCCTGGCGGTGCTGAGCTGTGTCTTTCCTTTCCGGTTCTCGCGGCGCGAGCTGATCTATATCTCGTGGGTCGGGTTGCGCGGCGCGGTGCCGATCGTGCTCGCGATCTATCCTTTGACGATGGGTGTGCCCGAAGCGCGCCTGATCTTCGAAGTCGCATTCGCGGTGGTGTTGGTGTCGTTACTCGTGCAAGGTGCCACTGTGCCCGTTGCGGCGCGCTGGTTGGGCGTTGTCGTGCCGCCGCGCGACGAGCCTGAGGACCGCATGGAGGTGTGGCTGGGCGACACCGCGGCGATCGAATTGCTGCAGTACCGCGTCGGCGACCGCTCGCGTGCCGAGGGCGCGCACCCCGACGTGCTCGCGCAGGAGCAGGCCGGCGATGAGGGGCGTTGCGTGGCAGTGTTGCGCGACGGAGAGCTCGTGCCCGTGAAGGCCCAGACCCGGCTGCACCCGGGGGACCTCGTCTGGCTGATTGCGGAAGAAGCGCGCGCGGGTTCTCTCGCGAGAGTGTTTGCCGGGGGGCGTGAAGGCGAACTGAGCCCGAACGCGGGTTTCTTCGGGGAGTTTGTCATCGCTGCGGACGGACTGGCTGGCGACCTTTCCGCCGCGTATGGTCTGGAGTTGCGCGAGGGGGAGGCCGAGTTGCCGCTCGGCGAGCTGATCCGCCTACGCCTCGGGCGGCAAGCGGTGGAGGGCGACCGTGTCGCGATCGGCGGGTTCGTCCTGTCCGTACGCGATACCGACAACAAGGGGCAGGTCGTGCACTTGGGCCTCAAATGCCCCGTACCGTCCGGGTGAAGCATGCACGCGGCGGGGATGTCCAAGCGCTGTTGACCTGCATCAACAGGCTTTTGTCGACCGTGCGGTAGATTCTGTGCCTTTGTGTCCCTAGCCTGGAGAAAGTCGCGATGGGTGCTCCCGATTCCCCCCCGGTCGTCAGCCGTTTGTTCATGTCCGGCAATGAGGCGGTCGCCCGCGCGGTGTGGGAGGCGGGCACCCGGGTGGCCGCGGCCTACCCCGGCACGCCGTCCACCGAGATCCTCGAGGTGCTGGCGCGTTACCCGGACCTATACACCGAGTGGTCGGTGAACGAGAAGGTGTCGCTGGAGGTCGCGCTCGGCGCTTCGATGATGGGCGCGCGTGCCTTCTGCGCGATGAAGCATGTGGGGCTCAATGTCGCCTCCGATGCCCTGATGACCCTCACCGTGACCGGTGTCGAGGGCGGACTGGTGATCGCGGTGGCCGACGATGTCGGCATGTCGTCCTCGCAGAACGAGCAGGATTCGCGCTTCTGGGGCCGTTTTGCCCATGTGCCGGTGCTGGAGCCTGCCGATTCGCAGGAAGCCTACGCGATGACGCGCGCCGCCTTTGCGCTCTCCGAGCGCTTTCGCGTGCCGGTGTTGGTGCGGCTCACCACGCGCATCTGTCATGTGAAGGGCGTGGTCGAGGTGGGCACGCGCGAGGCGGTCGAGCCATCCGGCTTCGCGAAGGACGCGGCCCGCTGGGTGATGGTGCCGGGCAACGCCAAGCCGCGCGTCGCCAAGATGTTCGCGCGTGACGCGCAGCTGCGCGAGGCGGCCGAGCAGTCGGACTGGAACCTCATCGACGACGGCACCGACCACCGCATCGGCTTCGTCACCTCCGGCCCGGCCTTCATGCATGTGCGCGAGGCCTTTCCCAACGCGCCGGTGTTCAAGCTCGGCCTGTCCTGTCCGCTGCCGCTGGAGCGGCTGCGTGCCTTCGCCACCGGTGTGGAACGATTGGTGGTGGTGGAGGAGACCGAGGCATTGGTCGAGACCGAGCTACGCGCCGCCGGCATTGCCTGTACCGGCAAGGACTGGCTGCCGTCGGTGGGCGAGCTCGCGCCGGAGGTGCTGCAGCGCGGCATCGCGCGCATGCTGGGCGACTGCGTCACCGCACCGGCGACTCCGCAGCAGGTCTTCCCGCGGCCGCCGACGATGTGCATCGCCTGCCCGCACCTGGGCGTGTATTACACCCTGGCGCAGATGCGCAATGTGTTGATCTCCGGCGACATCGGCTGCTACACGCTGGGCGCGGGACATCCGTGGGCGGCGCTCGACACCTGCATCTCCATGGGCGCCTCGATGGGCATGGCGCTCGGCATGGACAAGGGCCGCGGCACCGCGGATGCGGACAAGAAGGTGGTGGCGGTGATCGGTGATTCCACCTTCATGCACATGGGCATGCAGGGCCTGCTCGACATCACCTGGAACCGCGGCAACGTCACCATCCTGCTGCTCGACAACCGCGCGGTGGGCATGACCGGCGGCCAGGACAACCCCGGTACCGGCCGCGACCTGCACGGCGAGCCGGCGCCGCGTGTCGACTTCGCGCAGCTGTGCGAGGCGCTCGGCGTGCGTCGCGAGCGCATCCGCGTGGTCGATCCCTACCAGCTGCCGGTGCTGTTCAAGGCGCTACGCGAGGAGACGAAGATCGCCGAGCCGTCGGTGATCATCACCGATCGCCCCTGTGTGCTCATCGATCACTACGAGGCGACGCGTCCCTACGCGGTCGAGGATGCGAAGTGCACCGGCTGCGGCAATTGCCTGGATGTCGGCTGCCCGGCGATCCACGTCACCCGCCGCGACACCGCGGTGAAGCCCTCGGGCAAGACGGTGGACCTCGCCTTCGTGCGCATCGAGACCAGCGCCTGCACCGGTTGCGGTCTGTGCGTGCAGCCCTGCGCACCGAACGCGATCCTGCATGCCGACCCGGCACGGCCGGCGCAGACCGTGCAATGGCACGACACCCGACCGCAGAATGCCGGATCACAGGGCGAGGAGAGCCGCCATGGCGCGTGAGACCAACATCCTGGTGTGTGGCGTGGGCGGGCAGGGCGTGATGACCGCCACCGAGATCCTCGCAGAGGCGGCGCTGTCGCTCGGCTTCGACGTCAAGAAGACCGAGGTGGCCGGCATGAGCCAGCGCGGCGGCGTGGTCACCTCGCACCTGCGCTTCGGCGACAAGGTGCGTTCGCCGCAGATCGCGCCGGGCAGCGCCGACCTGCTGGTGGGCTTCGAGGCGGCCGAGGCGCTGCGCTGGACGCACATGCTGCGCCCGGGCGCGAGCGTGCTGGTGAACAGCGGCCGCATCGTGCCGCCGGTGGTGAACATCGGCCTCTACGATTATCCGGACGACCCGGTCGCGGCGATCGCGGCGCTCGGCATTGCGGTGCATGCCTTCGATGCCAGCGCGATGGCGCTCGCGCTCGGCAACATCCGCCTCGGCAACACGGTGATGCTCGGTGCGATGGCCGACCGCCTGCCGTTTCCCGCCGACGTGCTGCGGGACGCGGTGCTGGCGCGCTTCGCGGCGCGCAAGCCGGCGCTGCTGGAGCTCAACCGCGAGGCCTTCGCGCGCGGTCGCGCCGCGGTCGCGCAGGCCGAGCCTGCCGGGTGCGCACAACCCACCTGAGCCGGGCGGCGCAGCCCCTGCCGGGCAGCGATCTACGCCGCCGTGCCACGTCCGTTCGCACAAGGCCCTGATGCTGCGATAAAATCGCGCCTTTTTCGGGAATCATCCATGACTGCTCGCATTCTCGACGGCAAGGCGCTTGCCGATCGTGTCCGCGAAGAGATCGCCGTCGAAGCGGATGCGCTGCGCGCGCGTGGCGTCGAACCCTGCCTCGCGGTGGTCCTGGTGGGCAGCGATCCGGCTTCTGCCGTGTATGTGCGCAACAAGGTCGCTGCCTGCGAGAAGGCGCACATCCGTTCGCTGCGCTTCGACTATCCGGACGATGTCGCGCCGGACCTGGTGCTCGCCAAGCTCGCGGAGCTCAACGCCGACCCGGCGGTGCACGGCATCCTGGTGCAGCTGCCGCTGCCGCGCCAGTTCGACGAGGCCGAAGTGCTGCGCGCGATCAGCATCGACAAGGACGTGGATGGTTTCCATGCCGAGAACGTCGGCCGCCTCTCCCAAGGGCAGCCGGGCTTCATCCCATGCACGCCCTATGGCGTGATGAAGATGCTCGAGTCCGAGCACGTGCCGCTCGCGGGCGCCGATGTGGTCGTGGTCGGCCGCTCCAACATCGTCGGCAAGCCGATCGCCAAGCTCCTCACCAACGCCGGTGCCACGGTCACCATCTGCCACTCCCGCACCCGCGATCTGCCCGGCCATCTGCGCCGTGCGGACATCGTCGTCGCAGCCGTGGGTCAGCCCCGCCTTATCACCGCCGACATGATCAAGCCGGGGGCGGTGGTCATCGATGTCGGCATCAACCGCATCGCCACCGGGCCGGATGCCGGCAAGCTCTGCGGCGACGTGGACTTCGCGCCGGTGTGCGAGGTCGCCGGGCTGGTCACGCCGGTGCCGGGCGGCGTCGGCCCGATGACGATCACGATGCTGCTTGCGAACACGGTCGAGTCCGCGCAACGTCGCCTTGCGCAGGAGGCTGCATGATGAGCGCGCATCCGCTGGTCGGCATCATCATGGGCTCCAACTCCGACTGGCCGACGATGCAGGCCGCGGCCAAGGTCCTCACCGAGTTCGGCGTGCCCTTCGAGGCGCGCGTGGTGTCTGCGCACCGCACGCCGGACCTGATGTTCGAATACGCCGAGACTGCGCGGGCGCGCGGTCTGAAGGCGATCATCGCCGGTGCGGGCGGTGCGGCCCACCTGCCGGGCATGGTCGCCGCCAAGACCACCCTGCCGGTGCTAGGGGTGCCGGTGCAGTCCAAGGCGCTGTCCGGCCAGGATTCGCTGCTCTCCATCGTGCAGATGCCCAAGGGCATCCCGGTGGCGACCTTCGCGATCGGCGAGGCGGGGGCGGCCAACGCCGGTCTATTCGCCGTGGCGATGCTCGCCATTGACGATGCGGCGCTCGCGGCGAAGCTCGCCGACTTCCGTGCCCGCCAGACGCAGACCGTACTCGACATGAAGCTGGAGCTGGAATGATCCTCCCCCCCGCGACCCTGGGCATGCTCGGTGGCGGCCAGTTGGGCCGCTTCTTCGTTTCCGCCGCCCACGAGATGGGCTACAAGGTGTGGGTGCTCGATCCGGACGAGAACAGCCCCGCCGGCCTGATCGCCGATCGTCACCTCCTGGCCGCCTACGACAACCTTGCCGCGCTCGACGAGATGGCGGCGGCGTGCGCGGCGGTCACCACCGAGTTCGAGAACGTGCCCGCGCAGACGCTCGAATACCTTGCGCGCAGCCGTCCGGTGCGGCCGTCCGCGGCGGCAGTCGCGGTGTGCCAGAACCGCATCGAGGAGAAGACCTTCCTTGCCCGCCACGGGCTGCCGCACGGACCGTTCGCGGTGATCCGCAGCGCCGACGACATTGCCGCGGCCAACGCCGGCCTCTTCCCTGCCATCCTCAAGGTCGCGCGCTTCGGCTACGACGGCAAGGGCCAGGCGCGCGTCGCGGATCGTGACGAGGCGCTCGCCGCGTTCGCCGCCTTCAAGGGCGAGCCCTGCGTGCTGGAGCGCATGCTGGCGCTGGATTTCGAGATGTCGGTGGTGCTCGCGCGTGACGAGGCGGGGCGCATGCGCTGCTTTCCGACGGTGGAGAACCGTCACCGCAACGGCATCCTCGATGTGAGCATCGCGCCCGCGCGCGCCAGCGCCTGCCAGCGCGACAACGCGCAGGAAGTGGCGGAGCGCATCGCCGAGCACCTCGGCTACATCGGTACGCTGGCGGTGGAATTCTTCGTCTCGCGCGGCGAGCTCTTCGTGAACGAGATGGCGCCACGGCCGCACAACAGCGGCCACCACACCATCGACGCCTGCGTCACCAGCCAGTACGAGCAGCAGGTGCGCGCGCTCACCGGCCTGCCGTTGGGCGAGCCGCGCCAGCACTCGCCGGCGGTGATGGTGAACCTGCTCGGCGATCTGTGGTTCGATGCAGCCGGCGCGGTGCGCGAGCCCGACTGGTCGCTGCTGCATGCGGTGCCCGGGCTGCGGCTGCACCTCTACGGCAAGCATGCGCCGCGTCCGGGGCGCAAGATGGGGCACTTCACGGTCATCGGCGTGGATTCGCCCACGGTGCTGGAGCGCGCGCTCGAGGCGCGCGCCGCCATTGGCATTCGCGACGAAGGCTGATGCGCGTTCCCGCCACAGCCGACAACATCGCACGCGCCGTCGAACTGCTGCGCGCGGGCGAACTCGTGGCACTGCCCACCGAGACCGTTTACGGCCTGGGCGCGGATGCGCTGAATCCGCAGGCGGTCGGGCGCATCTTCGCCGCGAAGGGGCGGCCGGCCGACCACCCGCTGATCGTGCATCTGCCCGATGCCGAGCATCTGCCGCGCTGGGCGCGCAGCATCCCGCGCGAGGCGGCGGCACTCGCGCGCGTCTTCTGGCCCGGACCGCTGACGCTGATCCTGCCGCGCGAGGCCGATGTGCCGGACGCGGTCACCGGCGGTCAGGACACCGTCGGGCTACGTGTGCCGGACCATCCGGTGGCGCTCGCGCTGCTGCGTGCGCTGGATTCCGGCATCGCCGCGCCGAGCGCGAACCGCTTCGGCCGCATCAGCCCGACCACGGCCGCGCACGTCGAGGAGGAACTCGGTGCAGCGGTCGCGATGATTCTCGATGGCGGGCCGTGTTCCGTCGGCATCGAATCCACGATCCTCGACCTGTCGCGTGATGCGCCGGTGATCCTGCGTCCCGGCGCGATCACCGCCGAGGACATCGCACGGGTCATCGGCCGCGTGCCGCGTGTGCGCGGCGCGGTTGCAGGGCCGGACGCTGTCTCGGATGCGGAAACTGATGCCGATGCGCCGCGCGTCTCCGGCGCGCTCGCGGCGCATTATGCGCCGCGCACACCGATGCGCCTGGTCGCGGGCGATGCGTTGCCGTTCGCTGCGCGCGAGGCGATGCGTGCCGGCGAGCAGGTCGCGGTGCTCGCGCGGCTGGCGGTGGACCCGCACGAGCGCGAACTCCGCTGGCTTGCCGGGCCCGCCGATGCGGCGGGTTTCGCGCGCAGCCTGTATGCCAACCTGCGCACCCTGGATGCGGTCGGTGCGAGCCTCATCCTCGTCGAGGCCCCGCCTGCGGAAGATTCCTGGCAGGCGATCGCGGACCGTCTCGGGCGTGCAGTCACTGGCTCTGGAGCCTCCGGAGACTGATCCTTCGGCGCAACGCCAGGTTCAGATGATGGGCGGCTTGCGGAACATGTCGCTCATCTGCATGTCCGCCTTCATCACATGATCCACCAGCCAGTGGCGCAGCAAGGCGGTGATCTCGCCGCTCTGCGCCTGCACCGTCGCGGGCCCGGCCGCCGGGTCGGCGAGTGCGAGCTTCACCTTTGCGATCAGGGCCTCCAGGCTCCCGAGCAATCTGCGGTGTTCGATCTTGTGTTCGTCGAGATGAGTGTAGCCATACGCGATCTGTATTTTCTCCTCGCGCTCGAAGTGGAGCTGTGCATAGCGGAGCAACTCGTCCAGGGCGAGCTCCACGTGATGAGGTTGGTCGGGAAAGCGCAGCACGAGCTCAACCGTGTTGATCAGCAGGATCAGGTAGCGGTGATCGGCGTCGATGTCGTCCTGTCCGATGCGCAGTTGGGAGCGCCAGAAGATAGGCATGCTTGATGTTCCTCAATAGGGCGCTGGCAATAATCGGTTCAAATTACTACTTTTGTTATAGTAGGCAGATTCCACGCCTCTTGGCGTTGCGGGCGGAGCCGGAAGCCATCCGGGGGTGTCCGAATGACGTGGGAGTCGCGCTGCGCTGACATCATAAATTCGACCGGATGGTGGGCTACAGAATGGACTCTTTCAAGTGGGATGACAACTTCGTCACCGGCATCGCCGAGGTCGATGCGCAGCACATGGAGCTGGTCTCCCTGATCAACCGGCTCGGCGAACTGCTGGCATCGGCCGAGGCCCTCGGTGGTCCGGAGATTCCCGCGGTGCTCGACGAACTCGCGAGCTATGCGCGCTTCCACTTCGCTGCCGAGGAGGAACTCATGCGGCGGGCGGGCGTCGATGAGCGTCATGTGACCACGCAGCAGCGCGAGCACGAGAACTTCATCGAGGAGGTCGGGCATCTCGCCGCGGACGGCATCAATGCGGAGTCCGCCCACAGACTGCTGAAGTTCCTGATTCATTGGCTTGCATACCACATTCTGGGCTCGGACCAGACCATGGCGCGACAGTTCTTCCTGATCCGCAAGGGCCTCAGCGCCGAGGAGGCCTATCGTCAGGAGGAGCACCTGTCCACGCGCGCCACAGGGCCGCTGCTCGAGGCACTGAATGGCTTGTTCGTGCAGGTGTCCGAGCGCAATCGTCAGCTGCGGGAGCTGAACCTGACGCTGGAAGCGCGCGTGGCCGAGCGCACCCGGGAGCTTGCCATCGCCAACAAGCATCTCGAGGCCTTGTCGATGACCGATGTGCTCACCGGCCTGCCCAATCGCCGCCATGCGATGCAGAGGTTGAGGCTGGAGTGGAGCGAGCCGCTGGGCGGGCTCGCGTGCATGATGATCGATGCGGACGGCTTCAAGCGCATCAACGATACCTATGGCCACGAGGCGGGTGATGTGGTGTTGCAGCAGCTCGCGATGCAGTTGCGCCACATGGTACGTACCGACGACCTGGTGTGCCGGCTGGGTGGGGACGAGTTTCTCGTGATCTGCCCGCACACGCCGCTCACCGGTGCATTGCAGTTGGCCGAGACGATGCGCGAAAAGGTCGCCGCGATGCGCGTGCCGGTCGCGGGCGGCGGCGAGTGGCGCGGCAGCATCAGCGTCGGCGTTGCGGAGCGGCGGGCCGACATGCAAGGGCCGGACGATCTGGTGAGGATGGCCGACGCGGGGGTCTACATGTCCAAGCGCGCCGGCCGAAACCGGGTCGAGACGGCCATGGGCGCCGAGACCTGAGCTGTACCGGCGTCGGCAGCGCGTCCCGGCCTAGCTCTCCGGCGGAAGCCTCGGCGGGGGAGTGGTCGGCTTCGGCTGGGCGTGCCAGCGCGTCAGCCAGCTCTGCGCAGGCTCGGGCCGGCCAAAGAGATAACCCTGGTGGATGATCGCGCCGCGGGCGTTGAGAAAGTCGGCCTGCTGCGGCGTCTCCACGCCTTCGGCGACCACCTGCAGATGCATGTGGCTCGCGACCGAGATGATGGTCTCGACCAGTGCAGCGTCGTCCGGATCATTGGGAGCGTCCTGGATGAACGTCCTGTCGATCTTGAGCTCGTGGATGGGCAGGCGCTTCAGATAGGCGAGCGATGAATAGCCGGTGCCGAAGTCGTCCACCGAGAAGTGGATGCCCAGCGCGGCGAGCGCGCTCATCTTTGCGACGACGTCGTCGATGTTGTCGATCACCAGACCTTCCGTGATCTCCAGGGACAGTTGCAACGGGTCGGCACCGGTACGCGTCAGCAAGGACTCGACCCAACGCACGAAACCAGGCTGGCGGAAATGGCGCGGGCTGATGTTCACCGAGATGCGCAAAGGCCGCCCGGCTGCCGTCTCGGCGGCGATCAGCCGACAGCTCTCGGCGAGCACCCAGCGGCCGAGCTCGACGATCAGGTCGGATTGTTCGGCAATCGCGATGAAGGCGCCCGGCAACAACAAGCCTTCCACTGGATGCTGCCATCGTACAAGCGCCTCGACGCCGGCCAGGCTGCCATCGGCAAGTACCTGCGACTGCAGGTAGAGGCGCAGCTCGCCGGTCTCGATGCCCTGGTGCAGTTCCTGCTCCATGCGGAAGCTGCGCTTCGCCGCCTGGCCCATTTCAACCTCGAAAAAGGCGCTCTGATTGCCGCCCGCAGCCTTGGCACGATGCAGCGCGGTGTCGGCGCGACGCAGAACCCGGGTTGGTGTGTCGTCGGGGCCTTCCGGGTAGGTCGTGATGCCCAGGCTCACGGTGATGCCGCTGACCTCTTCGGGCAGGTCCAGTGGTTCGCGCAGGCTCGCGATGATCTTCTCTGCGACCGACAGCGCATGCCGGCTGGCCCGGACGTCGCCGTGATTCACGTGTGGCAGGAGGATCGCGAAGTCGTCCGCGGCGAGCCTTGCTACCGTGTCGCCATCACGCAGTTGCTGCTTGAGCCGGTTGCCGACCGCCTGCAGCAGCATGTCGCCGGCCTCGTGACCACGCGCATCATTGATGAGCTTGAAGCGGTCGATGTTGAGCAGGATCAGGATGTCCTGGTCATGCATGCGCAGGCCGGACGACAGGGTCTGTGCCAGACGGTCGAGCAACAGGGTCCGGTTGGGCAGGCCAGTGAGCAGGTCGTAGTGCTCCAAGAGGCGCACGCGCGCTTCGGCGAGTCGCTGGCCGGTGATGTCCTGTTTGATCGCGAGGAAGTTGCTGACCCGCTCGTTACTGTCGAGTACGGGTGCAATCGTGGCGAACTCCACGTACTCCTCGCCGTTCTTGCGGCGGTTGATCAGCTCGCCGCGCCAGGTCTCACCGCGCGCAAGGTGCTCCCACAGGTTACGGTAGGTCTCGGGCGGTGTCTTGCCGGATTTGATCAGCGCGGGCTTGCGTCCGAGCAGATCCTCCCGCCGGTAACCCGTGCTGCGTTCGGATGCCTCATTCACATACTCGATGAAACCCTGCACATCGGTGATCATGATGCTGTCTGGGCTTTGCTCGATTGCCTGACGAAGTTTGTTGATCTCCGTCTGGTCGTGCATCTCGCGCGTGATGTCGCGCAAGCTCAGTTGCAGCAGCACGCGCCCGTCAATCGAGAAATTCTTGAGGTGAACCTCTGCATCCCAAAGGCTGTCGTCGGGGCGCCGGTGGCGCCACTGGAAGCGCGCCTCACCCTCGCGCAGGCAACGTGCTACATACTCGCGGGCACAGCTTGCCGAGGCGCTGCCGTCCGCTTGAAGAGGGGCGGACACATCCTTCACGTGCAGTCCGATGACCGTGTCCCGCGACGGGTAGCCGAGCAACTCGGCCGCCGCCTGGTTGCAGTCCACACACCGCAGTGACTCCGGATTCAGCAGCACCAGTGGAATGTGGGAGTCCTGGAAGAGGGTGCGATAGCGCAACTCGCTTTCCTCCAGGGCCTGCGCCAGCCGCACCAGGCGTGCGCGATTGGAGAAGACCAGCCCGAGCGCCGCGGTGGCGAGCGGGTAGAGCGTCAGCGCCGGCACCGTCAGCACGTGCAGCACGTCGAGGGCGGATGGCCACGGCAGCGTGAGCAGCAACAACAGCATCACGACGTGCACGATCAGGCCGAGCATGCCCAACTCGCGCCAGCCCATCTCGGACAGGCGCCCGGCGAACAGGCTCCGGCAGAGGAGGCCGATGCTGCCCGAGCTGACGATGATCGCCACGCCGGTGAGGGCGCCGTCGCCCCCGACCCAGAGCCGGTAGATCGCGGTCAGCCCCATCGCGCACAGGGTGGGTATCACACCGAAGAAGAGGCCGGCGATGGCGAGCAGCACCGAGCGCGTATCGAACTGGATGCCTGCAGCGAACTCGAGCGGGATCGTCATGATCGCGATGCCGATCGCACCCAGCATTGCGCCGGTGAAAAGCTGCATCGTTCGCGCCGCGATGCGCGTTGCGGCCAGCCGCCCGGCACCAATGTCGAACAGCACCGCCATCGCGAGTAGCAGTGCTGCGTTGAAGATCAGCGCGGTCAGGTTGCTGGATGGCATCAGGGTGTGGCGTATCCGGGGGCGAGCTTGGCCGAAAGGGGGCGTCTTGGCGTTGCCAGCAACATGGTGGCGGTTGTTGTCGGCGCGGCTGAGCGCGGACTATAGCGCAAACCCCCTGACCAAGCGGCACGCCGCGAGGTCACGAGCGTGCCCCAGTTGGCACCAGATTGCGCGTTCCTCGCACGCCGTGCCAAGTGGTGCAGTACGAAGCGAGACCTTACGTCGATATGGTAATTGATGGTAAATTTTCGTAGCCATTCATCCGCGCCTCGCGTTTGGCTCCTTTCCCCATATCCCGATGACCGGAGTTCCGCATGAACAAGCCGTTTCGCTACCTGCTGTGTGCTCTGGGTGTGCTGTTCGTATCTGTGGGGAGCGCGCATGCCCAGCGCGAGAACATTGGCGACTGGATGGTGATGATGGCCGAGGACGGCAGCGGCGACACCATCGCCGGGACTACGATCGATGATGGCGACAAGTATCTTGCGGTGCGCTGCTTCGCCGAGAACAGCAACTGCATCCACGTGCTGGTCACCGGCGCGACCTGCGAGGAAGGCTCGACCTATCCGCTGTTGCTCAACGGCCGTGACGGTGCGGCGCACATTGAAGGCATCTGCAGCGTCAATGACGGCACCTACGAGTACCTGATCAAGCCCTTCGACGCCATCCGCAGCGCGCTCAACGGCAGCGGTATGGTCGGTGTGGCACTGCCGATGGAGTCGGGGGCGTTCAAGGCGGTGCGCTTCAGCCTCAAGGGCAGCACCGCGGCCATCAAGAAGGGGGAGGAGTGGGTGTTGCGCGGCGCTGGCGGCGGACGTAGCGGATCATCCACCTTCTGAACCTGTTCCACACTCCGGAGCCGAACCGATGGCCTCGTCAGAATCCGCAGCGCCTGGCACCCTGCTTTTCGTCGATGACGAGGCCAGCATCCTGTCTTCGTTGCGGCGCCTCTTCAGGCCGCTCGGCTACACCATCCACGTCGCGGAGAGCGGCGCACGCGGGCTGGAGCTGCTCGCCGAGCACCCGATCGACCTGGTGATCTCGGACATGCGCATGCCGCAGATGGACGGTGCGCAGTTTCTCGAGGCGGTACGCCAGCGCTGGCCGGAAGTGGTGCGGCTGCTGCTGACCGGCTATGCCGATGTGACCTCGACCGTGGCGGCAATCAACCGCGGCGAGATCTACCGCTACATCGCCAAGCCCTGGGACGACAACGACATCGTGCTGGTGGTGCAGAAGGCGCTGGAGCAGAAGCGCCTGCAGAGCGAGAACACACGCCTGCTGGCGCTGACGCAGGCGCAGAACGCCGAGCTCGCGGCGCTCAACGCCGGCCTGGAGGCCAAGGTCATGGCGCGCACCGCAGATTTGCGCAAGGCGCTCGATCTCCTGCAGGGGGCCAACGGCAACCTGAAGAAGTCCTTCCTCAACACCATCAAGGTGCTCTCGGGCCTGCTCGACATGCGCTCGAACCTCCTCGGCGGGCACGGCCGGCGCGTGGCCGAGAGCGCCCGCACGCTGGCGCAGCGTCTCGGCGAGGACGACGCGAGCGTGCAGAACATTTTCTTCGCCGCGCTGCTGCACGACATCGGCAAGATCGGCTGGAGCGAGGAACTGGTCGACAAGCCGTGGAATCGGCTGAGCGCCGACGACCGCAACATCGTCGTGAAGCATCCGGTGCTGGCGCAGAACCTGCTAATGGGTATCGAGCCGCTGCGCGAGGCCAATGTGCTGATCCGCCACCACCACGAGCGCTTCGACGGCAAGGGCTTCCCCGATCAGCTCGCCGGGCTGGCGATTCCGCTCGGTGCGCGCATCATCGCGGTCGCCAACGACTACGACGCGCTGTGCCTCGGCACGCTCACTGCGCGGCCGCTCAGCAGCGTGGAAGCGCGCACCTTCCTTCACGACAACCGCGGCACCCGCTACGACCCGCAAGTGGTCGACATGTTCGACGTGATCCTGTCGGAACGCGGCCAACCGGTGATCGAGGAGGTACAGGTCAAGGTCAAACATCTCTATCCGGGGCTCGTGGTCGCGCGCGACGTGATGCACCCGGAAGGTTATCTGCTGCTGCTCGCCGGCCATGTGCTCGACGAGCATCTGATCGCGCAGCTTGCAAAGGTGGAGGCTGCGGTGGGCCGCGCCCTGCTGGTGTTCGTCCGCAAGGATTCGACCAAACCCGGGGGCGCTGAGAAGTGACCCCGGAGACCTCGTTCCTGCCGATCACGGGCGGTGCGGGGGAGGGGCTGCAGGCCTTTATCTGGGATGCGCGCTTCGAAACCGGCATCGCTCTGGTGGACACCCAGCATCGCGGCCTGGTCGAGCTGCTCAACGTCCTGGTGGCGGTGGTCACCGGGGAGCGCAAGCCCGAGGCGGGCGCGGTCGTTTCCTTGCTCGATCAGCTCGATGCTTATGCACGCCAGCATTTCGCCGACGAGGAGGCCATCATGTGGGCGGGTGGCTGCCCGCGGGCACACGACGAGGCGCATGCCCGGCAGCACGCCGCTTTCGCCGAGCAGATCCGCATGGCGCGGGCCGAGGTCCTTGCCGCAGCCGAACCCGATAGCCTGCTCGAGCCGCTCGCACGTTTCGTCACCAGTTGGCTGTCGTTTCACATCCTCGGCTCCGATCAGGAGATGGCGCGTCTCATTGGCGAGGCGCCGCAGGCGGAGCATGGTTCAGCCGATGCCGGGCGCGAGGCGGGCCGCACCGCAGTGCTCGTCGACGCAATGCAGCACGTGTATGCACTCATGGCCGAGCGCAACAGCGCGCTCGCGAAGGCGCGCGACGAGCTGGCGCAGCTCAACGCCGGCCTGGAAGCGCGCGTGCGCGAACGCACCGCCCAGTTGCAGGCGGCGCTGGATGAGGTGCGCAGCACGCGCGAGCAGCTCGTGCAGGCGGAGAAGATGTCCGCAATCGGTCGGCTCGCGGCCGGGGTCGCACACGAGATCAACAACCCGATCGGCTTCGTCGTCTCCAACATCGGTACGCTGCGCCAGTATGTGACCAAACTCACCGGTCTCATCGCCACCTACGACCGGATCCACGCCCAGCTGCCGTTCTCCGAGGCGGGCCGGCAGCGCCTCGCCGCGCTCAAGGCGGGCCTGGACTACGACTTCCTGTGCCAGGATCTCGCCGAGCTGCTCGGCGAGACCGAGACCGGGCTGGCGCGAGTGAAGCGCATCGTGCGTGACATGAAGACCTTCTCCGAGGTCGGCACCGCCGCCTGGCAGATGGCCGAACTGAACGCGGTGCTGGCCGGCAGCGTCGACCCGCTACGTGCGAGCGCCCCGGCGGGCGTCACCCTCGAGACCGCGCTGTCGCCCCTGCCGCCGCTCGAATGCCAGCCCAGCCAGCTTGCCGAGGTCTTCGCCAACCTCGTCACCAACGCGCTGCAGGCGGTGGAGCCGGGCGAAGGTCGCGTCGTCGTCGCGAGCCGCGAGGACGGCGACTGGCTGGAGGTCGAGGTGCGCGACAACGGCTGCGGCATGCCGCCCGAGGTGAGCCGCCACGTGTTCGAGCCCTTCTTCACCACCCGCCCGGTCGGCCAGGGCACCGGCCTCGGGCTGTCTGTGAGCTACGAGATCGTCAAGCACCACGGCGGCGAGATCCTGCTCGACAGCAGCCCTGGCGAGGGCACGCGCGTGCGCGTGCGGCTGCCCAAGGTACAGGCAGAGGGCAACCCTCATCCTCCCAGCTGACGCACCTTCACCTGACGCCCTTTCAGCCGCCCGGCCGCGAGCTTGCGTACCGCCTCGGCGGCGATCTCGCGGCGCACCGCGACGTAGGTGTGCTGGTCGGTGACGTTGATCCTGCCGACGTCGTCGCGGGTGAAGCCGGCCTCGCCGGTGAGCGCGCCGAGCACGTCGCCGGGGCGGATCTTGTCCTTGCGCCCGCCGAGGATCAGCAGCGTCACCATGGGCGGGACGAGCGGCGCGCCGTCATCTTCATCGTCGCTCAGCGCGGCGAAATCGTGCCACTGCGGCTCACGCCCGCTCGCCGCGGCGATGGCCGCCAGGCGGCGCTCGTCGGCCGGGCCGGCGAGGGTGAAGGCCCAGCCGGCGTGCGCGCCACGGCCGGTGCGGCCGATGCGGTGGATGTGCACCTCCGGCTCGGGCGTCACGTCCACGTTGATGACGGCCTCCAGCTCGGCGATGTCCAGCCCGCGCGCGGCGACATCGGTGGCGACCAGCACCGCGCAGCTGCGGTTGGCGAAGCGGATGAGCACCTGGTCGCGCTCGCGTTGCTCGAGCTCGCCGTTGAGCGTCAGCGCCTCGATGCCCTCCCGCTGCAATGCCTCGACGAGGTCGCGGCATTGCTGGCGGGTGTTGCAGAACGCGAGCGTGCTCGCCGGCCGGTAGTGGCGCAGCAGGCGGCCGACGGCCTGCAGCCGTTCGCCGTCTGCCACCCGGTAATGGCGCTCGCGGATGGTGTCAGCGTCGTGCTGTTCGGTGAGCATCACCGTCTGCGGCGACCGCATGAAGCGCGCCGCGAGGCGCGTGATGCCTTCCGGAAAGGTGGCCGAGAACAGCAGCGTCTGGCGCGCTGCGGGGCAGTGGCTGACGACATGGGCGATGTCATCGTGAAAGCCCATGTCGAGCATGCGGTCCGCCTCGTCGAGCACCAGCGTGGCGAGCGCGTCGAGCACGAGGCTGCCGCGATCGAGGTGGTCCATGATGCGCCCCGGCGTGCCGACGACCACATGCGCGCCGTGCGCGAGGCTGTCGCGCTGCGGACGGATGGTGTGGCCGCCACATAGCGTCAGCACCTTGATGTTGCCGGCAAAGCGCGCGAGGCGGCGGATCTCCTGTGCGACCTGCTCGGCAAGCTCGCGCGTGGGGCACAGCACCATCGCCTGCACCGCGAGCCGGCTCACATCCAGGCGCAGGAGCAGCGGCAGTGCGAAGGCGGCGGTCTTGCCGCTGCCCGTCTTTGCCTGGGCGATGAGGTCGTGGCCGGCCAGCGCACGCGGCAAGGTGGCCGCCTGCACCGGGGTCATGTCCAGGTAGCCGATCTGTGTGAGGTTGGCGAGCATCGCCGCCGGCAGCGGCAAGGTGCCGAACGGGGCGCCATCCTTGGTGGTGTCGTCGGAGGTAATCTGCTCTTGCATATGCTCAGCCCCGCCTGCGCGGCTTGGCCGTATCCCACACCGATGTAGGCGACTCGGAAGTGGCCGGCTGTCTGCCGGCGGGGGCGGGTTTGGCCGCGGCCGCCGCCGGTTTGGCTGCGCCACGCTTCGCTGCAGGCGGCTTGCCGCTACGAGCAGCGGGCTTGCGCTTGTCCGCCTCGGCGGGCTGCGGGCGTTCGGCCATCAGTGTGCGCTTGCTGCTCTTTTCTGCGGTGCGGAACGCGAGCACCGCATCGCCCAACTGCTTCGGTGTGAGCGCGATCAGCGTCGCCGGAATGTCCTGCGTGTGCGTGATGAGGCGCTCGCGCAGCACCTGGATGCGCTCGGCGGTGTCGCTCTTCTTCTTCAGCCCGGTAACCAGCGCCTCGGCTGCGGCGGTCAGGGCGAAGCCGCCTTCCTGCTCATGCAGGAGCCCGGCTTCCGAGAGGCGTGCGAAGGACTTGCCGATCTGCACCTGGGGCGGCAGCCCGCCTTCGAGAAGGTCCAGCGCCGCGATCACCTCGGCGAGTGTAGCCGGGCGCCGCTTGGCGGCCAGCATCATCGCCAGCAACATCAGTGCGTCGAGGTCTTGAAATGGGGGCATCGTGGGTTTCCGTTCATGCGCAAAGGCGGCAGTGTACGCGCAAGCTCGGTATGCGGGCGCAGAGTTTCAGCGGATCACGCGAACTCCGGCTCTCCCTGCGCAGGTAGCGTCACGGTGAACACACTGCCTTCGCCCGGTTCGCTGGTGGCGGTGATGTCGCCATGGTGCTTGCGTACGATGTCGAGCGAAAGGGACAAGCCGAGGCCGGTACCTTTGCCGGTTGGCTTGGTGGTGAAGAAGGGGTCGAAGATGCGGCGTAGGTGCTCGGGTGGGATGCCGCAGCCTGTATCGGTGATGCGGATCACGATCTGCTCCCCTTCGACCGCGGTGCTGATGGTGATGCGGCCATGATCCGGTATGGCCTGGGCCGCGTTTGAGAGCAGATTCAGGAACACCTGATTGAGCTGTGACGGGATGCACCAGATCAGCGGAATCTCGCCGTAGTCGCGTACCACCTCGACCTTGTGCTTGAGCTGGTTGCGCAGGATGTTGAGGGTGGAGTCCAGGCCCCGGCGCAGGTCGGCGAGCTGCCACTGCCTTTCGCCGACGCGCGAAAAGTCCCTGAGATCGCGCACGATGCCCTGGACCCGCTCGAGCCCTTCGCGCGTCTCGGCGAGCAGGGCGGGCAGGTCCTCGCGCATGTAGGCGATATCCGAGTTACGGTAGCGCGACTCGGCCTCGTCGCGCTGCGTTTGTGTGGCGTCTGGTTGCAAGGCCTGGTGCAGCGCCTCGACCAGCGAGAAGAGCTCGTTGGCATAGGATTGCAGCGAGCCGAAGTTGGAGCTCACGAAACCCAGCGGCGTGTTCATCTCGTGTGCGACGCCGGCTGCGATCTGACCGATGGAGGCGAGCTTCTCGGACTGAACCAGCTGTAGCTGGGCCTCCTCCAGGCGCGCGTTGAGGTCGAGCGTCTCGATCAGCTGCCGCTGCAGGGTCTCGGACGCGCTGCGCACGGCACTGATGTCGCGCTGCGTACCCACCATGCGGGTCGGACGGCCTTGTGCATCTCGGGCGACGATCAGACCGCGGTCCTGTATCCACAGGTAGTCGCCGTTCGCGCAGCGCATACGGAATTCGCACAGGTAGCGCTCGGAGCGCCCCGTGATGTAGTCGTCGAGTTGGGCCCGGACGCGGTGCACATCGTCGGGGTGGATGGCCGCCTCCCAGGCGGCGTAGCCATCGTCGAACTCGCCTTCCTCGTAGCCCAGCATGGCGGCGAAGCGCGGCGTGAACAGGATGTCACCCGAGACGATGTTCCAGTCCCACACCGCGTCGCCGCTGCCTACCAGCGCAAACTGCCAGCGTGCTTCCGCCTCACGCAACCTGCGCTCGACCGCGATGCGTTCGGACTGATCGGTGAGACAGACGAGGATGTTGTCCTCGTCGTCGTCACCTTCGAACTGCAGGGATGAAACACTTGCATGGTACAAACGTTCGCCGTCGGGCGCGGCGAGCAGAAGCGAGAAGGGCCCGCCGACTGCGGCGAACAAAGACTGACACCGATCCCGCTCTGCGCCCATGTCGAACAGCGCCTGTGCGGCCGGGTTGAGGTAGGTGGCGCAGCCCTGTTCCACCACGATCAGCGGAAGGGTCAGCGCCTCGAGAAGCGCGACGCAGCGTGCCCCGTGCGGCCCGTCCTTGCAGTCGGAGATGGTGTGTCCTACCGGGGTAACCGGTGGAATTGACATCGGTCAGTCCGTTTTTGATTCCAGGGAATCTAGAATAACTGTCAGAATGTGCTGAAGCCAGTGTTTCCCCCATGAAATGCTGAATGCAAGGAGTCGCCTTGGCCAAAGAGTCCCCTGGTTTGTCGGAAGTCGATGAGGTCGAGATCGATCCGGCGCGGCTGTGTCCCGGGGTGTTCGTGCGCCTGAAGCTGGGCTGGATGGACCACCCCTTCATGTTCAACCAGTTCCGTATCACCAGTGCGGCGCAGGTAGAGCAGATACGTGCGCTCGGTCTTGCCAAGGTGTGCTACGTACCCTCGCGCAGCGTCGCAAAGCCGCTCGATGCGGCGGCAGCCCGAGCGCAGCCCGTGCCGGCCGCTGCGGCTGTACCAACCGGGGTGCCCGCCCCTGCGGTCGATGCCGTTCAGCCCCGGCTGTCCCCACAGGACGGGGCGGCGCCTCCGGCTCTCAACTCGGCGGCGACCACGACCTCGGCTTCGGATTCAATGCCGGCTTCGACTTCACAGCCGACTCCTGCAACAACCGTTTCAGCACCGGCCCCGTCATCCACTGAGCCGATGCCGGTGCGTGACGAGCCTGGCGCGGGTAAGGCGCAGCAGGCGCGTCGCATCGCCGCGGTGCGGCAACGTATCTCCCGCTGCGAGCGCGGCTATACAGAGGCGGCAGCCCAGGTGCGCAACGTGATGCAGGGCATCCATGCTGCGCCGGAGCGCGCGATCGGTGGGGCACGTGCGGTGGTCACCAAGATGGTGGAGGGTTTCACCGCCGATGGCGAGATGGTGATCCACTTGATGAACGAGAAGCTCGCCGATGAGACCGCCTACTTTCATGTCCTCAACGTGATGGTGCTGTCGCTGCTGCTCGGGCGCGAGCTGAGGTTGCCGCCGGAGCTCTTGAAGGTGCTTGGCGAAGGTGCGCTGTTCCACGATCTCGGCAAGCTGCGCGTGCCCGACACTGTGCTGCGTAATCCGCACCGCAACCGCCACGAGGAGGAGTTCTACCGGCTTCATACCGTCTATGGTGCGGAGATGGCACGCGAGATGGGGGTCATGCCGGCCCCGGTGCGCGAGATCATCGAACTGCACCACGAGACCGCCGACGGCAAGGGCTTCCCCCGCGGTCTCGCGGGCGACAAGATCCCGCTCCTCGCGCGCATCGTCGGCATCGCCAACCGCTATGACAACCTGTGCAATCCGCTCTCGCGAGCGGATTCGATCACCCCGGCCGAAGCCCTCGCGCGCATGTTCCGTGAGGAGGCCAGCATGTGGGATCTGCGTATGCTGCAGCAGTTCGTGCGCATGCTCGGTGTATATCCTCCGGGTTCGCTGGTGCAGCTGTCGAACGGTAACGTGGGGCTGGTGGTATCTGTGAACCACGCGGATCTGCTGCGCCCCTCGGTGATGGTGTTCGATCCCGCCGTGCCCAAGAACGACGCACTGGTGATCGACCTCACCGAAGAGCCGGAGGTGCAGATCGACATTGCGATCAAGGCGCGGGAGCTCGAGCCCGCTGCACTCGACTACCTCTCGCCACGCCGGCGCATGAGCTATTTCGGCAGCAATCAGCAGAAGCAATGAGGGGTGCCGCGTTCAGCCGGACATGCGGCTACGCGCGTTGAAGGCGTAACCGAGCTGATGCAGCGTTTTCAGGGGCAAGGGCGTGCCGAAGTGGGTGGCCGCCTTCTTGCGCAGGCGGGTGACGAGTACGTTGAGTCGGTCGCCGGCGTTTGCGATGTATGGCCCGAAGATCTCGTCGGCGAGCAGGCGCTTCGGCACCGCCTCGCCCTGGGACGCGATCAGGCGCTGGATCAGGGCGAACTCGTGGGCAGTGAGCCGCATCGTGCGTTGATCCGGCGCGCGCAACTGCCAGTTGGTGAGGTCCAGTGTCCAGCACACGTGGTCGTCGAGCTGCGCTGCGGCCGGTGAAAGCGTGTTCGCGGCTCCGGCGCCGACGGCACCCCGCTTCATCACCGCGCGGATGTTCTCAGCCAGTTCCTCCAGGTTCACCGGCTTCACCAGATAGCGGTCTGCCCCGGCGCGCAACCCTTGCAGCCGGTCGTCCAGCGTGCCGCGTGCACTCAGGATGACCACCGCCACCGCGGGGTTGGCCTCCAGCAGGCGCGCAACCGCCAAGCCGTCTTCCCCCGGCAGGCCGAGGTCGAGCACCACCACGTCCACCGGGCCTGCCGCAAAGCGCCGGTAGAAGGCCTCTGCGCTGTTCACGCCCCACACCGCGAAGCCGGCAAGGGTAAGGTATTCCTCGATACTCTCGCGAATATCGGTCTCGTCTTCGACCAGCGCGACTCGGGTGGGGCGGGGCGTTGTTGCGGGCATGGTGATCCGGTTGTTGAGTCTGTGTGCGGCGTGGAGCCTAGTCGCCATGCTGCGGGTTTCCCAGCGGGATCTCAAGCACGAAGACACTACCGTCCCGGGTGCCGGGCGTGATCCGCAACACACCTCCGTGAAGTTCGGCGATGCGCTGCACGATCGCAAGCCCCAGCCCTGCGCCCGGCTTGCCCTGCGAGGCCTGCCCGCGACGGTACTTTCTGACGATCTGCGCGGCCTCGGCAACTGTGATGCCGGGGCCCTCGTCTTCGATCGCGAAGATGACCCCGGTTACGCCCGCGTACGCCCTGACCGTAATGGTCGAGCCCTCGGGCGCGTAGCGCAGCGCGTTTGCGATCAGGTTCTGCAGCGCCACCCTCAGCAGCGTTGGGTCCGCGTAAAGCGGTGGCACCGCGGGAGCATCTACCAATAGCGCGTGTGTGGTCGGTATGAAGCGCGCGTGCTCGAGTGCGTCGCGCAGCAGGGTCGGCACGTCGACTGTGGCGCATTCGACGCGGAAGTCGTCGCTGTTGATCCGGTCGGCGGTGAGGCACTCCGCGAAGAAGTCGGCGAGTCGCAGGGCGCCCCGGTCGATCCGCTCGATCACGCGCAGTTGTTCGGGTATCCCTTGCGCATGCAGCTTCAGGACCTGCACGGCCGAGTCGATGATCGTGAGCGGTGTGCGGACCTCGTGCGACATCATCGCAATGAATTGGCGCTGGTCCGAGGCAATCGCATCCGCCTTTTCCTTCGCGGCACGCAGCGCGGCCTCGCTTGCGCGCAGCGCGCCGTTGGCCTTGCGCAGCCGCTGCATCCAGTACAGGCTGGTCGCGATCACTAGTGCCAGCACACCCGCCAGATTCGCCACCAGGCGATAGTCGATGCCCTTGGTCACGGCGATCGTGATGTGGCGGTCCACGATCTGCTGGCGTTCGAGCGGGCTGATGCTCGCCACGCCCTTGTCGAGGATGTCGCGGAGCATCGGCTGATCCTTGGCCACGCCGATGCGCAGCGCGTTGCCGTGCCCCGGCATCTGTCCCGCGATCTTGAGGTTGAACCACCCTTCGTGCTTGATCGTGTGGGCCGCCACGATCAAGGAGCGCGCGGTCATGTCGGCCTCACGTGCGGATACCATCTCCAGCGCTTCTGCTTCGGTATCGGTGAGGATCACGCGGATGCCGGGGTAGTCGCGGCGCATCCACTCCTCGATCGCCGTGCCTTTGGGCAGGGCCATGCTCTCTCCTTCGAAACGCCCGAGCTCGGCGATGAAGGGGTGCTCCTCGCGGGTGATCAGCACGTTCTCGTCCACGAGAATCGGCTGGGTGAACACCAGCCAGGCCTCGCGCACGCTCGTCTGGTTGAGCAGGCTCAGCGCCTGGCACCGTCCGGCGCGCGAGGCCTCCAGGCTCTCCGGCCAGTCACGCGTGACCACCAGCCGGAAACGCACGCCCGTTCGCTCGGCCACCTTCGCCAGCAGGTCGGCCGCGATTCCGACATGACGCCCGTCGGCGTCGATCTGCTCGAACGGCGCCCAGTCAGGGTCGACGCACAGCGACACCTCGCCACCCAGTTTGGAGAGATAGGCGCGCTCGGTGTCGGTGAGCGTCACGGCGAGTGCGGCAGCGCTCCATGGAAGCACGAGCAGCATCGCCACCGCGCCTTGCATGCGAAAGAGGGTTCGGAGCAAGTATATGAAAATGATCTGAAAATGAAAGAAATGGAAAGTTTGTTGATTGCGTAATTGTCGGAGAATAAGCCATCAATGGCTGATTGCGTAGTGGTCGAGCGCTGCAAGGGTCTTCTCTGCCCGCATCGCCGTTCCGGCGCGTTCGTCGCTGCTCACCCGTTACGGAATTGAGCATGCGAGTGGTGATGTCATGACGAATTCAGCCTTGGGAGTAGAAGGCTTTCCACGAGCTGGCCTAGCCATCGAAGGAATTTGCAGACACTCGGCTTTCATTCGATAGCAGATCAGTTCCCAAACTTTAGGGATGGAAAAATGGTTCATAAACGACTCGCTTTCAAGTGCATAGGCGTGGCGCTCTGGCTTTCGGCTGCGAACATGGCAAGTGCGCAGCCGGAGCCTTGGGTTTACACCGTTTCCGGTGCAGGGTTGGCTGGATTCAACGGCACATACACTTTTGAGGATTCATTCAGCGGTTTTTCCTACGGTTCGTGTGTGTCATCCGACGGCTGCGCAGCTCTTGGCGGAAACTCTCCTATTGCCATCAAGGACCTCATTTATTACGAGAGTACCGACACTTGGTATCTCTATGAGTACTCAGGCTCTTACCTCTACTCGGCCCCGGCAACCTGCGGAGCGACGGCGCCGCCTACGACCGGATGGCAAGTGAACAACGTCAATCCGAACACCGGAGATCCGGGTTGGTGGGTTACCAATCAAAATGTGCCATGGAATCCTTGGCCAGCGTCCGCGGGTGCTGTGCCGACAGTTACACGTGTATCCGGGCCGGAGTGTGCCCCGCCGCTGACAGAGATCACGGATGGCTCCTTGACTGGATCGGTGACAGGCACAGGCGGATGGGTCTTTGCGCCCGTGGGCACTGGACCTGAAGAGACGCGCGGCTTCCTGACACTGGCGGAAGCGCAGAACGCCAGTCTGGTCGTCGGTGCGCCGACGGGTAACTTGCAGGCGTTGGGTGAGCTTTTTACGTTCAGGCTCATTCTGGGTACGTCCGGCTCGCAGGCAACGGTGACCATCGACTTCGGCGGCCCGATCCCCGCAGGTGCGCAGTACTGGAAGTACGGCCCGCAAACCAACGGTGGCTCGTCGGAGTGGTACGTGTTCGAGGCGGCGGTGATCGACAATCAGGCCGGCACGGTGACGCTACCGTTGACGGATGGTGCTCTGGGCGATGCCGATTGGGCCGAGAACAGTGTCATCACCGACCCGGGTGGCCTCTTTGCGCCGCAGGCGGGCGCGCAGCCGATTCCCACGCTCACCGAATGGGGCATGATCATCATGGCCTCGTTGATGGCGCTGGGTGCGATGGTGACGATGCGCCGTCGGATCGATTGATGGCATGGGTGCCAGTCGGCGCTGACTGAGTCGTACTTGTTGCAATGCCCGCCCTGATGGCGGGCATTGTCTTTATGCCAAAGGCAGCAGGATACCCAGACGGGTGCAGGTTCCGAGCAAGCGATCAGGCCTGGGCCTCGTCGTCGCTCAGTGTCTCCATCTGGAGGTTGTTGTCGTTGGCGAAGTTGATCATGAATTTGTAGGCCAGCGGTTCGACGTCGTAGAGCCTTGCGTCGACAAGTACCGTCTTGTCGCCCGAGAGGTTGCAGCCGGGGCGGACGTATGGGGAGTAGGTCATGCGGTGATCCGCACCGAACGCAGACATGATCCCGCACAGACGATCCGCCCAGTCGCTCGGCCTGAACTTCTTGCCGTCGCGGGTGACACCGATGATGACAAAGTTCTCAATCCTGTTCTTCATGTATCACGCTATCGAAAGGAGGGCTGTCAGAGGTGCGCCGTTTGGCCGCGAAGCCGGCGGATTCTAGCAGAAATGGAACCTTTCTCTTGTGCGCTGCGGCAGGTCCATGCCCGGCGCGACGGAGGAAACCCTTGCATGTCGACACATGGTCTGCCTTTTCACTTAAAATCGCGAGCTTGCATTACACGGCGGCGCCATGCCGCCGTGTGCGTTTCTAGGTGATTGCGTACGAGGGCTGTGGATGTCGCATCTCATGAATACCTATGCCAGGCAGGCGGTGGCGTTTACGCACGGTGAAGGTGCCTGGCTCTTCGACGAGAATGGAAAGCGCTATCTCGATGCCCTGTCGGGCATTGCGGTATCCACGCTCGGCCACAATCACCCACGCCTCGTGCGTGCGATTGCGGAGCAGGCGGCATGTGTTCTGCACACGTCGAACCTCTATCGCATCCCCTTGCAGGAAGAGTTGTCCGACCGCCTCGCGAGCCTCTCCGGCATGGAAGAGGTGTTCTTCTGCAACTCGGGCTGCGAGGCCAACGAGGCCGCGATCAAGCTCGCGCGCTACTTCGGCCACAAGAAAGGCATCGAGGTGCCGACCATCATCGTCATGGAGAGCGCCTTCCACGGCCGCACCATGGCGACCCTGTCGGCCACCGGCAACCGCAAGGCACAGGCCGGCTTCGAGCCGCTGGTGTCGGGCTTTGTGCGCGTGCCTTACAAGGACATCAACGCGATCCGCCAGATCGCCGCGCACAACCAGAGCGTGGTCGCGGTGATGCTGGAGATGATCCAGGGCGAGGGCGGCATCAACATCGCCGACGACCGTTTCCAGCGTGAGTTGCGTGAGGTCTGCGACGACAACGACTGGCTGATGATCTGCGACGAGGTGCAGTGCGGCGTGGGTCGTACCGGGCACTGGTTCGGGTTCCAGCAGGCGGGCGTGCGCCCCGATGTGATGACCCTCGCCAAGGGGTTGGGGTCCGGTGTGCCAATCGGTGCGTGCCTGACCTCCGGGCTTGCTGCCGGGCTCTTCGGGCCGGGCAACCACGGCTCCACCTTTGGCGGCAACCCGCTCGCCTGCGCGGCGGCGCTGGAGACACTGGCGACGATCGAGGACGACCGGCTGATGGAGAACGCCAGCGTGGTCGGGGAGGCGATCCGCAACGGCTTCGCCGAAGCGCTGGCAGGTGTGAAGGGCCTGGTGGATATCCGTGGACGGGGCCTGATGATCGGCATCGAGCTCGACCGCGCAAGCGGCGTGCTGGTCGGCAAGGCGTTGGATGCCGGCCTCCTGATCAACGTCACCGCCGAGCGGGTCGTACGGCTTCTTCCGCCGCTGGTGTTCACCCTGGATGAGGCCCGCCAGCTGGTCGCGAAGCTGGCACCATTGATCCGGAAGCATCTCGAACAATGAGGTGAAGGCGATGAGTGCACTTCGACATTACCTGCAGTTCAAGGACTTTTCCCGCGAGGACTACGACCACCTGTTCCAGCGTGCGCGCTGGATCAAGGAGAAGTTCAAGCGTTACGAGCCCTATCACCCGATGTTCGACCGCACGCTGGTGATGATCTTCGAGAAGGCCAGCACGCGCACGCGCCTGTCCTTCGAGGCGGGCATGCACCAGTTGGGTGGTTCGGCGATCTACCTGAACACGCGCGACTCGCAACTTGGGCGCGGGGAGCCGGTGGAAGATGCCGCGCAGGTGGTGTCGCGCATGAGCGACCTGGTGATGATCCGTACCTTCGAGCAGGACATCATCGAGCGCTTCGCCGCCAACTCTCGCGTGCCGGTCATCAACGGGCTGACCAACGAGTACCACCCCTGCCAGATCCTGGCCGACATCCTCACCTTCATCGAGCATCGTGGTCCGATACAGGGCAAGACGGTGGCCTGGATCGGTGATTCGAACAATATGTGCAACACCTGGCTGCAGGCGGCCGAGGTGCTGGATTTCCAGGTGCGGGTGTCGACCCCGCCGGGTTACGAGGTCGAGGCCGAGCGCGCCGGGCTCTATGGCGATGATCACTTCAAGCAGTTCGCCGATCCGCTCGAGGCCTGTCGCGGCGCGGATCTCGTGACGACGGACGTGTGGACCTCGATGGGTTTCGAAGCCGAGAACGAGGCGCGCATGAAGGCCTTCGCCGACTGGTGTGTGGATGCCGAGATGATGCGCGAGGCGCGTCCCGAGGCGATCTTCATGCACTGCCTGCCCGCCCATCGTGGCGAGGAAGTCGCCGCCGAGGTCATCGACGGGCCGCAGTCGGTGGTGTGGGACGAAGCCGAGAACCGACTTCACGCGCAGAAGGCATTGATGGAATACCTGGTGCTCGGCAAGGTCTGAGACCGGGTGCGAATCGGGCAACGCGGGATGCCGGGATTTGCGTCCCGCAATGAAACAACGGAAACAACGGAAACAACGGATACGACCATGAGCGATGTGAACAAGGTTGTGCTTGCCTATTCGGGCGGGCTGGACACTTCGGTGATCCTGAAGTGGCTGCAGGATACCTATGCGTGCGAGGTGGTGACCTTCACCGCCGACCTCGGCCAGGGCGAGGAGCTCGAACCCGCGCGTCAGAAGGCGCTGAAATTCGGCATCAAGCCGGAGAACATCTTCATCGACGACCTGCGCGAAGAGTTCGTGCGCGATTTCGTGTTCCCCATGTTCCGCTGCAACACGATCTACGAGGGCGAGTACCTGCTCGGTACCTCGATCGCACGTCCGTTGATCGCCAAGCGCCAGATCGAGATCGCGCAGCTGCGCAATGCCGAGGCGGTCTCGCATGGCGCCACTGGCAAGGGCAACGACCAGGTGCGCTTCGAGCTCGGCTACTACGCGCTGATGCCGGGTGTGAAGGTGATTGCGCCGTGGCGCGAGTGGGATCTGCTTTCGCGCGAGAAGCTTCTCGCCTATGCCGAGAAGCACGGCATCCCGATCGAGATGAAGCACAAGCAGGGCGGTTCTCCGTACTCGATGGACGCGAACCTGCTGCACATCTCCTTCGAGGGCCGCCACCTCGAGAACCCTGCTGCAGAGGCCGAGGAGTCGATGTGGCGCTGGACGGTCTCGCCCGAGGCGGCGCCGGATGCTGCGGAGTATGTCGACCTCGAATTCGAGCGTGGTGACCTGGTGGCGATCAACGGCACCCGCATGGCGGCACATGAACTCCTCGCAAAGCTCAACGAACTCGGCGGCAAGCATGGCATCGGTCGGCTGGATCTGGTCGAGAACCGCTACGTGGGCATGAAGAGCCGCGGCTGCTACGAAACCCCGGGTGGCACGATCCTGCTGCGCGCGCATCGCGCGATCGAATCGATCACCCTCGACCGGGAAGTTGCGCATCTCAAGGACGACCTGATGCCGCGCTACGCGTCGCTGATCTACAACGGCTACTGGTGGAGCCCTGAGCGGAAGGCGATGCAGGCGCTGATCGACCACACGCAGCAGACCGTGAACGGCTGGGTGCGCCTGAAGCTCTACAAGGGCAACGTGATCGTCACCGGGCGCGACTCTGCGAGCGATTCGCTGTTCGACCCCACCATCGCGACCTTCGAGGACGACCAGGGCGCCTACAACCAGAAGGACGCACACGGCTTCATTCGCCTCAACGCACTGCGCATGCGCATCGCGGCGAACGCGAAGGCGAAGCGCGGCTGATCGGGTACGGTGATGGACAACAACCCGATCATCTTCGGCCTGACCATTGCGGAGTTCGAGGACATCTCGCTGAAGGTGTTGCTCACCGCGCTGATCATCTACATGTTGTTCATCATCGGCAACCTCGCCTACAAGTCGAAGGCGGGCAAGTACGGCACGATCTGGATGTTTCTCGCGCTCGGGCTGGGTTTCATCGGTTTCGTCGCGAAGGGCTTCATCCAGAGGATGATGGGAATCGAGTAGGCGTGTCCTGTGGGGAGCGCCGAATTTGCATACGGAAGCGACATGAGCATCACTGAAAAATACCAGGGCGTCGAACTCGCCACCAAGGCCAACGTGTATTTCGACGGCAAGTGCGTGAGTCACGCCTTCGTGCTTGCGGATGGCACGAAGAAGTCGGTCGGCGTGGTGCTGCCTGCCACGTTGACCTTCAACACCGGTGCGCCTGAGATCATGGAATGCGTTGCCGGCGCGTGTCGCGTGCGCATGAAGGGTGAAGCCGATTGGGCAAGCTACGCGGCAGGCCAGTCCTTCAACGTGCCGGCCGACTCGAGCTTCGACATCGAGGTCAG
The DNA here is from genome assembly GCA_041916775.1 of Rhodocyclaceae bacterium. Classification (GTDB taxonomy): domain Bacteria; phylum Pseudomonadota; class Gammaproteobacteria; order Burkholderiales; family Rhodocyclaceae; genus UBA2357. The sequence continues at coordinate 1,493 of JAYRYZ010000005.1, read as the reverse complement.
CGGCGAGCCCTTCCACTACATCTGCCACTATGGCTGAACCGCGCCCGCCGCACTGCTGAGGACAATCGCGATGCCTTCATTCGACATCACTTCCGAAGTGGATCTGGTCGCGTTGAAGAACGCGATCGAGGTGGCCAACCGCAAGATCGGCAACCGCTACGATTTCAAGGGTACGGACGCGCGGGTCGAGCAGAACGACAAGTTGCTGACGCTGTTCGGCGACAGCGACTTCCAGCTCGACCAGATGAAGGCGATCCTGCTGCCGGAGATGACCGCGAAATCGGTCGATGTGCGCTGCCTGGACTACGGCGACCTGCAGAAGGTCAGTGGCAACAAGGTCAAGCAGGAGGTCAAGGTGCGGGTCGGTATCGAGCAAGAGCTCTCGAAGAAGATCGTCCGCATCCTCAAGGACAGCAAGCTCAAGGTGCAGGCCTCGATCCAGGGCGAGGCGGTGCGTGTGAGTGGCGCGAAGCGCGACATCCTGCAGGAGGCGATCGCGCTGGTGAAGAAGGAAGTCACCGACTTTCCGGTGCAGTTCGGCAACTTCCGCGACTGAGCGCTGCGGGGTGCAACACCCCGCGCCTCGAGCCCCGAACTACAGCAGCATCAGGTGGCTTTGCGGTGCCGTGGTGGGTTGGGCCTGGCCGAAATAGCCCTCGGTGTGGATCATCTCGTCACGCGCACCCAGCGCCTTCACCGCGGCGACACAGTCGGCCACGAAGGCCGGGTTGCCGGCGACGAACACGCTGTGTGTCGCCAGGTTGCTGAACTGCGCGGGCAGCAGCGCCGGGATGCGGCCGTGCAGGAGTCCTTCCGCCGCCTCTCCGGTCAGCGTCGGCTTGTAGGTGAAGTTGCGATGCCGCGTCTCCCAGTAGCGCATCAAGCCCAGGTCGTAGAGATCCTCCCGACCGCGCGCGGAGAACATCAAGGTCACCGGTTTGCGGTATCCGCGCCGCAATGCCGCCTCTGCGAGCGAGAGGATGGGGGCGAGGCCAGAGCCGGCGGCGAGGCACAGCACGGGTGAATCCACCGACGGATCGCCGATGAAGGTGCCGTAGGGGCCCGAGATCTTCACCACGTCACCGATCTTCACCTGGTCGTGCATCCAGCGGCTCGTCGTACCGTCTTCGAGCCGGGTGACCTGCAGTGTGATCTCGCCGTCCGGCCTGGGCGCGTTCGCAATCGAGTAGCAGCGCGGCGGCGCACCGGCGCGATCGTCACCGATCGTGATGTACTGGCCGGGCCAGTAGCGCATCGGCTGACCGACCGGACGCAGCCGCAACTCGATGATTCTGGCGGTGCGCGGGATGCGGTCGGTGAGTACGTAGCGCTGGTCCTCGCGCGGCGGGAAGAGCTTGGGCCGGGCATCCTCGGTGCCCCATTCGATCACGAGTTCTTCCGAGAGCGGCTTCGCCATGCACATCAACCCGAAGCCCTGCTTGCGCTCGTCGGCCGAGAGCGCCATGTCGAGCACCATGCCCTGGTCGAACTGG